>CAZSAO010000034.1:0-26841 GCA_964605275.1 uncultured Legionella sp.
CGTATTCTACGGATTTCTCACAGCTTGTCAAACACTTTTTTCATTTTTTTTCATTCTTCTTGTTTCTCTAACTTACTGTAATTCAAATGGTTTTCTATTTGAACACTTTGATCTTGAATTACCAACATCTACCGCAACTCTTCTGCGCTACTAGAATATAAATGCAAGTGTTATGCCAACTATTACTTATCTATAACATTACTTATCTAGTAGCAATTACCCGTTATCCGTTCAAAAGTACAAAAACGCATATCATACTTATTATGTTCATCGTGCAGGCGTACTACTTCTTCGCAACACTGCCATACGTTCATATCTATAAGAGGGAAATGTACATCAGCCTCAAACTGATGATCTATAATAGTTAGATACATACGAGAGGCTAGATTCATTGATTGTTGAAATAATTGCGCGCCACCAATAATCATCACCTCAGTTGCATCTCCGGTACATAGCAGTGCTTGTTCTATAGTAGGTACAATGATGATTTTTTGTTGTGATTCTAATCGAGTGCTTATTATGATGTTTTGCCTACCCGGCAATGGACGTCCTATTGACTCATAGGTTTTGCGTCCCATGATAATGGGCTTGCCCATAGTAATTGATTTGAAATGAGCTAAGTCAGCTGGCAGATGAGCTAATAATTGATTGTTAAAACCTAAGCCACCTAACTTATCTATCGCTGCTATTAAACTTATCATTGTCATTTGTGCTCCGCGTGATAGCCATAGTCATGGCTATATTAGTTGCCATTAGTATGCTTCCAGTATCTACCTTATTAGTACCAGCTAAGTGTAGTGCGGTTCCATGATCAACGGACGTTCTTATTATAGGTAAGCCTAATGTAATATTAACGGCTTGATTGAAACCGGCATATTTTAATACGGGCAAACCTTGATCGTGATACATAGCAACATAGGCATCACAAGGTTCATTATCTTTAACAAACATCGTATCTGCCGGAAATGGGCCTTGAAGATTTAAGCCTTGCTTACGCAGCTCTAATAAAGTCGGTTCAATAATATCGAGTTCTTCTCGCCCTAAATAACCAGACTCACCAGCATGTGGATTTAACCCTGCTACTTTAATTAATGGCCTATTAATACCAAAATCATTAATTAGTGATTGATGTAATTGCATAATGACGCGAGTTAACAACGAAGCGGTAATTGCTGCCGGCACTTTTTGTAACGGCAAATGAGTGGTTACCAAAGCAACACGCATTTCTTTATAAGCAAGCATCATAACTACTTGCTGTACCTGAAAAAAATCCGCAAAAAATTCGGTATGGCCAGTAAATGGTATTCCTGCCGCATTAATGTTCGCTTTATGCACAGGTGCCGTAACAAGGGCGGAAAAATGATGTTGACCACATAAGAAAGCGGCTTTTGTTAACAACTCAATAACATAGGAACCGTGCTCCGGCTGAAGAACACCGGCTATAACAGGTGACGCGCAAGGAATCGATAAAACATATAATTGACCAACCGTATAATTCATCGGTTGATCAAACGAATACTCTTTAAAAACTATCGTTGTTCCTAACGCCTTCGCTCTTTGTTCTAAAATTGTGCGATCACCTAAAATTACTACTGGGTACTCATACTGAGCCAATGTCAAACATAAGTCTGGACCTACTCCGGCAGGCTCCCCACTACTAATTAATAGAGGCTTCACGCGAGATCCTTATCTAATATATTAATGTAAGCCTCTGCGCGCATGTGTTGTTGCCAGGTTTGTACTGCTTCCGCAAATTTACGTTGTTGCAGCAATTGTCTGACTTTTTGTTTTTTAAAAGCAACTGAGTCATCTTTTTCTTGGCGACCAAGCACTTGAATAATATGCCAGCCAAATTGTGTTTTAACGGGTTGGCTTACTTTATTAAGCGCCATGTCATTCATTGTTTTTTCAAATTCAGGAACTAATTCGCCAGGATTAACCCAGCCTAAATCACCCCCTTTGGCAGCGCTGACCGTATCAAGAGAATATTGCTTAGCCATTAACTCAAAATCTTTACCCGCAATAAGCTGTTGATAAATGTTATTCGCTTGTTTTAACGATTCAGCCGGCAGCATATTCGCATCTTGTTTTAATAAAATATGACGTACATGCGTTTGCATGACCACGTGACGTTCATTTTCGCCGCCAATTGCGACTAACTTAATAAGTTGAAAGCCATTTCCTGCCCGAATTGGTCCCGAAACTTGATTCACTTTCATTCGTACTACTTCTTTGGCAAATAAGTCAGGAAGCTCAGCTAAATGACGATCGCCCAAATCGCCGGCCTCTAGAACTACATCATCACTAGAGTGTTCAATAGCTAAGCGATTAAAATCCTCACCTTTATTGATTTTTACCAATAATAGCTCTGCTATTTTTTTTACTTTTTTAATTTCTTCTGGTGTAGGCTCATCAGTTAAAGGCACGACAATATGCTGCAAATGATACGTTAAGGCTGCATTATCCAAATGATTATCTGTCTTTAAAAAATGCTCGACTTGATCATTAGTTACAGTCACGTTACCGCCTACGGCTTTTTGCTGTAATCGTGAAATAATCATTTCTTTACGAATAGTTCGACGATATTCTTGCCAATTCATGCCTTGCGCACTCACTGCTTCACGCAGCTTGGTTAGGTCAAGTTGGTGAGAGCTTGCAATACGTTCAAGCGCTTCATTCAATTCCGTGTTATCTACTGTGACACCATATTGTTTTGCCATTTGCAATTGCAAATCAACATCAATCAGGCGTTGTAATACTTGTTTGCGTAAAACAGAGTCACTGGGCAGATTCATTTTTTGTGCCATGATTTGCTCTTTAGATGACGCGACTTGTGCATTTAATTCACTTGCAGTAATTACACTATCGTTTACCACCGCAACAACTCGATCTAAAAGCTGCGCCCCTTGGGCTGGAGTTAATGCAACGAGTGCACTAAACATGCCTACTACCACGATTTTTTTCAACATGCCTGAATCCTCTTTTTCACACTATATAGCAATTTTGATTAAATAATACCCTAATCCGTGGTTCTTCGATAGAGATAGACTTATCGATGGAACGGATCGGTGTAGCCAGGAATATAAGTACTTAATAAATTATACGGATCACTTGTTGCAACAGAGCCTAATCCTTTTAATAGTATTTGGAAATACACATTATTGTTATATTGCGGTTCAAATTGTGCATTCAAACTTTTAAATGTTCGTCCGCCTAACAAACGCATGGCCCAGCAGCAACTGTCGTATTGCACGCCTAATAAAGACATCATACTGTAATTTTTGCTAATATTTTGACTATAAGCACCAATACCCGTCCATTTTTCAGTTAAGGGCAAGGAAGTAGCAAAAATACCTTGATTTAATGCATTATTTTGTCCGGCATTATTACGCACCGTCGTAATGTCCGCGTTAATCAAATAACTGTATCCCACGCTAAATATAGCTCGAGGAAAAGGATTGTAGTGTAAATTTAGATCGGCATTATTTGTCGCATTCGTCGCAGGGTCCCAAATATAATCACCATTAACTCCCCATTGAGAATTAATCCGATATAAAGCACGTGAGGCAATAGGCGACCAATCATAAGTGGGAGAAAGAAAACCCATGGTATCTAAATTGGGTTCACAATAGCCACTAAAACTTTGACACAAAGGTACTTTTCGATTTTCAAAGTAACGAATTTGCCCCACCGACATCATGGCTTTTTCAACCCCTGAGTCATTGGTTAACCAGCGCGAAGTCAAAGCATAAGCCAACTGATTCGCATCACCAATACGGTCAAAACCCGAAAAACGATTCGTGCGAAAGAGCTGATCCATATTAAAAATCATATAGGCGGAATCATAAATAGGATGCTGAGTTTGATTTTGATAAGGTACATTTAAATAAAATAGCCTAGGCTCTAAGGTTTGTGTGTATTGATTGCCCGCGGTATCACGTTCAAAAAATAACCCACTATTGATACTATAGCGCGGCAAGGTAACATTATAATTGGTATTAGGAATCAAATAAGGATTATCTACTTGATAATAGGTTTCGACTAATTCGGCTGAGGGTGTAACATATCCCCACGGCTTGGTAAAAGGCACTGAAGCCACTGGATTTAAATAAAATCGCGGTCCTTGCTGTCTTGCTGTAGTATTCCAATAATTAAAAGTGCTCGGTAAATGAAATTGATCATATTGCCCATTCACATTTAAATTAGCATTGAAGGGTAAGTTATAATACGTTCCATGCGCCATAATCTGCGGTAAGCGCTCATAAATTCCATCAACAGGCGGCTCATTCACCGGCTGCAGTGTTTGATAGCTTTGTACCATACTGCGCAACAACCAATGTTCCGTTGTATAAGTCAGATCAGCTTGTCGTAATAATTGTCTTTGCGTGATTTGTGCCAAATTAGAACTAAAATCTTGTAAATAATAATTATCCGATACTTGCTCACCCAGGGCATGAAAAGTCAAATTAGGTGTTAAATGAGTTTCTTCAGTTATCCCTATCGACCAGCGATTAGTCGAATTGCCGCGCAAGGTAGGATAAGCTAATTCATTACCCTGCAAAAATTGTTTATACGCCTTATCATCGGGTAAAAAACTGCCACTTAAAACGCCATAGCTATTGGAAGTTAAGAACCGAAACTCACTTCCTAACATCACACCACGCTCACTAAATAAGTGTGGAGCAATGGTCATGTCATAATTAGGTGCCATATTCCAATAATAAGGTACCCCTAAATCAAAACCACCGACATTAGAATAACCAACCATAGGTAATAAAAAGCCCGACTTTCTCTCTTTATTCGTAGGAAAACTTAAATAAGGCGTATAAAAAACAGGCCAGCGACGCAGGCGAATGACCGCATTTTTTGCCACTCCCGTAGCCGATGCATTATCTAAAGCCAGTGAACTGGCTTCAATATCCCACGCTTTATCTTGTGGCGCGCACGTAGTGTACGTCGCTTTATGTAATAAATAATCTTTATTAGCAAATCGTTTAATAAAACTAGCTTGTCCCCATGCCGGTAAAACCGCACCAGCCCTATCGGTGTTAAAACGATAAAGCACATCATAAATGGAGCCGGATTTATCTTGCGGATTCATCTCCATTTGACGAGCAATCATCATCCGACCTGGTTCTTGATAATGGACCTCACCCACAAACTCAATTTTAGTTATTTGATTCGTTTTGCTGTCACGATAAATATAGGCGGTATTAGCATCAATTACTTTATCGGCTTGCTGCACGGCAACATGTCCATGCAAGGTTGATTTTTGCGCATTATATAAGGACGCCTCATCAGCCAAAATACGAATTTCATCTGCATTCGGCAACGGCGTTACATCCACGGCATCATAACGGCCATGGCAAACAGGAATATTAGGCTGTGCTTGCCAATGCAGGCATTGTGACAGTTGCGAACGAATTATTGGCGTAAGGGGCGTATCACGAGAAATAACGCAGGCAGACACCGGTTCAGTAATAATAGAAGAGGACTGCGCGATAACCGGCAAGGTCATACTATGAATGCCCAATAATGTTATTCCTAATGGCCAGGAACAACGTATGACGCATTGATTAAATACTTTTTTGTTTTTTACGCATTGCGCTAAAACAAAAAAACTCTTATAAAAGTTAATGTTCACCGCTTAAAAAATGCCTTATTATGCATACTATGGATAATGAGATGCGCAAATAAAAAAACCTCATTCCTATAGAAATAATCAAACCTATACCCTAAATATGGCGAGCAGTATAGCATGCATGAACGTGAAAACGCACTGAAAGAATGGTTAAAAGAAGTTATTCTAACAACTGATTTTGTTTTAACACCCTTGACCGGAGATGCTAGTTTTAGACGATATTTTCGTTTGCACTATCAAGATATGAGCCGGATTGTAATGGATGCTCCACCGGCAAAAGAAGAGTTGGGACCTTTTATTTATATTACCCAACTATTACAGCAATTAAATATTAACGCACCCCAATTATTTGCCAGCGATCTTAAGAACGGCTTTTTGCTCTTAAGTGATCTAGGTGATAACTTATTGTTAAGCGAATTGAATCATTTGACGGTTAATACTTATTATCAACAAGCCATAGATATCATCGGTACTCTACAAGAATACCCAATAAACTCGTTGCAAGCCCCTCTATTTGATGCAACCTTTATGCTCAAAGAAATGCAATTGTGCAATGAATGGTTTTTTAGTGCCTATCTACAATTAACGCTATCAGATAACGAACATGATTTAATCAATAAGAGCATGCTCTGGCTTGCCAATAGTATTGCTACGCAACCTAGCGTATTTATTCATCGCGACTATCATGCACGCAATCTAATGATAACGCAGGACGCCTCTTTAGCCGTAATTGATTATCAAGATGCGATGATAGGACCCCTAACTTATGATTTAGTATCATTGTTGAAAGATTGTTATATTTCTTGGCCACGAGAGCAGGTGCTTGAATGGCTGCATTATTACTATAATAATAATCCGCTAGCATCGGCTCATTATACATTTGTAGAGTTCGTGCGCGCAGTTGATCTTTGTGGCTTACAAAGACATATTAAAGTACTCGGTGTGTTTTCTCGCTTGCATTTACGCGATGGCAAATCGGGCTACTTAACCGATTTACCGCTAACCTTAAAGTATGTTTTAGAATGTGCCGAACTATATCCCGAGCTGCATGCATTGTATGATTTGCTGCAAAACAAAGTGCGGTTGCCATGAAAACCGCAATGATCTTAGCGGCCGGACGAGGCGAACGTTTAAGACCCTTAACAGACCACACGCCCAAACCCATGTGTCCGGTGCAAGACATTCCGTTAATTGAACATCATGTCGCTAATTTAGCTCAGGCTGGTTTTACTAACATTGTAATTAATCATGCACATCTTGGCGGTCAAATCCGCCATCATTTGGGAAATGGCGCACGTTGGAATGTAGCAATCAGCTATTCCCCTGAACCACCTGGCGGTCTAGAAACCGCAGGTGGCATAATCAATGCGCTACCGTTATTAGGCGGCATGCCTTTTTTAACCGTTAATGCAGACATTTATACCGACTTTGATTTTTCTCAACTCTCATTAAGCCGTGTTGAATGCATGCATTTAGTACTAATTAAAAAGAATAGCGAACTCGGGCATCATGGCGATTTTGGTTTACAAGGGGGGCTATTAACTAATGAGACTAAAAACTACACGTTTGCTGGAATTGCCTGTTATCACCCCAAAATATTTAATTCCTGTACTTTAGGACGATATTCCATTACCCCATTAATTCGTGCGTTGGCACAACGCCAACAAGTCCGCGCAAGCGAACACCAGGGGCTTTGGTTTGATATTGGCTCATTAGAACGGTTAGCGGCTGCCAATAATTTTGTAAGTGTTCAGCCTAGTTGAAGAAACGACCATCTTTGGCTCCTCTTGAAATAAAGTCAGGCAAAATAGTGCTCACATAGCCACCTATGCTGTGCTTGTTTAGCCATACCCTCTGAACGATTACTTAATTTTTTGCATCAATCACCACATTAAATACTAAATTCTGCGCATAAAGCGCAAAACGTAAGGAGTGCGGACTAACATCACTTTTTCTTCACAGGAAAGGCTCTTTGATTTGCTTTGACATGTATACCTCTTTTAGCCACAAAAGCTTCAAATCCTTGCAAAGGATCACTCATTAATCGATTAAAAAAATCGGGCGCAATGCGTAGCGGCGTTTCTTTGTCATTACAAAGAATGGCACCTTGATTATCTGCTCGATATAGAATGCCTTTTTTGTTGACAATACCATTCAATGCCAACCAGGCCTGGAAGAGAGTATCCAGAGCCTGCTTCGTTTTTTCATCCAATGAGTCAGCCATTATTTCCATCCTCGCACTAATTGACCTTCCTCACTGACGGAGTAATCTAAAGTATTCCCCGCTGTTAGCTCTTCTGTGTTTCTTTGCTTAGTCAATTCTTCTACTGCCGAATTCGCGAGATTCATATGTAAGTTATTAAATGGCGTGATATCGGATTTTTTACCCGCCCAACTGTCGCTAGAATTAATATCACACCGCATGCCTACTTCTTGGGCAAAATTATCTATATGCGTTATGAGCTGGTCAAAAAACGGCCGTATTTTTTCTTCAACATTTTTTCTAGATATCTGTTCGTGCAAGTAATTTGCTGCGTCCGGATTACTTTTACTCACTTCCATCATCTGTAGTACAGCACGCTCTTCGGGAGGTTTATAATAGGATGCAGGCATAATAATACTCTCATTAATTTTATTTGTTTATTCGTGCACGAAACACACTAAGGTATATTCTTTTTATCTTAACTGTTTATAGTATAGCAAATTTATTTTCTTAATCGCGTACCTGAAGTATGACTACCGTGGCCAAGACCACGAATAGAAATACCTCTGTAACTCGCATGCTCTTAACGCTATAACAATGGCGATTTAATCCCATCGATTACCGACGCATACTGCTTATTATTCTTCATGTCATCAAAATCAAACTCATCTACTAAAATAGCATCCCAACGTCCTTCATCCAACGCAATAAAACGCGAGTGCTCTTCGGCAGTTAACTCACCATTAGCTACTTTTTCTTGTAATTTTTCTCGTAACTGCACTCCTTTCAAACGGCGCAAATCAGGTATTTTTTTAACTAACTCATCCGTTTCAATAATGAGTTGTAAAATATGCTCCATTTTATCTACAGGCTGGCTTGCATCGCCACTGAGATAAATAAATTGTTTAATACGCTCACGATAATGATTATTGCAGACCATTGCATGCGCTAATTTGCCGTCTAATTGATCACAAGGATAGTTCATTGTTTGCCCAAAAGGAAAAGCAATAACTCGCATTAACCCACCCAACACGCGTGAAGGAAAATTAGAGCAAAAACCTAGCATCGATTTTTGTGCATGATAAAAGCAATAGCGTAAAGCCCACTTGGCATGCAATTGCTCATCCTCGTGATCCTGGTTGGCTTGTACTTGGCGTAATACCGCCATTGCCATATACAAATAAGACATTCCATCGGCAAGACGTGCCGACAAGCGCTCTTTTCGCTTCAAATCACCACCTAAAAAGATAAGAGAAAAATCAGCTAACCAGGCAAACGCATGACTTAAGCGAGCTAATCGTTTGTACTCACGCTTCATCGCACTGTGCGGTACAGCAATAAAAAGACCACCAGTCCACGCAGAGCAAATGGCTTTGGCCATATTTTGTAAAAAATAAGTAATATGATTCCAAATAATAGAGCGAAATCCTTCTTTATTACCACTAGAAACCGCATAAAACTCATCACGAATGTATGGATGACATGCCATGGAGCCTTGGCCAAAAATCAACAGATTGCGTGACATAATATTTGCCCCTTCTACCGTAATAGAAATAGGCAAACCGGCATAGAAATTAACTAAATAATTACGTGGCCCCACAACCACTCCTCGGCCTGCATGCACATCCATCGCATTATTAATAACGATACGCGCAAGCTCCGTGTTGAAGTATTTAGTAATTGCAGAAGCAACCGATGGTTTTTTATGCTCATTCACGGCCGCCACGGTAAGCAGACGAGTCGCATTGATCATATAGTTAAGGCCGGCTATTTCAGCAAGTTTTTCCGCAACTCCTTCAAACTGCATGAGTTCAGCATTAAATTGACGTCGCGCACGCGCAAAAGCACCCGTGGTTAAATAAGCCACCGTAGAAGATGAGGCGCCTAACGCGGGCAAAGAAATAGAGCGACCAATAGACAAGCACTCCACTAACATTTGCCAACCCGCACCGGCTTTTTCCTGACCACCAATAATAGTATCAATAGGAACAAAAAGATTGCTACCACGCACGGTACCATTCATAAACGGCTGGTTTGCAGGTAGATGTCTATTGCCTATTTGCAAGCCTTGCGTATCGCGTGGAATCAATAAACACGTAATTCCTTCATGCCCCACACCAAGCAACAAACGATCCGGATCTTTTAAATTCACCGCCAGACCAATTAAAGTAGCTACTGGCGCAAGCGTTATCCAACGCTTATCAAGAGTAACATTAAGTCCTAACACTATTTTGCCATCGATATTTTTCTCTACCACAATAGCATCAGACTGAATGGAGGTTGCATCACTACCGGCACACGGTTCAGTTAAAGCAAAACAAGGTACTTCTATTCCCTTTGCGAGCCGCGGCAAATAATATTCTTTTTGCTGTTGCGTCCCATAATAATTAATAAGCTCCCCTGGGCCTAAGGAGTTAGGTACCATTACGGTCACTGCAGCCACTCCCGAACGGCTGGCAATTTTCATTACAATTTCTGAGTGAGCACGAGCCGAGAATCCTTTCCCACCAAACTCTTTAGGAATCACCAAACCAAAAAATCCTTGTGCTTTAATATAAGCCCAAACAGGTTCGGGTAAATCTTGTGCTTGCGTAATTTGCCATTCATCTAACATGCCACAAAGAGTCTGCGTTTCATTAGCGAGAAATGCTTGCTCCTCTTCAGTTAACGTGGTCTCCACGTTTGCTAGACGCTCCCAATTAGGCTTACCAACAAAGATATCTTGTTCTAACCAAGTATCACCGGCGTTTAACGCTTCTTCTTCTGTTTTTGATAGCTTAGGAATAGATTTGCTGGCAATTTTATAAAAATAATCAGCCAAACAATGGCGAATTAAAGGCACTTGAATAATTAACAACGCAACAATAATAAAAGACCATAACAAGATCCCAGGAAGCATGGGCATGCCAATAAAAAAGGTGGTGGTAATTAAATAAATAATACTGCCAACTTCCCATACAATGGGATTAAGTGCGCCGGCAAGAACTACCAAAGTAAATATAATGTAGAATAAAAAGAGTAAAGTTGCCATTCAAATACCGTCCTTTGCTTTTGATACTAATGAAACACATAAAATTAGATAATAAAATACCCGCCTGCAGGTATCTATCATACTAACTCCATGATAATTTTGTAGTATATACTCTTTATGCTTGTTTTTGCGAGCATTGAAAAAAAGAGATAATAAACCTAATTATGGCATCATTTTTGCGGCAATAAAAAAATCGGATGCGCGACCATGAGAGATTTCGTTGAATAAAATGTATATGCCTCAAAGACTGGTATGGAATTTTGAATTTGCTGTGCCATTGCGTGACTCTAATATCCAACTAACAAGCGATATTGAAGATACACTCAAGTGGGAAGCACGTTTTTTCTGGCCACATTGGCAAGTGATAATATTACAGTTATTCGATAAAAATTTATTAGAATTGTCACAATACCAATACAAACAAAAAGATGACTATTATTATCTGCTAAAAAATAACTGTAACATCAAATCACGCCATGACACGATAGTCTATAAGCCCTTATTAAAAGAGGCGTTTTACTCATTAGGATTTAGCGCCAAATTAACCTTAGAAGAGAAAAAAAAATACTCGGATATCGATTTATCATTAGAAACTATTTATCAATATGCTCCTTTGCAGGTTAAAAAAGAAGCTTTTATTTATAAATGTGCAACGATTCCCCCAGTAAAAATAGAGTTATCTAAAATTGAAATAAAACAAACGACTTATTTTAGTTTATGTATTGAAGGGCGATCACAAAAACTAGTAGAGTCTATTAGCGCGCTACTTTTAGGTAAACAACCCACTAACGATTATGTTCGCTTTCTTAAATCCATTGCAGAGTCTCATGAACACATTGATTAATATCATTTATAGTTTTGCCAAAATTGGCCTTATTTCTCTAGGTGGTGGAAACTCCATGCTCAAGCTTTTAGAATACGAAGCCGTGGAATATCGTCATTGGATAGGCCAAGAAGAATTTGTCGCCATGCTAGGTACCAGTTTTTTATTTCCAGGGTTAACTGCCGTCAAACTCTCAGCCCTAATTGGCTATAAAATTGCCGGAGTCAGCGGATTATTGCTCGCGGTATTGTGTCTTAATTTGCCCGGATTAATTATGGCGGCAGCCGGCTATCACTGGCTCACCACGCACAACAGTGCCGTGGTGCGCAAAATAATGATCGCCGTACAATATGGCGCAATTGCGCTGTTAGCCGCCACAACCTATTCAATGGCAAGAAGCGTCATTGATATTAATTACTCGCACTCCATTGCTCTGGCGGGTATGATCTTTTTTGCCGCGCTAGCCTTTGCTAATGTATCGCCTTTTTATGGATTTATTGTCTTTATTGCCGTGGGCTTTTTTCTTATTCACTAAAATAAATATCAAACAATAAACGTATATGCACCATCAGATAGTCAGACTGAAAGAGGATAAACAAAACTATGGACAGTGTTTTAGATAACGCCAGTTATTATATTAATCGAGAGTTTTCTGCTATCGCCTTTAATCAACGCGTATTGATGTTAGCTAATGATGAGCGCGTACCACTGCTTGAGCGCATGCGCTTCTTGAGCATTTGCAGTAGTAATCTGGATGAGTTTTTTGAAATTCGCGTTGCTGGCTTAAAAGAAAAAATAGCTCTTGCTTCCGCCAAACTGACTATCGATGGATTACGCCTTGAAGAACTCTACAGTCAAATACATCAAAAGGTTCATCTATTAATAGATGAGTTATACAGCATTTTTAATAAACAACTATTACCGGCACTAAGAAAAGAAAACATTCATTTCTTAGATACGCATCAATGGAGTGATGACATTCACTTATGGGCCAAACATTATTTTAAACACGAAATTCAACCTATTATTAGCCCTATCGCACTCGATCTTGCCCATCCCTTGCCCAGCTTAATTAATAAAAGTTTAAATTTTATTATCTCCTTAAGTGGAAAAGATGCCTTTGAGCGAAATATTGATTATGCGGTGGTGCATGCTCCGCGCTCAATTCCTCGCATGATTCATCTACCGTCCGAATTATGCGGCGATGGACATTCGTTTGTGTATTTATCTTCTATTATTAAAACCCATGTAAATAGCTTATTCCCCGGCATGGAAATAAGCGGTTGTTATTCATTTCGTTTAACGCGCAATAGTGATTTATTTTTACGTGAAGAAGAAATTGATGACTTGGCTAAAGCGGTACAACGTGAAATCTTCTCTCGTCATTATGGGCATGTGGTGCGTTTAGAAATAGAAAGCAAATGCCCTACGGCTATTGTTGATTTTCTATTACAAAAATATCATTTGCACCATGAGGATGCTTATTTTTGTGATGGGCCAGTTAATATCCAACGTTATACCAATGCGATTAATAGCATTGATAGACCGGATTTAAACTATCCGCTTTTTGTTGCGCAATACCCACACTTCAGCTCAAAAACCGACAGAAATTTGTTCAACATTTTAGACGAGCAAGATATTTTATTGCACCATCCTTATCAAAGTTTTAACGTAGTTTTAGACTTTCTGCGCCAAGCAGCTAACGATCCGAATGTGTTAGCAATAAACCAAACGCTCTATCGTACCCACTCAGAATCCATTATGGTCGATGCGTTAGTAGATGCAGCCCATGCGGGTAAAGAGGTAACTGCCGTTATTGAGTTGCGTGCACGGTTTGATGAAGAATCGAATCTTAAAATGGCTAATAAATTACATGCCGCCGGCGTATTGGTCCTTTATGGTGTTGTAGGCTATAAAACGCATGCTAAAATGACGTTAATTGTGAAGCGAACCCATGGCAAACTAAAGCGCTACGTGCATTTAAGTACCGGCAATTACCACGAACAAACCGTTAAGCGCTATACCGATTTGGGCCTATTAACTTGCGAGGCGACTATTGCTTCGGATGTGCAAATAATTTTTCAACAATTAACCGGTCTCGGGCGTGTTGTTAAATTAAAATCATTAAGTCACTCACCATTTACCCTACAAAAGAAATTATTAGCCCACATTGAAGAATGTACCTTAGCCGCAAGCACAGGGATTGAGGCCGAAATTTTAATTAAAGTAAACGGCTTAACTGATAAAGTCATGATTCAAGCGCTATATAAAGCGTCGCAAGCAGGCGTAAAAATCAATTTACTCGTCCGCGGTGTATGTTGCCTAAAACCTGGTATTGCCGGGGTTTCAGATAATATTCGCGTGCTATCGTTTATCGGTCGTTTTCTCGAGCATCATCGTATTTATTATTTTCGCGTCAATGGCGAAGAACAATATTTTTGCTCGTCCGCCGATCTAATGGAGCGCAATTTATATAATCGCATTGAAATTATGTTTCCAATCTTAGATGAAGGGTGTCGTAAACGAATTAAAAACGAAATCATCAAAAATTATCTTAAAGATAATAGCAATACCTGGGAGATGCAAAGCGATGGCACCTATAAGGCCTGCAAAGAAGGCTGTCATAACGCGCAAGAAAAGCTCATTGCCCTTTATGAAGATAAAGAGCACGCATTATAAGTTTCAAAAAATGAGCGTTTTACTCAGCGCCCCCGCATCTTCCCGTGCCAAACGCGGTACTAAATAGCCGGGTAGCAAGGTTTGCATTTGCTGATGCAAGCCTTTGGCTTCCTCTAAAGGAACATCAAAATGAGCCGCACCGTGTACTTTATCTAACACGTGCAAATAATAAGGTACAATATGGCGCTGGAATAAAGCATGGCTTAATTCAACCAACGTGTGCACCTCATCATTAACGCCAGCAAGTAATACCGATTGGTTTAATAAATGCAATCCGGTTTGTTTTAGTTGCTGACAGACTTCACCTACCTCATCATTTAATTCCTGGGCATGATTACAATGCAAGACCATTACTTTGTTTAACGATAAGTCGGCTAAAATGGCGAGCAAATCCGCATCGATACGCTCAGGAAACACAATAGGAATACGAGTATGAATTCGTACGGTACGCACGTGCGATATAGCGCTTAACGCGGTGAACCAGTCTTTTAATACATGATTTGAAGCCAAAAGAGGATCGCCAC
Organism: uncultured Legionella sp.; assembly: GCA_964605275.1. Taxonomy (GTDB): domain Bacteria; phylum Pseudomonadota; class Gammaproteobacteria; order Legionellales; family Legionellaceae; genus Legionella. The sequence goes on from CAZSAO010000034.1 coordinate 14,902, forward strand.
CACTTAAAATAACTTCATGAATGCTTTTATCCGCACTAATGTAATCAATAATAGTTTGTCGCCCTGCAGAACCTGGATTATTATCTTGATAGGGAAAGTGGCGGCGAAAACAATAACGACAATTAATGGCACACACCCCAGTTAGTGTTAACAACACTCGACCATGATATTTATGAATTAATCCCTTAATCGGATTAGCGTGGAGTTCAGAGAGGGGATCAACACTATATCCCGCAACATATTCTTCTTCTTGAATGGTTGCTAATACTTGTAATAACAACGGATCGCGCGGATTACCTTTTTGCATACGCTGCGCAAAACTTAAAGGAATACGGCTGGGAAATTGCTGTTCAGCGTTCACCACACCGGGCGCTGGTAACTCTAAAAAATCCAATAATTCAGCAGCAGATAAAAAGCCTTGGCCTAATTTTTTTTTCCAACTCAAAGAGGAATCTCGCATTAAGGATACAGAATTGATAAACTGTGCGAACTTTAGCGAAAATAAAGCAAAAGCTCAACTGTAATAAGTAGACAATCTGGCCTTATTACCTAAAAACATCGGAGAACTAATGGCAGTCTATAGCACTAATGAATTAAAAAATGGCTTGAAAGTAATGGTTGATGACGCTCCTTGTAACATTTTAGAGTGTGAATTTGTTAAACCAGGTAAAGGACAAGCATTTACTCGCGTTAAAATTCGTAATTTAAAAACCGGGCGCGTTGTAGAACGTACTTTAAAATCGAATGAAAGTTTAACTTCTGCAGATGTTGTTGATATGGAAATGCAATATCTTTATAGCGATGGTGAGTTTTGGCATTTTATGGTTCCAGACAATTTTGAACAATATGCCATCCCCGAAGCCATTGTTTCAGATGCGGCGCAGTGGTTAAAAGAACAAGATATTTGTATCGTCACCCTGTGGAATAATGAACCAATACAAGTATTACCGCCCACATTTGTTGTTTTAGCAATTACAGAAACAGATCCAGGCGTTAGAGGCGATACTTCCGGTGGTGGGGGAAAACCTGCTATTTTAGAAACGGGCGCGGTAGTTCGTGTGCCATTGTTTGTACAAACGGGTGAATTAGTTAAAGTAGATACACGTAAAAGCGAATATGTGTCACGAGTAAAAGAATAAATATAAAAAAAAGACTTCGTTATGTTATTACATGACGAAGTCTTTTTTGCATCCTATCAATAACCATTATAATAAGTTCCTCCCCAATAGCCAGTGCCGCCCCAGATAGGTCCTCCATTGTAATAATAGTAGTGGTTACCCCAATACGGCTTATTATAGTAATAGCTGGACGTATATACATAATTCTTACTTAATCCAGGACTATACACCACCGCATTGCCAGGCACTAAAACCACCGGTTCCGTCGCAATGACCGTACCTCGCGTGCTAACACAAGCAGCTAAAGTAATGGTACTTAGAATAACGCCAACTATTTTGTACATGTTAGTATCCCACCTATCAATGTATTCCATGTCATTAAGTACAGGTAACGCTATCCCAAATACTGAGCCGCGAGTAAAAACACGACGGCGGTCTCTGTTAAGCTTTAGGCTTCCTGCTATACTAAAAACCTTGCAGGCATGCACACCACTCTTCAATTCGACCTCCTAAAATGAACACTATTTCTGGTTCAGTCAGGATGAGTCATTACCTATATATTATAATGATAGACAATGATACGCAGATTGTAAAATCATTAACCAAATCTTTACACATGAGAGCACAATGGCTAATAACCCTCTTTAATGCCCCTCTCTCTAATGCGCTCGCCTACGCTGCTTCCGAAAAGAGAGGATGAAAGGGGTAGTGTTATGCAAAAAGAACATTGAGTTAATGTATTGAGGTACTTAATTTATTTACCCGTGCGACAAAAGTAGGACCTGGATCCATTTTGTCTGTTTGATAAGAGCTGTCTTTTTCGAGCCATAATGGCGTTTTTTTATATTTTAAATACTCATTATGGCCAATAACCGCGTCAATAGCTGGATATTTCTTTTTTAAATAACACACCAAAAACGCATTGGCTTCAACTTGTTTTTGCGTTAAATCATCCCGTCCATTTATCCCACCAATATTTTCTATACCAATGGCATAATGATTAAGCCCAATAACATGACGGGCCATCCAATTATCAGGCATTAATTGATAGATGCGTCCATCTCTGTCCACGACAAAATGACTCGATACGTTAAGATCATCCGGAAGCTCTTGACGGCGCATAGAATGAGCAGGAAAAGCCGCAGGATTAAACACGTTAAATGTGGTTTGTACGGATGCAATACAAGTCCAATGCAACACAATCATTTTTGGTTCAATTTCTATTGTTTGGCTGCGAATACCATAATGCTTTTGGCGATATTGTTGCGTTAATTGAATTCTTTTTTTATCAAAGATAATCGGTTTTTGATAAATAATCTGCGGATTGTCACAGGAAAAAGCAAACACTAAAGAGCAGCTTAAAAAAAGCGGCACTGTTAAAATCTTCATAAAACGATACCACGCCCTATTAACACACACGACACTGAGCACATAGCCCTTTAATTTCTACCGTACAATTTATTACGGAAAAATCCATCGCGGCAGCAGCACCACTAACCGCGCTAAAATCAAAAGCACACTCCAGCTCTTTGGCAAAATCACACCCCGTACAAATAATAAATTGGGCTTGCCCGATATGATTGCCATGCGAACAAGCAACATAGGATTTCAAACTATCAATACAATGAATGAATCCTTCTTGATGCCAAAATTGAATGGCACGATAAACAGTAGGCGGTTTAGGACTTTCTATTTCTTTCGCTAAGCGTTGCAAAATATCGTAGGCACCCAATGGTTTAGCCTCTTCCATTAAAATTTTTAAAACACGTGCTCGTGGGTCCGTAAATCGATGCCCATGCTGCAAGCAGTGCTGATAGGCTTTATCAAGTAAATTATGTTTCATTAATATTGAATGTCCAACGCGAGCAAGAGCTCATTTTATCATAGGTCCCAGTGTGAGAAAAATACATAGCCAATATAAACAAAAAGTATACATAAAGAGCATAACGACTTATAATGCTTGCAAAATGTGCTTTATCAAGCCAGTTACAGTCTTTTTCAGTTTACAAATGTTATATTGTAACACAAGAACAAGTGTTATATTATATCATTTCCAATAATGAATTGCTGGATTTTCAGAGGTATCAATGCGATATAAATATTATAGATTTTATTTAGCCACGGATATGCACCAAAATAAAATTATTAAGCAATGGTATGGCTCTCTTACTAAAGACAATGAATTAAAACGAACACGCGTCGTTATCGATATTAAAACTCATGAACCCAGCATCACTATTGTGTGTGAAGAGCAACAAAATAGCATAGAACAACTGAAAGTTTATTTAGCAAAACAAGGTATTATTTTAAATAATAAAATTGAAACAGAAGTACTCAATGACAAAGAGAATACTCAAACAGAACCTCAATGTACGCATCAACACGCTCATCAACATCCTCATGCAGAGCAAGAGCATAAAGAAAATCATTGGCAAAAAGCAGCGCTAGGCTTTCTTTGGGGCATTAGTTTATTTATTCTCAGTGTAGTCGGTTTTAATGTACCGTTGCCGGCTTACGCAATTATCACTATATTATCTACATTAATGACCTTTTATATAGGACGAAGCGTATACCAATCGGCCTGGCAAGCATTGCGCACTCCTCGCTGGGATATGACTACACTGTACTGTTTGAGCACCTTAACGATTATTGCCACCTCTATTGCCAGTTTATTTATCCCAGGTATACCTCTAATGTTTGAAGCTGCTCCCTTGGTTTTAGGATTCTGGCACCTAGGTGAAGGAATTGAGCACTCACTCATCAAAAAAATTAATACACATTTGGATGTTCGTGAGTGCATCTCGCCCATGGTTCAGTTAAAGGATGGATTAGGGCTAGTTGCAGTCAATACCCTGGTACCCAATGATATGATATCTCTTTCGTCAGGCATGGTTATTCCCGTAGACGGTATCATTCAACAAGATACTTTCTTATATACAACACGAATCAATGGCTCGCCCAATGTCACATTATTCAAGGCAGGACAAGCGGTAAAATCCGGAATGAGCATCGCGCCACAAAAGCGCTCGTTATTAACCATGCAAGTAAGTAAACCGTATCAAAACTCTTATCTTTCTTTAATCGCCAACAATATTATTGGCGCACAACAAGAGAAAACAGCTATAGAATTATTAGCCAACAAAATACTCGCTTATTTTATTCCTGGGCTACTCGCTGTTGCCGCACTTTCAGGAATACTCATTAGTACGTTTTTTAGTCCGGCTCTTGCAATTCAATGTGTGGTTTCGGTTTTAGTCAGTGCATGCCCTTGTGCCTTGAGTTTAATTACCCCTCTTGCTGTAAAAATAGGCATGAACAAAGCAGCGGAACACGGAGTTATCTTTAACAATAGCCAAGCGATACACACTGCAGCCACTATTGATGCCATTGTCTTTGATTTAAATGGCACATTAACCCAAGGGAAGATTGCTGTTGATTCATTGCAACTGGAAGATAATCAATTTCTTGCCCATATTGCGTTATTAGAAAGTAAGTCAGCCCATTCTGTGGCAGCAGTAATTAGCTCTTATGTAAAACAAAATCCTGAATACATCAATAGCGCTTTAACGCTGACTAATATAGACAAAAGCCACCATAGCGGTATTAAAGGTCAGATTAATGGCGAGCAATTTATCATCGGCAATCAATCAATGCTCGCCGCCAATGGTATTGAGACTAATGCACCACCTTACAATAATCCGGAGCAAGGTTCTATTTATGTAGTACGAGGAACAAAGGTAATCGGACAAATTAGCGCCACTGATCCCTTGCGTGCTGATGCCGTTGCAACAATTACTCAACTCAAAAAGCTAGGGAAAAAAATTCATCTTTGTACCGGTGCTGATGAAATAACCGCCAAACGTTATGCGCAATTATTAGGCATCAATCCCCATAACATTTGTGCGAACACAGTAGGCATTGCCAGTAATACGACGGAATATCCTAAAGCTCAATATATTAAGCAGTTGCAGCAGCAAGGATATAAAGTCGCCATGGTAGGCGATGCAACAAATGATTTACCTGCGATTAAGCAAGCGGATATTGGCATTGCGATTCAGTCAACTATTGGCGATGAAACAATCCAACAACAAGCGGATATTGTGATACAAAAAGGCTTACTCATGCCTTTAGCGAGCGCTTTTGATGTTGCGCAAAAAACTTTAGCCAACATTTGGCAAAACTTATTGGTAAGTTTAACTTATAACTCAACCATTACCGTAATTGCAGCCGGTGCATTTGTCACTGTTGGTTTTACTTTAAACCCTGTTTTAGGCGTGGCATTAATGATTTTAGAGTCTACATTAGTTCTGGGAAATTTATATAGGCTAAAACAACAACAAATAAGTACACCTGCAACACATAATAGAGAGGAACGAGGTGACGATAAATCATCTAGCTCAACCAGCCATCTTTTAAATACATTAAATAATCAAGTGCCAGTTCCAAAAAAGACGACCAAGAACGATACATTAACTGAAGCAGTTTATTGTTCTTTTTTACCTACAGCGCGCGCACCAAGACAAGCTAAAAAGCAACATCACGAATCATCAGCTGCTGAAAATAGTCAGGCTCATAATACAAGTATTTAATCAGCTCGCTGCATTGCACATCGTTCATTATGCATTAAAAAATGCGGTGAAATTTACTTATACTTAATAATTTCTTAATAAGAATGAGCCATAATGAAACAACACTTTCTTTTGGAAGACATCATGTCTCAGCAAGGGATAAACTCAGCGAAAAATTGCTTAACTAGTGTAATTGATGATTTTTTAACTATGCAACAACAACTAGATAATGAAGAACACGTGGTAAGAAATAGAAACTTTGAAAACTCATTCTTTTTAAATAATCAAGATGTATTCAATGTCCAAGCCAAAAGAGCGGTATTGAATAGTCTTTTTAAGCCCATGATTGAGGGAATATTTCAAAAGTCAAAACATAAGGGTAGGCAATACCTGCCTTCTGGAGCTAATGCCGCAAAGAAAATTAAACTCTTAAAGCAGCATCTGGCCACTATATCAGAAGAGGAATGTAACACTATATTATCAGAATTAGTGCACGCAATTAATCCTATTTTAAATGCAAAAGCCAACATAGCAGAACAAAAAGAAAATGCGCGACACATGACTAATCCCGGTAAACGGGCAGCCTTAACACACCATTCCTTTAATGATGCATGGTTTTTTACCTTTCTTGCAAAACTGGTACAAGCAATAAAAACCGTTCTTGGCATGAAAACATCTGCGGAAAAAATTCTAGAACGTACTTTAGATAATAGTAAAGCAGTAGGAATTTCTCTTGGATAATAAATCACCAAGAAAAATAACGAATATTAAAATAAACTGAGATAGTGCTCCTCACTAAAACCTAAAGCAATAACGCTGTTATCACGTACTAACACCGGCCGTTTAATAAGCGAGGTGTTTTTAATAATAAACTCTATTTGCTCCACTACACTTAATTGTTCGTATTCCTCTTTGTGCTTGCGATAAGTCATCCCTTTTTTATTAATAGGCAACTCACCTAAAAACTCACCCCAAGCACGTATTTGCTCCGCGCTTGGAGGTGATTTTTTAAAATCAATAAATTCGTACCTAATGTCATTAGCAGTCAAAAACGCTCGCGCTTTTTTTACTGTATCACAGTTAGGAATGGCAAACATGGTAAGCATTTTTATCCCCAAGTAATTAGCCTTGCAACACGATGTTACAAGAAATCAAATAAAAAAAAGCCCCATTAGCAGCAACTAACAGGGCTTTTTTAAAATCGCTCATGCTTTATTTAGCAGCAGCTTTCTTTTCTTTTTCTTTCGCAATTACTGCTTCAGCAACGCTATTAGGACAAGGTGCGTAGTGCGAGAACTCCATAGAGAACTGACCACGTCCCGAAGTAAGCGTACGCAAAGTGCTGATGTAACCAAACATTTCAGAAAGCGGAACATCGGCTTTAATACGCACACCAGTAGCACTTGGCTCTTGACCTGAAATCATACCACGACGACGGTTCAAGTCACCAATCACATCACCAACATGATCTTCAGTACTATAAACGTCTACTTTCATAATAGGCTCAAGCAACTGAGGTGCTGCTTTAGGTATTGATTGACGGAACGCACCTTTTGCTGCAATTTCAAACGCAATTGCTGAAGAATCTACAGGGTGGAATCCACCATCAGTAATATCTACAGCAACATCTAAAACAGGGAAGCCGGCTAAAGTACCAGTACCCATCATTGAGCGAAAACCTTTTTCAATTGCAGGGAAGAATTCTTTCGGAACGCTACCACCAACACAAGAAGTAACAAAGGTAAAGCCAGTGTTAGGTTCGCCAGGAGAAATGGTATAATCAATCTTACCGTATTGACCAGAACCACCTGATTGTTTCTTATGCGTGTAACTGTCTTGAATTGGCTTAGTGATGGTCTCACGATAGGCTACTTGTGGCTGACCAACGATCAAATCTACATCATAAGTACGTTTTAAAATATCTACTTTAATATCAAGATGTAACTCACCCATACCGCGAAGAATCGTTTCACCCGAATCAATATCAGTTTCTACTCTAAACGTTGGATCTTCTGCAACCATCTTACCAATAGCAACACCCATCTTTTCAGTCGAACCTTTATCTTTTGGTGATACTGCAATAGAAATTACTGGCTCAGGGAATACCATCGCTTCTAGAGTACATTCGTGTTTAGGATCACATAAAGTATGACCTGTACGCACGTTTTTCATACCTACAATAGCAAGAATATCACCGGCTTCTGCACTCTGTAATTCGTTACGATCATTAGCTTGCATCTCAACCATACGGCCAACACGCTCTGTTTTACCAGTAAATGAGTTAAGAATGGTATCACCTTTATTTAATCGTCCAGAATAAATACGAATAAAGGTTAAGGCACCAAAACGGTCATCCATAATTTTGAATGCTAACGCACGGAATGGTTCATCAGCAGAAACAATAGCAAACTCACCATTTGGCTCGCCTTCACTGTCGGTCAATGGTTGTGGATTTACTTCATGCGGAGCAGGTAAATACTCAACTACCGCGTCTAATAATAATTGCATCCCTTTGTTCTTAAATGCAGAGCCACAATAAGTTGGGAAGAATGCTAGTTCTAAAGTTCCTTTACGAATACAACGTTTAATGTCTTCTATAGCAGGCTCTTCACCATCTAAGTAAGCCATTAACAACTCATCATCCATCTCAAGAGCAGTTTCAATAAGTTGTTTACGATACGTTTCAACATCAGCAACCATATCAGCAGGAATATCAGTAATGGTGTAGTTCTCTGGCTGACCTGTGGCATCCCATACAAACGCTTGGCGCGTTAATAAATCAACCACACCCACGAAATCATCTTCAATACCAATCGGTAACGTCATGATTAATGGGTTAGCGCCCAATACTTTTTTAACTTGCTCGGTAACTTTTAAGAAGTTTGCACCGATACGGTCCAGTTTGTTAACAAAAATCAAACGAGATACTTTAGAGTTATTCGCATAACGCCAGTTAGTTTCTGACTGCGGCTCAACCCCACCAGAACCACAAAATACTCCGATACCGCCATCAAGTACTTTCAATGAACGATATACTTCAACAGTGAAGTCAACGTGTCCTGGAGTATCAATAACGTTAAAGCGTGTACCTTTCCAAAAACAACTAACTGCCGCAGATTGGATAGTAATACCGCGCTCTGCTTCTTGTTCCATGAAGTCGGTAGTAGACTGGCCATCATGAACTTCACCAATTTTGTGAATTTGACCAGTGAGCTTCAAAATGCGCTCGGTTGTAGTCGTTTTCCCCGCATCAACGTGAGCGAAGATACCAATATTTCTATAAAGATTTAAATCAGCAGACATAGCACTCTTATAAAATGGATTAAAATAGCCCTACAATATACAGTATTTTATTTAGCTTTGCAGCAGATCTGTGCATCGAGATGTTAAAATTTATGTGCGCCGTTATTAAAAAGAGAAGACGTCCAGAGAAAAGCAAGTGCGTTAAACAAAATAAACTGAAATAAAGAGCATCTATAATATCAGAATGCGCTCTATTTCAGCCCAAGGCTTTAGGGCTGAAATAATCTATTGCTCCTCTGCGCTAAAAAGCTGCGTGCTTTATGCGCAAAATCTAACCGTTGTAGTTCCTTGCTACATTCTACAAGCATGCCACAAGACGTAGAAAAAGGTCTTAAATCATCTAAAAACATCACTACTACGTTTGCTCTATACATCAATACCGTAACAATGCCTGATTACTAAGCGACGGGTTAATCACGTCCTCCTCAATCGGCAATACTAACAACTCCTGTTCAACTGAGGTTAATAGTGTTTCGACAATTCGAGTACATTCACCTTTAAGAAGATTCATTGAACCTGAATTATCATGTGCTTGAATCATAGCGAGAGGAAATAGTAAGCATTGCACAGCCGTGATTAGAGAGTCAGCAAACCATTGAAGAGTATCTAAAAGAAATTGTGGTTTACCCATATAAGGCAAATTAAGCGAATATGCTGGCACTAACCAAATAAGACCTATAAATAATGCAACTGGAGCAGCCACTATTCCCGCTAAGGCCAAAAAAAGCTCGATAAAAATATTATTTCTTTCTGTGGCAGCTATCATTTCTTTAAGTTCTATGAGCATCGTTTTTACATCCAGGTGCTCAGGAAACTCTTTATTTAATGCCGTTTCTATTTTCATAGTTAGAGCAACCATCTTGTTGTAATTATCTAGATGAGTCATTGCATTAAGAACTACGCTCTGTCTGGAGCTGTGGCCAAATAAACCGTCGACCAAGGGCTCCCAAGAAAAATTCTCTTTTGCACGAGAGAACCAAGATAAACCTAAAAGAGTTTGAGCGTTTTCTTGCTCTGGATTTCTATTTTTTGTTGAATTAAGGCTGCGATAATTTTTTTCCACGTCCATTTGAGCTCTTACACTATTCGCAACATATCGTTTATATGCGTAGACATTTGAGGCGTGCGAGGCAGAGCGGAACATGCCATCTTGACGAAAGCTGGGCGATTTTTTACACGACAGATATTCAGGCGGGATCGGGAATTCGGGGCAATTTTTATGACATATATCTAAAAGGTCATCCATTTCTTGGCTGCTGGCTTCTCGTATAGCATCGTTTTTTTGTACTATTATATCGCGAATACGCTCGGCTTGCTGAGCGCTCTTAACCTGCTCAAAGCTGATAGGATCATGTGGTATAATAAGATAAACCTCATTAGTCTGTGCAACTAACACGTAGCCGTAATTTCCTTGTAATGCGTCTTTTGTTATGTCTTCCATTGTGGATTGTATCAGAAGAAATTGACGATCATATCTGTTAAGATTTAGTGCTTTATTTGCTTCTTCCATTTTTTTGTGTGGTACTTGGTACATTCGAGAAGCCTCATTAACGTAGGTCGTCCACTTCTCATCTCGATGCACCGTTAATTTTTGTTTTAATCGAGCAACAAGTGCTGGATTGCTAGGATGGTTAAAAAGAGCAGGCACAAAATAATCCAAAAAGATTAATTAATTAGCAATAATAACACTCCTAATTCCTTTTGTAAATCCCGTCTATTGTTCTGAGCCGGTGCCAACCATCCTCTAAGATAAAGCTATTGCGCTGTAATTACTGAACCTCCGTGTAAATAAAGAAATTATTCTATACGCTAAAAACACATAAATGAAAAAATAATGTCATTATAATCTATACTAAATCATCACTCATTCGTATTGACAATTTGCATCATCTGTCTTTGAATGATACGTGTAGTACCACTAAGAATAACGTCATCGAAATTAAAAAAAATAACTAAGCAACTATTGGACTGAAACATTTATGAAAACAATTAGTAAAAACGAACAGCATCAGATTACCCCCGACCAAGCCATTGATTTACTGCACGCAGGAAATCAACGCTTTATTCAAAACTTACGATTTAATCGCAATTTACTACAACAAGTAAATGAAACTGCCGAGGGACAATATCCCTTCGCCGCAATTTTAAGTTGTATTGATTCGCGAACACCAGCCGAATTAATATTTGATCAAGGCCTTGGGGATGTTTTTAGTATTCGCATTGCTGGAAATATTGTCAATGATGATATTATTGGTAGTTTAGAGTTCGCATGCCAAGCCGCAGGCTCTAAGCTAATTGTTGTTCTAGGTCATACTAATTGCGGGGCAATAAAAGGTGCTTGTGATGATACTGAATTAGGGCATTTAACGCAGCTTTTAGAAAAAATAAAACCCGCAATTCAGCAGGAAAAATCATTTAAAGACGAGCGAAACGGAACTAATCTCGCGTATGTTAATGAAGTTGCCAAAATTAATATTAGTAACAGCATTCAAAATATTTTAAATACCAGTAGTATTTTACGGAAACTACAAGAAGAAAAGACCATTAAAATAGTTGGTGGCTTGTATGATATTTCTTCTGGTGAGGTTTTATTTTTTGAAGAGTAAAATAGCCTAAACCTTTTACCGAGCTAGGAATAAGAAGAGCAAATCTTTTGATGATTATTATGGCATAACCTTTTATCAAAAGACTGGCTCTTCTTCCTTTATTACTAATAATAAATCCGAAACAAAATACTGAATAACAATAAATTAACTTTTTAATTACGCCCCGCCATCACGCCACCGTCAATATCCCATACCGCCCCCGTAACCCACGATGCTTTATCTGAGAGAAGAAAACAAATAGTTTCTGCTACTTCATTTGCCCCACCTATTCGATTAATAGGATGGAATGAATTAAATCCACTCAATGTCTCTGCTACTTTATCAACAGGAATAAATGCATTATAA
>CAZSAO010000035.1:0-15912 GCA_964605275.1 uncultured Legionella sp.
TAGACCTCTTGCATAACCTATCTAAAGCTCAAAATTATAAATTCCTGCAATCAAATTAAATCTTAAACCAAATCGTCTTCGTCTATTTCGATAGCGATCAGCAATAATTTTAAACCGTTTAATCATACCGATCACATTTTCATTCAAAACACGTTCACTCGATAATTCACGATTTTTCTTTTTATCTTCTTTGGTCAGCGGGTTCTTTTTTGTTTTTTTCTTAGGCAATTCCGAGTGTTGATGTAACTTATGTATTCCTTGGTAGCCCGTGTCAGTAAGGCTTCTTATCTCTGGGTGAATATGAACACCAGATTCCTTAAATAGTCTAAAATCATGCCGCTTACCATTGGTGAAATTAGTGCAAATAACTAACTTTTTCTTCTTATCCACGATAATTTGTGTCTTTAACGTATGTCTCTTCTTTTTGCCGGAATAAAAATGCTTTTGTTTTTTTGGGGTCGCTCAATCGGAGTTTCAGTGGCATCAATGAGTACAACTTCATATTCAACATCACTTTTTAGTAATGCTTTACGACCAGGCAATGAAAATGCTCCATCTTTAATAAGTGTATCTTCAACCCAGCGGATATTCCGATAACATGCACTTTCACTGATCCCATAACTCCTCGAAATATGAAAATATGTTCTATATTCACGCAAATACTCCAGCGCCATGAGCAGTCTATCTTCAATGACTAATTTATTAGGCTTGCCTCCCTGGGATTTTAATAGGGCATCTGCCTCACTCAAGATGCTTATCATCACATCAAACGTTGTGCGTTTGATTCCTGTGAGTCTGCGAAATCCCTCTTGGGATTCGTCTTTGATTTGTTCGAACTTCATCGACATTCTTGCCTAAAAGGAACAAGTCTAATCAAATCGTGGGGTTAGGCAAGAGCTCTAATTATGAGTAATTCAGTCGGAGTGATCGAATAATGACGATTTAATTCGGCTTGTTTAATTTTTCTTCTTGTCGATAACCGAGGGTATGCTGTTTTTTCGATCGATGACATAAATTGGATTCTCCGAGACTATTCCAAAAACACCTGTTTTTGAACCATAAAATTTTTGTATTGCTTTTTATGGAAAAACCAGCAAAAATTCGTTCCAAAAATAGTTCCATAACAAAGTGTGCCAAAATACACGAATATTTTAGTTTTTGGAATAAATTTTTAATGACAGGAGATTTATGTGAAGTTTGGTTATGCTCGTGTGTCGAAAAATGAACAGAGCTTAGATGTTCAAATTCAAAAATTAACTGCAGCTGGTTGTGATGAAATTTTCCAAGAAAAAATTTCTGGCGCTAAAGACGATAGACCCCAATTAAAAGCATTGATGGGAAAACTGCGGAAAGGCGATACACTTTGTGTTGTGCGATTGGATAGACTTGGTCGCCGCATGATGAAGTTAGTTGATCTAATTAATGAGTTTAAAGCAAAAGGGATTGAATTTGTTTCGCTTGAAAATAATATAGATACTTCAAATCACATTGGAATGTTGCTTTTTAATATCTGCGCAGCATTTTCAGAAATGGAGCGAGAGCTAATTCGTGAGCGCGTCAAAGCTGGTCTTGATTCTGCCAGACAGCAAGGACGTAAAGGAGGAAGACCTAAAGCATTAACAGAGGAAAAATCAAATGCAATACGGGCATTACATCAGACTGGTAAGATGTCGGTAAAAAATATTTGTGAAACAATGAAAATAAGCCGATCTGTCTTTTATCGCTGTATTAACCAAAGCTGACTGACTAGAAAACTGATCAAACTGATCTATTTGCGCACACAAGGGGATTGTGATAAAATTTAGCACAATCAAATCTTTTAATTGGAACTATAGTGCCTTTATCAACCGAAATACAATTTTATGTAGATCAAGAATTGCTTTCAATAGAGAGCGCTCAATATCTCACTGCTGAACAAATAGAAATTCTCAGTAAAGCTTTTACCAGACGAATCATTACTACCCATATTATAGACATTGAATATTTTCTAATGGACATGGATCCTGAAGGAAAACAACAGATCAATCAAGTAGGATCTTGTTTAGAAAGCTACGTAAATAATGGTGTTCTTACACAAGAAGAAGTGAATCATTTAGAATTAGAACACTGTTTTAAATTGGGCCATTTATTTGTGCGTGATTTGATTCTTAGTCGTCGATTAACGATTGAACAAGTGCTTGAATTCGATCAAGAATACCTTACGATGCTTGATGAATTAAATGAGCTCATAACACAAGAAAAATTAAATCCGGAACAAGTGCTGTCATTTACTCATGAACAAACAATCAATCTTGGAAAAATATCTGACTTAATCGTTCACGATGTTATTTCAGTCGACAATGCCCTTCATTATACAACTGAACAAACCAATCGCTTAAGGGTTATTTATTATATGGCAAAACTGGTCACCTCTGGTGGGTGGATAGGTAACGGAGCAGATTTTATATCTATCGCATTGGGACCTTGGCATGACTATTTTGATTCTGCTCATGGAACGGAAGCCGTTGATATGGTTCGTACATTTATCGCAGACTATGACATAAATGATTTATTTACAGGGCCCATTGATACTTTAAATCTTCAAATGCAGTTTAGTCCCCAATCGAGTCTTTGCAATTTATTTTTTCATAACAAGCTGACTTTACCTGCTTTGACTACTATAACCCCTGAGCAAGAGCGTAAATTGAACTGCGAAGGTGTTTATGCTTTACTTTTGCATGATCATTTGAATATGGATCAAGTTTTCGCATTGACGCTGGGGCAATGTTATCAATTAGACGACCCTCATACCAGAGAACAAATCATTGCAGGTGAATTAGCACTTGCTGATATCCCAGAAGTGGAAATAGTTCAGCGGCCACCTATTATGGCTATCAATAACCCACTTTATATTAATCGACAACAGAGCACGCATACCGCAAGTATTCATCGAACAGTTTCAGAATCAGCCACAAGACTTTTTGATCGATATAACTCAGATCTAGATCCTGAAGATTTAGATAGATTAATTGAGAGAATAAAAAGTTGGGTTCTAGAATTACCCAATGGAAATAAAGTCAATGAAGCAGCAAAACGATGTATTGTAAGGATAAGCGATAAAAATTATATGCATACCGATCCCGTTTCAACGGTTACCACTCGTCAATTACTCGGCTTGGGTTGGTTAGCCATTCATGATGAAAATTTAAGAATAGGTGATTTAGCCGATGCAGAAAATCAATTTTGTAGAGGACTTTATGAAATTCAACGAGAATATAATTTATCTGAAACCGGGGAAGATTTAGGTGGCAACGATTCATCAGCTTGTCATGATGGTACTTTTAACAAACTTATGGAAAAGCTAGCAGGGATTCATCCAGATGTTCAAATTGAATTCATTACTTTAGAAACAGCAGCACTTAAATTTAAAATTTTTATCAGAGAAGAACTTGAACAGTATTTAGCTAAAAGAGCGAATCCTATGACTGTAAACAGTTTTTTAAATTTCACTACACAATTAAAACAACTGAAAGAAGATGGTATTGAAATCATTTGGAATGAAATAAAAGACAAAGTTGCAATACGAATATTTGAAGAGTTTCATTCTTTGTTTGATAGTAAAGAAAGTTCAAAATTTAAGGATTTTATTGATGCTGGTCAATATTTTCAAATAGATGAACTACCTTCATTTCATCAAATTCTTCTTCAATCAAACGGATACCAACAGTATTGTAGTAACATTATTCGCGCAAGTGGTATATTTTCTAGTTTAACACATCGAAACTCAAGCTTAACAGTTTTTCAGGAAAATGATGTCCAAGAAGATTATATGAATATTTTGCAGTAAAATTTGTATACATTAGTTTTACTAAGTCAAAGTATATGATAAGTAGATTTTTGGATTTAATCCGGATATACCTAAGAGCTAGGATACATAAGGGCTGGAAACGTATTTGAACTTTCAAATGCGTCCTTTGCACACGTATCCTGACTGGCCCCGCTATGGCTTTATGCACAGCATCCAGGCCATCTTGAATCGAGATTTGAACTGGATTCCGCGCACAAAGAGCGGAAAGCGGGCTATTTGAATCAATTATGTTCGTTTAGATGCGTTTGCCCTGAATGGCTTTGCTCATATAGTGTATATGCAGATTTTTTATGGCAGTATCTAGTGCTTTTAAATCACAATCATTAATTAAAGTATCATCAGCTTGAGCTGTTCGCTCATTTATGGTTGGTTGCGTAGCGATGATAGCTAGGGCTTTATCGCGAGAGCATTGGTCTCTTTTGATAATTCTAGAAATTTGTATTTCCAATGGGCTGGTGACTAATAAAACACGTTGAATATAAGGATAATCAGCCTTATTTTTCAAAAGAGGAATTTCAATTAAACAATAAACAGCAGTACATTGGCTTACCTTTTTAGTTAATTCTTCACGAATAAGAGGGTGTAGTAAATTCTCTAACCATAATCGCTCCTCACTATTACTAAAAATAATATCCCTTAAGACTCTTCGATTTAATTGGTTATCCAGTGCAACAACCTGCCTACCAAAATGTGAGATAATTTTTTGATAAGCAGGCATATCTTTTGTTGTTAACTCTTTAGCAACTTGATCCGCATTAAAAATTGGCACATTTAATTGTTGAAATAATTGCGCTACGGTACTTTTCCCACAGGCAATATTGCCTGTTAATCCCACACAATAGGTCATAGTATTATTGATTAATATTGTTGCATGTTATCATATTAACATAACACGTTTCAGGCAGCTCGCTTTTACTTTTGCAATACGCTTTTGCTGCTAATGCCGCATCCTCTTTATTTGTATAATAATTACTGCGCCAAGGTGTAGCATTGGCATCTAAAGCCAGACATAACCAAAGTGGTTTTGTGCTCACGCCGTCAATAAATCCCTCGCAACTATTATTTGAAGTGTTACACGTTAGCGGTGATGTACTTTGTTTTTTGCAGGCATCAAAGGCTAAATTTATTGCCATTCGCTGATACGTATTTTGCACTACCCATTCTTTTTGTGTGGCATCATGAGCTTTACATATCCAATAATCCTCTCCTGCGGCAAAAGAGGGTAAAGATATCAAGAAGCATAAAATGAAAAGAAGAGAGTACTGTTTTTTATTTATCTTTGTGATGCCTGCACGTGAAAAATCTTGTATAAAAGTCATATCCGATTCCTTTGGTAGTGTATTGTTCAAATCCTTTAGTACACTTTAATTTTATTTATAAACCTTATCAATAGCTTTCTTTGCCATTTCAGCATGTTGCGTAAAGGTTCATTCTATTTAACCCGAACTTAATTAGCCAGCCTGTTGTTCATTACTTCGATGTTGTTTATAATAAAGGGTTATCTTAATTTAGAGCCCATGGAGTAGTGTTAGATGCCAATTTATGAGTATGAATGCGCAAATTGTCATCACCATTTTGATATAATTCAAAAAATAAGTGATGAACCTATAAAGGAATGTCCTTCTTGTCATCAAGATTCAGTAACAAAATTGATTTCTGCTGCGGGATTTCAGCTAAAAGGAAATGGCTGGTATGTAACCGATTTTAAAAATAAAAACACCAATAGTGCTCCTGTAAGCACTGTAGACTCATCAAGCAAAACAACATCAACGTCATCATCTGATAGCGCAAAAAAATCCACAGGTATTAGTGAGTGAAAGCAACTTTATTAAGGCGTTATTTAATAGCAGGACTGGTAGTTTGGTTACCCATTCTCGTCACTATTGTGGTGTTACGTTTTATCATTGATCTATTAGATAGCGTCACGTCTTTACTGCCCAAAGGTTATCAGCCTGAACAATGGTTTGGTATCCATATCCCAGGAATAGGTGCAGCACTGTCACTTATTTTATTGGTTTTGACCGGCTTATTTGTTACCAATTTTTTAGGGCAACGAATGGTTTTTTGGGGAGAAGCTATTCTTGCCCGCATTCCATTAGTGCGCTCTATTTATAATACGGTCAAACAAATTATCAATACCATTATTTCTAGCAATGGGGATTCTTTTCGTAAAGTAATGCTTATTGAGTACCCGCGCAAGGGAATGTGGAGTATCGCTTTTCAAACGGGCGTGGTAAAACAAGAAATTAATGAACAAGTAGCAGATGAGATGATTTATGTATTCATACCTACTACACCCAATCCTACCTCGGGATTCTTACTCATGGTGAGTAAGAATGAAGCTATAGAGCTTGCAATGAGTGTAGATGAGGCATTAAAATTAATAATATCTCTTGGCGTAATGCAGTCTAATCATCCGGCAGCATTAGCAACAACATTATAATAAAAATATTAAAATTCAAGGCGGTTTTTTATGCGTACACACTATTGTTCCTCAGTGAATGAATCTTGTCTAGATCAAACAATTATTGCATGTGGTTGGATACATAATCGCCGAGATCACGGTGGGGTGATATTTTTAGACATACGCGATCGTAGCGGTATTTTGCAAGTAGTTTATGAGCCAGAAAATAGAGATACCTTTTTAGACGCAGAAAAACTACGCTCGGAATTTGTCGTCAAAATTACTGGTCGTGTACGCCGAAGACCAGAAGGAATGGTTAATGATCGTATGGCTACTGGCGCGGTAGAAGTAATAGGAACGGAGTTGGAAATTTTAAATCAATCACCAACCCCACCATTTTTACCTGATGAGCACCAAACGGTAAGTGAAGATATTCGTTATAAATACCGCTATATTGACCTACGTCGTTCAGCCATGCAGCAAAAACTGATACTACGTCATCAATTAACTACTTGTATTCGTAACTATTTAAATCAGCAAGGCTTTCTTGATATAGAAACTCCTATGTTAACTAAAGCAACTCCGGAAGGCGCGCGCGATTATCTGGTGCCATCGCGTGTTCATCCGGGAGAGTTTTATGCTCTTCCCCAGTCACCGCAATTATTTAAACAATTATTAATGATGTCTGGCTTTGAGAAATACTATCAAATTGTGCGTTGCTTTAGAGATGAAGATTTACGTGCGGACAGACAACCTGAATTTACTCAGCTTGATATGGAGTTGTCCTTTATTGATGAGCAGGATATTCTTTTATTAATTGAAGGGCTGTTAAAAACGGTATTTAAAGAGGTACTCGATGTAACATTACCAGAACAATTACCGCGTATGTCTTATCAAGAGGCGATGCGTCGATTTGGTAGTGACAAACCCGATTTACGTAACCCTTTAGAGCTAATTGATATTGCTGATTTAGTACAATCGTGTAATTTCAATGTATTTGCAGCAGCTGCAAATGACTCTAAAAGCCGAGTAGTGGTATTACGTTTACCTAATGGTTGCGACTTAAGCAGAAAAGATTTAGATAGATATGGTGAGTTTGTTGGTATTTATGGTGCAAAAGGGTTGGCCTATATTAAAGTAAACGATCGTGCTGCTGGTTTAAGTGGTTTACAATCGCCTATTTTGAAATTTTTATCTGAGGATGTAGTTTTATCCATTTTAGAAAAAGCTGACGCACAAACCGGCGATGTTCTATTCTTCGGTGCAGATAAAACAAACATTGTAAATGAAGCAATGGGCGCTTTACGTAGCAAGCTTGGGCATGATAGAAAACTATTGCAAGAAGGGTGGCAGTTATTGTGGGTTGTAGATTGGCCTATGTTTGAAGTAGATGAACAAAATAATCGCTTACAATCCATGCATCATCCGTTTACTTCGCCACAAAATTTATCAATCGAAGAGCTAAAAAATGAGCCTGCACACGCGTTAGCAAAAGCGTATGATATTGTGATTAATGGTTATGAAATTGGTGGGGGTTCTATTCGAATTCATCAAGCGGCATTACAACAAACCGTATTTGACTTACTGGGAATTAGCCAAGACGATGCTCAAGAGAAATTTGGCTTTTTACTCGATGCGTTACAATATGGTGCGCCTCCGCATGGCGGAATAGCTTTAGGTATCGATAGATTAGCCATGTTATTAACCGATTCAGCATCGATTCGCGATGTGATAGCATTCCCTAAAACACAAACAGCTTCGTGTTTATTGACGAGCGCTCCATCTCCTACGGGTAATGCACAATTAAATGAGTTAGGAATTAGACTTGCACCCAATACAGCAACTAAATAATAAAACGGCTCGTTCAAGCGTTCATGCTACACCACATCAATCTTTAGTCATAGGATTGGTGTGGTGTTTTTTTTGTTGTTTTTCTCTTTTCTTCGCTACATCTACTTTTTGTGCCATTGAGAAAAAAACACCTGCACCACCCATTGAAGAAAGCCCAATAACGCTGATTGACTATTTAAAGCAAGAAAAAAAATTTTTAAGCACCTCTATTGATAAGGCCAATCAATATGTTGCACCTAAAGATGAAAAAGAATTTCTTCAACAAATGCAGCAAATAGATGCCTTAATCACTATTGTTGATGCAAAAATTGAAAGTTTAAATTCATTATTAGAAAATCAGAAAAAATACAGTTTGGAGTTAAATCAAAAATTAAAATACTTACAACAACAGCCCTCTGTTGATGGTAGTGCAACGATTGAGGAACGGGTATCAAAAACGGAACAACTACTAAATACTAATGAAAATACGATTAATCTCATTAATGAAAATATAACCGCAGCGCAACAATTAAGAAAAAGTTTATTTGATGAGACTAAAAAACTTAAAATATGGAAAGAATATTTTGCTTTAGAAGAGCAATTGCTTGCCATTAAAAATACCAAAATTGAGCTGAATGAAGAGTTGTTTACGTTATATCAAAGTACGCTCAAACAAGACACCACCCAAAAATCAATAACGCCAAATAATAATACTATTGTTAGCCAAGAAATTAATTTATTACTGAATAACCAGGCTATATCGTTAATTCATCATCAATTAAACACGTTAAGTATTCAAAAAAACATCATAAAAGCCGATATGCTATTACTTAATACGGCTGATAGTAAAACCATTCAAACGGTAGTAGACGCCTATAAGGAAGCTCTAGATCAAATTGCTCCTATAGAAAAAGCATTGCAGCAATTACAGCAATCATTGAATAAAGAAGAAGTATTTATAACCACTAGCGGATTGAAGAAAACTTTTGGACCATTACAAAAGAATGTGCAGCAGCAATTAGAATCAATCGCAGGCCAAAAAAACAGCTTGCAAAAATCATTGACCATTTATCAAACACAACTAAAAAAACTGATCTCAGCGAGGCAAAGTTTAGCGGAATACAATATTAATAGCTGGCCTATTATCATTAAAAAAATCTCTGCAATTCCTCTGCAGTTTTATAAATACATACAAGTTCTTTCTTTAAAAGTTTGTGATAGTTTTTCTTGGCTTGATGTAGGACCACAGGTTACTTTGGGAATTGTTTTAGTATGCACGTTGATATTCAGTTTTTTATTAGGGCGTTTTTTAAAATCCTTACAAGGAAATAAACAACGCTCACGATTAACCGGATATTTATATGATGGTGTGTTAATTATTATCCAACGCAATATCCCTTATCTTTCTTTGATCACCATGCTGTTATTTATTTTTTATTTTACCAGTATTTCATTTGCTAATTATCAATTGTTAATTAATTTAATTGCAGTGTGGATGATTTTCCGAGTACTTATTTTAATTGCACGTCTTGCGTTATTAGAACGTCTTTCTGATGTTTCTGGCAAAGATGTAAAGTTATATTATCGTTTAAAATGGCTTTTTCTTTTTGGTGGCTGGGCAACCGCGATGATGGTTTTAGGGCATTTATTGCCATTAGCAATTATTTTACAAGATATTTTTAATCGATTATTCATGTTGTTTATTTTAACTATTTCTTTAGTTACTTGGAAAAGCAAAGAAGTAATTCGTTATTTATTAAAACCCTTTTTGTCAGGAAAAAAAAGATATTTAAAAAATGCTACCTCACTACTGGTGCGCTTAGTTCCCCTCACATTATTTACCACCGCACTTATCGGCTTATTTGGTTTTATTAATTTAGCATGGACTTTAAGTGGTTATGAAGTATATATCGTTTTAATCATTATTGGCTATATTATTGTTCGTGGTTTAATTGCTGATAGTTTAGAACTCCTTTCTGAAGGAATGATTGATTCGTTACAAAATGGTTGGTTATGGATTGAAGTTTTTTTAAAACCTTTAGATAAAATTTTACGCATTATTTTATTATTATTTTTTATCTTTATCTTGTTTCAAGTTTTTGGTTGGCACTCTGATTCGCTAGTCATGGTTAGTTTAGGAAAAATAGCTCAATATACCTTGATTCACTCCACCGGTGTTTATATTACGGTGGCAAGTGTCATCGAGTTTTTTATTGTCCTAGCGGTTTTCATTTGGATTGTTGAGTGGACACGCGAGTTTTGTTATCGCTGGTTGTATAAAAATGCTAAAGATGTGGCTATTCGCAATAGTTTATCGATTTTTACTCAATACGGAGTGATTTTATTAGGTGGTGTTATTGCCATGCATGTTTTGGGATTTGATCTCAGTGGCTTATCAATGATACTTGGAGGACTTGCGGTAGGTATGGGATTTGGCTTAAGAGATTTTGCCAGTAACATTGTTGGTGGAGTGATGTTATTAATTGAACGTCCTGTGCGAGAAGGGGACTTAATTACCTTAGGCGAACATGAGGGGCGAGTGACTCACATCGGTATTCGAAGTATGCGTCTTGCATCTTGGGATAATATGGAAGTATTAATTCCCAATGCGGAAACATTTAACAAACCATTTACCAACTGGACATTACAAGACAGTATTGTTCGAACCGTCATACCAATAAAAGTATGTCGCTCAGATGATCCACGCATGGTTCAACAGTTAATATTAGATGTGTTAGCTATTATTCCAGAGATTGTGGCTGATCCTCCGGCACAAGTTTTATTAAAGAAAATTGATGCGGCTTTAATTGAATTTGAAGTACGTTATTTTATGAATGTTATGATTCATTCTCGTGTTGAAATTCGCTCAAAAGTTTTATTCGCAGTTACAGCACAATTTAAAGCCGCAGGAATAAAGCCACCAGTTGAACCTGTTGCTATCGAAATTAAAGAAGGTCGTCATGTTACGCTCCCATTGCATGATACTCCCGCCGCAGACTGAGAGTGAGTTATTAAATCGATGCCAAGCAATTGAAGGAATAGCGTTTGCTCAGCTGGCAGCACAGTATGATTTAATCATACCCAATCAAGCCAATCAAAGAAAAGGGTGGATAGGTCAAGCGCTAGAAATAGCATTAGGTGCAAATGCTGGAAATTTAGCTAAACCAGATTTTACCTACTTAGATATTGAGTTAAAAACTATTCCGATAGGACCCGGTGGCGTGCCTGTTGAATCTACATATATTACCTCTATTCCATTATTAACAATTCATCAACAAAACTGGCTATCATCACAATGCTATGCCAAATTAAAAAAAGTATTATGGATTCCAATCGAAGGAGATATAACCATTCCTTATAATCATCGCAGAATAGGGCGCGGGTTTATTTGGACTCCGAATGAACATCAATTTAGTTTATTAGAAACGGATTGGAATTACTTAACGTCGCAAATTATTTTGGGTCATTTAGAAACATTAGATGCAACGGTTGGGGATGTATTACAAATTAGACCCAAAGCAGTTAATGGTCGCTCATTATGTTATGGTTATGATTCCGAAGGAAATAAAGTTAAAACACTTCCTCGAGGTTTTTATTTAAGAAGTACGTTTACCCGCTCAATACTTTACTAAAAGTATAAATTTAATCAATTTCACATTAAATATATTCTATAATATATTTAATGTCTTCATATTTAGAACACAATATGTGTTGAAAATAAAAATCAATTGCTTTGTGAGGGGTAATTACAATGACAACGAAAAAATTTGAACCACAAACATTAGAAAAAACAATAAATTTTTATTTGAGCGAGATAGAAAAAGAAACAGACCTCACTGAACGACGAAAAATGGCTGAATATGTCTTAGATAGAGTTGAAGATAAGATAATCCGATTGCATAGCGAACCACTCTCCCCTCAAATAGAACAGACATTAAGTGACATATCTCATCTTATTAGTTCCGATGGACTTACTCGCATGAGTAAAAATATTATACATAAACTAAGTCCAGACGATAATGCAAATGAAGTAACAACGCAAAAAAGATATAGGGATTTTTTAGCTAATATAGAGAAGCATCGAAGTGACATAGAACGATATCAAAATAATGAATTATTTCAACAAATGTATGACCTTACCTTGCCGCTTAAGAAAAACTTCAATATAGAAATAAGTAGAACTATATTGATTGATTTTTTTAAAAAAAATTTTGAGAACAGGTATAATGTTGGTAGTTTTAAATATAAAGAGATCTTAGATAAAATTATTAATCAAGATGGAGAGGTTATTGATTTAAAAAAACTTGATATGAATTATGTATCAAACCTTGAACGTAACTTCGAAAATAAAACGGCGCGACAATTTGTTAATAATGCTCAAACCTTTCTTGCGGTTATTAAGATGATGGCCCCAATAGGTAACGAGTACGTTGCAGAAAAAAAATTAAAGGGATTTGTGGATGTTATAAAATTAGTTAATGACGATGTGCTTAAATTTAATCATACAACTCGTATTGAGTCGGTGAACAGGATAGCAGATAAAGCATTTCACTTTGCTCGTTTATATGAAGGCGCTTATAAAATGAAAAATAATGACGCAGAGCTTCCAGCATCTATTGTTCATAAGTGCAATAACTCATTGGAGAAAATTCAAAATATTCTTAATGATATTGATTCTCAAAATACATCAAGTTTTAATAATGATTTAAATAAGCTACATGTGGATTCCGAAAGTTCATCCCAAAAATCCACAGATTCAACTAAGTCAATTAATACAACAGATACGGTGCAAAAATATCGTGATATTTTGCATCAAGAAAGAAACGAGCAAGATGATCCTGAGAATATTAATAATCTAAGCAAAGATGGGCCTTAAATTAGAAATAAATTCGCGATTCCAAACTATAATTAGCTAAGGGAACGTTTGTCAGCTTATTTCAAAATATCGTTATAAGCATTCTACGGACTTAGTTTTGTGCGCGGCATTCAGCGTGCTTTTTCTCTTTTCGGCTCTTATAAACCAAAGACAAAAATTTGTAGCAAAAGAATCAGTTTACTTGTTAATGAGTCATTTCTGGAGCAATAGAGCTTCCTTCCAAATTTGATTTTATTACGAACTCATTTTTTGATCCTCAATAAGTGCAGCTGATCTTGAAGGTCGACTATGGCATTATAAAAATAAATTAATTTTAGTGCTTTTCTAAACTCCTAATCATGACATTCCTGGAAATAACGGCATCGCCCGTTTATAATTAATATTCTTTTGTACTCATGTTTTTAATAGCTTAGACGAGATCTTAAACTATCATCGTTAAAGCACTATATTGCAATTGGAAAAAAAAAGAGCTTCCAAATGGTCTATCAAATGTATTTTCTCTATGTAATATTGAAATGCTGGATAATATGAATAAATCAATTCTAGATGTCGGGGATGAGTCGACTAAGAGGTTGAATGATGAAGCATAAAAAAGTCCATTCTCATTTTGGGATTTATGGATATTTTAAAAAAGACGATGCTATTTTATTAATAAAAAAAGCGCGAGGCCCTTACATAGGAATGTATGATTTGCCTGGTGGAAGCCCTAGTTAAATGAATCAACGTTACGACGTGAAATTGAAGAGGAAACGGGGCTTAGTATTACTTCTTATAAAAAAACTCACAGAAGAAGTGATCACCTTGTTTTATACATACATAGTTAATAATGAAAATTATTTATTAAAACATTCGGCATTAATCTATATGATAAACGATTATAAAGGCAGCATTAAATTATCCGCTGATGGAGAAGACTCTTATGGCGCAGAATGGATTGAGCGTTCAAGTATTAATAAAAAGAATGCCATTCCTTATGTACAGTTTTGTATTGCCAATGCAGAATAAATTTTTTACCGGATTGAAATTATTTGTTCTATATTGGGGGCCAGCCCAGAACTGGCAAAATTTCCGATCGGGTTTTAAACACAATTGACTTGAGCTTTGACACTAGCAACGGATCACCTTAATATGATCCCGTTGCTAGTTGCTCCTAGCCTGGAACCGTGGAAAATTGCCGGACTATTAGGAACACCAATCTACTTAGTTTTAACAAAAAATTATATTATCTACATAACCATGGAGAAATGAGGATCACAACAAGTATTATTTCTTCATCAATAGCTTAAGGGTTGTATTAATAGACCTTGTTAATACGTGTTATTAATTTTTTTCGCTAATCTATAGTTATCGAGTCACTAATGTCCTATAATTTAGTGAAGATGGAGAGTAATTAATGAACACTAAGACCATACATTTACACAAGATTTCTAAAGAATCTTTATCTCCCAGAGAATTTGTAAGCTTAAAAGCGGGAGATAAGGCTAATATTTCCTATACAGAGGTTGTTCCACCACGCCTTGGTCAAAAAGATTTTGGCAAAATAACAGTCCATTATAAGAATCCGGTTTATAAATAAATGACAGAAGATAATAATAAGAAGCTACCTATAGCAACGGTAGACAGGTTTCTTGATATCCAAGACAAGGAATTGACACTACGAGAGAAAGAGTTAGAACACTCTAAACAAGCTAGAGAATTAGACCACGAATATGCTCTAAAAGCGTTAGATGCGCAGATTAAAGACCGAGAAGGTATTCGTCAGCATGAATCTAGCAACACAAAATTCCGCTATGCTTTTGCAGCAGCAATTCTCATTGGGTTGTTTTTTCTATTTGGAGTGGCTATTAGATACAATAAAGACCAAATTGTTATGGAAATACTCAAGGTCATCATGTATGTAGGGGCTGGGGTTTTGGGTGGCTACTCGTGGGGAGTTAAAGGTAAAAAATCAGTCGATGCTGATAACGAATAATGTGAATGCTGTTACTGCTCTGCTTTAGCATCAGGCGTTCGAGACTACACAAAGGTCCACCCAGTGTAGCTGGCACAACAAAATGGAGATGACAATCCTTGTTGATGCCACGTTTAAGGCTTCTTCGGAAGCCTTTGTCATTTTTTATTATCTAAATCCCAAAATAATAAATAGATTAAACGAATTATTATTTAGTGAATTCAATGTACCATTACAGCTTGCAATCATACAAAATATTTTAAAAATCACAAGGTTATTTAAACTCCCTGAATGTATGCAATATTTAATCTATAATTATTAGATAATATATAAAAGGATTTTAATATGTCTAATAATTCTCCCACAATATTAACGCTCCAACGTAGTGGCCAAATATAGACCATTATATAACGTTGTGAACGTTCTGAACGCAAACATCCTTGGGTCTGATTATCAAAATAATCAGACTTAACAGTGATGTCTTTGCGAAAGATTCAACGTGTACGTGCAATTCACCATTTATAGTTTCTTACACTAAAGCTTCTTAATATCATCAGCAAGCTGGTTGAATGATGCATAATTGTTCACTCAAAAAAATGAACCATAATTTATTTGGGATCTTATCTTGCTATTTTATTCTTATGCATCATGCAATTGGCTTTGGTCCTTGCAATCCAAACGATGCATAAAAAATTTGCTGGTTACGTCTTATCTCGCTGAAAACATTTAATGTGCACATCGATACTTAAAGAAATGCTGTGTAGCGCCGCCGCTTTTTTCTTTCCTTCTTGGCTCGCACGATATAAATGCGGCGTCATCGTGAGTAAATCGGCAATCGCTTGGAGCGACTCGATATTTATCTCAAAATGGAGCGGACGCTCCTCAATTAGATTAAATCGCTCCCCTAACGGCGAAGATTTTTCACGAGTTGGTTTCAGATTGGGATAGATGACTTCACGCAACTCCCGCAGATGCTGTTCCCCTGTATCGATTTGCACTAACAA
>CAZSAO010000035.1:15922-26757 GCA_964605275.1 uncultured Legionella sp.
ACCCGGTTTTAATACTCGTGCAAACTCTGTATATACAGGGAAACCAAACAGGCAGAGTACGAAATCGATGCTAGCAGACACTACCGGGAGGTTAGCATTGCTGCCTACTACCCAAGTAGATGATTTGTCTAGTTTCGCGGCAGCTTGCACCGCCCATTTCGAGATATCCAGACCTAAGATAGACAAATCCATCGCCATGTTTTGCAGTTCGCGTAGATAATAACCTTCCCCGCAACCGGCATCTAGACAGCTCAAAGAGCCCTGGGTATGAGAAGCAAGCATTTGAGCTAGGGCTTGGGCGATAGGTGCATAATGCCCTGCGCTCAAAAAGCGTCTTCGCGCAGCCACCATTTCTTTACTATCGCCAGGATTTTTAGAGCGCTTATTCTGCACCGGAAGCAGATTCACATAGCCTTCGCGCGCGCAATCAAAACTATGACCTACGTCACAATACCAACTCGTATCGTTACGAGTCAACGTGTTACCATCGATAGGACAGCGCAGTAATTGAAAAGAAGTAATGGACATAATTGCGGTCGCTATAATGTGAAGGATAGTAATTATAAACGCGCAATAACGTTATTTCCAGAAGTATCATGATTAGGAACCGTTTGAAGAACAAGCAAAAAGTGGTACTCATGAGTTAAGCCCCCTTGCCAATGTCCTTAGCTTCAAGGCCCTGACTATTTTTTAAAGAGACGCCCCATATTCCATCTTGATTTTGGCGCGCAACAAGCAATTGCATGAAGCGACATGAATCAGGTGAGTTTTAAAAAACTATATTTTGATTTTTTGCTGAGCATTCAATTTGCTTTCCTAAAAATCTCTACTATAGTTATTATTGTGCTCTAGTACATTAAATACTTAAGGAGATAAAGATATGGAAGCTTTAGATAGAAATGAACGTCAAAAAATCAAATCTCATATTAGTGATGCAGCCAATGATTTATTAAATGAAGGAAAAAAAATAGCTCATGATCTTTATGAAGAAGGATTACATAAAGTAAACGTTACTGAAGAACACCTTAAACTTTATTCGGATCGTGTTGAAAAAGCTATTATTGACAAGCCTCTTGCATCAATACTTGTCGCAGGTGGCATCGGTTTTCTACTTTCCAAAATATTTAGTAAATAATGAACGTATTTGAACAAATTGAAGGTTTTTTTACTGGTCAATTTAATGCTTTAAAATTGCTCTATACTTTATTGAAGTTAGAGACAAAATTGGCCAGAATGTCTATTATTCCAATGATAGTAAGTGTGTTTTTGTTGCTCATTGTCCTGTTCACTTTATGGACTTCAATAATGGTTTTATTTGGCTATTATGTGTTTTATTTAACACATAGCATATTGCTATCCATTGTCAGTATTTGTGGTCTTAATTTTATAATGGTGCTTGGCTTAGTGAAGTACTTATCTTTTAATATTCGAGCAATGAGTTTCGAAAAGACAAGAGCTTATTTAAATAAACCTAAACATAAGAACTATGATGAACTCAAGAAAAAAATTAATAGCGAACATTAAGACTATGCATTATGCGCTCTCAGAGCAACAAGCTGAAGCAACTCAATGTAGAAAAGCGATTATCAATAATCAATACTTAACGGCTGCATTAGGTATTTCTGCAGCGTTAATTGCTCTATTGGTGGCGGTTAAAACGCCTCAAACAATAAAAAATTTATCTCATTCTTTTTGGAATATAACTAAATTAACCGCTTTTAATTATATCAAAAGACAGCTTCTTATCTGGTAACCCTCAGAAGGGCATCGATTAAAATACCTACATTTCGCCTTGATTGTCCGAAAACTAGGTATTTCCACTTAAATACGTTTAATGAATCGGCATTAAAAATACGTATGTGCAATTTAAGAATAATAATCAACAGATTTAGCCTCTTATTTAAAGATTAATATGAGTTTAATATCTTTATTTCTTGCTCTTTATTTGCTCACGATGTAGGATGGCTCTATCCATGATGTTTATAACGCTATCTATGACCCCTCCTATATCAGCCTCTTCTTTTAATTATAAAAAATCCGCAGCGCTTTTATTGGATTTTTTTTTACACTCAAATAATAATAGAAAAGCTCAATTATTATTTGCTGGAAGTGCACTTAGTCTTTTAATATTTGTCGCTCTTGGTTTTGTCATGGGATGTTGGTGCTTTCCTTATATCTATGCAGCATTTATTGCCAAAGATTTAGCGTTGTTACTTATTAGTATTAGCTCCGCTTTTTTAATTGCCACAGGAATGGCTGGCTTTAATTATTTGGCTCAATATTTAAAAAATAATTTATATGTTGATTGGCGCTCGTGGCTTACAAAAAAAATAATTGGCCAATATCTAAAAAATAAAAATAATTATCTCGAAATTTCAAGAATTTATAAAAATTTAGATAATCCAGAACAAAGAATTCAAGAGGATATAGATCATATGATTGAGTCCTTTTTAACATTATCATTAGAGTTTATAGATAATAGTTTTAATTTTATTCTTTATAGTGCATTACTGTGGGTGGTAGGCGGAGCATTTGCCACCCCTCTTCTAGCGAGTTATCTCGTCTTATGCGCTATAACCGTTGGCGTGGTTACTTCTTTAATTGGCCTTGCTATTGGTAAATCTTTGCAACGAAAAACAAATGATGAAATAAAAATACAAGCTAATCTTCGAACAGATCTGCAATTATTAAAAAACTCCGCTGAAGAAATAGCTATAGAGCATGCGGAGCAATACCATCAAAACCGTCTGGAACAAAAAATTGAGGAATTACACGCTAAAACAACAAAACGATTAGCCACTCAAAATAGATTAAAAACATTTGGCTTATTTAACGGCATTGCTCAAGCACTTATTCCTTTTTTAGCAGCAATCCCTTTATATTTTAATAATATTATTACCATTGATACCTTTTACTCTGTTGGTTTTTATTTCTCTGTACTTGTTCGTTCATTAAATTGGTTTATTGAATCAGCTAATAAATTTAATAGATTTAAAACCAGTATTAATCGTGTTTTAGCGCTGCAAGAAATTTTAGATAACAATGAAAAATTAACACACAACATTACCCGTACAATAGATTGTGTAAATAATAATTTGGAAATAAAGAATTTAAACATGCACTTGCATAGTGACAATAAATTAATAATTAAAGGTCTCAATTTAAAATTTACTCCTGGAGTTCATACTTTAATTCAAGCGCCTTCTGGAATAGGAAAAAGCAGTTTATTTAAAGCAATAGCGGGTACGTGGTTAACCGGAGAAGGAGAAATTGTTATCCCTCATAGTTTAGAGTCGCTTTATTTTTTACCACAAAAACCAACACTCCCTGATGATACCTTAAGAAATATACTTGCTTATCCTGATAGTAATAACCCCTACTCTGATGAAGAGTTAATTGTTGCTTTAGAGTGCGTGGGCTTAACGAGTTTAATAACGCAATTAAATAATTCGATTGGTTTTAAATCTTTAGGGGAGCAACAACGTATTGCCTTTGCACGTGTTTTATTAAGAAAACCAAATTGGGTTTTTCTCGATGAAGCTACAGCTTCTTTAGATGAACAATTAGAGGAACAAGTATATCGTGCTATTAAAGAACAATTACCTAATACTACAATTATCAGTATTGCTCATCGTTCAACAGTAATGCGTCATCATCATCAAGCGTTATTTTTCCATCTTAATAGTAAAAAAGAAATTAATATTGAGGAAAAAAATATACCTAAAAACGAACAACTGGCTTTTGGTACATAATTAAACTCCAGTCAGAAATTAGCCGGGAGAATAGCATAGGAAACTGGCGTTAATTTACTAAGCTACACAAAGTAAATATAAAATATCACTCAATGAACTGCTAATTATTATGAATCATTTTCTTATTATCATTCAAAAGATAATTAGGAGAGAAGTCTAGTTAGTTCAAAAATATTTTCATTGCGAATCAAGTGAAGGAATTTTAGACTTCGTCACTAATAATCCAAATAATTAATATTTACACTGCTCTTTTAAAATTAGCCTAAAGACTATTCAATAAGTACACTCAGAGCCAAGAACCATCGGCTTATGCGTTAAGGTTAAAAATTATTATTTTGTCTAGAGGGCAATAGCCTTGCATCTGATAGTGTATTTTTAACTTCAGAAGAAAAAAATCGATTTATATTGCTATTCATTAAATGCGGGTTAAGAACATTATCAAGTTCCGAACGAAGATATTCAGAAAGCGCTAATTCAGGTTCTTCCTGTGTTAAAATAAAACTTCGCACTATCCAATAAAAAGACCAAAGTTGATCAGAGGCAGTTGTTTTTATATAGGAATAACCCTTTTCAAATGCCTTTACTTGCTCTTTTATAATACACACATCACCTTCTGTTGTTCGATTATCTTGCCAAGCCTTCCAATAAATTGACGCGATCATTTGATTGATATCACGAGCGCGATCTTGCCCTTGTTTTACTTTTCCAAAATCAATAAATACAACACTACCCTCTTTTATCAATACATTTCCCGGCTGAGCATCGCCATGTATTATCGTGCGTTGATGTGGTGCGTTTTTATAAGAATTTAATAGCTCAGCAAAAATATTTAAAATGTGCTCTTTAAGAAGCGGATTTAAAATTGTACGGCAATGAATACTAAAATTATCTTTAAGCGCAAGCAGCTCTGAACTGGTTACATCACAATTCGTATCAGAGGAGATCAACCCTTTTTCATGCAAATCAAAATAAGCGTTACCAATAAGCGTATAATCATTCACAGAATAAGGCGGCCTGCCGTCAATATATTCCATTGCAACTAAATGTTCATCTGTAAAATAGATTGAGGGTGTTTCAGAATAGTGTGCTATTAGACGATGTTTCTCTACTTCAACTCTACATGCCTCGCTGCCTAATTTAAACGATTTGCAAATCGCAATGATTTTATTTTCATGCATCACTGAAAAAATAGCATCACCAGACTTGCCTTTAAATTGCTGGGTCTTATCTTCTAGATAACTATGTATTCCAAAAAAAGTAGATAGCTTTTGAGCCAAATTATCAGGAATGAATAGGTTATTTTTCCTTAATTTTCTAATAGAAAGAAATAATGGTGAGTAATCATTTATACTTTGTATGTAATCCATAGCCTCTTTAGAAAGCATTTGAGCGACATCATCTAACCGTCTCTCCAATAAACAAGAACGAATTTGAGTTGATGAAATAGAGGGTAAATCTAAAGGAATAGGAACCAGGGGCTTATTGTGTAATGTGGTGCTGTATATTAGATCATTAACACCTGTAGCTATTCGCACATGTTGCGCATACGCTGTTATTTGCGGCTTATCTTTTACTTCTTCAATTACATCGGAGCCAAGTACTTGTACAATATCCGCATCCGAGCCATACGTATTCGTTAACCATTCTAATGTCTCATCAAAACGCTCTTGCCGCCTAATTTCGATACTGCTATGCATATGTAGAACCTGTTGAATAATTGCATAACGTATTTCCCAAGAAACGGGCTGTTTACGTTCATATTCCTGACGATAATTTATATGAATAACTAACTTTTCCGTATGAGCTTGAGATAAACACCACCTACTAATTGCTGCATGATTATTATGAAAAGGATCAAATGTTCCGCGATACACATATATTACTGAGCGTGGTATTTTTTTATTCATTTTAGTTACAACTGAGTTCAATTAGCAGATGATATATTGTACTGCTTATTGAATTTTATTTAAACGATCTGAGCTTTATTTTATTTTGCACTCGTTATGCCTGGAGTACTTGGTTGTGAACAATATCAACAGAACTAAATAGTGCTCACGCCCTGGATTATATTTTGCGCCGTTGCATTATCGCTGCAAAAAACTCTGGTTTATTTAGCCCCATTGCGGTGAAAATTTGTGGTACTTTTTCCCAACTTCCCTCTTGCTCAATACTACTTACCACTAATTCAAACCCAGCATCTTTATCAGCGACTTTACCCCAGCCATTGATGATAGCAAGGCCTCGTAGACGCTTAGCTTCAATATGCCCTAATTTTTCCGCTGCAAGTAAATGAGCATGCGCTTGTTCAAATACTAGCTGGCAACTTTTTGCGTTTTCGTCGCTACAAAAAACACCTTCTTCTTGTATTTTCAGACGATATTTTCCTTCTTCTATAAATAATTGCCCTAATTGATAATGAGCTATTGCATCATTTAAATTAGCAGCGCCCCTATAAGCCTCAATCACCATTATATTGGCATATGGTGTATGCTTATTACCAATTAGTTTTTTATAGCGATTTGCTAATTCAAAGTAATATAAAATTTCGCGTTTAATCATCTGATCAGTGGGCTGATTATGGACGCGATTTACTTGTAATAATTTTATTTTTTTTGTAATACGTTTTATTTTCCAATGACATATAGGAACCATGAATTATTCTCCCTGAAACGCTCAGTTAATGGTCTTATAATTAAAAGAGATAAACTAATTTATTAATTTAAAGATAGCAGATAGAATCGTATACGTCATTATTAAAGTGTGCAAAAAATTTTTAAGATGTTCTTAAATAAGGAATAAAATGAAACGTCATGTATATATGCTTTCCGATGGTACAGGTATTACTGCCGAAGCATTAGGTAATAGCTTAATTACTCAGTTTGAAAACATTCAATTTGAAAAAACAACTATTCCTTATATTGATTCAATAGAAAAAGCGGAGCAAGTTGTTATCCGTATTAATCAACAAGCGCACACTGAATCGATGAAGCCTTTAATTTTTATGACGCTGGTAAATCATGAAATTAGAACATTAATTAAAACGGCGAATGCGTGTGTATTTGATTTATTTAGTACATTTATTGGCCCATTAGAAATTGAATTAAAAGAAGAGTCTTCTTATACGGTTGGCCGCACGCATGGCGTTGCAAATGATCAATCGTACATCCATCGAATAGATGCCGTAGAATATGCGCTTTCTCATGATGATGGCATTAAAACAAGAGGCTATGATAAAGCCGATATTATTTTAATTGGCGTATCACGCTGTGGCAAAACACCAAGCTGCCTGTACATGGCATTACAATACGGCATTTTAGCGGCAAATTATCCGTTTACCGAAGAAGACTTGCTCGACTTTCGTCTACCGGATGTATTACGACCATATAAGAATAAATTATTTGGTTTAACTATTGATGTACCCAGACTACAACAAATTAGATCTGAACGCCGACCTAACAGCAGCTATGCATCAATGGAGCAATGTAAGTTAGAGGTTAATGAAGTTGAGAATATGTATAAGCGAGAACATATTCCCTATATAAATTCAACTCGTTATTCTATTGAAGAGATATCTACTAAAATATTAGCGTCTTCCGGGCTAAAAAGAAAAATATAATAACTTGTGAAGCAAAGGTTTAAAAATGAACGATTATTTCGCGTTGGCGTTAAACGAAGCACTACAAGGCATTGAGCGCACCCTTTGGTGCATGTATTGTAAGCAACGGCCAAGTGATTGCTTTAGCACATGATACCGTTTTAAAAGAAAAGGATGCCACATGTCATGCTGAAATGAATGCTATTAGAATAGCATCAAAATACTTAGCAACGCATCAGTTAAATTCATGCGTTATTTATTGCACATCCGAGCCCTGCCCCATGTGTTTGGCTGCAATTCATTGGTCTAGTATCAAAGCATGTTATTTTATCGCAGATAGAACCTGTGCTGCCGAATATGGCTTTGTTGATGAGCTACTTTATAACGAATTAATAAAATCAATTACTCAAAGAAATGGTTCCATTGTTCAAAATAGTGAGCATTACGATAGCGTAAAAAATTTATTTGAACTGTGGAAAGAAAAAGGGTTACCTCTATGTTAAGAGGCTTCCATATGTGGCTTGGACATGTTCAATGGAGCAATTTATTTACTACGTTCAGGGAAATTTTGTGTCACAGGTTGCCACGTAACGTAGGGTATTTTATCTTCAAAACCTAGATGAGTGCTTAGTATCCAGGCAAACGCATGGATAATTTAACTCACGCAAAATTTTTGTATTTTTTAAATCCAATTTCTACGTCCTGTGGCTTGTCCACAGGATCCAGTAATAGGGCAAGATCGATGGATACCGCGCATAAAGCTCGCTATATAGGCAATTAGAATTGTTTTAAACCATTTATGATATTATCGTGCGCTTAGTATGCTTTTTATCTAAATATTCAAAAGATTGTGATAAGCCCTCAATCTTTTGAATATTTCTCAATGAAGCCGACCCATTAAACTCATGAGGTTGTATTGTATTTTAATGATTTGAAGCGGAGCAATTAATTGTAAGCGAAGTAATATCTTGTTCTTGTAATGTTTTGATCTGTTTAAAAAACTGATATTTTTTCTGGATTATCGTAGCGGATAATTCATTGCGCTCCTTGTGTAAAGCGGGGTCGGTTGGCGAAAGATCATATGACATAGCCCAGGCTCCTTTTGATAATTGAGTTGCACCTATTTTGCGAAGAGCTGCCGCACGATTTAACCACGCATCTGAATGTATCTCTCGGTTTTTATCCAAATCGTCCTGACTGGGATTATCAGGAATGGGAAAGTTAATGAGTTCATTAAAATATGTAAGCGCACCATTAAAATCTTCAATATTATATAAGCACATCCCCAATTGGCTTATAGCCACGTGATGTTGCGAGTCTTCACTAATTGCTTTTTTATAAAAATCTTGAGCTATTTGATAATTACTGGCTTGATACAATTGATGTCCTGCTTGAGCATAACTTTCAGCAAGTTTTTCTTTAATAGCAAAGAGCGTCTCCTTGTCTTCTACTGGGCAATGCTCTCTTGCAGCGAGATAACATTTAATCGCCTTTTCATCGAGTCCGCATAGATCATACAAATCTCCTTGAGCTTGTAATGCTCGGGGATGGCTTGGTTTATAAGCTAAAATTGTATAAAGTAACGTTTGACAAGTAGAATAATCGTATTCAAATGAAGGCTCAATGTCTTTTACTAAATGAGTTAACGTTTTATTATGCAATGCGGACAGATTTTCTTTGTTATTTTGTAGTGCAAGCTCAAAATAATGGATGGCTTCATCATACATGCCTTGTACAAAATACAATAATCCAACATAATCGTAATAATCAGCAAGTAGGTCAGGATTGGTTTCTTCTTTTATCAGCGCTAAAAAATAATCTTTGGAAACTTCATAATTTTTAAGGCAGGCATGTGATTTTCCAAGGTAATAATTGGCTTCCATTGTACAAGAAGGGGCCTCGATAATGGCTGACTCTAAGGTTTTAATGGCTTGCTCATAGAGCCCAATACGAAAATATCCTTTTCCATAGATAAAGGATTGTTTTTTATTTGTTTGAATGTTTTCAATTGAGAGCGCATCTTCTAATTCTTTTTTAAAACACAGAGGAATCTCTCGGTCCAAAGCTACTGTGGATGATTGGGCCTGGTAATGAGCTTTTGTGACCGCCTTAAGGAAAACGCTTTTCATTTTAAGGGGCATTTTATCCTCTGGATGTATAACGGTCGTAGCTTCATATATCGCATTGAGAGCCTGCGTAAACGCGTATGTGCGTGTGTTGTTATAGGCTTGACTGTAGGCTTGCATGCCTTTGTCATAAATTGATTGTGCTTGATCTAGTGTCAGCATAAACGTCTCTTTTTTTTTCAAAACACAATTATCACTTATTTTCACTGAATATACTAGATGCATGTTGCTTAATAGTTGAGCTCTTGGTGGATTAAAAAAGTATTTATTCAGAAGCAAAAAGTGTACAAAATTTGGTTTTGCTATTCTGTGTGCTATCATAAATACAGAAATTGCCAATCGATCCGCAACTACTGTTTATAACGTACGAAATTATATTTATTAAGGGAACTTCATGCAGTCATTGAAAGTAAAGATAGGACTTTTTCTCGCTGTTTTTTTATGGGCTTCCGCTTTTGTTGGCATACGAATAGGTCTTGACTCTTATTCACCAGGTTCTTTAGCATTATTTCGTTTTCTAATCGCGTCATTATTTATGGGTTTTCTTTCCGCTCGTCATTCTCACAGCACATCGATACCTGCGGTGGAACGGTTGCAACTGGGACTTCTTGGGGTGTTGGGAATAGGCGTTTATAATATTTGTCTGAATTATGGCGAACTAACCGTTTCAGCAGGCATTGCCAGCTTTATAATTGGATTGACTCCAGCACTAACTGTTTTGTACTCAATTATTTTTCAAGGTGATCGCCCTATATTCAAAGTGTATTTAGGAATTATTATTAGTCTAATGGGCCTTATCTTTATGATGGTATCCGGTACTAATGGCTCGCCAATTAGTACCGGTGTTTTAATTATTTTTATTGCCACACTTACGAGTGTTGCTTATTCGTTTTTGCAGAAAATATATTTGCGCCATTACCATCCTGTCGCAGTGACATCATGGATTATTTGGGGAGGAACGCTGTCCATGATGATATTTGCTCCGACTTTATATCAAGAAATTCCTGTAGCTAAACCTAGCGCAACCTGCGCAGTAATTTATCTAGGGATTTTCCCTGCCGCTCTAGCATACCTTGCTTGGAGTTATGTGTTAAAAGCACTGTCAGCTTCTCATGCAAGTTTGTATTTGTATGCCATGCCTATTATTTCTAGTTTACTAGGTTTTTTAATATTGGGAGAGCAGCCCTCTAAGCTATCATTATGTGGTGGTGCATTAGCAATGGTGGGCGCATTTTATGCCTCACGTGGGGAATATAAAACTAAAATGGCGCCAAAGACAAACTAAAATGATAAAATGTATAGTATGAATCCTACATTGCCAGACCTCCGGTCTGACTTTTTTGAATTAAGCCATACATCCTG
>CAZSAO010000036.1:0-24818 GCA_964605275.1 uncultured Legionella sp.
TATACGCACCTAGATTGTCTTGCGTGGATTCGGGTTCAATGCCCTCACCTCGACTTTGGGCTTGGCGCGCTAAAAACTCGCCTAAAGAGCCACTGCCTATATTTTTAGAATGCGTGCTGCCTTGAGGGGTAAAGCCACCAAATACGTTTAACTCTTGACTTTTATTATTTTTTAAATGCAAATCGCCTATCGTTTTATGATTTGCATTGAGATAATGAGTGATACCGCTGTCATCCTGGCGTGCTTTCATGCCATCAATGGCGCTATTCCAATACTTACTGGAGTGAGAATAATTATTTTCATCGCGTTGATTATCAACGGATTGTTTTAATAAGCCATTGGCATCGTAATAACGGGTGCTTTTACCAGAAGTCGATTGGCCCGCATGTGTCTGGGTAGCATAATCGTTTTCTTGCAAATAATTATCCCATAAAGCATAGGAATAATGATGGCTGTAGGTGGAAGCATTTTTTGTTTCTGCATCATAGGCCGTGACCGTGGTATCGATTATATTACCAGCTTCATCGTATTTATAAATCGTATGCGATTGCTCGACATCGGCATGGTTTTTTACATGCTGCGCGACTAACACCCCTTTGTCATAGGTCATTATATTTTTTTGCGTTACTTGCCCTTTATTATTATATAAATTCTCAGTAATCACTCGCCCTGTATCGTCATATATTTTGGATTGAATCGAGTGATTATTTTTTTTAATCAGTTCTAGTTGATTATCATTATTGTATTGATAATCGTATTGATGTAAGGCTCCTTGCTCGTATTTTAAAGCCGTTTGAATATTACCTGCTGCATCATATTGTAGCGAGCTG
Source organism: uncultured Legionella sp. (assembly GCA_964605275.1). Taxonomy (GTDB): domain Bacteria; phylum Pseudomonadota; class Gammaproteobacteria; order Legionellales; family Legionellaceae; genus Legionella. The sequence goes on from CAZSAO010000036.1 coordinate 831, forward strand.
CCTTGGCTAGCAGTGATTTTAATTTGATTATCGACTAACTGCCCTTTATTAACGCTCATGCGATCATTTTCATCATAGAGAAAATAATCATCACTTTGTACGGTGGTATAACCCGTATAATTAGCTTGGGTTTTGGTATGACGAATATTCCCGACTGCATCGTAGTCATATTCCACATTTAATAAGGTTTTATCTGGTCGTGGTGCATTTTTATTTTCATCTGCCGGATTTTTTCTTAAAATACGAGTCATACGCCCTAATTCATCGTATTCATAATAATCCATTTCTCTTAACCAACCGGATAGATCGCCCCCTCTGCTCGAGGACTTTTTAATTAATTGACCAGCGCTATCATAACCATAAAAAACAGTTTCATCGTGAGTAAAATCAGCATATTCGACTAAAGCACCATCACCTTGATAGGTATAGCGCGTATTTTTTCCAGCACTCGAATGCTCTTCTAATAATAAATTATTATCATTATAGGTATAGTTAGTGGTATGCCCGCCTAAATCGGTGTGTTCTGCTAATAAACCCGCATCATTATAGCGCCAGGTTTGCTGATGCTTGAGCGCATTAATCTCTGATATTTTATGGCCGGCGTCATCAAATGTAGCGAACGTGGATTGTTGTTTTGCATTGCGTTGTTGAATAAGATTGCCCTGCATATCATAGGCAAAGCGAGTTTCTTCTTTAGCGCCATTGACTTGCCGTACTAATTGTCCTAACTCATCATACTCATAACTTTGGCTTGTTTTAGGCGTTTTAACATGCGTCAAACGATTAGCTGCATCATAAAGATAAGTGGTTATACCTCCTAGCTCATTGGTGAGCGAGGTAAGCTGCTCTAATAAATTATAATGCTTAGCGCGCCCGGCTCCTTTGGCATCTTCTTCTTTTATCAAATGACCTAGAGCATCATATTCTTTGCTTACACTATGCCCGTTGGCATCCATCATGCCAATTGCCCGGCCCAATTCATCATAATAATAGTAATACGCAGGCTTTGTTTTACTTTTAATCCCCTGCTCATTCATAATGCTCACTTCGGGTAATTCTTTTTTTACCAGCTGATCAAAGTTGTTGTACTCATACTTAGTTTCTAAACCTTGATAATTAATAAAGGAGACAATATTACCCCAGCGATCTACCGTTTGTTGTTGATTTACTTGTTGTAAGCTAAGCGCGGTGGCATCTCTATCAAAACCAGTATAATTTTTTTCCTCTTTGATTAAATGACCTAAAGCATCATAACTGTTATTTTGTCGTTGCAAATCAAATAGCCAGTTATCATTATCAAAACTTTGAGCCGTTTCAAAATAACTTGATGCTAAATTAACCAGAACACCATCGCCTTTTAATACTCCATTTGATTTAGTCACTACTTGAGTGACACGCCCTTGTAAATCATAAACATAAATCTGGTAATATCCTTGTGAGTTAGTGCGCCACACCCGCCCTTGTGTGTCGTATTCTACTTGACTGGTATAAACACCATTAATTCCTTTGCTGATGAGCTCACCAAAAATATTATAATGAGCATCTTCTGTTTTAAAGGTATCTGAAGATTTAAAGGTTTTGGTTTGCAGTAAATGCCCTTCACTGTCATAACTATAATGCTTATCTTGTACCTGCACGCTTTTATCAAATTGCGTTACCAACTGCCAACTGCGTGCTAAATTTCCTTGTTCATCATAACTGTAATAAATAGCATGACCTTGCGCATCCGTTTGCTCAAGCAAATGGCCTTGTGCATCATAAATTTGCCGGGTGATTTGATCGTGCGTGGATTCACCAGTTAATTGAAAATGTTCTTCATCTGCACTGCTGGCTCCTTTTGCCCAGCGTCTTGTTTCTAACAAATTACCTAAACCATCATAAGTATAAGTCGTAGCAGCACGACCTTCTTGTGTTTTAGGCGCTACTTTTGCAATCATTTGCCCTAATTCATTATAATAACTATAGGCCGTGTTGCCTTGAGCATCCGTAGTAGACGTTACATGTCCTAGGGCATCATAAGTGTAAAAAGTCGTTAAATCTTTAATGACATTCGCGTATTTACCTGCGCTATTTTTTTGCGCTAACGTGGCATTTTTTAATGTTTTTTGTGTTAATTGACCCAAGGAATCATAGATGTATCCTACAATTCTATCTTGCTGATGCGCCAAAGAGGCCACATAGCTTAGACAGTCGGCTTGTTTTACCCGAACCGCCCCTTCAATAGTGCGCTCTAAAAAGCCTAAGGCATTATAGATATACGTGGTTAAATACTGCTCCGCGTTGACTTGCGCCGTATTTTTGCCATCACCATCATAATAATAAAATGTATCGGCCCATTCGCTTTTATTGATCTGCGTGGACACTTTAACTACTTCGCCAAAAGCATTATACGCTGTTTTAGTAGTAGGACGCGTAGCGAGGCTGTACTGCTTGGTTTTCGCATCATAACTGCGCACCGCATTTTGCTGTTGTAACAACACTAAACCGTCTTTGTTATAAGCAAAATCAGTACTTCTATCATAGATGCTGCTATGGAGCTTTTTCTCCATTTGTGCGCCGGTCGTGTCTTGATTCACATCGATTAATGCACTGGCATACAAGGTTTTACTACTTAATTCACCAAAACTAGAATAGAGATACTCAGTCACCGCCCCTTGGCTATTAATAGCATAATTAAGTTGCCCTAAATCATCATATAACGAATAACTCCAATGCTGGGCTTTATCACATTTGGCAATCACCTGGCCAAAAGCATTATAACGCAGCTCTTCGCTAAGCTCTTTGCTGATTTCCGTGCGCGAGCTTGCGGCATGAGCTTGCGTTTGACTCACGCTAACATTGGGATAGATGGTTTTAATTTTTTGATTTAAAACATTATATTCATAATATTCTGAGCGTTTTATTCCCTCGGCATCACCTATCAGAGAGAGCATATTGCCAAAGCTGTCGTAAGTAGAGCGCGTGATAACACTGCGTTTTGTTTGTCCCAGCATAACCTCGGGCGAATACGTTTCTATTAATTGATTGCTTTCGTTATAAACATAGCGCCATTGTGTTTGATTGGCTTGTGTTTTTTTAACGAGATTGCCTTGGGCATCATATTCATAATGCGTATTGGCTTGTTTGCTGTTTTGCTCGTGAATTAATTGGCCTGAGGCATTGTATTGATAGGTTGTTGCTGCAGCTATCAAAGGAGTTAATACCTTATTAAAGCGCTCAAGAGTATACGGACCTTCTGGCATTAATTGAGTATGATGAATTTCTTTTATCACATTGCCCAAGCTATCATAACAGCGTTCAATAACACGCCCTTCACTGCTGATACGATAACGCTCTTCGCCCAAAGCATCATATATATAATGGGACGTTCTATCGGCTGGATGAGTTATAAAATTAATAGTGCTGAGATCACCATCAGAACTCATTGGGTATAAAGTTGCATAATGCCGCATTGCAATCAAATGACCAACGTTATCATATTGATAGCTCTTCGCCACACCTTCTGCACTGACTTCTTTACTTAAGTTTCCTAAACTATCATAAGCATAACGTACAGTTCGATCTTCATCACTAGGAACTAATAATCCTTGGATGGCACTTATATCTTCGGGAATAAAGGCCGTAGATATTTTATTAGCATAACGCCTCACTTGCGTTAATTGCCCTAACTTATCGTAACAAGATTCGGTAACTACACCTTTGCTCCATTTAAAGCGCAATTGATTGGCTCTATCATAAAGCATGTAGTCAATGCGCACGCCCTCTTCCGAACAACGTGGTGTTCGTCCTTTTTTTACCTCGTCTAAAGGCACAGGAATCGCATACATCTTTTTGCGAATGACATTACCATTATCGTCATAAATATAGGTAGTATAATAGCCTAGAGCATCGCAAGTACCGATTAATTTGCCATGTACATCATGGCGAAACCATTGTGATTGATCGTGCTTGTCATCAATAATTAAAGAGGCGCGTACTTGTGCTTCACTGTATTCATTTAAAGAGGCGATGGTATTAGCATAAACAATTCTTTGTTTTACTAAACCACTGGCACTGTACACATATTCACTCACAACACCGCGCGCATTAACTTCAAAACGACATTGATTGTCTTCATCAAAAATATAATGAGTGCGATGTCCGTTGGCATCGGTAACGCCAATTACATTATCATTAAGATCATAGTCATAACGCGTCACTCGTGAAAGACCATCAGGATCGGCAATGCTAGCCACACGCCGCCCCAGATTATCCCACTCATAAGCAACCACTTTATTGGGCCCTAAATGATTAATTTCTGTAGTTCTTAATAATAACCCACGATCATCATAACTAAATTGCGTGCATTGATTTAAGCCTTGTGGGTCAACACACGTTTCGCGTAACTGCCCTTCGCTATCATAAGTGAATGTTTTTTCAATCTGATTAGAGGAGATAAGACGTACTTGGCGCCCCAGGGCATCATATTGGTAGGTAGTGGTATTTTTAACACCATTAATGTCTTTAATCTGCGTGAGCATACGACCACTGGCATCATAAAGATATTGGGTTTGTATGCCATAAGCATCGGTGGTGAAGGTAAGATTGCCACTGGCATCATATTCATAAAACTGCTCGCGTCCTTCAGGCCCTTGCGAATGAATTAATTGTCCTTTGACATCAAATTCAAAGCTCGTTGTAAAACCTTTGGCATCAGTGACACTAAGCTTATCGCCAAACGCGTTAAACTGGGTTACTACCTGACCTTCTCTGCCGTAATAATTTATTTTTACTGTATTATTTACATCATCGTATTCATATTCTTTAATCGATGTGGAATGACCTTCATCGGTTTCATCATATACTCGACCAAAAGCATCATACGCCAAACGTTTATATAACCCTGTTTTTCCACCACTTTCTTTATAAATATAATTTTCTTCGCCGCGACGAGTAAAACCATATTTACGCGTATTACCGCGTGCATCCGTTTGTGTTTTTAAATGGCCAAATGGATCATAAGCCAATAGTTTCTGTTTATTTAACCCACCAACATCCTCCAAAGTTTCAGCTAATTGACCACGCTTTGTATAAGTATAAGTATAATTATTAATTAATGTTGTATGGTTATTAATGCGTTGATGCGTTTGCGCTAATTCACCAAAAGCATTGTATTCACTGAGCGTTACACCTTTTTCACCGGTTTGCTTCGAGCTAATTAAACCTAAGGTATTGTACTGATAGTGAATGACTTCATCATGCAGAGGATCAGCTAAAGCACTCAGCAGGGTTGCTAAATTATCTTGCGTTAAGTGTTCATTTTTTAACTCAAGATGTTGGCTGTATTTATATACTGATTCTAATTCATTAAACATCGTATAATAAAAAGATTCCACAGCACCTTCGGCATTAACACTATGGGTAAGACGCGATAATTCATCATAAAAATAACGTGTTTTTTGCCCCAAGGCGTTTGTTTTACTTAACAAAAGACCCGTTTCAGTGTATTCATAACGCACGCTGTGCTGTTGCCAAATTCCCTCTATTTCTAGCATCGTTAAAGAAGATTGGCTTGCCAATAAAGCAGCACCTGTCTCATCTAAGCTTTGAATAAGTCGTCCCATGCTATCGTAACGAAATTGCTGCTCGCGTACTTGCTTGGTTTTACTATCCATTTTGATTTTATTAAGTATTTGACCGCTGGCATTATACAAATAAGTGGTAATCAAACCATTATAGGCGCGCTCTTCAGCTAATTGATCTAGATCATCATAACGATAAAACGTTTTTTGATCGTCTTTTTGAGCCGGTGGTCGATAAAGTGCAAACGATTCATTAGAGTTAATTTTCACGGGTATTCGTTTTGCATAAGCATGGCGTTCGATAAGCAATCCGCGCTCATTATAAAAAAACTCGGTAGCAAACCATTCTTCATCAATTTCGGCGAACTTTAATCCTCGCCCATCATAAAAATAATAATGATGAATATCCCCATAATAAATTTGTGGTCTGCTTTGCTCCCATGTGCTCGTCATAGCGGTTTTTATTCTTAAAGAGTAGCGTATTGTTTCAATCAAATGCCCTTGTCGATCATAGACATACTCTTTGGCATAACCATCAGCATCTACTTGCGCCTGTAGCTGCCCTGCTTTGTCATAATAATAAACAGTAGTGCGATCTTGAACGCTGTCTTTTTCTATATGCAACTCAGCTAACGATAAAATTTTATCTGCTTGATAAGAGGGCAATCGTTTTGCAAATGCTGTCGTAGTAATTAAATTCCCTGCGGCATCATATTCATAATGCACTACCGCACCTTGTGCATTAATGCGATAGGCTAATTGATTGTATCTATCATAAATACATTGCTCTATTCTATCATTGCTTGAGTACGCTGGTTTTATGGCTGTCCATAAAGGAAGTTGGCTCGACCAATTGTTAGTCATTACCTGCGTTGCATAATGATGTGTTTGTACTAATAATCCCGCATCATTATAAGCGTATTCAATCACCTGACCTGCGCTATTGATAAGGCCTTGTAATAGTCCTTGCGCGGTATAAAAACGATACGTAGTTAATCCATGCTCATTAGTCTGCGCAATCAATAAACCAGCGGCATTATATTGATAAGATACCGTGCCGTACGTTCGTTGTGCATCTAATTTCGTCGTCGCCAGTAACAAACCACTTTTATCATAGAGTTCAATGGTTTGTAACCCATTCACAGCGGTGTGAATAACACGTTGCAACGCATCATCGTATTCAATTTTTTGTTGATGATTTTGATTATCAATTACCTGAATTAGACGACCTAAATCATCATAAAAATAATAGGTAGTACTCCAGCCTTGCGCTGTAGGGGTGCTTTTTTCAATCAATCGTCCGGCCGCATCATATAAAAAATGCGTTAATAAAGTTCCTTCTTCAATGCCCTGACCTTCGCTATCAGTATGCGCATAATGGCGCTCTTCGACTAATTGTCCTCGCCAATCATAAGCATATTCTACTAAACTAATGTCTTGTTGGTTTTGTATTAATACCCACGCCATCAGCTCTTCTTGAGTCACAGTCTGATTGAATTCATCTACGTGGTATGCTTTTTTCAAATAAACTCGTGAGCTAGTAAGTAGCCCTTCGCTATTATAGCGATATTCAGTAACCGTGCCATCGGCTTTAATTAAAAAGCGTAAATGGCCTCTATCATCATAAATATAACGTGTAGTGCGTGGATTTATGGGGTGATGATCACTATCGAATTGTTGAAAATTACGTTCTAAAATTAATTGATGATGCGCATCATACTGACGCACAGTAATTTGCCCATTAGGCTCTTCTATACGAATACAATCATTTTGTTCATTGTAAAAAAAACGCCAAACCTGCTCGCCTTGCACAATAGAGCGTAATTGTGTCCCCTCATAATGATAACGAATGCGATAATGCTCTGGTCCATCAACGCCGGTTAATTGATTGTGCTCATTATAAAAATAAAGCCAACGCTCACCTAAACCATTGGTGACAATGGTATGTCCTGCTTCATAAGCATAAGTCGTGGTACGACCCTCACCATCTTTCAAACGCACTACTCGCCCTTGCGCATCATAATCGATATGCAAGGAGGTACCATCGGATTGACGAATGGTTTTTAACCAATTAGTGTCGGCAACATAATCATAGCTAATCCAATAAATAGCACCATTACCTAAATCACGACTGACTTTGGTTAATTGAGACTGTTCGTTGTATTCATAACTTAAATGATGCACTGTCTTGCCATCACTCATGACCGTTACATCGCGTACTAAACCTTGGCTTAATTTCCAAGTAATCTGTTGCCTGCCACTTTGATCAATAATTTGCGTTAATTGATCTTGGTTGTAAATGAACTGAAAATTATGGCCATCTTTATCGGCTATCTTAACCAATTGCCCTTGCTGATTATAATACTCTCGAGCTTGTTGCGCGCCTTTTTGATAAATCCACTGACCTTGATTTAAAGCAATATGCTCTGTTCCACCTTCATCTGCTAGGTATTGCTGCTGTTGCTCGTTGTAATGAAATATACTTTGATGACCGTCTCCACTGGTGCGCATTAAAAAAGAGCCCGCGGTATTAGCTGCTCCTTGTAATTTTAAACCCGCATTTAGATTAAAACGCCAGGCATTATTCATTGCACCTTGTGAATTGTAGGTTTGCAACAAGTTCATACCAATGCCCGCCTCAGCGAGAAAACCATCATTTTGTTGCACTACTAAATTACCAGTAGCCGCATTGAGATAAACAGACTCTCCTCCTTGCCCCAGCGCAGCAACACCTTTAGGTCCATAAGAACCTAAACCTAAGGAGGAGTTATTAAGACCTAAGCCACTGCCAGTGAAAATTTGGGTCATGATTTATTCCTCATATCAGGAGCAGCAGGTGGTATTAAAGCAATGTTTATTTTTTGTTTACTCGATTGACCGCCAGGTAGATTTTTAATAAGCACATAAAGAGAAATCTCTTGCACATTAAAATCAAACAGATCATGTGTTTTAAGAACATTATCTTTAATCGTCACAAAACCGGCATAGATATTATCAGGTGCCAATTCAATCTGATAAGGCACATTATTAGGTATTACATCGTGATGCTGCATGAAGTCGTAATGGTATTCTTCCCCCAAAGTTATAGGCGGTAACACCAAGGGATTATCAGTAAAATAAGGCGGTTGCTCTTTATTAATACAATTGCCCAGCAACATCCGCAGGAATAATTCCTGTTAACCGATGTTTAGTATGCTCAAGCCACGGTGCTAAAGGCTCTATCTTATCGATAAACACTTCCCATGGCTCATTATTGACCGTAGTGACATAAGGCGCCACATTAATATCAAGGGCACTACCCAGCGAATGATGCATTGAAAAAGAATCCAGATGCGGTTTTTGGGCTGGATCATAAGCAATAGGAATCGCCAAAGTTAAAGGCTCGGAATCACCCCCGGTATTAGTTGAAGCAATAAGGGTGACAGATGCCGTTTGCCCAGCACTTGTAGGTGGCGTTTGTCCCTCAAGTAAAGTAGGATTAGTCGGAGATACATGGAGCCATGGGGCATTATTACCATCCGGTTTTATTCTAAAATGCACTTGATTTTGCACCATAAATCCAGGGCTTTTTTCTAATAGTTCTACTAAGTTCATTTGATAGTGTTGATGGGGCATGGCGGTAATCAAAGAGACATTGCTTTTAAAAACAGGCTTATCTTTTAAATTAGCCCCTACCTCTATACGAATAGTACTGCTTTGAGTACTACAACTCGTGCTATGAGCTGCCACATTAAAAGAATAAGTACCTACGCGTGTTGGGATTCCTCTTAAAGCAAATCCACTAACATCTAAGGTTAAACCATCCTCAGCCAGCGGCGAAAGAGTCGCCTGAAGGCCAGAATTAGAGGCAATATTTTCATTATAATAGTGTACATAAGGTGCTAGAGGCAGTACAAACTCTTGATTGGCAGTAGCGTATTGTACTGGGATATTTAACATCGATGGGCAATGAGGAATAACTTTAATATTAAGCGGTCCTAGGCTCAACGATGCACCTTGCTTACCATGCTGAGCGGCTAATATTAATGGCCCTTTAATTTGCGTTCCTAAAATAGAACCAGGAATAACTAAATTAAAATAACAAAGCCCTTGCCAATACTCCATATTATGGTCTGCAAAAATTGGACAATGCCCCCCTATTTTTTGCAGATACGTACCGGTAGGAATAGCCCAATTTAATTGAGATCCTAAATAGGAAAAAGCTAGTTCAACGGGTACATAAGCGGTTTCACCATAATAAATAGTCTGAGGCAAAGGAGCCAAGTATTTCATTAAAAAGTAAGGAACAGCTTTCGCTGTGCAGAATTGGGCATAAAAACACAATAAAAAAAGTAATACAACGTTCACAACTAATCCTTTAAATGCGAGTTGATTTTATTTAAATAATAATGAAAAGAGTAATATTTATTGAATGAACAATAGTGTTGTATTAAAAGATATAGAGAGGTAATGCTCCATCATTAAGGTCCTTATTCTAAGAATTATTCCATTTTTTAGAACGGCAATCATAACGAAAGGAATTAAAAGCGTCAATATTTAATATAGTTGATTATTGAGCTAAGAGCACGCTTAGCTCAAATAAAACCAGGTAACTAAGGGTGATATTGAGGACTAAGCTCTTGTACTGCATCAATTAAGATTTTCACCATATCCGGATTAACATCAGGCGTAATACCATGCCCTAAATTAAAAATATGACCGGACCCCGTGCCAAATCCTGCTAAGACTTCAGCTACTTGCTGCTTTAACGCCGCAGGCGTTCCTAACAACGAGGAAGGGTCCAAATTACCTTGCAGCGCGACACGATTACCCACACGTTGGCGCGCTTGCTTGATATCACAAGTCCAATCTAGGCCTAGGGCATCCGCACCACTATTAGCCATTACTTCTAGCCACTGCCCGCCCCCTTTAGTAAACATAATAACAGGAATATCAGGATATTCTTTTTTAATATCAGCAATAATGCGCTGCATATAATGTAACGAAAAACGCTGATAATTAGCTGCAGTTAAAACGCCCCCCCAAGTATCAAATAACATTACCGCATTAACTCCTGCTTTTATTTGCTCTAAAAGATAGGCGCTTACCGCGTGAGATAATGTTTGTAATAATTGATGTAATGCGTGTTCATCGCTATACAATAGCTTTAAAATATTTTTAAAATCACGACTGCCTTGCCCTTCAACCATATAACAAGCTAAAGTCCAAGGACTTCCCGAAAAACCAATCAAGGGCAAATCCTGCGGCATCTCTTTTCTAATAAGACGAACGGCGTCCATCACATAACCCAAAGAATCGGTCATTTGTGGTACTGCTAATTGATCAATAGCCTGTCTATCACGCACTGTTTTATGAAAGCGCGGCCCTTCACCCTCAGTAAAATATAAGCCTAATCCCATGGCATCAGGAATCGTTAAAATATCCGAAAATAAAATAGCTGCATCAAAGGCAAAACGACGCAAAGGTTGTAACGTCACTTCGCATGCTAATTCAGGATTACGGCATAAATTTAAAAAATCACCTGCTAGGGCACGTGTAGCGCGGTATTCAGGTAAATAACGACCAGCTTGTCGCATAACCCAGATAGGCGTTCTATCAACTGGTTCTCTTCTTAATGCACGCAAAAAACGAGAGTTATTCACATCAAACATACTTTAATCTCAGCGGTTAATATAGGATTAATGGTATCATATTTAGCTGCAGAAATAGATGCTTGTTTATTTTCATTGCACATCTTACTTTGGATTAGTAATGAGTATTTGAGTAATTTCTGCTTGCAACATCGCAATTTTGGTATCAACATATTCTTTAGTAGCCGGATTTGCAGCATACAGTGTAAATGTAATAAATGTGCCCAGTACAATAAAGCCTAATTTCCTCAAATAGTTATTCATTAACCTTCCTTAGTTACACGTTGAATCATCTATGCTAGCCATTTATCGCGCTTAGTTCGATCGTTAATAAACATTAAGAGAGTTGAGTCGTTACTTTCTTTTTTATTAATTACATTTATACTCTTCATTTTCGTTGTAACGAATGAGCAGAACAATGGATGAATTAATTATTGAACGCTTAAGTGTATCCACCCATATTGGAGTGCATGCTTGGGAACAAAAAATAAAGCAACAACTTTTATTAGATATTTCTATACCCTCTGATTTCAGCCATGGAATTGATGATCTTAGCCATACGCTTGATTATGATGCACTATGCAAGGCAGTTACTGTTTTTGTTGAAAATAACTCTTTTCAATTAATTGAATACGTTGCACATCAAGTAGCGTTATTAATTAAAGAGCAATTTAATGTAGGGCAACTAACGGTTGCGGTTAATAAACCCCATGCGGTGGCGAATGCTGGGGCGATTAAAGTACGTGTTACACGATAAATGATGACGCAATAATGGATTTAGCTATTATATAGAACTAGGCTAAAATTTTACATATTAACAGCACTAATGCAATTCGAGCCTAATCATGCATGTGAATATTTTTCAATATATAATCTATAATTAAGAAGAAAAATAATCTAAAACAAAAGGGGGAATAACATGGGCATGTCTGAAACAGAATCGGCTCTATTAAATCACGCGAATACTCTTTACAGTTCTCAAAAAAATACGGATTTAAAATATGATTCATTGATTCAAAAGTATATGAATGAGAATGAGGTAGAGATAACGTTAACTGAAGCAAAAACATTATTTGAAAAGGCTTGCCAAGACTGGGACACGCTCAGAGAAACACTAGATAACACGGAGAATGGAGCAGATAACTCTTTTATAGAACTATTCGGTAATCAACTTACGAAGTTTATGAATAATGATGAGCCGAATAATAGTTTTACAGCATCTTAATTATTAATATACGCAAAAAAGATCACGCAACGTCTTGATTAACTCTAACCATCAAGAGCTAGAATTAATCAAGCCATATCTAAAGCTAAGAACTTTTTAACCATCCGCATTCCGAACCATACCATTCAATCGCTCATTACGAGCCAAAATAGCCTGGGCTTTTTGTGCTAACCCCCGATTAGGATAAGGTCCTATAACTACGCGAAACCAATTGCCTTGCGCTGGAGTACTCACGGGTACAACACTTACTTCAAAACCTTTTAACGCAAGTAATCCTTTCATATGTTCTGCATCATTACGTGCTTTAAATGAAGCTACTTGTACTACAAAATGATTAATACTGGTATTCGTCGGAACAACAGGTCTACTAGCAATTACAGCAGGTTTTGACGATGGTTGATTGATTGATATAGGCTTAGCTGCTGGCATGCGCGGCGAAGTGTTAGTCGCCGCAGCAACTAACACAGAAGTACTAGCACTTGTTTTTTGCACACTTGGAGCGGTTTTAGCAGCAACCACCGCGGGAGCAGTAGCGCTTGCAGCACGCGCAACGGCAGCAGCATTGCGGGCAATTGCCACTTGACTTGCCGTTACGCCCTTCTCATTGGCTAAAAGCGTATAAAACTCAAATTTAGGTTTTGGAGGAACGTGCTCTTCACGCTGAGCACTCACAGCAATCGGAGTTTTGGCTGCTGTGTTATCCAATATTTGGCTTGTCATCCAATGACTTAAAGTGTCTATATCAAAAATAGAGGCAGAAAAATAGCCCAGAACAAATGTCACAAGCATTACTAATGCTTGTTGTGGGATACTACTACCTCTTCTTGGAGACGCCTTACTTCCATATTTTTTTGCCATTACATACTCTCAGGAGCTGAAACACCTAACAAACCCAAACCATTCACCAGTACTTGACGCACTGCCGCCAGCAAACACAAGCGCGCATAACGTACTGACTCATCCTCACATAATAATTGCACTGCATTATAATAGCTATGTAAACCATTTGCGAGTTCACGTAAATAATAGGTGACCGCATGCGGCTCACACATACTCGCTGCCGACTCAATCATTTCAGAGTAACGGCATAGCAATGAAATAAGTGCTAATTCTTGCGGTTGATCTAATAAATCAACGTGTGCTAAACCTAAATCTTTATCCCACGACAAACCGCGCTCAGCGAGTTGTCGTAATACACTACATATACGCGCATGAGCGTATTGAATGTAATATACAGGATTATCGTTCGACTCGGATTTAGCTAAATCTAAATCAAAATCCATATGTTGTTCTGGTTTACGTGCTACATAGAAAAAGCGTGCGGCATCATTACCTACTTCCTCACGTAATTCTCTTAGCGTCACAAAAGAGCCACTACGCGTGGACATTTGCACCCGCTCCCCACCACGATACAATATAGCAAATTGAACCAATAATACATCCAAGGCACGTTCATCATGTCCTAATGCTGTTACGGCTGAACGTACGCGCGTGATATAACCATGATGATCTGCACCAAAAATATCAATAACGCGATCATAACCTCGATCGTATTTATTCCAATGGTAGGCAACATCTGAGGCAAAATAAGTGGATTGACCATTCGCACGCACTAACACGCGGTCTTTTTCATCACCAAAATCAGTAGCCTTAAACCATAGGGCGCCTTCTTTTTCAAAAGTATAACCACCGTCTTTCAGCGCTTGAATGCCTTTTTCTAATGAACCATCAACAAAAAGTTCGTGCTCAGAAAACCAATTAGTAAACGGCACACCAAATTCAGCCAAATCATCTTTAATATCGGCTAAAACCGTATTTAAGGCGTGTTGATGAAACACCGCAAAACCCTCTTGCCCTAAAAGATGTTGTGCTTTATTAATAAGCGCATCAATATATTCTTCTTTATCACCACCTTGTGGCTCATCTAAAGGTAGAGCATCAACAATCGTCGGCCAAGCATGCACATAATGTGCTGCATGTTCAGTCCATAAATGACGAGCAATTTCAATAACATACTCGCCTTTATACGCATTAGCAGGAAAAACAACAGGCTCTTGCGCCAATTCCAAATAACGCAACCAAACACTAGCCGCCAAAATATTCATTTGCCGACCCGCATCATTAACATAATATTCAGTGTCAACCTGATAACCAGCAGCTTTTAATAAATTGCTTAAACTGGCGCCAAAAGCGGCTCCTCGTCCATGACCTACATGTAAGGGGCCGGTAGGATTAGCAGAGACAAATTCAACTAATACTTTTTGGTTCGCGCCTAAAGTACTGTGTCCAAAGTTAATCCCTTGTTTTAAAATTTCAGCAATAACAAGAGCACGGGCTTGTGGACGAATAAAGAAATTAATAAAGCCTGCCCCTGCTATTTCTATTTTTTCAATAATAGAATTATCACCAATGGCATCAACCAAGGCTTGTGCGATTTGTCTTGGTGGCTTACGACATGGCTTTGCTAATATCAATGCTAAATTACTCGCATAGTCACCATGAATAGGCTCTTTGGTATTATCTACCTTAATTTCCACCTGAATGTCAGCAGGAATTACCTCAGATTGTTGTAATGAGGTGAGTGCTTGTTTTAAAAGAAGTTCAATTGTCTGTTTCATACGGCTTATTTAGTCGTTGTAAATAAATGTATTATGCTCTTTTTCGTACCATATTAAAAGATCTCATTAATCTCTTCATACGCTTTATATACATAACCATCTTGTGATAGTAAAACCGCAATAGGTCTAGTGGATTCAAAATGAGCACAAATGATCATCATCATCACCGTGATAGGTACCGATAAAAACATCCCTAAAACGCCCCAAATATAGCCCCACAAAGCCAGAGCAAAGAGAATAACCAAGGGACTAAGATTTAATGATTTCCCTAATAAACGCGGTTCTAAAATATTACCGGTGATGAATTGAATCAACACAACACCAGAGGTAATTTCAATAAAGGGCAGCCACGTATCAAATTGAATAAAGGCAAGCGCCACCGGAAAAATAGTGGCAACGATTGCGCCAATATTGGGTATATAGGTTAAAAAGAAAATAAGAAGCGCCCAAAACTCAGCAAAATCTAACCCTACCCACTTCATAATCATCCAACTAGTCAACGAGGTTCCTAAACCTAATAAGGTTTTAATTCCTAAATAAGTTTGCGTGTCTTTGGTAATATGATTAATAATATTTTTTACTACTTTTCTATGTTCAGGTTGAGAGAAGAACGTATCTAATTTTTGTTCAAAATAATGTTGCTCAATAAATAAAAAAACGATGTATAAAGAAATTAATATCGCGGAGCTGGTGATAGTGGAGAATACTGCATAAACATTCACTAACATACTTTGAAAGTTGATGGTTTTCATCGCATTATCAAAACCCGCCAAGGCTTTTAAATGATATCGTTCATCTACTTTACCAAAAATGGTTAATAAATTTTCTTGATATTTAGGCGCAGCTGCAATCACATCAGCCACATTATTAGTAATAATATCGATTAATATTTTACAAAAAATAGCGAGCAAGAATAAAGATAAAACCATGCTGACCCACGAGGGAAATTTGCGCCCTATCAAGGGTATTTTCTGCACACCATTATTGATGGTATTAAGCATATGCCAAATAAATATCGCCATAACCAAAGGGATTAATAATCCTCGACCAAGAATTAAGAAATATCCAGTAATCCATAAAATAACCAAGCCAGCTGCTAAGCTAATCATTCGATTCATCTTACTTGATACTCCTCATTTAAAATAAATTCTATTGGTCTTTAGGCCCAGCAATGGCCAAACGCGTGAGTAATTTAAATTACTCACCTTTTTGTATCGTTTAAATCCAACTCCTACGTCCTGTGGCTTGTCCACAGGATCCAGTAATAGGGCAATAGCGCTGGATAGCCCACATAAAGACCGGTACGTTGGCAATTAGAAATGTTTTCAACCATTCATGATCTTGCCCTGCTACTCCTACCCTAGGCTCGTCAATAGACCCTTTTTCCTGATATTATAGTCCCATTTTAGTAATGAGCCTTATTCATGCATCCTACCCCGCTATCTTGCTCTTGTGAATCTATCGCAGGTGTAGGTCCTACTCTAGCAGAAAAATTACAAAAATGCGGTATTAAAACGATGCGCGATTTATTATTTCATTTTCCCTATCGTTATCAAGACAGAACCCGCATTACCCCTATCCAAGATTTACGCCCCAACGATTGGGCCGTTGTCGCCGGGCGCGTATGTAAAGTTGAAATAAAGCAAGGTAAGAAAATGATGCTTTATTGCTATGTTGAAGATCAAAGCGGTATCGTGAGATTGCGCTTTTTTCATTTCAATAAACAACAAATCGCAACGTTAACAAACAGCCATGCCATTCATTTATTTGGTGAAGTAAAAGAAGTGGGCAATCAATTAGAAATGATTCATCCTGAATATCAGTTATTAAAAGAAGGACAAAACTATAGCGTCCAAGAAACACTCACCCCCATCTACCCCTCTACCCAAGGACTCACACAAACGCGATTACGACAAATCATTGCTAATGCATTAGAGTATTGTCAACATGAAATACATCAGCTCGAATGGATGAGCGAGCAGCAATTACAACAGCATCAACTGTATTCATTATCACGTGCTGTTTTTTTATTACACAATCCCCCTCCCGATACATCCATACTTACCTTAGAAAGTGGTAATCATCCCGCATTAAAACGGGTTATTTTTGATGAGTTATTAGCACAACGCTTAAGTATGTATTACGCAAGACAAACGCGTAAGCAGTTATTGGCCCCTTCTTTTGCCAGCCACAATCAATTAAAAACAGCCTTTTTAAATGCCCTACCTTTTTCTTTAACCAACGCACAACAGCGTGTATTACAAGAAATAACCCACGACTTAAACGCTAATAAACCCATGTTGCGCTTAGTACAAGGGGATGTAGGCTCCGGTAAAACTATTGTGGCGGCGCTTGCCGCGGTACAAGCCATTGATCATGGTTATCAAGTAGCGTTTATGGCCCCCACTGATTTATTAAGTGAACAGCATGCCATCAATATGCATCAGTGGTTAAGCCCATTAGGGATTAATGTATTTAAACTCAGCGGTAAAATGAAAATTAGCGAGCGCAGAAAAACCATGAGCGCCATGGCCGATGGCAGCGGATCGCTTTTTGTTGGCACGCATGCCCTGTTTCAAAAAGAAGTAACGTTTGCTCATTTAGGTTTAATTATTATAGATGAACAACATCGCTTTGGTGTAGAACAACGCTTGCAATTGCAACAAAAAGGGCAAAAAGATCAATATACGCCTCATCAACTATTAATGACGGCAACTCCCATTCCCAGAACTTTGTCCATGTCCCATTTCGCCCATCTAGATGTATCCGTTATTGATGAACTCCCTCCAGGCAGAACACCCGTGAGCACTGCAATTTTAAACCAAAACAAGCGCGATACCATTATTGAGCGTTTAAGTGCAGCCATTAGCGAAGGCAAACAAGCCTATTGGGTATGTACTTTAATTGAAGAATCAGAGCACTTACAATGTATGGCGGCAACAGATACTGCACGCATTTTACAAGAGCAACTGCCGCACGTACGGGTAGGATTAGTGCATGGTAAAATGAAATCGATAGAAAAAGATGCGGCCATGAGTGCCTTTAAAGCGGGCGAAATACAATTACTCGTAGCAACAACCGTAATTGAAGTAGGGGTAGACGTACCCAATGCCAGTTTAATGATCATTGAAAATGCGGAGCGTCTTGGTTTATCTCAACTCCACCAATTAAGAGGACGGGTTGGACGCGGAGTGGCGCAATCACACTGCTTATTGCTATATCAAGCACCATTATCATTAATGAGCGGTGAGCGATTAAAAATTATGCGCGCTACAAATGATGGCTTTATTATCTCGGAAAAAGATTTAGAACTCCGAGGTGCCGGTGAGGTTTTAGGCACGAAACAAACAGGATATAAGCAATTTAAAGTAGCCGAGTTGCCACGAGATAAACACGTATTACCGTTATTAACACCTATCGCCAAACAATTAATTCTAGAACAAATAGACACAGCGCACGCAATTACCCAACGCTGGCTAGGTGATTTTGAGCATTTTTTACAGGGATAGGCTGATTACTGATGAGTGCTGATAAAAAAATAATATTATGTCTAATAACTAAAGAACTCATATATCAACATCCCATCGCAAGATAAGCTTAATCTACTTTTGATTAAAACATACTAATACACTACTTCGTCATAACAATTAGTGTATTTTTTACGCATTGCAAAAAATGAAAAAAATAGGTACCATGTGCTCCTTATGAAAACAAAAGACGGTCATTTTTAATTCCGACATAAGCACCGCCACACAATACTTTATTCAAAAGTACTTGTTTAAGGAACAAAAATAAATGAAGCTACAATCTGACAAACCAAAACATACGGCTAGAGAAATACGACATAAAGGAATAATTACTCAGGCCTCATTGTTCTGGACAAAACTTAGCTTGATAAAAAAACTAGGCATACTCACCGGAATTACTCTTTTAGGGGGTATATTAGGTCTATTAACAGGAGCACCGTTACTAGGATTAATCGGTGGATTGGGATTTTTCCTACTAATCCATGCTGTTTCCACATACCTCTATCATCACAAAATAGACAAAACTAAATGCCCAATCAATGAATCACAGATATCTAGCGAACTATTAGACGAAGCGCAGCAATCTAGCGAAGAACTAGTTTTAACTGTATCAAACACTGCATTAGAATTAAAAAATACATTTAATGCCGTACTTGAGGAACTTAATCAATCCGCTAAAAAGCCAGTACATCAACAACATGTGCGCGCGCACAACACAACGCATGCACCCCTAACAAAAAATCATGAAGAAGAACTTAATATCATTCAGCCCTATGAAGCAGAACTAATACAAAATGAAATAAATATTATTCAGCACCAACAAGATGCTCTTGAAGCAACAATGGATAGGCTCCTATCTAAATTATTATTAGAGAACCAGCAGCTTGAAGAGTATGCCAATCATAATGAAATCGAATATTTTTATAAGCAATAAGTTATAGTAGCTCAAAGTCAATCTGACACCATTACTAGATTTAGATCAGTATACCCGACTATAAAATGAAATCAGGTATACAAGACTCTGACAAAGGATTTTGTACTATCATTTCCACATAAACCGCTTCTAACTCTTTTTCAGGACGTTTTTTGTAATGGAAGGCTTTGCTCTTGTTGAATTAATATTGTTTGGAGTAATGTTGCTAAACTTTCTGCATTAGAAGAAAACAACATTGTCTCATGATTTCCCGGAACAAGATAAGTCTGCAATGTACCATTGACATACGTTTTCCATCCATTGTCTTTTAAATCGCATGTTGCAAACTGTGGCCAAAGTTCTTGAGCTTTAAACAAACACGCATCAATTGCTAAAGGTTCAACTTGATGATCCAAAAGCAATTTCCTACGATGTTCTTCTAAAGTATTTAAATGTTTAGAGTTATCTGAAAGTAATTCAGGCTTATTTTGCGTAAGCAAATCTATTGTTGTTTGTTCCATCAAACTAGATGGATAATTAGTCCAACCATCGAATAATCCTAAAAATCCAATTTTTTTACCACTCTTTTGTAATTTACTGGCCATTTCAAAAGCCAAGTTTGCACCAAAAGAAGCCCCTCCTAAATAAACTATATCCTCGTGTACTTCATTTAATATGATTTCAACATAATAATTAGCCATTTCATCAAAGGATGAAAAATAGAAATCTTTATTGTTAATACTAGGATCTTCTATACCATACACAGTCATCACATCATTCATTTTATTAGCAATATGTTGATACCAAAAGACCGTACCGCCTACAGGATGTACAAGAAATAACTTAGGGTTAGGTCCCACAGATAAACGAATTAAACAATTTCTCCTAACATCTGTTTCACACTTTATATCATTTTTTAATTCATCCAAATATGCCGCTAACTCTCTTATTGTTGGATACTTAAAGAGTGCAGAAAGATGTAAATCTTGGTGAGCTTTATTTTTTAACTGGGTAATAATATGTAATGCAATCAGTGAATCACCACCTAAAGAAAAAAAATTATCATCCAGCTTAATTAAATCCTGATGAAAAGAATCTTGCCAACATCCTAAACATAATTGCTCAGAAACACTTAACTCATCATCAATCGATCTCGTATCTTTTCCTGATAACAAATCGTATTGTGTTTCAAGCAAATCAAAATTAATTTTTTCATTTTCTTTTAATGGGATAGAATCAACAATACAAAACTCTTTAGGGTGCATATAAAAAGGCATATGCTTTGCTAAAAAATTTTTTATTTCTGAAAAACTCAACGATTTATTTTCTAAAACTAAATAAACTCGTAAATAAACATGATGTGCGTTTCGAATAACCACAACCGCTTGACCTATTTTATCATGCTGCATTAAAAGAGTTTCTATGGCAGGCAATTCAACACGATATCCGTGAATTTTAACTTGATGATCATTTCTTCCAAAAAATTGCAATACTCCCCCCGGTAACCAACATGATAAATCACCTGTTTTATACAAAACATCTTGACCGTTGAAGGAAACCGGAATGAATTTTTCCGCAGTTAACTCAGGACTATTAAGATAACCTTGCGCAACTTGTTTGCCTCCAATATATAACTCTCCTTTCATACCTATAGGACATAAATTCATATGCTTATCTAATAAATAGCTAGTGCTATTAAATGCTGGATTTCCTATTGGAACTACTGATCCATTTAAAAATGATATTGACTCGACAAAATAAGACGTTACTGAAACAGTAGCCTCAGTAGGCCCATATTCATTTACTACAAAACATTGTGGACATAGTCGCATCCATTTTTTAACCTCTTCCGTATGGACTGTATCTGCTCCAAGCAATAAGAAACGTAAAAATTTTAAATTTTGAATCGCTTGCGGATAATGTAACAACAACTCCAAATATCCTGGAGTCAATTCTATATGAGTAATTTTATTATCATTTAAATAATCTAAATACAATTCAGGATTAACTTTTTGATTTTCAGTACAAATAGATAAAGCCCCACCAAATATCAAAGGAGCTATAGTGCATGGAATAGACAGATCAAATGCTAAAGACGAAGAAAAATCAATAATCGAATCATCTTTAAAAGAGGTCGATTGGGTAAACCAATAACAATAATTAATAACATTTTGATGAGAGATTACTACCCCTTTTGGTACTCCAGTAGTTCCTGACGTATACATAATATATGCAGTATTTTGGTTTGAGTAATTATTATTCTCGGGTAATAAAACATTATTATCATTCACCAAGGGAATATCAGATATAACGATCACTTGTATTTCATTATTATCTATATAATGTTCCGTAATAAGTTGTGCCGAATCTTCGGTACTAAAAATACACTTAACTTCTGCACCTTTAATGATTAAATCTATTTTATTCATTGGATATTTTTTGTCTAATGGCACATAAACACAACCCGCGCAAAGAATCCCTAAAACAGCATAAAGCATTTCTTTAGAACGATTCATGTAAATAGCAAAAGGAGTTTGAGGTGCTATTGATAATGATTTAATATAAGTTGCTATTTGTTCTGCCTGCTTACATAATTCATCATACGTAATTACTTTCCCGTCAGTATAAATAGCTGGGGCATGCGGCCTTAACCTTACGTGCTCTTGAAAAAGAGAGTAAATACAATCTGAAGATAACGTTTTAATTGGGCCCGTACCCCAAGAGTATAATTTTTGACGCTCCTCGTCTGAAACTAAATCAAATTTGTTTAAACAAATTTGATCATTTTTTAATATAAAATTAATTATTTTTTCTACATGCCTTTGTAAATTTAATAAAAGTGGTTTTAATTCACCATCTTGATAATCACAATTAATATTATGAAATACTTTAATTTCTAAAGCTTTCTCATCAAGCTCAAAATGCATTATGGATTCAATTGGTTTTTCTATACCATTCCAACCAATACTAATAATGGGCTCAACAGATACATCTTCTAATGCAGGATGTCTTGTAAATAAATCACTAAGATAATCACTCTGATTAATCACAACTTCAATTTGTCTACTGACATTATCTAATACCTCACTTAAAAGATCAGTTGGTTTAAACTGACTCACTATAGGGCGATAATTAGAAAAAAGCTGTTTAGAAATAATCGAAGTTTCTGGCAATAATGCGGGCAATAAAAAACAAGAGCTTTGCTCATAATCATTAATTCTATATAAATATATTAAAATAGCAGCCACGCCATATTTTAATAAACTATATTTTTTTAAATTAAACTCATATGAAGCTAGCGAAATAGTACACAATTCATTCATAAAGGATTGTTCGCCAAAAGCTCGTTCCGAAAACACTTGGTGATCATCAATATTTTTAAACTGCTTTATCCAAAAAGGCTCTTTAATTAGTGCCTGACTGTATCTAGAAGCTAATTTTTGCAATAGTAATGGCGGATATGAATGAAATTGGAAACCTATCCCCCAATTATATTTTTTTATACAATTTTCAATATCAATCTCTACTCCATTTGGTAATAACCATTTTTTAATTATTACTGCAAAAGATGTTGTTGCAATTTGAATTCCATCTCGTGATATGGCAATAATCTCACCTGGAGAGATATTAGTAGTTTTAAAATCACTTAGTTCTAAACCGATAACAACTAAATAGTTCTTTCCAAGCGCTAATTTAAGAGTTCCAACTCGATTATCATAATGCCCATGAGCTAATGCTCTAAATATACGATATATTAATTCGCCCGGAACATGCCAATTTATAAAACCTAAGTCAGGTAATACATGTCCTTTACCATAATAGCTTCGAGCGATTGAATGTTGCTTATAACGCTGCAAGCAATTAGACTCTATATCATCAAGAATTTTATTTAAACCCACCACGGCTTCTTCAAAACATCTTAAATTCAAACTTAATACATTTTCATTTAGGGTAGAAAATTGTTTTTGATATACTATATCGCCAGTATCAATATCAGTATCAATAACATGCCACGTAATTCCATGTGTTTCTTCGCCATTGATAATAGACCAAACAGTTGCATTTAAACCAGCATATGACGGTAATATTGAATCATGATAATTAAACGCGGCTTTAGTTGCACAAGCTAGATGTTCACTTGTCAAAATTTTACTATTCACAATACTAAATAAATAATCAACAGGTTCTTGTTTTATATGTAAATACTCTTCTAAAGTGCTCAAGCAACAAATTTTTTCTTTTCGGCACCATTGTTTAGTTGATTCATGAACCGAAATTACAGAACGAATAGTATAGTTTTTTTGTAATAATAATATTCCACATTCTATCAATAGGTTATCTTCACCAATTAAAATACAAGTCCTTTTCATTTTAATTCCTTTTGACGCTTACCTATAATTACAGTGTAATACAAGATAAAAAATATAAATTTAATGGAACAATATTTTATGGTTCAATCGTAAGCGCCAAACCAACCCCATCTACCCAAACCCTTGGAATTAAAACAAACTCAG
>CAZSAO010000037.1:0-24792 GCA_964605275.1 uncultured Legionella sp.
AACCCTACCACCGCAACAACAGCTACCAAGATCAATCCACCTAATGCACCTTCCCAAGATTTTCCAGGACTCACCTGTGGAATAAGTTTATGTTTACCACAACGCTTGCCAAGCAAATAAGCGCCTGTATCAGCAGCCCATACAAGACATAATACGTATAAAATAAGCCCTTTGCCGGCAGGAAGTTGATATAGATGAATCATACTTTGCACGAATAACGGCAATAAAATAAGACTAATAACAGCAACAATGGCAGGATGTCCCCAATAACGTTGCGATGCGGGATAGGTAACAATGGCCAGACAATTTCCTAACCACACAACTAATCCCAATCCCAACCAAAAAGGGAACAGTACGCCACAACACCACAAGCTTAGCAATAATAACCCTAAAAATCCCCATTGCGTGCGCGAATCAAGCAACGGAATCAATAACCAACACTCACGCCCTGCTGCTAATAAAACTAATACTACAACCGCAAGCAGCAACCATACAGGCCCATAAAACAACATTAATAAAACAAGAGGAATTAAAACCAGAGACGTAATAAGCCGTTGCATGAACATAGAAATTACCTTGTTGGTGAAATAGGTGAGAGTTGGCCAAAACGTCGTTTACGAGAAGCATAGGACGCCAAAGCATTATCGAATTCTTGTTGCGCAAAATCAGGCCAATGAGCATCGGTAAAATAAAGTTCCGTATAAGCCAATTGCCACAAGAAAAAATTACTGATGCGTAATTCACCACTAGTACGAATAAACAAATCGGGAGCCGGTAAATCGCCTGTATCCAAAAACGCATCAAAGCTTTTTTCATTGATATCGTTTACGGTAAGCGCACCATCTAATACGGCTTGGGTAATCTTTTTAGCGGCGGCGGCTATATCCCATTTCCCACCGTAATTGACGACTAAATTCAAGGTGAGCGTGTTGTTGTTCTTAGTTTGTTCTTCAGAATAACTCATTTGCTGTTGTAAGGACAAGGAAAGGCGTGTTCTGTCACCGGTAAAACACAACCGTACGCCATGCTCATCGAGCTCTGCTAATTCATTTTTTAAGGCAATAATAAATAGTTCCATTAAAAAATTCACTTCATCACTTGGTCGTTGCCAATTTTCCGAACTAAAGGCAAACAAACTAAGATAAGGAATTTTTTTAGCTAAACACGCACGAATCACTGCTCGTACCGATTCAACACCCGCTTGGTGCCCATCAATCCGCGGTAAACCGCGGCTTTGCGCCCATCGACCATTACCATCCATCACTATTGCAATGTGTTTCGGTTGTTTATCATCCAAACCAATCTTCCGGCTACATAAAATATGGCCATAGTCTAACCGCTTTAGAACAAAAATTTAAGTAGTCAATGAGCATACTTTGCATAGAAACTTCAGCCCGCGTATACTATTTAGCTACTTTATACTTGTCGCTAATGAGTTTTTTGCTTTTTTAGCGCCCGGGATGGTTAATAAGTGAGGATGCACCATGACAAAAAAAGGCCCATTAGTCCTGATGATTCTAGACGGTTGGGGGTATAGCGAGCAGCAACAATATAATGCTATTGCGCAAGCAACAACCCCGCAATGGGATGAATGGTGGCACACCTATCCTCACATGTTATTAGATGCATGTGGTCACGCAGTAGGCTTGCCTGACGCGCAAATGGGTAATTCGGAAGTGGGACACATGCATATTGGCGCAGGCCGCACGGTACAACAAGACTTTACCCGTATTAATAGTGCCATAGACCATAACACGCTACAGCAGAACGAAGCCTTTACGCAACTCGCAACCACCTTAAAACAAAGCAATAAAGCCCTGCATATTATGGGTCTACTTTCACCTGGCGGCGTTCATAGCCATGAAGAACATTTATTTGCACTACTCAAATTATGCCAACAACAACAGCTTTCGGCCGTGTACTTGCATCTATTTCTCGATGGTCGAGACACACCACCGCAAAGCGCATTAGCGAGTATAGAACGTCTCAATAAACAGCTGCACACTCTAGCCATAGGTCGAATATGCTCTCTATCTGGTCGCTATTATGCCATGGATAGAGACAGCCGTTGGGAGCGAATTGCGCCAGTATACGAAATACTAACCCAAGGAATCAGCCCCTATTCGTTTACTTGCGCAGAAGAAGCCATCGAATTATTTTATCAACAACACATACACGATGAATTTATTCCTCCCTCGCGCATAGGTGAGGCACAATCCATTAATGATGGTGATGGATTAGTCTTTTTTAACTTTCGTGCCGATAGAGCGCGCCAACTGACTAGCGCCTTTATTCAACCAGACTTTGATGGTTTTGTTAGAAAAAAAATACCTGCCCTCGCAGCCTTTCTTAGTATGACACAGTATGATAAATCATTAGCGACTCGTGCTTTATTTCCTCCTATCTCCATGAGTAATACCTTAGGCGAGGTGGTAGCAAAACATCACTTAAAACAATTACGCATCGCCGAAACAGAAAAATACGCCCATGTAACGTTCTTTTTTAATGGTGGACAAGAATACATCTTTCCTGGAGAGGAGCGTATTTTAATACCCTCCCCCAAAGTAGCTACTTATGATATGCAACCAGAAATGAGTGCCGTAGAGCTAACAAAAACATTGATAGAGGCCATCAAACAACAAGAATATGACCTCA
Organism: uncultured Legionella sp.; assembly: GCA_964605275.1. Classification (GTDB taxonomy): domain Bacteria; phylum Pseudomonadota; class Gammaproteobacteria; order Legionellales; family Legionellaceae; genus Legionella. The sequence continues at coordinate 2,656 of CAZSAO010000037.1, forward strand.
TTATTTGCAATTATGCCAATGCAGATATGGTAGGACATACCGGTAATTTTCCAGCAACCCTCAAAGCCATAACGTGTTTGGATGAGTGCATGCAGCAAGTAGGTGCGGCCTTAGCGCAAGTGCAAGGCTCCTTGCTTATTACCGCCGATCATGGCAATGCGGAAGAGATGTATGATGATGGGACGCAACAACCACATACAGCGCATACTACGGAACCCGTGCCGCTTCTTTATATAGGTGAAGGATATCAATTTACTCAGCAAAAAGGCACATTAATAGATATTGCGCCGACAATTTTAGCCTTGCTCGGAATCACACCACCGGCAGAAATGAGTGGTCGTATTTTATTGGAACCTAATTATGCGCCGATTATTTAATATACTGTTGATTCTAAGCACCCTTTTTGGGCAACTAGGAGATATAACTTCAGTTGCCTATGGGCAAATAACCGCAACACCGGCGCAATTAAAAAAAATAAATGAACAAATATCCCAACTAAATAAAACATTGGCTGCGGCTCATGATAAACAAGGACTACTTAATACAGAACTATCTAATACCGAAAGAAAAATTGGCTTAGGCGTGGAAGAGCTTCGTACGATGCAAAGTACGATGCACAACAAAGAGCAGATCATTGCTCACCTTAATACTGAAATAGATAACCTCAATAAACAAAGAAAACAGCAACAACAATTGTTAGCTCATCATCTACAAGCACGTTATAAAATGGGAAACAATCAACCATTAAAATGGCTCATTACGCAACAAGACCCCGATCAAATCAATCGCCTCCTCACTTATTATCATTATATCATCCGCTCTCGTCAGCAATTAATTACGCAAATAGAGAGCACACAGACAAAGCTAACCCTACAACAACATCAATTACATGCACAATTGATAAACCAACAACAATTACACAGTAAATTAATGCAGCAACAACATACATTGAATCAGCAAAAACAATATCATAACGCGCTAATTCATTCTTTAAATCAAGAAATCCAAACCAATCAACACACGTTACACGAATACGAACGTAATAAGAACAATCTCGCGCAGCTACTTGTCTCCTTAACGCCCAACGAAGCCCCTCCTAAAAAAGTGCATTACCCTATTAGTCCGTTTGCCGCAATGCATAAAAAATTGCCCTACCCGTTACAAATAAAACCCGAATCATTTAAACGCATGAATCAAGGCGTGACATTTTTTGCCGATGAGGGGGTTACGGTTACTGCCGTATACCCAGGAACCGTTGTGTTTAGCGATTGGTTAAAGGGATATGGATTATTACTGATTATCGATCACGGACAAGGATTTATGACGCTCTATGCTCATAATCAATCTCTATTTAAACATAAAGGACAAAACGTAACACAACATGAAGCCATAGCCAGTGTAGGGCATAGCGGCGGCTTGCAACAAAACGGGCTATACTTTGAAGTAAGGCGCTATGGCAAAGCAGTTTCTCCACTCGAGTGGCTGGCTTAACCATGAATATTGGCACTCATATTGCATTTCTAATTATAAAGCAATTAACAATACAGTGTTATTCACTAAATTTTAATAGCAACATCATATTTAGTAAATAACGCTATTGGTGGCTGATTTTGTGGCCTTGCATCCGAGGAGATCGCTATGGTTAAGAACATACTTCCCCATACTTTGGGTTTGGTATACGCATTTACACTAACAGTTCCATTAATAGGATTTACGGCAAATGATGCAACAACCCAAACCAATGCAAACAAACAAATTCCGTTAGAAGACGTACAACGGTTTTCTAATGCGATTAGTGAAATCAAAAAATATTACGTCAAACCGGTTGATGACAAAGAATTATTTGATAATGCGATTCGAGGCATGGTAGGCGGACTTGACCCTCATTCAGCCTATCTTGATGAGGAAGAATTCCAAGAATTACAAACCTCAACCAGTGGCGAATTTGGTGGTTTAGGTATTGAAGTCACCATGGAAGATGGCATCGTCAAAGTAATTACCCCATTAGTAGATACTCCGGCGTTTAAAGCGGGCTTAAAAACCGGAGACTACATTATTAAATTAGGTAAAGATTCAGTGCAAGGATTGACCTTGAAAGATGCAGTTAATCTAATGCGCGGCAAAACCGGATCGCACATCGAATTAACCGTGTTACGCAAAGGAGCGAGTAAACCGTTGATGTTTGATTTAGTGCGAGAGGTTATTCAAATAAAAAGTGTTAAAAGCAAATTATTAGATGATCAATACGGCTATATTCGCCTAACGCAATTCCAAGCGCAAACAGGTAAAGACATGCTTGATGCGATTGCGCAATTAAAACAACAAGCCCATGGCACCTTAAAAGGACTTATTTTAGATTTACGAAATAATCCCGGCGGCTTACTCGATACGGCCATTCAAGTATCTGATGCTTTTTTAGATACCAACAAATCGGGTAAATCAGAGTTAATTGTGTATACCGAAGGACGTCTACCGGGCTCTAAATTTACGGCCCTCGCCAATCCAGGTGATGTCTTAAATAATGCGCCAATTGTGGTATTAATTAATAATGGCTCCGCTTCTGCTTCTGAAATTGTCGCAGGAGCCTTAAAAGATAATAAACGCGCCTTAATCCTTGGCACCAAGAGTTTTGGTAAAGGCTCGGTACAAACAGTTCTACCTCTGGACAATAAAACCGGGATAAAACTGACCACTGCTCTTTATTTTACCCCTTCTGGCACCTCGATTCAGGCCAAAGGAATTGTTCCTGATATCGTAGTGGATGAAATGGCCATCCCCAAAACAGCAGAAAAGAAAACAGACTTAATAGGTTATAGTGAAGCTGATTTGAGCGGTCATTTACTCAATGCCAATAAAGTCGATGCTAAAAAAAGTGCTACAGAAATGAATACTACTAATCTCATTTATGAAGATTATCAACTGTATGCAGCGCTTACCGTACTAGAGGGTATGTCCTTAGCTGTTAATAAGTAAAATCAGGCATCATAACAACGTAATCAGGGCGTTTTGGGTGTTAACGCCCTGATTATCATCTTGCCTCACCCATACGCCACTATTGCTCCTAGAAATAAATTATGCGATAATTACAAAATATGAACAACTAATATATCGGAATGAATCGAATAAAAATCATCGTTGTTTGGCTAAGCTTAGGCTATTTTCTTCCCTTACATGCCAATGTGCACTCTTATTTTCAGCACATTCATAATAATCCACAAAAGCTGGATACTTTTTTGCGCCACATGCCTAAAGGTGGTGAGTTGCATTATCATCTCGCAGGAGGACCATCCCCTGAATATATGCTGGCATTAGTCGCCAAGAAACAATATTGTATTGCAGCAGACTCCTTATCCATATCTAAAGGAAGCGAAACATGTACCGGGATAAGCACTCAAACACTCAGTCCAGCATCCACGGTATTTAACCGTATCATTAAGAGCTGGTCGCTAGAGCAGTTCGTTGCCGGCAAAGAATCTGCCCACGATCACTTTTTTAATACGTTCCCTAAATTCATGCCACTGGTCATCGACTTTAAGCCCTACTTAATTGCGAATGTATTACAACGCGCAGCGCAACAAAATGAATTATATTTAGAAATTTTAGATATGGCAGATGATGCGCGCTCACTGCAATTTAGTACATTAATAACTAATGTACCCACTCTAAGCGAAAAGAAAAAAACATTATTAGCCAATAAAGCATTTCAAGAAAATATTGACCTAACGGTATTTACTGCCGAACACCTCGAAAAACAAACAAAACAAATCTTAGGGTGTAGCAATCAGCCAAATAACAAAGGATGTAAGATAGAGGCACGCTTTCTTTATTATGTATTACGAGAACAACCTTTAGATAGTTTTTTTGCGCAAGCACTCAATGCCTTTGCTGCTGTTGCTCGTTCGCCCAAAGCGCTAGTTGGCGTTAATCTGGTGCAAGCAGAAGATGCACCTCTTTCTTTGCAAGAATATAACAAACAAATGCAGATATTTAATTATCTGCATGCGCAATACCCTAATGTACATATCAGCTTGCACGCAGGAGAGTTAACTCCTGCTCTTGTTACGCGTGATGAATTAAAAGATCATATTTACAACGCACTGTTTATTGGTCACGCACAGCGTATTGGTCATGGAACCGATATTATCTTTGAACAGCAAGCAAAAAAAACACTTACCTACATGCAACAACAGCAAATAGCAGTCGAAATAAACTTAATCAGTAATCAAAAAATATTAAATCTAAACCCGCAACAAATCCCGTTCCAGGTTTATCTAGAGCATCACGTACCGATTACTCTTTCAACGGATGATGAGGGTATTTTACGCACCGATTTAACCGAGCAATATGTCAATGCAGCGCAAGAATATCACTTAGATTATGCGACATTAAAAAATATAAATCGAAACGCGTTAACCTATGCGTTTTTACCAGGAAAAAGTATTTGGTCTGATGCCCCGGGCGCGCGCCTCATTGCTGCATGTAGGAATTTAAATTCAACACAGTGTCAGACATTTATTGCCCAAAGTCCCAAGGCACAATTGCAATGGCAATTAGAACAACAATTAGCAACGTTTGAACAGCAATTTAACTAGGACACATGCATTTAATAGATTAATGTAGACCCACACAGCCTATGTCCCGTGCTTTATGCGCAGAATCTAGCTTCGTACATGACATTGAGCTGTGTTATTTTCACGCACGGCGAGCCAAATAAGGTCACAAACACTTTTTTAGGCTAAAACTTTAGGCGCGATTGCCCTGCAATGTAACCTGGCGCAGTGGGCAATTCAAATTTCGACGTCGCACAAAATAAGACTCGAAAAGAAATACAGTATGTTCTTTAAGGTGTAGAAATTGACTAAAAATACAGAACGTTCGTCCAAATTAATTGAGCAAAATAACCCATCTTGGACCTATTTAAAATTGCTCTTTAAGTTTATTACTCATCCCTCAATTGCGCTTATGCTGGCAACAGGACCAACAAAAAATGGCACTCTGTTATTAGGACAAGAACTAGTTAATATCTTAATAGATTTGTCTGATAACATCACCGTTTTATTAAAAAAGTTACTCAGCAATAAAGAAGAAACAAATATCGACGAATTATACGAATCGATTAAAATTCCATTAGATAATTTATTTAATAAAAATATCGAGCATTATCATTTTAATTTACGCGCGATTAACATTGATTCTATTCTTACTGAATCCTTTATCAAAACCAATCTCTTGCCTTTATTTTTAACGCTACGCGACGTGCCACAATTAGTGCGCTCAATTAAAGAAAAAAACTTTATTCAGCTGGTACAAGATGTTAAAGCTCAATTAACCAAACATATAGAAATTAATATTCATCATGAACTACGCACTTATTTAATTATTAATAGTAATGGATTATATGATGTCCAATTAAAAGAGCCGGCATTGGTGTCCCAATTCAAAAAAATATTCAATACACTTACTTTAGCAGAAAAAATACTTGCGTTTATTACCTCACTAAATCCCGACTTTGATTTACATTCTTTTTTGCTACACAAAAAAGAGAAACAGGTGCAATTTCTAAGTCATATCGTCTGGTATTTATTCATGAAGGATTCGGTTATTGGTAGCTATGTAGCGTTTGAATATGATTTAGCGCCCGAGGAATTACATTTTATTAGCCAACTGCAAGAGGTGATTGAGCAGATTAGGCAAATTCAATCCTCTCTTTTGGAGACAGATCTCCCCTTGGAGCAAATTTTTACCAGCGAACTAAGTTCACTCAATAGTGTCATTACTCAGCTGCAAGCGTATACCGCTCAAAGCAATGAAATAGACAAAAAATACCTATTTAATCAGGAGCTAAGTGACACCATAAGCAGCTATATAGGTAAATCAATCGGCTTTTTTATTAATCAATTAAAGCCTCTAACAGGCAAGCGCGATTTTAACTTTTTGACGCATCACTTAGGTTTATTGCCCCATTACCTAGACAGTTTAACACAATTAATTTACTCGTACGGCGTAAATCAACCCAATAGACTATCAACCTTAAGCCAATCAGAACAAGATGCTTATAAAAGCCAAGCCATTAAATTATTTTTTGCCTTAAATGACTTTGAACACCTCTTTTTTTGGCAGAAAGCACAAACACTCATATTTCCTATTCGTAACAATCTAACCACTCTTGGGCAAGGCGTACAAAATCAAGCATCCCATCTTCATCAAGCAACGCAAGAATTGGTTATTTATCAATTATCTCGGATCAAAAACGAATTATTTGCCAAAATAATTTGTGAGTCGGATAAAATGGAGTTATATCTTGGTCTAATTTGTGGCACGCTTACCCAGCCGTTAATGCTGCAACTCAATGAACTGTATCAGATTCTGGTAACTCAGGCGAGCCTACTGGTTGATTTGAATAAAAACCACATTGATCTGTTGCATCTGGACAATGCCTCTTTTTTAGCGAAACGTATCCAAAATATGCTGTTACAAAAAAATGAGTGCCAACTTAAATACACTACAGCACAAGGGGCCAAAAAAGCGATAGCCGTCTTTCTTAAAGAAATTATAGCTCATTTAAGATCAGCATCCCCTATATTACTAGAAGAGCAATATCAAGTTTTTAAAGCGTATGTCATTGTATTTAATCCTCGTTTAAGTGTGCTACTAGATAGTGCGTTCACCCAAAAACATTCTATTTTAAACTCTTGCTCTATAGATGAGCTGCAAAAAATGGCAAAGGCTACCATCAATGCATGCAATAAAGAACTATGTACTTATTCCAGCTATATCACCTTAAGTGAAAGCTGGTTATTAGAAATACCAAAACAATCAAAAAACAAATTAGTAGCACTACCTCATCATAAACAACACTCGTTGCTTGCTATCAATGAAGTCTCCTGGTTAATGGAACAAACAACATGCAAAGAAAAACTATCTGATATTATTGAGAAAAAGCCGCAATTTGTCACAAACTTAACATCATTAAGCGCGGATGAACGAGCCGAATTATATACGTACCACACCATGCGCATCAGCGCATTGCACTACAGTGCCACCATAATCACCAAACTAATAGCTATTTTAGAGACAACAACCGAACAAACGCAAAAGAAGCACCTAAATACGCTGATCAATTACTATAAAATAGTACAACCTTACTTAGTTGATTTTAACGCAGCAGACCAAGCCCCTACATTAGATGAACGATGCGTCACGATCTTCAATCAGTTAAGCAATAATATTCTTCCCTCAAGCTCCCCGCGTGCACTATGGAACGAATTAATACTCAATACTCAAACTTTAACGCGCACAATAGGCGAGGAAATAGAATATTCTGAGCATCGTCGTGAGCTATTTACTAGAGCACATCATAAAAAAAGAACAACTTTATCTAATAATCTCACGCTAACCATGGATAGTGAATTAGTACAGCGCCAAGATAAATGGATTCGACAACAAAACTTATCTCGAAGTATTTCGAAGATAAATGCTCTTTTATTACAATTTCTTGGCCACTTAGATCCGTGCTTAAAAATGCCTCTTCACTTTGACTCACTAAACGATGTTGTACCTTTTCCGGAAATGGAAATTGCAGTCAATGCATTAGCTCAGGCCACACAAGTATCCTGGGCTAAACGCGCTATAAATGCTCTTTATTACATTAGCAGCGCCTTTAAATATCTTGAGGCATTAGATAGGAACGTACAAAACAAAGAAACGGCGCGCTATGTTTTAAATGGTCCCTTGGTCGAATGCCTGTATCAATTAGACCCTTTTTTAAAAATAAGCAAAGCGTCTCAAACCTTTATGGAGCTCATGAACGAACCTATAGGCCAACTCTTTGTGACAACATTACGAGGTGAATCACGTAATGCACTATCTTATTGGGCTAAAATCAATCCTCAACAATTTATTAATACAGAGACTGCACCACTTGCTAGTCCGCAACCACAATCTACTGTCCCGCCCTGGCTCTTGTCATTATTGGTTTATCCGCAACAAATAGTAAATGACTCGAATACAATGAATGCGCAGCCAATAAAAGACGCTGCCCGCAAAATGGCTGCTTATATTGAACAAATACTTGAAAGAATAGAACAACGAAACTATCTTCATTTGCTGCTTCATAGTCCTTATTTATTATTTAGCTTAATACCCCAACTATTCCATAATTTAATTGATTTAGCAGAGAACACGCATCAAATAACCATAGCGCACCTCAATGATATTCAACAAGAGCTGTATAAAATACTCATTAAAATAGATGGCTTAGAACTAAAATTTGGCTTACGTATTGGGCTGCTATCAAGACCTACGAAACATTTTATAGATACTTTATTCTATAACTTTATTAAGCCACTCGCGGTTAATCTAGTAGAAAAAAATGTATTAATACATAACGTAAACTCTTTTAAATCTCGGGCGCAAACTAATAGAAATATGCATGGCCAGGCAATACAACAATTAGAATATGAAAAAAATACATTGCACACGTTAAGCTATTTTCTCCAACGCTTACAAGAAATTAAAAGCATACTTGAGAGCAAAAAACGTTTGTTAACAGCAGAGCAAGAAGAGTTTGCAACATTGTATCGCCAAATACATCCCTTATTACACCAACAAAAAAAGCATTATCCTCTTTCTTTAGCACAACAAGATACGTCGAAAGAACTGGATGCATTTTGTAAATCATGTTTAATGAATACATGCGAAAACAACAGCTATTTTTCACATACCCCTCCTTTAGAACATGTTTTATTTATTACAAAACAAGTACATGCAGCTAAAAAAGGCAATGTTACTAGTTTAGAGTTAAGAATCACGTATTTAAATAGCCAAGCCCGCTTTTTTTCTGCCGAGAAAGAGTACTTTTCCCAGAGCCAAGCGAAAGAGACTATACGACATTATATTGCCTATATTATTGATAAAAAAATAGAACACATTGTTACGCAAGCCCATGAGTTAATTTATATGGGAGAGGAGTATAAAAATATCTTACAATGCCTTTTACAACATACAAAAGAAAGCATACTTAACCAAGTCGACATTATTGCTATTGATAGAATGGAACAAATGATTAGCGACGAATCACAAAAGACCATACACTTAGTGCATGAACAATACCACCAATTATGTCATCTTGATGCAATTATTATCGCAGTTGCCGCGTTTCAAGCTTATTGCCAAAAAGAAAAACATAATCCAACTTATGAACAACTACATTCGCTAAGTTCTAAAATCGCTCTCTTGAATCAAATAATGCGCATTGCCTTGAACGAAAAAATACCGCCCAAAACGAGAATTGAGCTAATCCAAGAGGAGGCACGCAAAGAAAGCTTTTATACTATTTTGATGGCACAAGAGCTGCATTTTTCTTTTGATTTTAAATCATTAAAGCGACTTGTTTTAAATCTATTCCATCGTATTTTTAACTTTTTGGGGCTTACTTATCGTCCCGAAGAACTGCACTCTACATTGAATGAAACAATAAAAACCGCGCCCCAGCACATATCACCACTAGAAGCGCGTGGATTTTTCGCCCCAATCCCCACACATAAGATCAATGCCGCCCTAAACGATGAGACTAAATCTCCCATCCAACCAGGTGTCTTTTAGAGGATGTACTATGTTTTTATCTAAAGAAGCAATTGCAAAACAATTAGTTCATGAATTTTTAAATTTTAATATTTTGGCCCTTGCTCCAGGAACATCGGTAGACCTCGATTACGGTACCCTTTTATCGTCTTCGTTAAAAGAAGATATAGGTTTAGCCATTGAGTCTGCTGAAGCGCGTTTACGTTCTTATTTAATTACTGATGCGCTTCCCCCCCCAGAGCAGCAGCAATTTACTGAGCTCTTCGACTTATTAATTGACTATAAAAAAGCCGCACATAAAAAGAATAATCCGTTTGCAGCCCAGGCACAAATCCGGATAGAACAACCCCACCCCAGCGCTTGGCCTATTTTTGCCCCATTACTCATTGAATCAACAACAGGACAAGTGGCTTATGCAAGCCAAAATGATCTCGTCGAACATTTACAAAGTACTCACACTGCTTTTTCTTTTAATAAAAACTGCAGACTCGAAGAAACAGGACTTTATCTTGCCGTACAAACCAACAATCATGAAATGGTTGCTGCTTTTTTATGCCCGCAGTTTTATGGCTATCAACTCAATAGTACTGATTTTAAAAAACTATTATCGTTAACTCAGGACGAAAAAACACGGATAGCCTTATTTCAACACAGTAACTCACTCATCGAATGGATAATTGCAGATGCTGATCTGCAAAAAGAATGTGTCCTAAATAGTAGTGAGCTGGCTTCTCTATGGTCTTTTTTAAGTATAAAACAGCGCAAACAATTTATTAATCAAACGGCTCCCGCATTATGGTTAAATCTTTTAGATACGGATTTAAGCAAACAAAAAATCAATCAGCTTTTAGATGCTGACTTTGAGTTATTACATAATAAACTACTTAACAATACGAGCATGAAGAGCCCCGAGCACTTAATAAAATCACTCGTCTTTATTTCACCCCAAAAGCAATTTAATTATTTAATAAAGCAAAGCAAAAATAATGCATTGATTCAAACACAAACACCGAATTGGTATTTACTCCTAGGGGCATTAGGCTATCATTTGAATAAAAAAGGCGTATTCACCTGTACGCGCTATTTTTTACCAGAGCCTAGTAGAACAGTGCATCATCAATTCGTTAAAGCATTAATTCAATTACCCTTAGATGCAGAAATCATTATTCAAGCATTAGAGCAAATTCAACTGTTCATTGAGCACCCTGAAAGGAAGAATGAATATCAACAGTTTCTTAAGCAAATAACACGCCATGCGCTAGAAAAAGAAGCGGAAACGAATTTTTTTATCATTAATTGGTTGAATAAATTACTACGTTATTTAAATATTAAACCCCAATCACCTCTTCATCCGTATATTGATAATTTGGCAACATGCATAAGTAATAACCAGTCTGGCAGTTCTATTTCTAATGAACAACCACAGTGGCTGCCTTCAGCCAAGGATATGAAACAATATAACGAGGCTCTATCTGCGCTCAGTGATGCAAATATAGCCTTGTTTTGGTCAAAAATTTCAGCACAAAATAAAAAAGAAATTATTGAAGAACCACTTCGCCTCAACGCATTATTACGCCTTTTAGCGCAATATAAGGTAACGCCACTAGCCTTTTTTGAGTTATTAGATAAAGATTCTTTGCTTTTTTTCAATACCACAAAAGGATTAAGACAGTTAGTTTTAAACACACCTTCTTTTGACAAAGAGCATGACATGCCCCGCTTTGCTGCACTACTGCAACGGCAAGGCATCACTCTAACTCATATCCCTGATATTGTATGTTTATTACTAGATGAGGAAGAAGTATTTCAGAGTTTATTGCCTTTATTTCCTTATAAATCAAAAAATTATGATGACTTACTGGCCCAAGAACATATTTTAAAAGCACTACCAAAAGAGCTGGAGAAAGAGCATGTAGAGCGTTTTTTGGCTGTATATTGCCCCGATGCACATCATTTTTCCGAACTCATGTTAAGCATTAATAATTCAAACTCGTCTTTAGTGCATCAACTCTGGCGTGTTATCTCAGCCTCTCGCTGGGAGCAATGGTATGGAGGGCTTGAGCATGCGAATGAATGGGCACAGACCCTACCTCATTTAGAATTAGGTGATCGCTTAGAGTTTTTTGAAAAATTAACCAGTGATGGAAAGTTAACTGCGGAAGAGTTTTGTGATTTTTTATTACAAAAAAATCTCGCTGTTTTTGATACATTATGGAACAAAATACCACCAGCGCAATGGGCAACATGGTTATCTGATAACCGCAAACTACCACAAACCACCCTATCGTTGTTAAATACGTGTCCCTTCCCCTTGCGCATCACCCTTTTCCAAGCCATGCTTAGCATGTCATCGAATGACTTAGCAGCCTTGTGCATAGATAGCAATATCACGCTTGAACAACATTATCACTCACAGGTGGTACAAATTATGCGCACAGCATCTACTGTTAGTGAGGCAAAGGCAAAACTGCATAAATTAAAACAAGATCAACATCTTGAATTAAATAATAAAATAGATGAATTAATTTCAGCAATGCAGAAGCTAACAGCTCTAGTAATAAAATTAAAAGAGATCAATCCAGAGTCGACCAATACATTGTTTGGCTTTTTCTCCACCAATCCTTTCGCTAAGCCACTAACACATATCAACAACATTATAACAGAAATTAATCAATCGGCTTTGGCATTAAGCACCAATCCTTTACAACAAATAATAAAAAAAGAGGCGAACGATGCACGCATTTTAGCGGCAATTAATCAAGTAAAACAAGCGCTTACTGACAGTCTAGAGCATCTAGAACCTAATTGCGAAACACAACAACAATTAGACGAAAAGAAAGATAATATATGCAATATAGTGCATATTCTTAAGCTAGAATCAGCAAAGAGCGATACACTTTCTGTATCTGAACTCAATGCTACGTGTAGTCATTCGTGCTGAATGCTTATGGCCGTTTGATAGAGGAAAAAGTACACGTGCTGCATGCAACAATGAGCACGTGTAATGCTCTTATTTACTTAATTTAATCTTTTTTTTAGCGTGTTCTTCATCGTGCTCTTCCCATTGGGTATCAAGCAGATCATGAGATGAATTAAAAAAATTACGCTCCGCGGCAGGTCTCATTTTATTAGAGCACAACTCCGTTAATTTTTTATGCAATACTTTCTCTTCGTCCAGAACATGTTGCTCTGCAGTAGAAGGCAAAAAGTCTGTATTTACTGCTTTAATTGTAAGTTCATTACGCAGTAAGTTTGCATAATCCAAACCAAAACCTACTATAAATTTATCAGCAGAAATTTTAAAGCCGGTAAAAGTAGATTCACATGTTGCTAAACGTGGCTGCACTTTATCAATGAGCGCCATCAAATGAACTTCTTCAGCCCCCTGTTGCACAAATAATTCTTTAGTTTTAGCAAACGTTTTACCCGTATCACACACATCGTCAACAATAAGAACCACACGCCCACCGATTGCAATTTTAGGTGCAGAATCAATTTTAAGCTCACCAGAACGCATGCCTTCGCCATAACTACTTACTTGCATAGTAGTAAACTGAAATGAATAATTTTTTTGTGCCAATGCATCATGCAGCTTACTAGCAAAAGGCAAAGCACCATCCATTAAACCAATTAAAACAGGACACGCATTAGGGTAAGCATCGATTAACTCTTGTGCTAAAGAATCAATACGCTGCATAATTGCTTGTTCAGATAACTCAACCCCGTGCTTTAATGCGGTGATTTTTTTTAATTTTGTTCTAACTTCAGTTTCTAGGTTCATAGAGACACATCCTTCACGCAACGTATGTTCACCATGCCCAAAGTGCTTAGTGAACGGATATATTAATAGATTTTTATCAGTGCCGTACTATGCCATTTAATTGAAAAATGAGCAATAATTATTACCTATGAATAATTTAATTTCAAATAAAACATCATGAATTATACTAATTACACATTGTTTAATGGTGAATAAAATTGTAAGAACACGTTCAAATGTAGTATTGTAATGCTCTATTACAACAAATGCACTTTATTTGAATGCAAAAACATAGATATAATTGGAGACTATAATGAACATAAAAATACCTCTACTATCTTTATCCGTATTAGCTCTAACGGCCTGCTCTCACACACCCACGATCAATTAAAAGAAGGACAGCGTCTGCAATTAAAGAGTGAGGCTCATTTTAATGAACAATATTCTAGTACTAATACCTTAGAGCAATAATATCGCTATATTATAATTGTTTTTAGCCGTTCAAGAGCACAGATGACGTTATTGATACCCTTACGGAGAAGTTTTTTCCTGTCTTGCTCGCGAAAGCGAGCATAACAAACCGTTCTATGAATAAGAAGCTCTTTTGCTTAAATCATTCACTTACAGCCAAGCTGGTATTTTTTACAATCAATATTTTTTTTTGACGTCGCCATAAAAGATAGTCCGTTCGGCAGACGCCAATCCGAATACTCTGATTCATTGCAAATGCAAAGCGAATGAGTTTTTATCATGAACAGTACTGTCCGTTATGCTTTTCTCCCGGTATTTCCTCTTTAAGTAAGCACGTAATTTAACTTCAATATAATAATGATTAACGGCCGCACTGCTGACTAAAAAGACAAAAACACTAAAAGCAAAAATACGATTATCTACTAACATCGGCATATAATTAATCAACGCGGCATGCTTTGCTAACAATAATAAAAGCAAAGGTATTTGCAGGGAGTAAAATGAATAACTAATACGTCCCAAGTAAACAAATACTCGATTAGTCAAAATAGTATAGAGCCATCCAGAAGAAAGAGAAGCCATGCAACTAATCGTCACCGCCACTAAAGGCACGGTTACATAATGATGCGTCATTGCAGTATAGCCATAGGTTGGTCCCCATGCTAAACAACAATAATAACAAAAAGAACTAAAGATAATAGCTCGCGCTGGATAGGAGAAACGAATCCCACGCAAATACAACAAACCACAAATTATGCCTATCATAAATTCAGGCAATCTATATATTGGTGTGCAATAGTACACTAAATGTGTTGTATATTGCTCAAATAATATCCAAGAAATCCCCGGTAACACGCTAGCAACATAGAGCAAACCTAACGATATAACTAATTGCTTCGTGGTGAGTCTTACAAAAAAACGCAATAAAAAAGGAAGGAGCGCATAAAAAAAGATTTCCACACTTAAAGACCAGCTGCCATTATCATTCCAAAAAGCAAACATTTGTGGAATCCATGCTTGTAGCATGAACATATTAGTCAATAAAATAAATACATAACGTATGCCCTGCCCCGATTGATACGGTGTTAGAGAGGAAATAAGCCAAGGAAGAGCTAAAACAGCAGCCAATACATAAGATGGGTAAATACGCGTTAAACGACTCACCGCATAGTCTGCATAATCTGTTATGTCATTTTTATAGTGATAAGTAAGAATAAAACC
Organism: uncultured Legionella sp.; assembly: GCA_964605275.1. Lineage (GTDB taxonomy): Bacteria > Pseudomonadota > Gammaproteobacteria > Legionellales > Legionellaceae > Legionella. Next base: position 17,690 of record CAZSAO010000037.1, read on the forward strand.
CGAAAAAACAAAAAACATGCTCATGCCCGAAGAGCCTAAGCTAACAAATTGTTGCAAAGGTCCAGCTGAACATATAGGCCAATAAAATTGGATATGAAAAATAAAAACATATAGGGCCGCAAAGAACTTATACGTTGTAAGAGGTAAAATTTCGTGTTTCAAGAGTGTCTTTACTAAAAGATTTATCTTAGTCTAATAAAGGATATTAAGTAAGTCCATCACTAATATTAATAATCAGCAATTGCCCCGAACCTACGTGCCTCGGCTTGTCCGAGGCATCCAGAAGATAATTTAAATGCTATTTAAGCAAATGGCGCATTCAAGATAATCGTTGAATCACGTTCAGGCCCAGTAGATAGCATATGAATAGATACACCTAATAATTGCTCTATGCGCTGTAAGTAGGCCAAAGCATTAGCAGGTAATTTAGCCATATCCGTAACATCAGCGGTATTTTCACTCCAGCCTGGCATTTCTTCATAAATAGGCTCTAAACCATCAAAATCAACCGCTGCTTGAGGAGGACGCGTTAATAAATTGCCCTCTTTATCTTTGTAAGCCACCGCAATACGTAATACATCGAAGCCATCTAAGACATCTAATTTAGTCATGCACAAGCCGCTAATGCTATTAAGTTCAATAGAGCGCTTTAATAGCACGGCATCAAACCAGCCACAACGTCTAGGTCGGCCAGTTACAGCACCAAACTCTTGACCTCGTCCAGCAATGCGTTTACCTACATCATCAAATAACTCTGTTGGAAACGGACCACTACCCACGCGTGTAGTATATGCCTTGGTAACACCCAACACATAATCTAAATACTTTGGCCCAAAACCAGCACCATTAACCACCGAACCCACACAGGTATTTGATGAGGTAACAAAAGGATAAGTACCATGATCGATATCAAGATAGACACCTTGTGCGCCTTCAAATAAAATATTATCACCTTGGGCTTTATGCTCATGCAAACACGCTGAAACATCACAAACCATCGCTTTTAGCTCTTCAGCCCATTGCAATGCTTCATCTAAAATAGGTTGCAATTCAACAGCAGGTTGTTTGTAATACTGCGTTAAAACAAAGTTATGATAGTCTAACAATTGCGTTAATTGCTTTTTAAAACGTTCCGGATGAAATAGATCGCCTACTTTTAACGCACGACGCGCTACTTTATCTTCATAAGCAGGACCAATACCACGGCCAGTGGTACCAATAGCTGCGTTGCCCATGTGCACTTCGCGTGCTTTATCCAACGCCACATGATAAGGAAGGATTAAAGGGCAAGCCATGCTAATGCGTAAACGTGAGCGAACATCTATACCGCGCGCTTCTAATTCTTGAATTTCAGAAAACAGTGCCTGAGGGGAAAGAACCACGCCATTAGCAATATAACAAGTAACATGCGAGCGTAACATTCCAGAAGGAATCAAACGTAGCACTGTTTTCACGCCATTAATTTTCAAGGTATGGCCCGCATTGTGGCCCCCTTGATAGCGAACGACTACTTGCGCATCTTGCGTTAATAGATCAACAATTTTCCCTTTGCCTTCATCGCCCCACTGTGTACCTAAAATAACAACATTCTTGCCCATTTCTTCACTCTTACTTGATGCGATTGTCATCGAGGGTTAACCTCAGAAAAATCGGCCATTATAATTACTTTTTATTCACGATACCATCATTTTTTGGCATTGGTTGCTTAAAATAATCAAAAAAGGAGGTACTTTGATCTAAAACTAAAATATCTTTTTTGCTATGAAAACTGCCTTCATAAGCCAATAAGCTACGATAAAGCGCAAAAAACTGCGCGTTTTGACTGTAGGCTTTGGCATAAATAGTAGCCGCTTGAGCCTGCCCTACCGCTCGCAGTTGCTGTGCTGCACTTTTTGCTTTAGCTAATAATACGGTTACATCTGCATCTGCTTTTGCTTGAATTTGCTCGCCCGCAGCCTGTCCATCAGCACGATGGCGATTGGCAATTTTTTGCATATCAGCACGCATGCGTTGATAAATCGCATTACTGGTATTGGCCGGCAGCTCAATCCCTTTTAAGCGGACATCAACCACGGCAATACCTAACTCTCCCGCTTGTTTTTCAGCAGCATCCCGTAAAAGTGCCATGACATCATCACGACCACCAGAAACTACATCAGAGATAGTGCGCTTACCAAATTGCGCGCGTAACAAGGTATTTAGTTGCTGCTCTAATAACGTTTCCGCCTTAAATTCATTGCCACCCGTCGATTTAAAATAACGCGCTAAATCCGTAATACGCCACTTAACATAATAATCAACCATGACGTCTTTCTTTTCTCGGGTCACGATACGCGTTGATTTAATATCCATTGTTTGAATACGTGTATCAAAAATACGCGCATGCTCAAAAAAAGGTGTCTTAAAATGCAGGCCAGGGTTTAAAACTTTAACCTCACCTTGCGCCGTATTTACCAAGCGGCCTAAACGTAAAACAATACCTTGCTGGCCTTCATTCACGATGAATATACTAGAAAATAAAATCAACAAGAGAAATAACGCAATAACACTCAATACGGTTTTTATTGAACTCATAATCATTCCCCTCCTTGATATGTCGGTCTAAGCAGCGCACGACCATCAAATGATCCGTCATCATCATTACTCGTATTTAACGTATGATTTTTTTTCATATTCATCGTATTAGAAACGAGCTCAGGTTGACTGGTAAACCACTTATCCAAGGGTAAATACAATAAATTACCCGCTTTTCCATCAACAATAATCTTGCTGCTATTGGTAAATACTTTTTGCATTGTTTCTAGGTACATCCGCTCTGCCGTTATCTGCGGTGCGGCAACATATTGCGGTAATAAAGCAAGAAACTCAGCGACTTCACCTTTTGCATTTAAGACCACTTGTTGCGCAAAAGCTTGTGCTTCTTGTTCAATACGACTGGCATTCCCCTCAGCAATAGGAACTACTTTAGCCGCATACGCATAAGCTTGCTCTTTAAACCTTTTTTCATCTTCTTGCGCTTTAATGGCATCATCAAAGGCATCTTGTACGCTTTCAGGAGCACGAGCTGGCTGCGGTGAAACGTTAACAATAGCAATACCTGTTTTATACGAAGCTAACGTTTTAATCAACGTGTCTTGTACACTATTTCCCCAAACCTCACGCCCTTCGGTAATCATTTGATCAAGCGTTGTAGTACCCACAACTTGGCGCAATGCACTTGAAGTTGCTTGTTGCAAACTTTCTTCTGGATTGGCCACGTTAAATAAATACTGTTGCAAATCACTAATGCGGTATTGCACGGCCACTGATACAGCAACTAAATTCTCATCGCGCGTTAGCATTTGTGCCGAATAGGAATAATCCATTACTCGATCAACGTTTAAGACTATTTTGGAAGAAATAATACGTGGAATCCAATGTGGACCTGGACCTACAGTTTCCACATACTTACCAAAGCGTAAAATGACTCCTTGTTCGGCTGGATCAACAATAAAAATACCGGCCAAAGCCCAAATCACAACAGCTACACAGGCAACTAAAGCCGCGAGTAATCCCGCACTACTGGTATTATTAGGAGTAGAACTCCCCGAATTAGACCCTGAAAAAATCTTTTTAATTTTATCGTTAATACGCTTTAACGCCTCATCTAAATCTGGTGGTTGATCTTTGCCTTTCCAAGGGTTTTTGCCCTTATCTGGTTCGTTCCATCCCATGCCTGCTCCTAGGAGTTTAAAGCTAAGATTCTATGAGGTATCAAGCATTTACGCAAGTATATACTTGCCACTCATTTTTTGATAAAGATTAAATCCCATACCCCATGCCCTAACCGTTCACCTCGTTTTTCAAACTTAGTCAACGGACGTGATTGCGGTCGAGGAGAATAGCCACCAATTTGTTGTTGATTAACGAGCATCGTCTCACCATCTAACACTTCTAATATATGCTGAGCATATTCTTGCCAATCAGTGGCGCAATGAATAAATCCACCTACTTTGATTTTTTTTGCTAACAAGTGAATAAATTCGGGCTGAATTAAACGTCGTTTATGATGACGCTTTTTATGCCAAGGGTCAGGGAAAAATATCTGCACGCCGGCTAATGAATTATCTGCTAATTGCGTTTGAAAAACCTCCACAGCATCATGTGCCACAACGCGAATATTAGGTACTTTTTGTTCATGCACGTCAGCAACTAAACTACCTACCCCCGCCGTATGTACTTCTATACCAATATAATCCAGATGCGGATTTTCTTTTGCCATCGTCAATAACGAAGCCCCCATACCAAAACCAATTTCGACCACCACATCACTAACTCGGCCAAATAATTGGGGATAATCCCAATGGGATGAGCCTAAAGTTAATTGGTATTCTTTTAACCAAAGCTCTAAACCTTGCTGTTGGCGGTTACTAACCCGACCCGCTCGTAATACATAGCTTTTAATCTTACGGTGCATCTTAATTTTTACTCACGTTGGAAAATGCCAGATTATACGTAAGCCTGCTTAAAAATTCTACCAAGCATCGTTGGCAAATGATCATCTAATCACGGATTATCCTATTCATTTGCTCTTTCATAGCAAAAAAATATTGCAATATTTTCATATTTTTGTTATAAAATCGCTCTTGTATTTCACATCCGGCTATTGTGTTTTAACGAAAGCCCAGAATTTTACAAAGACATCTACAATATATAGAACCTATTTTGGAGTAACATAATGTCTAGAGTATGTCAGGTAACTGGCAAGCGACCCATGTCTGGTAACAAAGTGTCGCACGCTAACAACAAAACGAGAAGACGCTTTCTACCTAACGTTCAGAATCATAAGTTCTGGGTTGAAGAAGAAAATAGATTTGTTAGATTAAAACTCACTCCTAAAGGAATGAGAATTATTGACAAACTAGGTATTAAAGTAGTTCTGGACAAACTCAGAGCTAACGGCGAAAAAATATAATTCAAGGGGATAAGCCATGGCAGCTGTTACAGTTAAGGTGAAAATGGAATCCACGGCAGGAACTGGATACTATAAAACTACAACTAAAAATCCACGTAACCATCCTGAAAAGATGGAGCTAATGATGTACGATCCTAAAGTACGCAAGCACGTGCTCTTTAAAGAGAAAAAAGTTAAATAAAAAAAAGCCCTAAGTTTAGGGCTTTTTTTTTATCTCATTGTATTAGAACAAAGCGCACCAGCCTATTAAATAACAAGATAAATAATTCTTTATTTATCTTGCTCATTTCTTCAATAAAATCAACATACTTTTCTTATTTTCATACGAATTATCTTAAATAAAAAACTGGATAATCCCTGCGAATCGTTTAAACTGATAATAACAGCAGTGAAAAAGGACTTGCATGAAACAATCATTGCAATTGGGTATAAGCCAGCACCTAACGCTTACACCTCAATTACAACAAGCTATTAGACTACTACAATTGTCTACTATTGACTTACAGCAAGAAATTCAACAACTTGTTGAATCAAATCCTATGCTCGATGCAGCACCTGCCGAAGAAAAAGAAGATACATCGCACGAAATAAAAAAACATACCGATGAATTCCATGATCTCCAATGGTCTCAATTATATAATCCAAAAAATACTAATTATGATGATCCCGATTATAATTTAGATAATTTGCACTACACCACGACTAATTTACAAGAGCATTTACGTTGGCAGCATGATCTTACCCCCATGAGCGATATCGATAAAGTCATTGCGGCAGCACTCATCGATGCAATTAATGAAGATGGTTTTTTAACTATCGCTCCTGCTGAATTACAGCTCAGTTTGAATCAAGAGGGACTGGCTATTGATTTAGATGAAATTGAAGCCGTACGCCATAAAATCCAATTATTTGATCCGGTGGGTTGTGCTGCCATTAATTTAGCAGAAACATTATTAATACAAGTAAATCAATTAGACCTGCCATTAGAGCAAATGAAGTTAGTTAGGCAAATAATCAGCACCAATCTAGAGCTCCTAGCACAGCATAATTACAAACAATTAATGAAAAACTACAAAATTACCGAACCGGTACTTCACGAAGTAGTGCGCATTATTCAAAGTCTAAATCCTCGGCCAGGAACAGTCATTCATCAAGATATAACCCACTATATTATTCCTGATATTACCGTTAAAAAAATAGATAATGACTGGCGTGTATTTTTAAATAATAGTACCTTGCCTCGTTTAACTATTAACAATCACTATGTTTCTTTAATTCAGCGGGCAGATAATAGTACAGACAATCAATTTTTAAAAAATAACTTGCAAGAAGCACGTTGGTTTTTAAAAAGCTTACAAAGTAGACAAGAAACGTTATTAAAGGTTGCCACCTGTATTGTGGAATATCAACGCGGTTTTCTCGAATATGGCGAAGAGGCAATGAAACCATTAATTCTTAATGACATTGCATCCGCTTTGGATATGCATGAGTCAACCATTTCGCGCGTTACCACCCAAAAATTCATGCATACACCTCGTGGTGTATTTGAGCTCAAATATTTCTTTTCTAGCCATGTAAATAACGACAACGGTAATGGCTGCTCATCTACGGCGATACGCGCCGTAATTAAAAAGCTGATTTTAGCAGAAGATCGGAAAAAACCATTAAGCGACAACAAGATTGCTGATTTGATTGCCAAACAAGGGATCACTATTGCACGTCGAACCGTCGCTAAATATAGAGAGGCAATAGGAATTGCTCCATCTAATGAACGTAAAATAATTCGCAGTTAATCATAAGCAATAAAAAAGGAGAGTTTTATGCAAATCAACATCACAGGACATCGAATGGATGTTACTCCTTCCATCAAAGCATTTACGGAAGAAAAATTAGAGCGTCTAGAGCGCCATTTTGATCACATCACTTCTGTTAATGTTATTTTTGATGTGGAAAAATTAAGACAAATAGCCGAGGCTACCGTGTTTGTCACTAAAGGTGAATTACATGCCAGTGCGGAATCAGAAGATCTCTACACCGCTATTGATTCTCTTATTGACAAATTAGACAGACAAATAATAAAGCATAAAGAAAAACTGACGGAGCATCGTAATCATAAACCGCATCATGAAATGCAAAATGATGGGCTTGA
>CAZSAO010000038.1:0-24313 GCA_964605275.1 uncultured Legionella sp.
GCCGCCAATAATTCTAATTTGATTGATGAAACACGCTCTTATCATGGAACTCATGTTGCCGGTACTATTGCAGGCTATGGCAACGTCATGAGCGGTATGGGTGAAGATTTAAAAATTTTGCCAATTAAAATTCCCGCGAAAAATGGCATGTTTTATGAAAGTACGGTTATTAATGCGATATATTGGTCGGTTGGCGCGTCGGTACCTGGCGTCCCGGAGAATATTCATCCGGCAAAAGTATTAAACATGAGTTTTGGCGTGGATTTAGAGCCGGGGCGTGAAGTGGATTACTGTGATGATGCATTGCAAGAAGCGGTGTTTTTTGCTCGTCAAAAAGGTGCTGTTTTAGCAGTTGCCACCGGCAATGATAATCATTATGAGCATTTCAATGCACCTGCTGTGTGTAAAGGCACATTAAAAATTGCCTCCACCGGGCCTGAAGCATTACGCTCTTATTTTTCTAATTATGGGCCCAGTACAAGCTTTGCCGCTCCTGGAGGCGATAAACGCTATGGTCTTGCGGGTGCTATTTTATCTACCGTAAATCCTGGTGGTGGTTATCAAAATTCTGGCTTTGATTTTTATCAAGGAACCAGTATGGCTACCCCTCATGTTGCAGGGGTTGCAGGATTAATTTACGCAGCCAGCTCTAAAGAGCTCACCAGCGCGGAGGTGGAGAATATTCTTTATACTACTACACATGATTTTGGTAAAAGTAGTGATGAGAATAAATCGTGTGTAGGGCAACGAGCATGTGGTCATGGAATTTTAGATGCTAATCAAGCTATTCAAGCGGTTCAAGCGCAATATGACGTATTGTTTAGTGCGCCGCAAATTAGCTTATTTAGCGCTGCACATTGTGCTACAGGAACAGTTGGCTCTAAAGAAGATACATTAACTACCAATAGTGCTACATGGCATAAAATACAAGATGGCTGTGCAGTTGAAGTGCTTTATCAACATCCCCATATCACTAAAGAGCACGATGGTGTATTCTATGCGCATTATGGAGTAGCTCGTTATAAACTGGACAGTTCGCCCTTTAAAGCGTGTGAACTGATTGGTTATGATGGTGTTGGATGTTGGTACTAATAGTCGTTCTTAGTTTTTCTCATACGCTGCGTTCTTAATTAAAACGCAGCGTATGAATAATTGTAATTCCCCACGTCATCCCGAGCAAAGCGAGGGATCTCCCTGCAGTTGCACGGTCTTTAACATATCAAACGGTATAAATTATCTCATTCAGGATTCAATGCATTAATCAGCTCATCCTTCTTTTTTCGCGACCATACTTTGCTCTGTTTTTCTCTTTCAATTAAGACCCCAAAAATCGTTCTTTTCAGAAATCTCTGCCATCGCAGGGAGATCCCTCCCGTCCTTCGGGATGACGTGGGGAGTTACGAATAATTTTATATTGTTCTTTTCTTCGACGTTTGAACACATGAGATGGCTATGTTCGGCTGACATGGAGTTGATGATAAAATGCGCTTCATGTATAATTTGCTAGCATAAGGCTCATCAAAGGAAAAGCTAATGTTCGCAATTACCCAAACAAGCACTGGTGAACGTATCATTGATATTAAGTATGATTATGATGATCCTGATTGTCAGGAGCTCTCAATATCCAGTATTCAAGTAAACTTTTTAAATCAGTTGATTATTCCTTTGTTGCAAAGTTCATCGATAATTAAAGAATTAAATTGTTCACTATTGAATATGGGTAGTGTACCTGAAGAATATGAGTTGGTTTTCAGATTTTTATTAAAGCAGTTAATAGAGGCTATTAATGTTCTGAACAGTACGTGTAAGCCTACTCAATTATATTTAGATTTTTCTTCTTCTGAGGAAGTTCATTTCCTGGATGATTTAATTTTCGAGCTTATTGAAGTCATTCCTAATAAAGACAGCATTAGTACTCTGCATTTAAATTTTCATAATCTTGTAAAGGAAAATGACTCTATATTAACAAAAGATTTTTTTTCTCCCTTTTCATCGCTGAGAGCATTGTATTTAAATGTGAATTATATGGGGTGTGATATTACGTCATTTATTCAAACGCATCATTATTTAACCTCTATAGATCTTAATTTTACTGGTGCGCCAGCACCTTATCCTAATGTACTAAACATGTTACAAAATAAGCATTTGCACAGTCTAAAATATGAAATACAAGCCGATAAATATGATGATGATGAAAAAATTTTACCGCAACATATCGCTGATGATCAAATTGCAGATTATTATCAAGTTTTAGCTGAGTGCATCCAAAAGCATCATGCATTAACCGTTTTGCATTTCAATTTTGGTTATGCGCATCATTTACAATATAAGGGTATTGTATTAAATGACTTTTTAAAAACTATAGCTTATAGTCGATCGTTAATTGATTTGTCCATTAAGGTTGGGATTGAAAACAGTGCAAGTAACCGAAGATATAATGTCATTGACAACGCATTACTTACAGAACATTTTTTAAAGCATGCGTCCTTAGAACAGCTTAATATACAAATTAACGGCGAAAAGCTTGTAAAACAAATGTCTCAACATACTCATACCCAGCACGATTTGATTCAGGCTCTCATTAAACCTAATGAACCGTTGAATAAACCTACGTTGCGGTTAGAAAAATATGCGTATTATATAATTTTAAATGCATTCCAACTTTTTTCTGCACCAAAGTCAATTACTCGCCATTCATTAGATTACATTGTCAAAATCTTATCGCATGCTCTTGAGCATCATCAGCAGATTGGTTTTTCCTATCCACGAGATATAGAAGAAAAGGTTTTAACTTTTATGGAGCCTTTAGATGTATTAAAAATGTCGATGGCTAGCAATGGCTTTTTTTATCAAAAACGACTGGAGCTATCTGCGCCTCAGGCACAAATTTCGGCTAATGAATTTAATAATAATCTATCATAGATATATTTGTCGCTAATGAGTTCAGGGCAAATGCATGAGTGATTTAAATTAAATCGCTCAAAAATTTTGTATTTTTTAAGTTAAATTTCTACGTCCTGATTGCTAAACATCTCAAATAGCACGCTTTCTATAAAAAGCCCATCGGCTGTCTATAATCGGGACATACTGTTCTGCTCTGGGTTCTCATTATTAAAACAATAAGCTTAAAAATAGGAATAAATACCTTTATTCAGCTATAGTAATAAGATGAGTTAAAAAGGAGATAAAGGCATGAAGCCATTTAACGAGATTTTGGTTGTAGATTTTACCCATGTATTATCCGGTCCTTTTTGTACTATGCTATTGGCTGATCTTGGTGCTCGCGTTATTAAGCTTGAACGACCCGGTTGTGGCGAGGATTCACGACAGTTTGGCCCTTTTGTAAATAATACTTCGATGTATTTTGAATCCGTCAACCGCGGTAAACAAAGCGTGGTGGTGGATTTAAAAAAAGCTGAAGATGTAGCGTTTGTAAAGCAAATGATTAAAAAAGCTGATGTGGTGGTAGAAAATTTTCGGCCAGGCACAATGAGCAAATTGGGGCTGGATTATGAGGCCTTATCTTTAATTAATCCTAATCTTATTTATGCTTCTGTATCGGGTTTTGGGCAAACAGGAACTATGTCTTCTTTACCTGCGTATGATGAGCTCATTCAAGCAATGAGTGGCTTTATGAGTGTGACGGGGGAAGCGGATGGTCCTCCTATCAAAGCAGGTCCTTCTGTATCGGATATGCTTGCGGGAGTATATTGTTTTTCTTCTATTGCCACAGCCCTTTATCAACGAGAAAAAACCCAAAAAGGGTGTCAAATTGATATTGCGATGTTTGATTGTATGGTTTCATTTTTAGAAAGTGATGTGGTATCAGATCGCATGTTGCATAAAGTACCCACTCGTATTGGTAATAAACATCCTAATATTGCTCCCTTTAGTACTTTTTCATGTCAAGATGATTCTATTGTTATTTGTGCGGCAACGGATAAGCTATTTCAAACTGCTTGTGAGGTAATGGGGTTAGAAGAGCTTAAAAATGATCCCTTATGTGCGACTAATTTAGACCGCCTCTTAAATAATGATGTGATTAAAATGAGTTTTGATGCCGCATTGCAAAGAGATACAGTGGCCAATTGGTACCAAAAATTTGTTGCCGCGGGTGTTCCTGCAGGTCCGATTAATAACATTGATGAAGCGCTGCAATTACCCGTTGTTGCCGAACGGCAAATGGTTGTTAGAGCTGGACCTTATAGTCTACCTGGTTGTCCTATTAAGCTATCTACTTGTGATGATGATGGACTTAGGCCTCTAGCGCCTCAATTGGGTGAGCATACCGATGCAATCAAAGAAGAGTTTAAGGAGTAATTATGGATAAAATACTTTGTGAGCATAGCGAGCACATTACGACAATTACGCTCAATAATCCGGATAAAAGAAATGCCTTTGATGCGCACATGTCACAGGCAATGATTGCGTTCTTACACGAAGCGGAGCAAAAAGAACAGCGCGTAGTCGTTTTAAAAGCGAATCCATCACATCATATTTTCTCCGCAGGTCATAATCTTAATGAGCTGACGTCGGCGCATGAGATAGTAAATGATCCCATGTTTGCGATGTTCGATTGCATTAGTAACTTAAGTATTCCGTTAATTGCGCAAGTGAGTGGCAATGTTTATGCGGGTGCGCTGCATTTATTAATGGTGTGCGACATGGTTTATGCTATGGATGATTCTTCAGTCATTATTACTGCTAATAAAATGGGTGTGCCTTTTTCTTTGCGAAACTATCAAAATTGGCTTAGTGTGATGGGCCTGCATAAAATAAAAGAACTATTTTTTACTGCGGGTATGATTGATGCCAAAGATGCGTATAACGCAGGTATTTTTAATGCTATTTTTCCTTCTGAAGAGTTGTTACAGACTAAAGTAAATGAAGTTTGTCAGCAAATTATTAGTTGTTGTGCGCAAGGAATTGCTAACTCTAAATTACAGTTGAATACTTTAGCAAATAATGTAGTGGTGGATTATGAAAAGGCAATTTTAATTGAAGAGTCCAGACAAAATATTTTATCCAGTGATTCATTTAAAGAGCGAGTACTGGCATTGATTAATAAAATTCAGCATAAAAAGTGAATAAAAACTTAGATTGTCGCGCAGGTAAGGATTTTTACTCTGCGCAGTGACTTGCTGTGATTTCTTATTTCAACCACTCGGTTAAAATAGTAATAATTTTTTGTGCTTGATCGGCACTGGAAATATTAAATTTTGATTTTTGCCAATACTGATTATTACGTTTTTGATAACGACGAATAGAATACTTTATTGGGCCATATTCTTGCTTAGCATTATCCCAATCTTGATATTTAAACATGACGGTTGTCCATGCTCCTTTGGTTAAAATTTGTTTATCTAATTCTTTCGTTGTTTCTACATCGTTTTCACTGTAGGCAATAGTAAGATCGTCTATAGTTTCGCTCATGGGGTGTGTTCCTTAATTAATTGTTGATGGATTGTAGTTTGCCATTTACAAAAGTCAAGGTTACTGATGATTCATAAGGGTTGGGTTGATACACCCAAATGAGCGGTTTTTGCTGTGATGGAATAGGTACTTTGGTATAGGTATTATTAGTCACACTAGGTGTACCACACGCACCATATACTTTTCCCACCGGATCGCCCACTTGAATATTAACGCCATTGCAGATAGAAAAAGCATTATTATTCGAGCCGTTAAGATTAATCGCTTTGACTTTATTATCCACTATATCTACTTGTAAATTAGTGCCGCTAAAGCCGGTATTTAAGTTCCACACCCCGTAAAACGAGGTGCGTCCTCCTTTATTGCTAAATATCAATTGTTGTACCGGAATTTGCTGATAAACAGGTTGATTGGAGGTATTTTGACTCACCGGGTTGCCACAAGCAGAAACGACCTGATCGGTAGTCATGCCGATGTTTATATAGCCATGATTTTGCGGACAATAAAGGGATTGATCGGCATAAGCCACCAAAGAGGTGCCAAGTGATAATACACTTATAATGAAGTTTAATTTCATAATCATCGTCCTATTGATACGTGCTTATGTACAAGTATAGTCCTTTTTGTTACTGATCATAATAAAGGTAGGGGTAAAGACGCTTGAATAAATAAAGTAATACTTTTTATAATGACCATAATAATCCAGGGTGAAAAATCAAAACCAGAAATATCAGGAACAATTTTACGTCCTATAACTAATAACGGTTGAGTTAATAGTTTTAAAAAATCAATAAACGGATGCTGCCAGTGCGGTTGCGTGAAGCTTAAAATCACACGAATTAAAATAGCAAAAAATAAAATAGTACACGGTTGAATAACTAAATCAGCAACCGTATAGATAAGCAGCCATGCAAAAGGCATACTTGCTTGTAAGGTGAGCACACCTAACAAAGAAATTTTTATTAACTCAATAAAAATAATGACCAGAAAAACTGGCCAATCGTATTGTTGGCGAACATGATCTTTATAACGAACTAAACGATATAAGGGCTGGATGAGGGGATCCGTAACACTATAAATTTGACGGCTTAACGAGTTAAGACGATTCACTTTTAAATAACGCAATGCAATGCGTATCCATAAGATGAACAAAATTAAATTAAAAAATAAGGATGTTAAAAACGTTCCTACCGCAATAAAACCTGACATTATTTCTCCTTGGAAAATCTTATTTAAATAGTTGACCCAGTTCTGTGGCTTGATTTTTAGCGGCATGTAATGCGTGTAGCATGAGCTCTTCTAAAGTCGGGGATAATACATTCAATGCCGCAGCGGTGGTTCCTCCAGGGGAGGTGACTTGCGTTCTTAGTTCGGCAAAAGTTAACTCACTAGAGCGTGCCAACGCGAGCGCTCCGTGGCAGGTTTGCAGGGCAAACTCTTTAGCAGCGTTTGCATCTAACCCTAAATCAATTGCGGCATTCATTAGTGCCTCAACAAATAAAAAAACATAAGCAGGGCCACTGCCTGATAGCGCTGTAAATGCATCTAAATCCTCTTCTTGTGCTAACCAACGCATAATACCGATGTGAGAAAAAATAGATTCAGCCCAATGTTTTTGTTGCACCGAGCAATATTCATTGGCAATTAGCGGGGTAGCTCCTAAACCTATAGCAACCGGCGTATTGGGCATGGAGCGTACTACTGCTCTAGATTCAGGCAGTCTTTGACTAAACCAGTCCAAAGTTAAGCCTGAGGCTATGGATATTAATAAACAAGAAGAGGGCAGTAGTGGCGCTATTTCTTGTATGACATCATGCATTTGCGCGGGCTTAACGGCTAATAGGACAATTTGTGCATCTCGTACTACTTCTTTATTGTTATAATGGGTGTGAATATTATCTTTATTAATACCTACGCTAAGAGATGGGGCTGCGGCGCGAATTTGATAGCTGGGTTCAGATAATAAACCACGAGCTAAGGCTTTAGCCATTGAACCAAAACCAATAAAACTGATGTTCATGTTCGTTCTCCAAAAAGAGCACTACCTATGCGTACTATAGTAGCACCTGCTTGTATCGCCGGAATCAAATCATTGCTCATACCCATTGATAGAGTATCCATCTCTAACCCGAGCCGCTTGTTTAATGAATGCAGTAATTCTTTTAAACGCACGAATAATTCATAATGTGCGGTGATATCGTTTTGTGGTGGAATAGTCATTAAGCCACGCAGTTTGAGCCGAGGCAATTGGGCGATTTGTGAGGCCAGCTCGTAGGCACTCTTACTGGTAATACCGGATTTACTGGGCTCGGGAACTAAATTAATTTGGATGCATACATTCAGTGGTGGGCTATCATCACTACGATGGCGATTTAAATGCTCTGCAATAGCATAACGATTAACGCTGTGTACCCAATTAAAATGTTGCGCAATACCTTTTGTTTTATTACTTTGTATCGGACCAATAAAATGCCAGTTTATTTTTTTTAAATGCTGTAGTTGATTTATTTTTTCTAATGCTTCTTGATAATAATTTTCGCCAAAATCGCTAATGCCTAAATGATACGCTTCTTCAATTAAATTAATTGATTGACGTTTACTCACCGCGAGCAATAAAACCTCTCCAGCATCTCTTTGTGATAACTGTTCGGTGTTTTTTATTATCTCTTTAATTGTTTGAATAGAATGGGCAAGAATCATAATCGATATTAGAATAGCAAAAGGGCATGATATAAGATAAATAACCCTAGTACAAACCTCTATAACGGATTGATATGGATAGCTTTGAATTATTTAAGTATGCACTACAAAAAAATGCGTCTGATGTGCATTGTTCCGTGGGATTACCCCCGTTTGTGCGCATTGATGGTGACTTGCAGCCATTAGATGTTTCGCCATTAACACAAGGGGATATTAAAACGCTCTTGAATGAAATGCTGACACAAAAGCAACAAAATGAGTTTAAAGAGCAATTAGAGATTGATTTTTCTTATACTTTATTAGATGGCACTCGAGTACGCGCTAATGCCTTTCACCATGAGCATGGAATAGCGGCGGCCTTTCGTATTATTCCTTCACTTATTCCGGATATAAATGATTTACATTGCGCTCATATTTTAAAAGAGATAGCGCGTTATACTAAAGGGTTAGTATTAGTGAGCGGAGCTACTGGCTCAGGAAAAAGTACTACTTTGGCCGCGATGATAGATTATATCAACACGTTGCGTTCTGCTCATATTGTAACGCTTGAAGATCCGATTGAGTTTATTCACCATTCGAAACGTTGTTTAGTTCATCAGCGCGAAGTGCGCCGTGATACCAGTAGTTTTAATGCAGCTTTACGCGCCGCCTTACGAGAAGATCCGGATGTGATTTTAGTAGGCGAGTTACGTGATGTAGAAACGATTCGTTTAGCCATGAGTGCGGCACAAACAGGACATTTAGTATTGGCAAGTGTACATACTCAGTGTGCTACTCGAGCAATTCATCGTATTATTGATGTGTTTCCTGGTGATGAGAAGAGCATGATTCGGGCGATGTTATCTGAATCTTTACAAGCAGTTATTGCCCAAACATTAGTGAAAAAAACACATAGTGGTCGCACGCTGGCATTGGAGCTCTTGCGGTGTACACCTGCAGTTCGTAATCTGATTCGTGAAGATAAATTAGGCCAAATATATTCGGCGATGCAAACGGGCCAAGCCAAAGGCATGCATACTTTAGATCAGCATTTACAGCAGTTGGTTAAAGACCACATTATTACGCCACAAACTGCTTATGATGTAGCGGTAAATAAAGAGGCTTTTGGACAATAAGGTTTATTTTGAAATTACCGTGGGTTCGAACCACGGTAATTGGAAGTGAACAATAATATATTTTTGGCAAAGTATACGTTTATGCGTTCTTTTGCAGTTCGATAATTTTAGGCAATCCATTTTCTGCTAAATCAAGTAAACTGTTTAATTGAGTACGATTAAATGCGCCATCTTCAGCAGTGCCTTGTATTTCAATAAATTCACCGGCTTCATTCATTACGATATTCATATCTGTTTCGGCCAATACGTCTTCAGCGTAATCTAAATCTAAAACAGGTTGGTTGCGATAAAGACCTACTGAAACGGCTGCAACATAATTAAATTTCGGCATTTTGCGGATTTTTTCACGTTGTACCATCCATTGAATGGCATCACGTAACGCAACACATGCACCAGTAATCGAGGCAGTTCTTGTGCCACCGTCTGCTTGAATTACATCGCAGTCGATAGTAATGGTGTTTTCGCCAATGGCTTTTAAATCGATACAACCGCGTAACGCACGACCAATTAAGCGTTGAATTTCTAAAGTACGGCCGCCTTGTTTGCCTCTACTGGCTTCACGATCTGTTCTGCTGTGCGTTGCACGGGGTAACATGCTGTATTCAGCTGTTATCCATCCTTGATTTTTGCCTTTTAAAAAGCGAGGAACGCCATCAATAATAGATGCATTACATAATACTTTGGTTTGACCAAATTCAACTAAAACGGAACCTTCAGCGTAGTTAGTATAATTACGGGTTAATTTAATTTCTCGAAGTTGATTGGGCTCACGATTGCTTGGTCGCATGGTATAAATCCTGAAAATGAAATAAGCAAGTATAATCCTTAGTGACAAAAAAGCCAGCTTATATCGGCGAATGTTATAAATACCTTAACTCAATACATGCTCAAAGCATAAAGAAAATAGATCGTTTAAGAATGTATACTTGCTACATTAGCAACAAGTATATTTTTTATCACTAATTATGGGCAAAGCAGTTAATTTGCGGTATATTTGCGCAAATTAATGGGATTGGTGTACTTATGATTTGTAGCATGACCGGTTTTGCTCGTGAGCAAAAACAGCTCGATACAGCACAGCTTTGTTGGGAAATAAGATCAGTTAATCATCGTTATTTAGATGTTTCTTTTCGTCTTCCTGAACCCTTTCGTTTTCTTGAGCCTCAGCTTCGCCTTGCACTAAAAAATAATATCAGTCGAGGAAAGTTAGAGTGCCAATTTAAATATCAAGATAATAATAATCAAGAGCATGCGTTATCTATTAATCAAGGCATGGTTAATGCGATAATTGATTGTGGGAATCATTTGGCATCGACCAATCAATTGGCGAATGATTTGAAAGTCAGTCATATAGTAACGTGGCCAGGTGTATTACACGCTCCTTCATTTGATACCGATGAGTTAGCACCACCTATTTTAGCGTTATTTAAACAAGCAATACTTCAATTAAGTCAATTTAGACAAAGCGAAGGTCAGGCATTAAAAGAGCATATTCAAATGCGTCTAGATTGTTTAGCAAATGAAGTGGCACGTGCTAAAATTATGGTTCAGGACCAAGCGATTACAACAAAGGAAAAATTGTTAGCTAGAGTTCGGGCCATTAAAATGGATGTGGTTGAAGAGCGCATTGAGCAAGAAATCGCATTATTATTAGCACGAATGGATGTTGCTGAAGAACTCGATAGATTACAAACGCATATTAAAGAAGTGCATAAAGCGTTGATAGGTAGTGAGGCTTCGGGACGAAAATTAGACTTTTTAATGCAAGAGTTAAATAGAGAGGCTAATACCTTAAGTGCAAAAGCGGACTCTTCTGATCTAACGCAATGTGCTATTGAGATGAAAGTATTAATTGAGCAAATGCGTGAACAAATACAAAATATTGAGTAAATCATGATAGAAAATTATTCCGGAACTGTTTATATTGTTGCCGCCCCTTCTGGTGGCGGCAAAACGAGTTTAGTCAGGCATTTGGTGACCACCTTAGATGATATAGAAATTTCTATTTCGCATACTACGCGTGCCATGCGCCCAGGTGAAATTGATGGTGTTGACTATCATTTTGTGCAAGAAACACAATTTAAAGAAATGATCAATGAAGGAGTTTTTATTGAGCATGCTTGTGTGTTTAATAATTTTTATGGTACTTCCGCGCAACAAATCATTGCCCGATTAAAGCAAGGTATTGATGTTGTTTTAGACATCGACTGGCAAGGAGCAGAACAAATTCGGCGGATTTTTCCAACGGCAGTGAGTATCTTTATCATTCCGCCTTCTTTGGAAGAATTAAAAAGACGGTTAATGAATCGACGTCAAGATAATGAAGAAGTGATTAGTAGCCGTATGGTTCGAGCACAAGATGAATTAAGTCATTATCCCGAGTTTGATTATGTGATTGTTAATGATAATTTTGAACATGCCGCAGTAGAGTTACGTGCTATAGTTATTGCGAAAAGGTTGTGTATTGAGAAACAAGTAAATAAACAAGCAAAATTGCTTTCATTCTTATTATCATCACAGTAAAATGAACGATTGACATGAATAACCTATCATCAGGTGATAGTAGGTTAAAAACACAAACAGAAGAACGGCTTTTTGTTTGCTTAAGCGGAGATTAGAATTATGGCACGAGTTACAGTTGAAGATTGTCTTGATCATGTTGCGAATCGTTTTGAATTAGTAATGGTTGCTTCTAAGCGTGCACGTCAAATCGCAGTTCATGGTGATCAACCCATGGTTGAATGGGAAAATGATAAACCCACAGTAGTGGCGTTACGAGAAATAGCCGAAGGTTTAGTAACTGCTGATATTTTAGATAAAGATTAATTAGATAGCATTCTATCGTAAACACGTCATTCAAAGCTTTGCTGTGGATGACGTGTTTTTTTATAATGCGATAAAACAAGCTTAACTTAGTGCTTTAGGACACAGGGGAGTATGGTGTGAGCTACTTTAAAGAGCTTAATGATGAGCTGGAATGTTATCTTGAGCCAAGTCAAATAGAAAAATGCTTTCAAGCTTATTTAGTAGCTGAACAAGCTCATAATGGCCAAATGCGCCGTTCCGGCGAACCCTATATTACTCACCCTGTTGCTGCTGCATTAATTCTTGCAAGTATGCGCCTAGATTATCAAACCATCATGGCGACCTTGTTACATGATGTGGTCGAAGACACGTCTATTAGCAAAGAAGATTTAGTGGGTCAATTTGGCGAAGAAGTGAGTGCGTTAGTGGATGGTGTAACTAAGCTCACGCAAATTAAATTCGAGTCAAAAGCGGAGGCGCAAGCCGAAAATTTCCGTAAAATGGTGTTGGCTATGGTGAAAGATATCCGTGTCATCATTGTCAAATTAGCCGATAGGCTGCATAATATGCGTACTTTAGGCGCCATGCCTTATGTAAAACGCCGACGCATTGCCATTGAAACCTTAGAAATTTATGCTCCTATTGCTAATCGTTTGGGTATGCATGCAGTGTATATCGGATTAGAAGATCTAGGTTTTCAAGCACTTTATCCCATGCGCTATCGTGCCATTAAATCGGCGGTAGAAAAATCACGCGGTAATCGCCGTGAGTTAACTAAGACCATTGAAAAAGACCTAGAGCATGCGCTGGCTCAATTAAATATTCCTTATGAAAAAGTGTTTGGCCGACAAAAGCATTTATACAGTATTTATCGCAAAATGCGGTTAAAAAAAGCATCCTTTACTGAAATTACGGATGTATTTGCATTTCGGATTATCACGGATGATATTGATTCATGCTACCGTATTTTAGGCGCGTTGCATTGCACTTATAAGCCAGTGCCACAGCGGTTTAAAGATTATATTGGTATACCCAAAGCAAATGGTTATCAATCATTGCACACAACGTTATTTGGTCCTTTTGGTGTTCCTTTAGAGGTACAAATTCGCACCCGAGAAATGGATAAAGTTGCAGATAATGGGGTGGCTGCGCATTGGATTTATAAATCTTCTGGCTTAGAAATCAATGAGGCGCAATTACGCGCTCGTGAATGGGTACAAAGCCTCTTAGAAATGCAACGAAGTACGGGCAATTCTTTAGAGTTTATTGAAAATGTAAAAATTGATCTATTCCCAGATGAAATTTATGTTTTTACACCCAAAGGCCATATTATGGAGTTACCCAAAGGGGCTACTCCTGTTGATTTTGCCTATACGGTGCATTCTGGGGTAGGAAACAGTTGTGTGGCGGCGAAAGTCAATCGTCGTTTAGTGCCACTAAGTATCCCTTTATCCAATGGCCAAACGGTTGAAATTATTACCGCTCCCGGAGCTCATCCTAATCCTTCGTGGCTGAACTTTGTTGTTACGGGTAAAGCGCGCTCTAATATTCGTCACTTTTTGAAAAGTCAGCAACATGCTGAATCCATTGTTTTAGGCAAGCGTTTATTAAAACAATCGTTGGTGGAGTTATCGAGTGATTACGCCAAAATTCCTCCTGAATCATTGAATGCTTTGCTTAGTGATTTGCATTATAAAACAGTAGATGATTTATTATATGCCATTGGTATTGGCAATCAGATGTCAATGATTATTGCTAAGCGTTTAGTAGTGGCACAAGATACTAATGAGTTGAGTAAAAACAAAACACAACCTTTGGTGATTAAAGGCACGGAAGGAATGGTCATTCATTTCGGCGAATGTTGTCAGCCCATTCCTGGTGATAATATTGTGGGTAAGTTCCAACAAGGCCGAGGTATTATTGTTCATTCCAGTGATTGTTTTTCTTTAAAAGTATTACGCAATTTTTCCGAACAATTTATTTCACTACGTTGGGATGAACAAGTTCAAGGGGAATATTGGGTTGATATTACGGTTGATGTGGCCAATGAGCGCGGTGTTTTGGCGGCTTTAGCCACGGCTATATCAGAAGCCGATTCGAATATAGGCAATATCAATGTGGATCCGCGTGATGGCCGGCATAATGCGGTTACCTTTTCAATAAGTGTTACCGATAGAATTCATCTAGCACGTGTAATGCGTCGCTTAAGAGCAAATAAAGTAGTAATGCGTCTTTACCGAAAAAAACATGGGGATAATTAATGCAACCTATTCATACAGATAAGGCACCTGCTGCTATTGGTACTTACAGTCAAGCGATGAAATGTGGCACAACCGTTTATCTTTCAGGTCAAATTCCACTAGATCCAATAACAATGCTTCTTTGTGGTGATACTATTGAGGCGCAAATTGAGCAGGTTATAAAAAATTTAGATGCCGTGTGTCAGGCTGCTGGGGGCAGTTTAGCTCATATTGCTAAATTATCGGTATATCTCACTGATTTAACTCATTTTCCTTTAGTTAATGAAGCCATGAGTCGGTATTTTACTCAGCCCTATCCCGCGCGCGCGGCCATTGAAGTTTCAGCACTACCCAAAAATTCTTTAGTAGAAATGGATGGGATTATGGTGTTATCTGATTGAGCATAAGCTCTAATTGAACAGTACGCAGCCGTATGGGGCTGCGCAAATTAAACACGAGCTCTTTGAAGTAAACTTATTCAAAGAGCTTGCGTTACTCTAACAGATTTTTATTATTGAGAATATTATGAGCATTTTTTCATTCAATAACGTGAGCTTAATTGTCTCAAATAATCATTTATTGGATAAGGCCGATTTACAAATTCAGCCTAATGAGTGTATTGCTCTAGTCGGGCGAAATGGCGCAGGAAAATCAAGTTTATTAAAATTAATCCAAGGTGAATTAGTCCATGATAGTGGACAGATTAATAAACTCTCTGGTTTACGTATAGCCAGTTTAAACCAAGAAGTTCCTTTAACGGATGATACACAAGTATATGACGTACTCGCGCACAGTTTAGGTGAAGTGGGGGAGGTCATTACGCAATTTAATTATCATGCCCAACATGGTTCCTTAGATAAATTAGCGCTGTTGCAAGAGCGAATGGATAATTTGCATGGCTGGGATCTATTACCTAAGATAGAGGCGATGGGTAGTCGCTTAGGCATTGATTTATCAAAACAGATGGTCGATTTATCCGGTGGGATGAAACGTCGTGTATTATTAGGAGCAGCATTATTGGCTTCTCCTGATTTATTGCTTTTGGATGAGCCAACCAACCATTTAGATATTGAATCGATTGAATGGCTAGAATCTTATTTAAAAAATTACACCGGTAGTGTCATATTGGTAACGCATGACCGGGCTTTTTTAAGCCAAGTAGCGACGCGGATTATTGAAATAGATAGAGGTAAACTGCACTCGCATCAATGTGATTATGAAACCTATCTAGATAGGCGTGAGGCAATTCGTGCGGGTGAGCAACGACAAAATGATTTGTTTGATAAAAAGTTAGCCGATGAAGAAGTGTGGATTCGTACAGGCGTTAAGGCCCGAAGAACGCGAAATGAGGGACGAGTACGTGCTTTAAAAGCCATGCGTGATGAATATAGAGCGCGACGTACGCAACAAGGCACGGTAAAAAATGTTAATTTAGAGGTGGCTCGCTCAGGCTCCCATGTGGTTGAAGCACAACAGGTTAGTTACTCCATTGCCGATAAAGTCATTATTAAAGACTTATCTTTATTACTCACCCGCGGCGATAAATTAGGTATTATTGGTCCGAATGGTTGTGGTAAAACAACATTTGTTCGCTTGTTATTAAATGAGTTACAACCTAATGAAGGCAGTATTAAACAAGGTACCTCTTTAAGTGCGGCTTATTTTGATCAATTACGACGTCAGCTAGTTGAAGATAAAACGGTGTTATTCAACGTGGCAGATGGTGCTGATTATGTAACTCTTAATGGCAAACAAAAGCATGTGGCCAGTTATTTACGTGACTTTTTATTTGAAGCGGAACGTTTTAATCAACCCGTGTCTTCTTTATCTGGAGGAGAGCGTAATCGTTTACTATTAGCTAAACTTTTTGCAAAGCCTGTTAATTTTTTAGTAATGGATGAGCCAACAAATGATTTAGATATTGAAACATTAGAATTATTAGAGCAAATGTTGATTGATTATACCGGTACTTTAATCTTAATTAGTCATGATAGGGCTTTTATTAATCAAGTAGTAACGAGTGTTTTAGTCTACGAAGGCGCGGGTACTTTTAGCGAATTTGTTGGTGGTTATGATGATTATAAAAATCATAAAAAGCTACAAAAAGAAAGTGGTGATACTAAAAGTAGTGATGTTAAAAGCGCGCCTATAAAACGCAGTGCTAATACGAATAAATTAAGTTTTAATGAGCAGCGAGAATTAACGCAACTACCTAAAAAAATTGAACAATTAGAAGAAAAAGTACATCAAAATCAATTAAAGATGGCTCATCCCGATTTTTATCAACAAGAAGCACAAGCCATTACGTTATTTAATCAACAAGTCGCTGCGGAAGAAGCATTGCTAACGGAGCTGTATGCGCGTTGGGAAGAATTAGAAGAGAGGCATTAATTGTATGAGTACTGAAAATATGGTGGTTTTGGCGTGTGCGATTGCTTTTATCGCTATTATTGCTTTTTTTTCGCAAGAGTTGTCTCGTTTTGGAAAAAAAATATTTGCTATCAAAGGGACCATAGTTATTCTACCTTTGTCATTGCTGTCCTTTGTAGCTTATTTTTTCCAAACTGAAGCTATTGAAATATTATATTTTATACATAAAAAATTGTGTGTTATTTATGATATCTTATTATATATCGCGCCAAAAAATTTCTATCCGACACAAATGGCTTTAATTGCGACGCTCAGTCTCATTTCAATAGGTCCTGTTGCACTGTTGAATTATCTTTCTTATCAACGGATACACAAGCCGCATCCTCATCGATATGTTGTTAGTGCACTTTTGTGGATTATCGGTGTTTTTACACTGATTATTATTCCTGTGATATAATGCTATAAGTGTTATTTTTGGTCAGTAAAATCAAAAATTGCTTTTAATGATATTTAATGGTATTTTGCTGTCACTTTTTATTACACTATGTTTTATTTACTCATTATTGATAATAATGAGTAAATAAATATATAAAATATTGGCTAAGGATCATCATGAATAATAAAGTAGAACAAGATTTTATCACTCCTCCTTCATCACCAGGAAGACGTGAGCGAGAAGAGTTGCGTGCTCAGCTTGAGGGGAGCTGGGCCCCTGTAGTTGGCGCAGTTGCAAATCAGCGAAGATCTGCACGCATAGAAGAACTTATTAATCAGCGAATTGGTAATATAATGCCCGCAGCGTCTGTCCAGACAGCGCCAGTGCAACCGCCAGCAAATATAGCTAGGACAGTATCAGGTGAGTTCTCTTCTGCTGGAAGCTTGTCCTTTTTTTCTGAAAATTTACCTCCAATAGAAGAAGATGAATTAATGAGTGAAGATGAATTAATAAGTGAAGATGAGTCAAGTGAGTTTGGAATTACTTTTTAATTATTCTCTTGTTACAGATTTCATTGCGCATTTTCATACGTAAGCTTTTTAATTCCCTCTTTCTTCCTATGTTGCAAGCATGGAGAGAGGGATAGATAAGAATGGCTTATCTTAAATCGTCGTCAGCGACTCCCTGTCAATTTCAACTAATTGAAAAATAATACATATTCATTATAAATGAACAAATATTGTCGGAGATTATTTTTCATCAAGTCTGCAAATAACGTCATCCTTCACTGCGTTCAGGATGACGTGGTTTTGCACCGGAATTGCTGAATCGTCGTTGATTTACATTTCTTGTTACAAAGTAATTCGTTATAATATCCATCTATTATTTTTTGGTTGTATTATGAAAAAGCACGATTTTTATTTTGATCTTCCCTCTGAATTAATTGCACAATATCCTCCCACCAATAGAGGCGATTCTCGCCTACTTGTTTATAATCGCGCGCAAAAAAATGAATTTGCACATCAATCTTTTTGTGACATTGTTGATTTTTTACAATCGGGCGATTTATTAGTATTAAATAATACAAAAGTCATCCCGGCGCGATTATACGGCACCAAAATAACGGGGGGTAAAGTTGAGTTATTGATTGAGCGTGTTACTGGTACGCATACATTTTTAACGCACATGAAAGCAAGCAAAGCATTAAAGCCCGGTGGTATAGTGCAATTAGATGATGGTCATTACATTGAGGTAATAGAACGGCAAGATGATTTATTCCATTGTAAATCATCTATTGAAGTACTTACCTTAGCCAATCAACAAGGACATATGCCTTTGCCTCCTTATATTACTCGCAACGATGAGGGAATGGATGAGGAACGTTATCAAACAGTGTTTGCTAAACATGACGGTTCGATTGCTGCCCCCACGGCAGGGCTTCATTTTGATGAGGCGATGATTGCGCGTATTAAAGCGAAAGGAATTAACATAGGGTATGTAACCTTGCATGTAGGGGCGGGTACATTTAGGCCTGTGCGCTGTGATGATATTAAAGAGCATAAAATGCATAGTGAGCATTTTATGGTGTCAGAAGAGCTCTGTGCTCAAGTGGAGCAAACTAAAGCTGCGGGTAATAAAGTAATTGCAATAGGCACAACAGCATTGCGTAGTCTTGAAAGCGCCGCCCTTGATGGAACTATTAGGCCATGTAATAAAGAGACTGATATTTTTATTTATCCAGGGTATCAATTTAAGGTGTGTGATGGGTTGATGACTAATTTTCATTTACCTGAATCAACGTTATTGATGTTAGTATCAGCTTTTATTGGTTATCCAGAAGCGATGGCACTCTATCAAGAGGCAATAGAACAAAAGTATCGTTTTTTTAGTTATGGTGATACTAGTTTATTGATTTAATTATTTTTAGGCTAAAGGAAGTATTATTTATGCATACTACGGTTTCTCATTGGGCACCGGTTCTTACCTCGGATGCGGGCTTAAGTCTTACTACGTTAAATTGGCAGGAGGTCAATGTAGGTAGGGCTGCATATTATTTAGATGCATTAATACTAAAACCTGGCTATGCTCTTTTAGAGCAGCTAACGGATAGTCAATCTTATCTTAATTGGCCTGGTGAGATCATTCTTAATGCCAGTAGACTTATCGCTAATAAAGAGGGAATAATTACTATTATTTCGCCTTTTGATGGCCGTAAAATACGAATGAGTTATGAGCAAATAATTAGCATTATTAATCATTTAAAACCTGATGTAGTTGTTTTGCCAGCACCTATTTTACGGCATTATTCCAACATTGATGAGCAGTTGTCTAGAAACATTAGTGTTTATATTGCCTGTGATGCTTTTTCTTCTAATGAGATACCTGCGCACTATGGAATGGCTTTTGCTCTTAATGCATACACTGCTGAGGCGAAGAGTTTACTGGATACATATCATAATAAAAATATTTATGTGTATGGTGATTTGTCTCGAACATGTATTGATGCATTAGCACAATCAGGAGTGAAATACATTGAATCGAATAGGCCTGCACAAATGGGATTGGACGGATTAGTTGATGCGGAACAAGGGGGCATTGATTTAAAAGATGCTCAGTATTCCTTAGACTTTAATTTATTAGACTCCTCATGTTCTTGCCCTACATGCGCTCAGCAATGTACCAAAGCTTATTTACATCATCTAATTCTTCATACGCCTTTATTAGCGCAACGATTTTTAATACAACATAACGCTTTTCGGTTGGCATGTGTTGCAACAGATTAGATGAGTAGGCACTACTCTTACCTAGAGCAAACGTATCTAATAGATTGATTTAAGTTCATCTCATCTACGTTTCGTGTTTTATGCGCGGAATCGAGTTTCGAACACAGCGCTTGCGGTATGGATTTCACACCGCAAGCGTTCAATTAGCCTTAAGTGCTGCATTTCATGTTCAAAATTTAGATGCGTATACAAGCGATTCTCGGTCAATTTCAAGCCATTGAAAAATAATATAGATGTTCATAAATTCTCAAATAACGTCATCACTGAACGCAGTGAAGATCTTCTAGATACGGCACTGAGCCTAATTTAGGAGATCTTCACGGCGTTCAGGATGACGTGGTTTTTCACCGGGAATTACTGTGCGATTCCGCAGGCCATTTACCTTCTTATCAATTCACTATATGATGCAGGCAGGTTACCTATAAATACTCATTAATTGTATTAAGGTAACGCATTATAGGGTAAATATAGCCGATTTGAGGAGAACATATGAGTTTTTTTATTAGTGATGCGATGGCTGCTGCGGTACCTGCTGCTCCGGCACAAGCCGATGGTTTTTCATTTATTATGATTGCCGCCATTCTCTTTTTAGGCTATTTCATGTTAGTTAGACCACAAAATAAAAGAGCCAAAGATCATCGTGATTTATTAGGTCGTTTAAAGAAGGGTGATGAAATTGTAACTAATGGTGGAATTTTAGCCAAAGTGGTGAGCCTAGATGAACAATATATAAAAGCAAGCATAGCGGATGGAGTTGAGATCCATTTACAAAAAGGCGCGGTTAGTGCTGTATTGCCTAAAGGCACAATAAAGTCTCTTTAAGCTAGGGATAGGACACGGAACATGCATAATAAATATCCTTTATGGAAAAATCTGTTATTAGTTTGTATTGCAATAATTGGTTTGCTCTATGCTATACCCAATTTGTACACGGAACATCCTGTAGTACAAATATCATCTGATGCATCTGTTGATACTGAAACACTAAAGCAACAAGTGGAGCACGTGTTACTTGCAGCAAAACTACCATACACTTCAGTCGTAACACAAAATCAAGGGATTGAAGTAATATTTTCATCTACTGATGTGCAGTTACTAGCGCAAGATGCAATAAAAAACAGTTTGGGTTCGCAATATACTGTGGCGTTGAATTTAGCCTCATCAACACCTAATTGGCTTCGTGCTATTCATGCTGAGCCGATGAAACAAGGTCTTGATTTACGTGGCGGCGTTCACTTTCTTCTGGAAGTTGATGTGGACAGCGTTATTGCTCGACGTTATGAAGGCTTAATGAAAAACATCGGTCTTGAAATGCGCGAAATGGGAGTACGCTATTCGGGTATTCGCTATATTGCGGACAAAGGCATTGAGTTGCGTTTTCGTGATGATAAAACGCTCAATGATACGTTGTTTGAATTAAAGCAAAAGTTTACGGGGCTAAGTTTTAATAAAAATAAAGATACTAATTTTGTTGTTATTTCGATTTCGGCGGAAGAGCTTAATAGCATTAGACAATCTACTATCGAACAAACGATGAGTATTTTACGAAATCGTGTCAATGAACTGGGTGTGGGAGAGGCTGTTGTTCAACAACAAGGAGCTACCCGTGTTGCTGTTGATTTACCCGGTATTCAAGATGCTGCTCGTGCGAAACAAATTTTAGGCGGCACCGCAACCTTACAATTTTATTTAGTAGATCAAGACAATGATCCAATCATTGCGAAACAAACAGGAGCCGTACCTGTTAGTGATAAATTGTATATTATGGATGAGCAACCCATATTATTGAAACGTCAAATAGTATTAAACGGTGATTCTATTACATCGGCTGTTTCGAGTTTTGATCAGCAATCAGCAACGCCCGCAGTACAGATTCAATTAGGTGGCGGCGGCGAAAGTCATTTTACTAAAGTGACGCGCGAAAATATTGGTAAACGTATGGCTATTGTTTATGTCGAAACTAAAAATTCGATTCAAACAGTGAATGGCGTTGAAAAACGTACCACTCATCGAGAAGAGCGTGTGATTAGTGCTCCTGTGATTCAAAATGCCTTGGGAAATAATTTCCAAATTACGGGTATGAGTGACTCTAAAGAAGCCAGTAATCTAGCCTTACTTTTAAGAGCTGGTGCATTGCCTGCAGCCATTTACCCAGTAGAAGAACGCACTGTTGGACCTACCCTAGGTAAAGAAAATATTCATCGCGGGATTGTTTCTTTAGCCGTGGGAATGGGACTAATCCTTATTCTGATGCTTGTTTATTATCGTGCGTTTGGTTTGATAGCTAATTTTGCTCTTTTATTAAACTTGGTATTGCTTGTTGCCTTGTTATCTATTATTGACGCGACACTTACCCTACCAGGTATTGCAGGTATTGTATTAACGGTTGGTATGGCTGTTGATGCAAACGTTTTAATTTATGAGCGAATTAGGGAAGAGCTACGCTTAGGATTATCACCGCAGGCAGCTATTTATGCAGGCTATGAACGTGCTTTTTCTACTATCTTAGATGCAAACATCACCACACTTATTGTGGCTATTATTTTGTTTGCTATAGGTACAGGGCCTATTCGTGGTTTTGCAATAACTCTTTCTTTAGGATTATTAACGTCCATGTTAACGGGGATTACTTATACCAGAGCTATTGTTAATTGGTGGTACGGTGGTCGTAACGTTAACAAATTATCTATAGGTATTTAAGCGAGGCTAAGATGGAATTTTTTAATCCTAATTCAAAAGTAGATTTTATGGGGGCTCGTCGTTGGACAGCCTTCTTTTCCTTACTAATTGTTATTGTTTCTCTTGGTGCTTTGGCGGTAAATGGGTTGAAATGGGGCCTTGATTTTACTGGCGGAACACAAATAGAGGTGACTTATCCAGAAGCTGCAAACTTAAGTGTTATTCGTGAAAATCTTAATAAAGCCGGTTTTAAAGAAGCGCAAGTAGTAAGTTATGGCACATCAAAAGATGTATTGATTAGCATTGCACCACATAATGAGTTAGAGCAAACAAATATTGTTGATAAAGCAATGAATGCTCTTCCTGGTGCAGTAAAACAGCGTGTGGATTTTGTTGGGCCACAAGTAGGGGAAGAGCTGGCAACTAAAGGTGCTTTAGCTATTGTTGTTTCTCTTTTAGCAACCATGATTTATATTGCGATGCGTTTTGAATACAGGTTGGCTTTTAGTGCGGCAATAGCTTTAATTCATGATCCAGTATTAATTTTAGGGGTTTTTGCCTTTTTTGGTATTGAGTTTGATCTTAAGGCTTTGGCTGGATTATTAGCCGTTATTGGCTATTCATTAAATGATACTATTGTGGTATTTGATAGAGTGCGAGAAAATTTTGTTAAAATTCGCCGCAGTACATCAATTGAAATAATGAATATTTCGATTAACCAAACTTTATCCCGTACTATCATGACCTCTACCTTAACCTTATTTGTAGTGGTTGCTTTATTTGTTTATGGTGGTGAAACAATTCATGGATTTTCTCTGGCTTTGATTATTGGGATAGTAATTGGAACATATTCTTCTATTTATGTTGCCGGTACTTTAGCTGTTGCTTTAGGTCTAGATAGAAAAGATTTTTTACCTAGTCAACGTAAAGAATTGGATGATCGCCCCTAGGACGATAGCGGAATCATGCAGGGCAAACACATCTAATCAATTGATTTAAATCGACTCCCTCCTTGACTCCGCGCTTTATGCGCGGAATCAAGTTTCGTGAGCATTTCATGCATAAAGAGTGAAATGTAGATATTAGTGCCGTATTTCACCACGAAACATGTTTATAGCATTCGTCGTAAAATATCATTTTTGTCAATAAAATGATGCTTTAATGCTGCTAACACGTGAATCACTATCAATACAATCAAACAGTATGCAATCCATTGATGCATTAAAGCAAATACATCACGTAGTTCATTATTTGGTGCTACAATATTGGGTAGGGTAACCATCCCAAATAAAGATGGAGGGTGTCCGGCAGCACAAGACATTATCCAGCCTGAAAGAGGCATAAATATCATCAGTATATAAAGTATAAAATGCATGCAGCGTGCCGCGATTTGTTCATACCTCACAATGTTTAAAGAGGGCGTTTTATTGCTTAAACTCCATATTACTCGAAGCAAAGCCAATACTAAAATGATAATTCCAAAGGATTTATGCCAGCCATAAAGAGTACTTTTTTGTTCTCCAGCAGGTAAGTTTGTCATATAGAGACCTACAGCTAATAAACCGATAATTAATAGGGCCATTAACCAGTGCATTCCTTTACTAACTAGACCAAAATGCGAGATTGTATTTTTAAAATAGTTCATGCAGTTATCCTTTTATTCCTCGTTTTTATTACTGTAGCGTTATCTGATAACACATACAAGTTGTTGAGTTACAGGTTAGTAATTCCCGGTGAAAAACCACGTCATCC
>CAZSAO010000039.1:0-9107 GCA_964605275.1 uncultured Legionella sp.
GTTCATTATATTGGGCCTTTTATTCTTAATTTTGCTGCGGAATGTGGGATCGATACAGGCGCTTTCATGAGTCTTAGGAGAATAAATATGCAGATAAGAAAAGGTTTATTAATTACGATATTGGGTTTATCGCTCAGTACGGCTTGGAGTACTTCTGCTCCTCAATCTTCGGAACATTCAAGGCATGGTATGGCTCGCTTCCATCATTGCCATTCTCACCATGGTGGTGTTTTTCATTTGTTAACCAAAGAACAGCGTCAGGAGTTAAGTAAAATAGAACAAGTTAATCATCAACAAATAAAATCGCTGATTAAAGAGAAAAAAGTATTGCAAGCACAATTAAATGGTTTAATTGCAACCCCTGGTACTTCTTGGGAGCAGCTCAATCCGATAATAGAAAAAATAACGGCGAATAATACGATGATTACTAAAATTATAGTGAAAAATCGTTATGATGTATTTAAGCAATTTGGCGTGTTATTGCCTGTTAAATTTCATCGGAAATAATAAGAACATTGATTTACGATTAGGGTCATAAAGACTCTAATCGTTTAATGCGAGTGATCTTCAATTGGATACCGCGAACAAGTCGCGGTACGTAGGGCTTGAGAAGGGACAATATTTTTGTGGGGGTATCTTAGTTAGTGAACCGCTATCTTCTCGAACAGGTACAAATATATTTAAATAGATAATTAGCTGTATTCGAATGAGATAGAATACATCTTAAAAAATGCAGACTAGGCTTCAGTTAATACTTCTGCTTCAGCAAGAACTTCATCAGGCATAGTAATATTCAGTTCTAAAACTGCATTATCACCAGTACGCTCTAAATTAACACTGACTTGATTACGATCAATATTTACATACTTTGCAATAACTGCAAGAATTTCTTCTTGCAGCTTGGGTAAATAATCTTGGGTATTACGTTGTGAACGCTCGTGTGAAATAATAATTTGTAAACGCTCTTTAGCCACAGAGGCTGTTGAATTTTTCCTACGCAAGTAATTAAAAATACTCATAATGCCATTTCCTCCTTGTTTTTGCCAAATAAGCGTCGAAAAATCCCTTTCCGATCATTACTTACAAAGCGCATGGGCCTATCTTCACCAAGAAAACGTGCAATAGCATCTTGATAAGCAAGTGCTGCATCACTCGTTTCATCGAGGATTACTGGAGTACCTGTATTCGATGCTTTTAGCACCGATTTAGATTCTGGAATAACCCCAATTAATGGAATAGCTAAAATATCTTTTACGTCCGCTACGGATAACATTTCACCGTTTTCTACGCGTTCCGGATCATAACGGGTGATGAGTAAATGTTCTTTTACAGGCTCACGATTATCAATAGCTCTTTGGGTTTTGCTAGATAATATACCTAAAATACGATCGGAGTCGCGAACTGAAGATACTTCTGGGTTTGTAACCACTACCGCATGATCGGCAAAATGCATGGCCATTAAGGCACCTGATTCTATGCCTGCAGGTGAATCACAAATGATAAAGTCAAATGTCTTTGCTAATTCATTAAGTGTTTTTTCAACCCCTTCTAACGTCAGTGCGTCTTTATCTCGAGTTTGCGATGCAGGAAGAATATAAAGATTTTGCATACGCTTATCTTTGATGAGTGCTTGATTTAAGGTTGCTTCGCCGTTTATAACGTTAATGAAATCATATACTACGCGACGCTCGCACCCCATAATAATATCAAGATTACGTAACCCAATATCAAAATCTATTACAACGGTTTTATGCCCTTTAAGCGCAAGACCTGAGGAGATTGCTGCTGAAGAAGTAGTTTTACCTACACCACCTTTACCAGATGTAATTACAATTATTTTAGCCAAGGCTGAAACCATCCCATTGCTTCGATTAACTAATATTTAAACAGCAGTGTACACGTTATTATATCTTGAATTCAAGGCCTATATAGGGAGTTATCTAAAAAAAAGATAGCTTTTTTCTAAAATTAATAGTTGAGTTTTTTTCTGTTTAATTTATGTACTTAAAACTGCATGTATTTGTTAAAATAAGATGAGCATCGGCAGTTTTTCTAATGGCGTGTTAGACGGGTTTAATCAGAAAAGTGATAAATGTAATTTTTGTGTGGTACCTGTTTAATTTTTTTCACTCTTATGTTATACTATTTGGTTAATTTTAACCACCAAACGAGATGAATATGGCTCTTTCTATTGTACAGCAATCATTAACTTTTGATGATGTATTGTTGGTTCCGGCGCACTCACTCATCCTGCCTAAAGATGTGGCTTTAAAAACACGTTTAACTCGCTCTATTGAATTAAATATTCCTTTGCTGTCTGCGGCAATGGATACCGTAACTGAGGCACGACTTGCGATTGCTTTAGCGCAAGAAGGGGGCTTGGGGATTATTCATAAAAATATGACCATCAAAGAACAGGCCGAAGAAGTAAGAAAAGTAAAGCGCTTTGAAAGCGGCATGGTTAAAGATCCCATATCGGTATCGTCCGATGTAAGTGTTAAAGAATTGCTTGATGTGATGACGCGTAATCATTTCTCTGGTGTTCCGGTTGTTGATGGGGAGCAGTTAATAGGTATTGTTACCAGTCGAGATATTCGTTTTGAAACCAACTTATCATTAACAGTTGGTGAGGTAATGACTCCGAAAGAACGGTTAATTACTGTTTTAGAGGGGGCTAGCAGAGAAGAAGTGCGCAGCCTGTTACATAAACACCGGATAGAAAAATTATTAGTGGTAAATGATGCCTTTAAATTACGTGGATTAATTACTGTTAAAGACATTCAAAAAGCTAAAGATAATCCTTTTGCTTGTAAAGACAGTGCAGGACAATTAAGAGTAGGTGCTGCCGTTGGTGTGGGTGAGGGAACTGATGAACGAGTTAAAGCGTTAATTCATGCAGGTGTTGATGTGTTAGTAGTCGATACAGCTCATGGCCATTCACAAGGCGTGTTAAATCGAGTGCAATGGATTAAAAAACATTATCCTGAGGTGCAAGTAATTGGTGGAAATATTGCAACAGCAGCAGCCGCTCGTGATTTATATGAGGCGGGTGCGGATGCGGTTAAAGTTGGAATTGGGCCAGGCTCTATTTGTACTACTCGTATTGTCACGGGTGTTGGTGTGCCGCAAATAAGCGCCATTTCGAATGTTGCCGATGAGCTGCAAGGTAAGATTCCGATTATAGCCGATGGCGGTATTCGTTTTTCTGGCGACGTATGTAAAGCGTTGGCTGCTGGTGCGGATACGGTGATGTTAGGTGGCATGTTTGCGGGTACGGAAGAGTCGCCTGGCGAAATTGAATTATATCAAGGGCGTACGTATAAAAGTTACCGTGGCATGGGTTCGATTGGCGCGATGTCTTTAAGTCAAGGCTCAAGTGATCGTTATTTTCAAGATGCCACGCAAGGTGCGGAAAAGTTAGTACCGGAAGGAATAGAAGGGCGAGTGCCTTATAAAGGTTCGGTGCATAGTATTATTCATCAATTGATTGGTGGACTGCGCTCCTGCATGGGGTATACCGGTTGTGCTACGATTAAAAATTTACATGAACAAGCGCAGTTTGTGCAAGTGACCAATGCGGGAATGCGGGAATCTCATGTGCATGATGTCAGCATTACGAAGCAAGCTCCCAATTATCAAGTGGATAATTAATAATGAATGATTTAAAAAAACGCCCCATCCTTATTTTGGATTTTGGTTCGCAATATACCCAATTAATCGCACGCCGAGTTCGTGAAATGGGTGTGTATTGCGTGTTACATACGCATCACATCA
The DNA here is from genome assembly GCA_964605275.1 of uncultured Legionella sp. GTDB lineage: Bacteria > Pseudomonadota > Gammaproteobacteria > Legionellales > Legionellaceae > Legionella. The sequence goes on from CAZSAO010000039.1 coordinate 3,775, forward strand.
GTGAAGAGCAATTTCAGCAACTTCATCCTTGTGGTGTTATTTTATCGGGTGGCCCCTCTACGGTCACCCATGAAGCAAACCCACGTGCGCCTCAATGGTTATTTAATTTAGATATTCCCTTATTAGGCATTTGTTATGGCATGCAAACCATGGCCGTGCAATTAGGTGGTGCAGTACATTCTTCGCCAATAAGAGAGTTTGGTTATGCTGAATTAACGGTATGTGATGATAATCCGTTATTTGCTGATATTGAAGACCGCAAAAATGAGTCAAATAGCGCACTGTTAGATGTGTGGATGAGTCATGGCGATAAAGTCACGCAATTACCCGAAGGGTTTAGTGTTATTGGTAAAACATCTAATGCGCCTATTGCGGCAATGGCGGATAGTGTGCGGCATCGATACGGAGTACAGTTTCACCCCGAAGTAACTCATACGGCACAAGGTGCGCGCTTATTGGAGCGTTTTGTTGTGTCTATTTGTCATGCCGATACCACCTGGACTCCTAATAATATTATTGGCGATACGGTAGAGCATGTGCGTCATTTAGTGGGCGAGGATCACGTTCTATTAGGATTATCTGGTGGTGTTGATTCTTCTGTGGTTGCAGCGTTATTACATAAAGCCATCGGCAAGCAGCTCATTTGTGTATTTGTCGACACCGGTTTATTGCGTTTAAATGAAGCAACACAAGTGATGGATATGTTTGGCGAACATATGGGTATTCGTATCATTGCAGTGCAAGCGGAAGAGCGATTTTTAAGTGCGCTACATGGTGTTGTTTGTCCGGAGGAAAAACGTAAAATCATTGGCAAAGTGTTCATTGATGTTTTTGAAGAAGAAGCACAAAAAATTCAAGGCGTAAGCTGGCTGGCGCAAGGGACGATTTATCCGGATGTTATTGAATCTGCTGCTACCAATAATGGTAGTGCCGTTGTGATTAAATCACATCATAATGTGGGTGGTTTGCCGGACACGTTGCAATTAAAATTATTAGAGCCGCTACGTGAGTTATTTAAAGATGAAGTACGTCGCGTGGGCTTAGAGTTAGGCTTACCCCATGACATGGTATATAGACACCCCTTCCCAGGACCTGGTTTGGGCGTGCGTATTCTCGGTGAAGTGAAAAAAGAATATGCAGATATTTTGCGCCAAGCCGATGCGATATTTATTGAAGAGCTACATAAAAACGGAATTTATCATCAGATAAGCCAAGCTTTTGCGGTATTTTTACCCGTGAAAAGTGTAGGCGTTATGGGTGATGGGCGGCGTTATGACTATACTATTTGCTTGCGAGCAGTCGAAACCGTTGATTTTATGACGGCACATTGGTGCCACTTACCGTGGGATTTTCTAGGCCATGTTTCTAATCGTATAATCAATGAAGTCGCCGGTATTTCACGCGTAACCTATGATATTTCTGGAAAACCACCGGCCACGATTGAATGGGAATAAACGATAGCTATTGGATGCGTCAAGCCTATCAACAAGCACTTCTTGCCCAACAAGAAGGAGAGGTGCCGGTTGGCGCGTTATTAGTTAATGAGCAGCAACAGCTCATTGCTATTAGTAGAAATGCGGTGCAAAGAAGTCATGATCCGACCGAGCATGCAGAAATTAGGGTGTTACGCCAAGCCGCAGCTGTGGTGCAAAATCATCGATTATTAGGCTGTACTTTATACGTTACTTTAGAACCGTGTGCTATGTGTGCTGGTGCTTTAGTGCATGCGCGCGTGAAGCGCGTAGTTTTTGCCGCACGTGATTTTAAAGCAGGAGCAGCGGGCTCTGTTTTTTATTTGTTTCAAGGTTATGCTTTTATTCATAAATTTCAAATTGATGAAGGCATTATGGAAGTATCTTGCTCTTTACTATTAAGCAACTTTTTTAAATCCTGCCGTGAATAAATGTTTTATTTTTAATCTTTTCGTGTATAATTGTATCTATATTTTTTGAAAAGAAGGGTATTGCTATGCTAACTATAGAACAAGTACAAGAACGTTTTCCAGGATGGCCAGATCTTCGTTTGGAACCTAATGCTACTGATAAATTTGGTTCTACCGCTTTATTATTTGCTTGTCGTTGGCGCGATGGAGCTGATTATGTAGCTGCTTTGTTAGACATTCCAGGAATTAATCTTCATGTATGTGATTATGGAAAAAATACACCTCTAATGACTGCTTGTTTTTTTGAGAATGTAGATACGTTGAAGTTATTGTTGGCGCGAGAAGATTTGGATGTTAATGAAGCATGGTGGGAACATCATTATAGCCCTTTGATTATAGCATGCGGGAGAGGATGTACTCCGATAGTAGAGCAATTATTAACACGAACAGATTTAGATATTACCAGTCGTGATCGATATTATAGAGTAACACCTTTGCAACGTGCTATTTCATGTGGCAATGTAGAAGTTGTTTCTCTTTTGGCCGAAGCACTGAAGATGGGTGCATCTGATAGAGAAGGTGCGATTAAGCAAGCTATAGCTGAAGCTCAAAATCCTTTAAATAAATTAAGTTTTTATAATAATATGGTGCCGCGTTTAGCCGATCCTAGTTTGGCCGATCGTACCTCTGAATGCAGCAAGCCTGCTATTTGAGTCAGGGCAAAGTGATTTAATTTAAATCACTCCAATTTTTTATATGTTTTAAGTCCGATTTCTACGTCCTGTGGCTTGTTCACACGATCTTGCAATAGGGCAAGATCGTTGGATACCGCGCGTACGTAGGCAATAGAAGTATGTTCAACTATCTATATGCGTTTTTTTACACCAATAATTCTTTTAGTTGCTCAAACTGAGCTATGCTTAATAAATAAACGTTAGCAAGGAAGGATTATGCTACCACGCTCGCTATTTATTGAACATGCTTTAAATCCATCGCATCCTTTAGTTTTAGTGCAACACTTTTCTAAAATATTAGAGCAAATTCAAGAAGTAATTGATAATACACCGTTAACTAGTCTTAGTGTATTTTTACTTAATGTGGATAATTTTAGAAATATAAATACATTATTTAGTAATGATGTAGGTAATAATGTGTTGAGCAATGTAGCGCAAATGATTCCTTTATTTTTTAAAAAAAACAATATCTTTCTGATTCATAAATCAGCAGATGAATTTATTATTTTATTGCAAGATCTCTCTCCCCAACAAGCAATGAGCCAAGCACATTCTTTATTAAAGCAGTTTTCACAAGGATTTTGTGTTGATGATTATAATATTGATATCACTGGTAGTATTGGCATTAGTCGTTATCCTGATGATGCACGTAATGCAGAACAATTATTATCTCATGCGGATATTGCCCTGCATCGCGCAAAAGAGTTAGGAAAAAATAGAGCGCAGTTTTTTAATTTTAAATTAGGTCGCCAAATTAATTGCATGCAGCAATTACAAAAAGATGTCGTACATGCATTAGAGCGTAATGAGCTAGTGCTTCTATATCAACCGCAATTTGATTTGCAATCGCAACGTATTATTGGTGTGGAATGTCTTTTACGATGGGTTCATCCGCAGTTGGGAAATGTTCCGGTAGAGCACTTTATTCCTCTTATTGAACGTACCAATCAAATCAATAAGATTAGTGATTGGTTGTTAAAAAAAGCATGTAAGCAAGCAAAATCCTGGCAAGAACTAGGGGCTAATATTCGTATGTCTGTGAATGTTTCTCCCTTGCAATTATGTACTTCGTTACAAGAAAAAACGCACATAATTCATAGTGTTGAACATGCCTTAAAAGAATCGCAATTAGAGGCCTCTCTTTTAGAATTAGAAATAACAGAAAGTACCATGATAAAAAAAGATGGCATAACGCAACGTAATTTAAAAAAATTAAAAGAGCTTGGGGTGCGGATCGCTTGTGATGATTTTGGTGTAGGATATACCACGTTTAGCCGCTTGAAAAAACTACCTCTAGACACCCTTAAAATCGATCGCTCATTAATAAGAGATATTATAAGCCATGCTGTGGATAGAGTCATTGTGCAAGCTATTATTACTATTGCACAACAATTACATGCAACGGTAGTAGCTGAAGGTGTAGAAACAGAAGAGCAACTTAATATATTAAAAGAAATGCGCTGTGATGCAATACAAGGGTATTTTTTTAGCAAACCTATTACCGTACGTAAAATCGAAAAACTATTATCAAAATCTCTAACTTATAATCTTCAGGAAAACACACCTAAATTTTGAGTGTGAAATCTATACAGTATTATGTCCGGTTCGACACTATATTTTGTGCATACAGCGTGGAACGTTACCGGCATGGAGGTGACTTAATCTATTGGCTGCTTTTGCCTTGCAATAATTCTTGACAGTTGTTATTGCTCGTGATGACATACTTAAAAAATAATAGAAACAACAGGATGTTAGGAATGAGTATTAGTGAGCGCTTACACACCCAAAAAAACTGGTTGATTACTGGGGTCGCGGGTTTTATAGGCTCTAATTTGTTGGAAACTTTGTTGCGCCATAATCAAAAAGTAGTAGGGGTTGATAATTTTAGTACGGGTAATCAACATAATATCGATACAGTATTACACCAACTGCCAGCAGAGCAACAACGCCATTTTACTTTTTATGAAGGCGATATTACTTCATTTAATCTCTGCGAAAAAGCCATGCAGGGTGTGGATATTGTTTTGCATCAAGCGGCGTTGGCCAGTATTCCTAAATCGGTGGCGCACGTAGATCTTACTCATCAAATTAATGTTGATGGATTTTTTAATATATTGTTAGCGGCGAATAAAGCAAAGGTTGAGCGGTTTGTTTATGCTTCTTCTTGTGCGGTTTATGGTAATAATAACCCATTACCGCATGTTGAAACGCAATCAGTAGATATCTTGTCACCCTATAATGCGACAAAGTATATGAATGAAGTATATGCTGCAGTTTTTTCTAAATGTTATGGCTTAAACACTATTGGCTTACGTTATTTTAATATTTATGGTCCCAGACAAGATGCACAATGTACTTATGCAGCGGTAATTAATCGCTGGATTAATGAATTATCGAATAATAAATCTACATTCATCCACGATGATGTTAAAAGAACACGCGATTTTTGTTATGTCGATGATGTGGTTGCGGCCAATATATTAGCAGCAACAACGCAAAATTCTCAGGCGATGAATACCGTTTATAATATTGGTACAGGTAACGAGGTGGATATATCTACGCTTTATCAAATTATAGCAACGACATTAGATGTTACCGATTCGCAACCTATTTCAAAGTCAGGATGTCCAGGTGAGCTGGCTCGCTCACAAGCGGATATCAGTAAAGCTAAAAACTTACTTGAGTATTCGCCGCACGTTGGTTTAGAAGAGGGAATT
>CAZSAO010000039.1:9166-23959 GCA_964605275.1 uncultured Legionella sp.
CCACACTGGTTCGAATGCTTAAAGACAGCAATCCATGATGTTCACTGCATTAAAAAACCTGCTATTAGGCTGTTTTTTTATCATGAGTGGTATGTGCGTTGCAGCACCAACATTTGATATCGATTTAGCTATTTATTATGGCATGGATGATTTACCGCAATTAAAGTTATATAAAAATGTGGTGGTCCAACCTTATAACGAATTGAATCCGAAACAATTTAATACCGCGTACCGCAAAGCATTTGTATATGCGCCTGTAGGTGAAACATTAACTTTAGAGGTGAATAACAAACCAATTGATCCCAAATGGATTATTGGTAAAAATAAAGCGTGGAAGACATTTATTCTGGATCAGACTAATCCGCAATGGCAACAGTTTTTTTTAGATAATATTATTACGCCGCAATGGGAACGAGGCTTTCGTGGTTTTTATTTTGATATGCTCGATTCCTACGGTTTGGTGATGCATGATGCGCAACAAAAAACAAAGCAACAGCAAGGCATTATCACCTTGATAAATCGGGTGAAAAGTAAATATCCTGATGCCGAATTAATTCTTAATCGTGGCTTTGAAGTGATTCCCGATGTTGCATCACTCATCTCTAAAGTTACAGTTGAGTCTGTTTTTTCGGGGTGGGATAATGAGCACCAACGCTACTTTGAAGTCAGTGCGTCTGATAGAGCTTTTGTTTTAAAAGAAATAGAGGCCGTAAAACGCTTAGGCCTTCCCGTGACCATTATTGATTACGTCAGTCCTAATAATCGTATTAAAATTAACGAGGTGGCGGAACAAATTGTGCAGGTAGGCTGTAGTCCTTGGGTAGCTGATGGTGATTTAACCACGCTTTATTTGCAAAATGAGGTATTTTTGCCCCGAACGATTTTAATTCTTTACAATGGTGCCATCCATAATATGGATGAGCGCATGGGATCTACAGCGGTTAAAATCTATTCCGCACCTCTTAATCATCTAGGTTATAATGTTGAAGTTCATAATGTACATGAACCATTGCCTGTGTTATCAAAAAAAAAATACGCCGGTGTCGTGATTGCGGTTGATGGCATTATTTTAGGCAAAGAAAAAGAGTTATACCAATGGTATTTAATGTTATTAAAACAAAAAATACCATTGGTAATTTTAAATGACTTTGGCTTTATGCTCAATACAGAAAAACTAAAACCATTTGGCCTACGTTATCCAATGAGCACGCATACAGCCCATCAATTACGCATCACTCATCAGTCACCTTTAATTAATTATGAAATTAAACCGCAGTTAAATCCGGCTAGTTTTACTGCCATACAATTAGAACCGGCGCAAGGAGACTCTTTATTAACCGTGCAAGATGAGGTGGGTTTAGCTTCAGATGTTGCGGCAATCACACCCTGGGGAGGTTATTATCTGGGCACGAGTTTTCTTCCTTTTGTCAGTATTGGTGAGCAGCGTTGGGCGATAAATCCATTTGAGTTTTTTAAAAAAGCACTGCACCTACCTAATAGCCCTATTCCCGATACAACAACAGAAAATGGGCGCAGATTATTCTTTACTCATATTGATGGCGATGGTTTTGCCAATAAAGGTGAATGGTTTAGTGGGGCTTTTGTGGGTGAGGTCATGCGCCGAGAAATTTTAGAGCGCTATCGTCTTCCTACCACTGTTTCGGTTATTCAAGGTGAAATAGCGGCAAATGGCTTACACCCTAAAGAATCGAACGAGCTCGAAGGTATTGCGAAAAAAATATTTGCGCTACCCAATGTGGAAATTGCTAGCCATACCTACAGCCATCCGTTTAATTGGATGAAAGCCGCACAATTCAAAGAGCAGAGCCTTAATCCTAATATTCTACCTATTCCTAATTATCATTTTGATTTATATACCGAAATAGTGGGCTCAGTGGAATATATTAATAAGCATTTAGCCCCTAAAGACAAAAAGTGCCGAGTTTTTTTATGGTCGGGGGAGGGCGATGTGCCGGAGCAGGCTTTAACTTATGTAAAAGAACTTACGTAATCTAAATCCAGGCACGCTCATTACTAAATATAATCCGTCCATTACGCGTTTATCCGCTTTAGGTGTAAGCAATGCAAGTGCTAATTTTCATATTTTTGCCCCGATTGGTAACGATAAGGAAGCACAAGGTGAGAAAGAAGATAGGTTTTTTTATTCTTTAATAAACATTATCAATGCTCTTGTGGCAACTGACAAACCGGAGCGCTTAAAACCTTTAAATATTTACATTCATTTTTTTACTATGGCACAACCTGGCGGTATTAAAGCATTACAAAAAATATATGATTGGGCCTTGCACCAACAAACGATGCCTTTATTTGCTTCAGAATATGTCGACAAGATTGTTGATTTTAATGAATTATTAATAGCTCCAAAAGATAAAGGATGGCTGATTTTAGGACGGGGTGATTTACGAGAGTTTAGAATCCCAAAGAGCATGGGATATCCTGATTTAAAAAACAGTCACAATATTATGGGCTTTAATGCGCATAATAACAGTTATTACGTCCATGCTGCGCCCGGAGGAGATGTTTATTTACGTGTAACCTCGCTACCACCAACGCAACCTTATTTGGTTAGTGCTAATGCTAAAATTGCCTTTTTTTCGCGAACGAGTCAGGGTATGAACATTCACTTTAAAGGCTATGTTCCTATTGAGGTAACACTGGCACATACTGCTGAGTGCCTAGTAAAACAAGACGATACGCAGCTTTATGCAAAAAACGATAACGGCTATCAAAATTACAGCTTAATACCCAATAAAGTCAGTGAGATTTCAATCCAATGCCAGTAAAACAACCCCCCTTATTTTCTTGGTGGCTTATCTTATTATTTAGTGGCATTGCCCTGGGCTGTTTATTTTTGCTATTTCCTCGGCATTTATTATTATCGCAAATGAAAAATGGTAACAATGCAAGTCCTTTAACTGTGGAATATTTAAAGGATTTGGTTATTCGCTATCCTGAAAATATGGATTATAAAATTAGTTTGGTACAACAAGAAGTGGCTATGAATCATTTTAGCGCCGCACAACGCATGATTACTCATTACTTAGAATTGCCATTAACTGAAAAAGCACGCTGGAAATTGCAGTTGATTCAGTATCAAATAATACGAACGCGCACTTTTGCATTACGTGCTCACAGTGTGGCTCGTAGTGCGCAGGAACAGATTTTAGAGCAATGGCTATTCGTGTTAAAAAACGCCCCTTATTTAACGGCTAAAGAGGCGGCCTTTTTAGGCCATGATGCCCTTGCACTAAATCTGCCGCAATTAGCATTGGGGTTTTATAAACAAGTCTTACATTCAAAACAAACCATGCCCGCTTCTTTTTACGCCCAAGCAGGAAAAGCGGCGTTGTTTGTTAGTGACTATCAAACCAGCGCTGATTTTTATTTAATGGCGATGCAACGCTATCAATCAAAAGCACAAAAAAAGAAAAGTTTTATTAATGCAATAAACAGCTTAAGTGCCGGGGGCTTACCGGGACAAGCATTAGAGCTGGCGCAAAAGCATATTAATTCCGTGCCACAAGATAAAGATTTATTATTGTTTTTGGTTAATACGGCATTACGGGGTAATCAGCCTAAAACAGCTGAAGAATATATGACGCAAATTATTCGGTTACAATTTACTCAATGATAAGTTTACTATATAAAATATTCGCAGCTGTTGACATGGTGTCTTTTAGAATCATTCATTTTGCCATTGGTGGATGTGATTTGGCACACGTCATGAGACGTCAATATTTGCATTATAAACTGCCGCTAACACTGTTTATTCTCCTAGTTATCAGTGCTGCAGGCATTGCGCAATCTGTTATTTCACCTAAAATGCCTCTATCAACGATAATTAAAGTAACTCTTCCTAGCGATAAGGAGGAAAAGCAACATATTGCTATTATTCCTTATGACAAAGAAATCTATGAGCTTGCTTATCGAGTTTATTTATTAAATGCAAATATTAAAGGAGCTTATGCTGTAGCTGCTGCTGCAGAGCAACAAACCAGAACGCCCTTGTTACAACAAGAAAACAATGCATGGCGTGATAAATTAGCGCAAACGGCGATTTGGATGCAAAATCCTGGTATTGCGGCAGCGCAGTATTTGCATTTAGTCCAACACGCTCAAAATAGCGGTGCGTTACAAAAAGGATTAGGATTAAGTAAAGCAATGCATGATGATCGCTATTTATTAAAGTTTTTGCATTCGGCATTAGCCCATCATATGTATTTGCCTAATATGGGCATTGATATGGTTGATGCCTTATTACGCCTAGGTTCAATTACTGAAGCACAGCATTTTTTGCAGCAATCAACCTATCTTTTTTCTCGAGCTAATTATTTATTAAGCAAAATAAAAATTTATAAATTGATTACTGATTTTGAGAATCAATTAGCCTATCTAAAAACATATGATAACGAGTATGGTGCTTCTCCCGCAATGGCACTGCAAGAAGCCTTAATTGAGGTTGCAGAAAATCAATTTGTTGCAGCGCAACACTCATTAGCACAAGCAAAAAACAAAGCTTTAACTTTATCTCAAGACCTCAATGTCTATTGGGAAAATTATGCCATTATTAGCGCGCTAACTGGCAATACAAGTGAGGAGCGGGCGGCTTATGCACACATCATTCAACAAGGCCGGGCAAATGAGCGTATTTATTCGAAGATGATTGAGATTCTAGGGGCGAACAATCCGCCATTGACCTATAGGTATGCGCAAAAAGCAAAACAGGCTTACCCTAAAAATGTTTCTTTTGCTATTAGTGCTTTTTCTTGGGCATTGCAAAATAGTGCTTGGCGAGATTTTCCAAAACTTGATGCATCAACTCCCGCTGCGGTACGCGCCATGATGCGCTACGATACCGCTTATGCGGAACTAAAGGCCAATTATTTGCAATTAATAGGAAGGCATGATGCTGCGGTTAACGTCTTTGTTGATGCACTACAAATATTGCCAACGAATTATTATTTAAAATCTGATTTCTTGTTTTTTTTAATCCAAACAAATGATCTCGTACGTTTAAGATACTCTTTAGCGTTATGGAGTAAAACAGATAAATTATCTGATGTACTTTTAGGTAGTTATGCGCAAGGCTATTTTGTACTGAACCAACCGGCTAAAACTATAGCCGCGCTTCAACTATTTTATGAACAATTTGAATCGCGACATGCCGATCCGTATTGGTTAATTAATTTTAAAGATATTTTAGATAGTGTTTATTTATATGAGCAGTCGTGGGCGGTGACGCATTATGCTTGGCCGAAGTACTTAGCTCTTTTGTCGCAACAACAAGCACCAATTGATTACATTCAATTATTAGATTACTTAAAATTATCAATACAAGAAGCACCGGTTGATGTAACGCGTGCCGCATTAATGGTATTGCAAGAATTTGTTAACCCCGATGTAGAGTTATTACTTTTAACTTGGGCGTTTAATACGCAAAGTGATGCGTTGGCGGATGCTATTTATGCGTCTTATAAAGCGCAAGATATTCTTCCACCAGCATGGGCGGTGTTGACTATTGCCTTGCGACATGAAGATCGTTATTTGATGCGCGATATATTAACCACGCCTAATCCCAAGACAGCAACAAACCCAACAAAAGTCGCCTCTTATCGCGATAAAGTGTTAGGTGCGCAAAAAATAGATGCGCCGTCCCTAGCGCAACAATATGCTTTTGAGGCATTGGAGCAACACCCACAAGACAGTGATTTATATGATAACTTGTTTACGCCCGCGATGTTTAAAACAGCAAATAAACTATCGACTAGTTTTGAGCTGTTTCAATACGCGCAAGTGCAAGGACCACGTAATATCACCAGTTTTTCTTATTCTCATGGTCCTGGCCTGCGTATTACCCCTTATAACTCTCTTTGGTATTCCAATTTGATGGATACCGATGAGCAACCAATAAACACCAGTGTGGCGACTTCATCGCAAGCGATTACTAATGTGCCTGATCATGATGAGCGTAGTGGGGTGGTGTTTGAGATACCACAATATAGAGGTAGTTTGTTGGTTGATTTAGGTTATCGCGGCGATTTAAATGATTTTTTTACTATGCGCGCGCGCCGTGAATATCAGCTGGTTCATGATTTTAATAGCGCATTGAATTTAGGATATCATCAGCCGGCTGACGATTCTTTAGGAATGTTAGTGGGTGGGGTAAAAAATAATATTTTGTTAAATGGCAATTATGTTATTACTGCCACCGATACGATATTAAGCGATGTCTCGCACAATTTCTTTTATACTCAAGATGGCTATCATGTGGCCGATGGCGTACATGGTGCACTTACTTTTGAGCATCGTTTTTGGCAAACGTATCCTGATTGGACCGCTGCGGTATATGGTACTGCTGGTGCTTATTACAATAAAACGAACGTGCTTCAAGGCAGCATTCTTTCTTTGATTCCAGAGGGGGTGCCTCCCACGGTTAATTTTCTTATTCCCAATAATTTTTATGAATACGGTGTAACCGTTTCTTTTGGCCAAACGCTTATTGAAAACTATACACGCACATTTCGTCCTTTTGCCTCTTTTACGTTATCGAATAACTCTAATGTAGGTTTAGGTATGCTTTATAATGCAGGCCTTTCTGGTAGTGTGCTAGGCCGTGATAAATTATTACTTTATTACAGTGAAGGCACCAATCAAGGCACCGGCATTCAAATTCAGCGGTTAGTTAAAGCAAGTTATGCATTATATTTTTAATGAAGATGGATGCTTACTATTTTGGTTCATTTTAAGGGGGGCAGTATGATTACTGTACGGTCTGCAGAGCAGAGGGGAAGGGGGCTGTTTAGTTGGCTAAACAGCTATCATAGCTTTTCTTTTGCCAATTATTATGATGAGCACTGGATGGGTTTTGGTGCGTTACGCGTGATAAATGAAGATGTTATTCAGCCAAGTTCGGGCTTTGATATGCATTCTCATCACGATATGGAAATCATTACTTATGTTGTTAGTGGGGCGCTTGAACATAAAGATAATATGGGTAATGGTTCTATTATTCGTCCCGGTGAGATTCAACGTATGTCGGCAGGTAGTGGTGTGCGCCATAGTGAGTTTAATCACTCCACTCGCGATGAACTTCACTTGCTTCAAATTTGGATTATTCCGTTAGAAAAAGGAATTCAACCGAGCTATGAGCAAAAGCAAATTCAACACAAGATAAATGAATTTATTTTAATTGGCTCTCCTAAACCCTCAGCGCATGCGCTACTTATTCATCAGCGTGTTAATCTTTATGTAGGCCATTTTAAAAAGAATGCAACCTTAACGCATCATTTAGCTCATCAGAGCGCTTGGCTCCAGCTTGTTAAAGGAACTATTCAGGTAAATGGACATTTGATGCATGCCGGTGATGGGGTCGCGTTAAGCGAGGAACAGTATATAAACCTTGAATGTATTGACGACGCTGAGTTATTGTTTTTTGAAATGTACTAGCAATTCCGCTTAATTTCAAGCCATTGAAAAGTAGCGCATATGTTCATTAATTATGTAAAAAACGTCATATTGAAGCAGGGCAATCGCATCTAAACCTTGAGTATAAAATACGGTATTTATGCCTCTGTCCAACCTTCATGCGTGGAATGCATGCAATGCCTCATCATGTTCGGTACTAGATTCCACGCATAAAGCGTGGAACGTAGGCGAGATGAGATTAAATTAACCTATTCAATGAGTTTGCCCTGATTTTAAACAGTGATCTTCTAGACACGGCACTGAACTTAACTTGAAGGATCACTGCGTTTAGGAGCTGATGTATCCTTATGAAAATGTTTTACCTTTTCAAACCCTACATACAGCGATTTATTCCATAGGTATCGACACAACCCCCTAAGGTTTTGTGCCTGCTCCCCTACGTCCTGCAATTTGTTCGCAAGATGCTGTATTGTGTTTCTAATAGGAGAAGAATATATATGAAACAAATAGCGTCCATCTTCTTCCCTGCACGCCTTATCAAGTTGAAATATATTAATGGGGGTTGACGCATTTGAATCTCGTGTACAAGTCGTGGGACGTCGAAATTTGTCATGTTGTCCCTTTCTAGCTATTCTTTTATCTTTTTGAATTAAAAAACAAATCTTGAGTTTTTTAATAAAACACGTTTAACTAGGTAACTTATTTGCATTGCATCATTTGCTTTATATTACCTCTTTTGTACGTTAAGCATTTGATGTGATATTTATTCTAAAGGAGTAGACGGAGTATGAAGGTTTTTTTTAAGTTAATGGCCGGATGGTTTTTTTTCTTTTTGACCGCATGTACTACCATAAATTCATCTCACCAAACGGTGCCTGCCGGTGTTCAATGGGGGATTGTGCCTTTTACTAATAATACAGAAGTACCACAGGCCGGATATAGGGCTATGAGTATTACCAAAGGAATTTTGGAAAGTAATGGCGTGCAGACGATGAACACGTTTAAAGCAAATCAAACATGCAATCAATTAATTGTGTGTCCTAATGCAAATCCCTCGCAAGAACAAATTATGACTTGGGCGCGTCATCATCATCTGCGTTTTGTTATGGTTGGTGCAGTTAATGAGTGGGTGTATAAAGTAGGTTTGGATGGAGAGCCTGTGGCATCTGTTGCGTTGCAACTTTATGATGTGCCAAATGGTCGCATGATTTGGAATTCTGTAGGCAGTAAAATTGGTACTACACGTTCTGGATTAAGTACTACTGGTCAACAATTAATTCGAGAAATGCTTTGTTCTTTAAAATTGATTTGATTAAATTCTTGCAAAATATTTGGCTATGGAAAGGAAATCGTCTTTGGACTTGGGTGGAAAGTGCCTTGGTAACAGGGATTATTTTAGGATTATGTTATGTGTCTAATCCCAAAAATATTCTCTATTTACGAGAGGTCTTTCCTTGGCCTTGGTTGGCAAGTATTATCATCGTATTACAATATGGTCTTGGTCCTGCATTATTTTCTGCTTTCTTGATTATTAGCATTGCGTTTTTTGCACAAGATAGCAGTCATTTTACGATGTTTGATTTTCAAAGTTATACGTTAAGTGGTATTAGTTTATTAATCGTTTGTGCTGTATTTAGTTCGAGTTGGTTGCGTCGGACTATTAATGCCGAAGAGTTGCTTGTTTATACTAATGAGCGTTTAGAAAGTCTAACTAACTCTTATTATATGCTGCGCTTATCTTACGATTACTTAGAGCATAATATTATTACAAAACCTTATACGTTACGAAAAGTGATGATTGAGCTGCAACAAGTATGCGTGGCTTATCAAGGCATACTCACGCCTGAAATTAGTTATCGGTTTTTACAAACATTGGTACAATATTGTGCGGTTAATAGTGCAGGTATTTATTTATATGAAGGTAAGAATCTCAATAGCACTCCTGTTGCGGAAATTGGGCCAGCGGGAATACTTGATCTAGATGATCCTTTAATTCGCCAAACGATAGAAACACAAAGTACTAATTACGTCTCTTTAAATAATTTAGAACATGCAAATGAATGTAATTATTTAGCTGCTTTTCCTATGACCTCAAGTGAGGGAGTATGTTTAGGTTTTGTGGTTATTAAAGATATGTCTTTTTGGACGTTAAATGATGAAATGTTAACGACTTTAAGTGTTTTAATTGCTTATTTTGTGGAAGAGATTTCTATCATTAAAATTAATCCACAATTTTTTAGTATATTTCCTAGTTGTCCCAGTGATTTTGCACGTCAGTTTAAAAAGTTAATGCACTTACAAAAAACGCTGCAAATTGATAGCGCCTTATGTGCTGTTATTGTTCCAAAAGAATTTCGTCCGTACAGTGTTATTGAACACTTAAAAAAACAACGTCGCTTTTTAGATGTGATGTGGGATTTGCACGTGGGTGATAAGGATGTATTAATTACTTTAGTCCCCTTCACTGATGCCACAGGTGTTTATGGTTTTTTAAATCGTATTGATAAATTTTTAAAAGTGACAATGGGCCTTTCTTATACTGCTGAACAAATTCAGATGCGTTCGATGCAATTATATAATACAGAACCAGTTGGGTTGTTGAGTGAATTTATGGACTTTATAGGGTTGCCTGAGCGTGTTGAATAATTCATGGTTCACGTCACTTTATCATTTGTTATTGGCACCTTCACCGCAGCGATCCATATTATTGATATGTTTTATTGTATGCTGTTTTTTTAGTGCGGCTCTTTCATGGATTGCTTTATTAATACTTAATAAAGGACCACATAAAAAAGGGATCTTTTTTATGTTTCTTTGGATAATGCAATGGTTTGTGCCAGTATTAGGAAGTTTTTTTATTTTAGTAGCTGTTTATTATTTAAAAAATTATCGTCATGCAACATACCCTGTAGAAATAGTCCCATTCCATAATCCTATTTATATTCGTAAAGATTCGGTACAAGTGGAAAGTTACGCTGAAGGTTGGGCTGCGATACGGCTTGAACGGTCTAGCTTTCCTGCAGAGGAACGTAAGCAAGCATTGATTACGGTGAGTCGTGGTGCCAAGCAAAATGTTAATCGACTCTATAACCAATTAGTTTCTGATGATATGGAAGAACTGCGTATTTGTGCTTTTAGTTTATTAGAAAATCAACAAAATTTCCTCCATGAAAAAATTAATGAATTATTAAAAATTTATTCTAAGACCTTACAGGATGCTAATAAAGCCTATTGTGCGAAGCAGTTAGCTTTTTTATATTGGGAATTAATTTATCTTAATTTAGGTGAAAAAGAGTTTCGCAAAATTATTTTAGGCAAAAGTAAATATTATGCCGAAATGGCTCATTTATTTTATAAAAATGACCCGTTTATTCTGGTGTTGCTTGCACGTATTCATATGACGCAAGGTAGGCTGGAACAAGGAATAAATTTATTATGTGAAGCGGTACAATGTCATGCACCTAATAGTAAAATATATCCTTATTTTGCTGAGCTTGCTTTTGCAAAAAAAGATTATGAAGCCGTGAGACAGTATTTAGCTGATGATAAATCGTTTACTGCTATTTTTAAAATCCGTCCTCTTGTAACTTTTTGGTGTCGTAATGATTCTATACCCAGGTGATCGCAAAGCACAATCTGTTGATATCGCACTTATTCTTGAAAGTTCCTATCCCTACATTTTAGGTGGCGTATCTACTTGGGTAGAACAAATCATTAAAAGTTTTCCTAATTATACGTTTGCGGTTATTTTTTTAGGTGGAGCACCAGAGCATTATAAAGAGGGTATTCGTTATGAACTTCCCCCTAATTTAACGCATTTGCAAGTGCATTATCTATTTGATGAAGATGTGTCGCCTGAGTTCATGCGTGCGGCTGATTATACACCTAATCCAGAAAGTATGATGACAATGCATACGGTTCATAAGGCATTTCGTTGTCGTCACAAAGAGGCAATGAATGAAATAGGCAATTTAAGCTTGTATCAAAAAGGCAGTGGCGTTGATTACGAAGAATTTTTATATGGTGAAGCCAGCTGGGATTTCTTAACTCAAGCGTATAGCGAGCATTGCGGCGATACTTCCTTTATTGATTATTTTTGGACTATAAGAAATATTCATAAGCCTTTGTGGAAATTAGCTAATATGGTCGATTTTTTCCCTAAGGCTCGTCTTGTTCATTCAGCTTCGACTGGCTATGCTGGATTACTCAGTTTTTTAATTAATCGTCATTATCAAATACCGGTTATTTTATCCGAGCATGGCATTTACACGCGAGAGCGGCGTATCGATGTATTTTTGAGTAAAAATTTTCGTGATGATTATGTTATTGACCGACCCTTGTCAGAACAAAGTTATTTAAGAGATTTATGGGATCGTTATTTTAAAACTCTGTCGCAGCTTTGTTATAACATCGCCTCTCCTATTGTGAGCCTCTCCAAAATGGCGAATGAAATTCAAATTGAAGAAGGCGCCGATGCACAAAAAACCATGATTATTCCCAATGGTGTTGATATTGAGCAATTTGAAATTTTACGTCGTAGTTTTGATGAAAAGCTTGATGTGGTGTGTTTTGTTGGCCGTATTGTGCCGATGAAAGATGTCAAAGGATTTATTCGGGCGGTACCTAAAGTTCATAGTCAAGTAGAAGAGGCTCAATTTTGGATTATTGGTTCTATTGATCAAGACCCGCAATATGCCGCAGAATGCCATGCGCTTGTTGAAAATATTTCGTTGCAAGACATTGTTACTTTTCAGTTACATCAACGCATGAGTGATGTATTGCCGCAAGTAAAAGTGTTGGTTTTAAATGCGATTCGTGAGGGAATGCCGTTTATTATTTTAGAAAGTTTTGCCGCAGGAATTCCCGTTGTGGCAACGGATGTAGGGGCTTGTAAAGAAATGGTCTTAGGTGGCAGCGATGAAGATCAGGCAATAGGGCCTGCCGGAATTGTAGTTCGAGTAGCTGATACTGAGGCGTTGGAACAAGCCATTATTGAGTTATTAACGAATAAACCTTTGTGGGAACAAATGAGCCAAGCGGCCATTGTGCGTGCCCAACGTTATTACGACCAAAATGTTATTATGGAACACTATGGCACACTGTATAAAGAAAGGATGCGCTCATGGCAGGAATAGGATTTTCGTTACATAAAATTCTTAAGCATGATAATTTAACCCGAAT
The DNA here is from genome assembly GCA_964605275.1 of uncultured Legionella sp. Classification (GTDB taxonomy): domain Bacteria; phylum Pseudomonadota; class Gammaproteobacteria; order Legionellales; family Legionellaceae; genus Legionella. The sequence continues at coordinate 21,794 of CAZSAO010000039.1, forward strand.
TCTTGCCGCCTATTCTACGGCCGGAATTATTAGCTCCACACCTTGGATTATCTCTATTTTAAGTATTTTGGTTTTAGGATTATTTATTTCTGTATCACCCTTATATCACACGATAGTCGTACAATTTCAAATATCTATTACTTATTTAGTTGCCGGTAGTTTAATTGCTAGTGGGTTTGCACAAAATAGTTTTTCACGTTATGTGGCTGATCAATTGTTTTTGCATAAAAATAAAGAAATTATTCCTAATTTTAATGGCATGCTGGCAATGGTATCTCTGATTTCTGGGAGCCTGTCCTTTCTGCTCATTGTTTTTGCCTTTAATGAGCAATCTATTGCCTATCGTCTTTTATTTATGGCCTCTTTTGTGCTCTTGAGCAATCTTTGGGTCGTTATTAATTTATTAACAGGTTTAAAAGATTACACTAAAATCGTTAAGGCTTTTTTAGTGAGCTATGGTTTGATTGTGGTTTTAGGATTCTTGCTCCGCAATTTAGGTCTAGAAGGTTTAATGTTGAGTTATTGTTTGGGGCAATTGTTTTTAATTACGCTTCTTGTCGGGGCAATTTATAAACAATATCCGACGGATAAGTTAATTGATTTTCATTTTCTGCAAAAAAATCAAATGTATAAATCGTTAATGTTGAGTGGTGTATTTTTTAATTTAGCGATTTGGGTTGATAAATTTGTTTTTTGGTTTAGTCCTGGAACCAGTAATAGTGTAATTGGGCCATTGCGCGGCTCTATGTTTTATGATGCCCCTATTTTTATTGCCTATTTAACCGTAACCCCTGGAATGGGGGTGTTATTATTTTTAATTGAAACCAACTTCTCCGATTATTATGAGCGTTTTCATGAGGCCATTCGCGAGGGAAAATCACTAAGCTATATTCAAGCGATGCGCTCGCAAATGGTAACACATGCTTATAACGTGATTTATTCCATTGTAAAGATACAGGCTATTACGATTATTATTATGTTTCAAGCAGGCGAGAACATTTTAAAGGCTTTTAATATTTCGCCTATTTATAAAAATTTGTTATTTATTGATGTAATTGGTACCAGCTTGCAAGTTATTTGTTTAGGGATATTAAATCTTTTATATTATATGGACAAACGCAAAGATGCATTACTATTAAGCGTGTTATTTTTATTTTTAAATGTCTTTTTATCCATTTGGACTGTATATAGGGGACCTTTTTATTACGGTTTTGGATTTACAGGGGCATTGGTTATTGTCTGTACTTATGGCATGCATTTATTAGATAAAGAGTTTCACAATTTAGAATATAAAATTATCATGCTACGAAAATAAATAAAAAGTATGGTTGTTATCATTTGCTCACGTTCCGAAATGAATACCTGTTATGTTGGTCTATCATGGTGTCATTTTGTACGTGCTAGCGGGTAGGTTATTGAAAACGCCAAAGCGTTTTCGTAATTGCTTAAAGGAGAGGGCTAGAACAATACTTGCTCGCTTACTATTAACCACGTTCTAGTATAAGTGGTTAATAGTATTTGTTAAAAGCGAGTGAGCTTTATTTACAGGACATGTTTCTTTGCAGTGAATCATCTGTTAGAGCAACTAAAACGTCGAGAGTATCGTTTATACTATCACCTTGAAAACTGAGTTGATCATAATGAGAACCACCAGTATAGAGCAACCAAATTGGTTGGAGTTGTTCTGCTTTTATATGCTCTATATTTAGCACGGACAAATTAACTATACTTAAGTTTGCTTCTTTATCCGTCTGCAAAATGATAATGGGTCTTTTATATTGCTCTTCTAGAATACTTATTTCTATATGTCCGCCCCACAATATTTTAGGCTTTCTTATATTTGCAAGGTAAAAATTGAAGTCCACCTGATGATCTCCGGTAATAAGATCTTTGTAAAAAGCAGGATCTTTTTCGACCGCATCAGCAACATTATTTCTTAAGGTTGTGGCTGTAATGGCGTTAGTATCTAATTGTTTAGCTATTGCAATAAACAAGCAATCGCCTTCTGCCGCTGTTTTTACAGTATAAAAGTCCGTATTTGCTATTCTTTCGATTGATTGGCTAATTTTTTCTGCTTTTTGAGTTAATGTACTTAAAATGTCGCCTAATTTGTAAGCGTTGAATTAAGCCCATCTATTAAGGAACAATGAGTTGAGGTAGAGCTCT
>CAZSAO010000040.1:0-1577 GCA_964605275.1 uncultured Legionella sp.
AGTTAATCTACATCCAATATATCCTTCTCCCGCACCGGGAGAAGGTGCCCGCAAGGGCGGATGAGGGTATATTTATTTCAACTTCTTGCATTCTAACTCTTTTTAAACGATTCTAATTAGTAAAATCGATTTAATTAAGGACACGCAATGCTTCTTGATTTGCCTGACTATAAACCAGCAAAACCAGAACTTTGGCAAGGAAGAAAAGATACTGATAATCCGGAGCGATTTTTCCAAAATATTACTTTTCTCCCTACTATTCAAGAATTAAACATCATTCCTCCAAGCACCATTTTTTTAGGTTTTGCTAGCGATGCAGGAATTATACGCAACCAAGGCCGAGCAGGAGCTCGCTTTGGACCAGATCAAATCAAAACACAATTGGCTAAACTACCTTGCAGCAGATCGGGGCCTTATTTAGATCTAGGAACCATCGAATGCCACAATGACGAATTAGAACAAGCACAAACTCAATTAGCAACGCTAATCAATGCCTGTCATCAACAAAAGCATCGCACTGTAGCGCTAGGTGGAGGACATGAAATCGCGTGGGCCCATTATCAAGGCTTAGCACCGCATTATGCGAAAATGGGCATTATTAATTTTGATGCTCATTTTGACTTACGCCCCCATCAAAGAGGCCAACCAGGCACCTCCGGCACTCCTTTTTCGCAAATTGCCACCTATTGTCACGAACACAAAGCCCCCTTTAACTATTGTTGTATTGGCATCCAACAAAACGGTAATACCTCATCACTGTTCACTCGTGCCAATGAATTAAAAGTCCCCTATCTAAGCGCAGAAACACTTCATGAACAAAATATGGCTTGGCAAATGGCCTTTATTGATGATTTTTTGCTAAATTTAGACTATATCTATTTAAGTGTATGTCTTGATGTCTTTGCCGAATGTTTTGCTCCAGGAGTAAGTGCGCCTCAACCATTGGGCGTCACACCATGGCAAATACTCCCCCTATTGAAATACATCATGCACAGTGGCAAAGTAGTTGGCTTAGATATTGCAGAGTTATCTCCACCCCTAGACCACGAGCACAAAACTGCTCGTTTAGCAGCGTTAGTATTGGCTGAATTATTAAATTGTTATTAAGGAGTTTTTTTCATGAAGAAAACCATACTTTGGAGCGTGTTATTCACCACGTTCTGCGCACAAGCACAGACCACTCCAGTAAATACCATAGCACAACCGATTGCCGTACCAGCAGCCACTGCACCACAAAATGGTGCCGCAGTAATTGATTGTAATTATAAAATTGATGCCAAAACCAAAACAATTGATACAACATTAGTGCAAACCTGGGCGGAAAAAGCAACCCTACAAACATTTAATCTGGATGCCAAAAACCTAGATACACAAATGAACAACTTAAAAAGTTGCTTTACCGAACAAGGTTGGAGTGGATTTAACGCTGCATTAGAACAATCTGGCAACCTCAAAGCGATTAAAGCCCAACAACTTAGCGTAAGCAGCCAAATTGACGGTCCTATTCATGCCGATGAAATTAAATATAATCTATGGATATTTACTTTACCCGTACAAGTGATTTATCAAAATGACAA
>CAZSAO010000040.1:1587-23290 GCA_964605275.1 uncultured Legionella sp.
CAATTGCTATCTGTTAATATCACTATCGGTCGCAAAGCAACAGGACTAGGCATTACACAAATGATAGCAGCTCCTCGCACGACTACCACAGCAGCTGCAGCAACTGGCGCCTCATCTCCATCCAAAGACTCTAATGCAGCCGCTGCTCCAACTATCACCTCTACCGCACCCGATAGCAATGCAAGCACCACTCCAGGAGCAAGTGACACCAACGGCACAACACAGCCCAATCCAAGTGAGCAAACTCAACCGCTAAATCCGCCAGTGACTAATTCAACGCCTAAATAAGTACATCCCCGGATTAGACGCTGTCGTAATCCGGGCATTTATTACTTTGAACGATTATCCAGTAGATTTAACGCCATCACTTCAGTTGCAAAACTATTTCCATTTTGATGTTTACCTTTAGCCGTAGAAAATAAAGTTAAGCCACCTTCAGCATCTTTACTGTAAACCGTAGTATTACCTAGTTCCGGTTGTACAAATACTGGATTTTTAACGTGCTTCATTATTTCAGTAGTTATTTTACCTTGTGCTTCGGTTAACATAATTTGTTTTGCAATAGGATCTGCATGTTTCATCGCATTATTTAATTGTGCAATTCGCTTATTATTTGCCGTAGAAATCATACCAATGGATGACGCTTCTGCTTGCGCAAGAGTAGTCATTCGTAGCGCTTCAGCATCTGTTGCCATCTTAATAACTTGAGCTTGTGTATCTGCTTTAATTAATTCAGCATTCCGTTCATTTTCTGCAGCAATAACCATTGATTTTTCGGCTGTTGCTTTTATTTTAGCAATTTCTGCTTCACTGTCTGCTATATTTTTTTGTGCAAAAAATTCTACTTGTTGAATGCCAATACTTTGTAATGTAGCTAAATATTTAGGATCTGTAGGTAAAATTTCAGTTATCTGTAAATCAGTAACTGACAATCCCCAATTCTCTGCCTTTTCATTTAACGATGAAACAAAATCATCATGTATTTTTTTAAGCTTATCCGCTCGCTCTGCACTGTTATGTGTTACATCTTCATGAAGAGGAGGCGAGATATCACTAGAATTAAATCGACTTAAAATACTGCGCAAAATCCCATCGGAATAATCTTTAAGAATAGAAAGAATTTCATTCATTCCCAAACCTACAGTTTTTAACGGCTCGTTAATTGTATACATCACCATTGATTTAGCAGTCATTTCAATTTGATCACTACAAATTACATTTAACGGATCTAAAGTAAGACCTTGTAAGCTGGTAGTAAGAATAGTATTGAAATAATTACCCTCTTGTTGCTTTATTTCATATTTGCCAGGTCCTTTTGTTGCAACCCCATCAGTCGTATTAATAACAGCTACTTGGCCGTCTTTGACTGTAATTATTTTTAACGCGCCAAGATCGACAACATCGGAGTTTACAGGAACTTTTTTTACAAAAAGATGATTTGCAGGTAACTTATGCAAGCCTGGTTTTAACAAATTAAAGATACCATCAATATAAGATTCTCCCAACTCACCATTTAAAATGCGCACATAGCGTGTATTCCCCAAAACAAAATCATCCTGCCTAATATCTTGAATACCCTTCACTGAGTCAAATGTTTCCTTTTTTGCGACATCAATAATATGAATACCTGGCTCTAAAACCTCAAAAACGCCTTGTTTATTAGTCTTAACCCCTAAAAAACCTTCTCTTATTCGCACTATTATAAGTCCTGGAAAGTCAATAATATCTTTTTTTAATTGAGACTTTTCACCAAATTTTTTATTGGCTGCTAATGCGTGCTTGCCTTCATGCAATAACTCTATCGCACCAGTATCATTATCAATCGCATACCCTACTTCCCCAGCTTTGATGGTGACGTGATGAATATTGCCCAATAAATAATGTTCTTGTGTGCTATCAATCAACCATTTTTCTTGAAATAATTCATTCGCTTCGATAATGTTATATCCAGGAGTAAGAGCTATATATTCTCCCTGCTCATTCATTTTAACGCCCTGATGATTCGCCTTAACAAAAACACGCTTAATAGCACCAAAATCAATAAAGGATGCCGTTATAGAAAAAGTCTTACTAAATATACTGCCAAAGATAGGTTCAAAATAAATGCCCGGCTTATCAATTACCGCTACGTTACCAACATAATCTTGTATGGTGGCAATCTCACCAGATTTTAATCGTTTAAAACTTTGCGCTAAAAAATACCAGCCCACAATGGGAATAGCAGCATATATTAAACCCACTAAAATTTTACCTAAAAACCTCAACATAGATCACCTTGAGTTATATTAAACCATAAAGGTACTTTTAATAATTATACGTGTCAATATAAACATGACGCATGAGTGATTTAAATCCAATTTCTATTTCCTGCGGCTTGTCCACAAGATTCAGCAAAAAAGCGCGGTACGTAGGCAATGAGCCTTTTTTTCGTCATTCATACTCTTACCCTGCCAGAGTTTCCCTTACATAAATGAAAAAAAGTTAAATTACTCATCAAAAAAACCAAGAATCACCCACACTCACCCTCTATAATACATATATTTAATTTTATATCCTCTTTTGACATTTCTTAGTTCTTATGATAATTTCACAAACAAAAAATGAATCATAAAATTAATTCTTTTCAATAACTAATAGGTAATTTCTATGAATTTAAATATGACTGATATCCAACAACAGTATGAAAATGCAAAAGGTTGGCGAGAAGCAAAAAAATGGGCTTTTGCTATAGGAACTTTAGGTTTAGGGTCTTTATATTTATGGGCAACTACCTCTATTATTAAACAAGGGGAAATTGGCTTACGTCGTAATGGTCGCGGGGAAATGATCTTATTACCTCCTGGCCGACATTCTAATTTTCCTTGGGAAACTTATCCGACAACACCTCAATCTTTGGCCAAAAAAATAATTGATCTGGGGCCTTATAAAATTATTAGTGTTGAAACGGGCTATATTGCAAAAACGTTTAATCAAGGACAATTAGAAATTCTTGAAGCAGGTCAGCATCTGCTCCAGAACGCATCTCATATTTTCGATAGCTTTATTCCAGTAAAACAAGAAACTAAAAAATTACATGAAATTTCTGCGTATACTAGTGATAATGTAGGTTTAACCGTGCATGCTGATGTTCGTTATCAAATAGAACAACCACAAACAGCTATTACTCAAATTGATGATATTGAAAATTCTATTACAGAAATTGCCGAGATTAGTATTTCACAAATTGTTAGTCATCATACGTTAGCAGATTTCGCACCTGTTACTAATGTCGGAGATAATCAACATCATGGTATTAGTGATGTAATTAAAGAATTAACATCTCAGATTACCCTTCAATTAAAGCAGCTCGGAATTAAGCTATTAAATATTGGTATTACCAGTTGGAGTATTAATGATAAAGCATTAGCCCATGAGTTAGCACAAGGTGCCGTGATTCAATCGCAAGCCCAATCAAAAATGCTTGCGGCACAAAGAGAAGCTGATGTTAAAAAAATTGCAACTGATGCTGAAGCAAAGGCTAGAATAACTCTTGCCAAATGTGACGCTGAAGCACTGCAACTAAAAGGTGCTGCAATAAAAAGTGTGGCTGATAATATCCGCGATAATGAAGCGGCACAAAGAATATTTGATCGTGGGCAACAAATCGACTTGTTAGCTAATACTAACAACCCCAATATATTCTTTTCGGTTCCTCAACCAGCATTAACAACTAGCCCATTCAATGACGTTAATTCCATAACTGCATCTAGTTCAATGTAATCGTAATGCTTTGGTCTCAGATGAGCTGTGGTTACCACAGCTCATCTGAGATGTCAGTTCAAAAAATCTCTTTAATTCTGCTAGTACATTTATCGTGACCGTTCCGAGGGTATGGCTAAACAAGTACTCTCGGAACGATTACGTGAAATTAAATCAATCACCATTTTTTGTATTGCTTAACTCCAATTTTTACGTCCTGAGGCTTGACCACAAAATACAGCATAAAGCAAAATCACTGGATCCTGCGAACAAGTCGCAGGACGTAGTGAAAACGCAAGACCTTAGGAGTTTATGTAGATACCTACGGCATAAAGATCAACAAGCAGGCAATTAGAATTTTTTTAACCGCCCTTGCTTTTACTCTGTTACATTTACCTAAAACCCGGAATTATTCCCTTCCATGAATTAGCGCCCTGATTTTGCGCTGTTTGTGGCTTATTCACGCCGTTTTGATCCGGATAAGCTAAAATAATGACCTTAGTCCCTTTTTGGATAAATTGTTCGTTTAACCATTTTGCAGCACTGGGGAATACGCGCACACATCCATGACTTGAAGGATGTTCAGGCACATCATAAGCGGCATGAATAGTAAATCCTTGGTAGAAGTACATACAATACGGCATTTTCGCCCCACCATTGGTATCCACAGGATATTCGCCAGAGCGGCATTGCGCACCACGCTTATTATAGACATGGAACGTGCCTGTAATCGTGCGACATGATTGCTTGGAGTTTTCTTCACACGCATCCACTCCCGCAGAGGCACCACCGGTCATTAATCGCGTTCCTTCTTCATCATACGCAGCCCAAGCTGAAGCTTTGGGATCAAAAACAAAGATGCGCTCGCCAGGTGCTTTAATATGCTCGGGAAAATAATTGCGTCCTCGCCTATCTTTTAAATAATGAACCGTTCGATGCACATAACCTGCATCATCCGTAATTAACGTTGATTCATCATATTCCACGCAAGCAGTTAACAAAATACTCAGTGATATAATTAATCCTAACAACTTTTTCATTTACTCTTAACTCCACTAAAATTCAAAAAGTTCTGCGCTAGCGCAGAACCTGTTATTCTGCAATGCGCTTATACTTGATACGGTGAGGTTTGTTCGCATCATCACCTAAACGACGTTTTCTATCGTCCTCATAATCGCTATAGTTTCCTTCAAAATAAGTAATTTGCGAGTCGCCTTCAAATGCTAATAAGTGCGTACAAATTCTATCTAAGAACCATCTATCATGCGAAATAACAATAGCACAACCCGGGAAGTTTAAAATAGCTTCCTCCAGAGCACGTAATGTTTCTACGTCTAAATCGTTACTCGGTTCATCTAATAATAAAACGTTAGCGCCACTTTTTAATAATTTGGCTAAATGCACCCGGTTACGCTCACCACCTGATAACTGCGATAATTTCTTTTGCTGATCAGAACCTTTAAAATTAAAGCGACCAACATATGCTCGTGAAGGAATTTGGAAATTACCCACCTGCATGATATCTAAACCATCAGAAATTTCTTCCCATACAGATTTATTATCATTGAGATGATCACGCATCTGATCCACATAAGCTAATTGCACGGTATCGCCTATACGTATTACACCGCTATCAGGTTGTTCTTGTCCCGTAATCATTTTTAAGAAGGTTGATTTACCGGCACCATTTGGACCAATAATCCCCATCACCCCCCCTTTAGGCAGAGCAAAATTTAACTTATCGATTAACAAGGTATTACCAAAAGACTTACAAATATCAGTGCCTTCAATAACGAGATCCCCTAAACGCTCACCTGGTGGGATATAAATTTCATTGGTTTCATTACGTTTTTGGAACTCTTTCGAGTTCATTTCTTCAAAGCGTGCCAAGCGTGCTTTATTTTTCGCATGACGGCCTTTAGGAGAGGTACGTACCCATTCTAATTCTGCTTTGATCGTGCGTTGATGAGAGTCTTCTTGTTTTTTCTCCATCTCTAAACGCGTTTCTTTTTGCTCAAGCCAAGCGGTATAATTACCCTTATACGGGAAGCCTTCGCCTCTATCTAATTCTAAAATCCACTCAGCCGCATTATCAAGAAAATATCTATCATGGGTTACAGCCACAACAGTACCAGCAAATTCCTCTAAATAACGCTCAAGCCATGCCACACTTTCAGCATCCAAATGGTTGGTTGGCTCATCAAGCAACAACATATCCGGGCTAGATAATAATAAACGACACAATGCCACACGGCGACGCTCGCCCCCCGAAAGTTGACTAATAACTGCATCCCACTCTGGAAGTCTTAGTGCATCAGCCGCAATTTCTAGCCGGCGGTCAAGATCCCAGCCACCACCACTTTCAATTTCATTTTGCAACTCACCTTGCTCAGCCAATAATTGATTCATTTCATCATCACTCATCGGCTAAACAAATTTCATGCTGATTTCATCAAAGCGTGCAAGTTTATCCTTCATATCCGCAACGCCTTCTTCCACCAAATCACGTACGGTTTTACTTAAATCTAAATCAGGCTCTTGCGCTAAATAACCAATTTTAATCCCAGGTTGTGGTCTGGCTTCCCCGTCAAATTGAGTATCCACTCCCGCCATGATTCTTAATAAGGTCGATTTTCCTGAGCCATTTAAACCTAAAACCCCAATTTTCGCTCCAGGATAAAAACTTAAAGAAATATCTTTTAAAATAAACCGTTGGTTTTCAACGATTTTACTTACACGATTCATCGTGAAAATATACTGTGCCATCTACTTACTCCGTTTAGCAAAATTTGTGGTAATCTGCGTTTACCAATCTAAAATAACTTTTCCTGATTGACCTGAGGCCATAATTTGAAACGCTTGTTCGAAATCCGCCACCGGAAAATGATGCGTCATCACGGGTTTAATATCTAAACCACTTTGAATCATGGCAATCATTTTATACCAAGTCTCAAACATTTCTCGACCATAAATTCCTTTAATAACTAATCCTTTGAAGATAACTTGATTCCAATCAATAGCCGTTTCTTTCGGTGGAATACCAAGCATTGCCACGTGCCCACCATGATTCATGGCTTTCATCATATCGTTTAAGGCAAAAGGATTACCTGACATTTCTAATCCCACATCAAAGCCTTCACTCATGCCTAAATCGGCCATCACATTATCTAATGTTTCATACTTCACATTAACCGCACGAGTGGCTCCCATTTTTTTGGCCAAATCCAAGCGATAATCATTAACATCGGTAATCACTACATGGCGAGCACCAATATGACGCGCAATGGCAACAGCCATAATGCCAATAGGACCTGCACCAGTAATTAAAACATCCTCACCCACCATGTCAAAAGCTAAAGCACAGTGTGCGGCATTACCAAAGGGGTCAAAAATGGCCGCGTGCTCACCAGAAATATTATCAGGAATAACAATAACATTACTGGCAGGAATCGCTAAATACTCAGCAAAACATCCTGCTCGATTAACACCAACACCTTGCGTGTTTCTGCATAAATGACGCTTACCGGCTCGACAATTACGGCAAAAGCCACACGTAATATGCCCTTCACCTGAAACGCGCTGGCCTACGCTTAAACCTTTAACTTCACTGCCTACTTCAACAATTTCACCATAAAACTCATGTCCTACAGTCATCGGCACAGGAATAGTAGCTTGAGCCCAATCGTCCCACGTATAAATATGAATATCAGTACCACAAATGGCTGTTTTTTTAATTTTAATCAAGACATCATTTACACCATACTCGGGCACTGCAACATCATGCATCCAAATTCCAGGTTCTCTTTTTGCTTTGACTAATGCTTTCATTTATTTACCCTCATTCGTCTATTTTTCTTAATTAATTAGAGATAATCCTATATGGCGCGACAGCGAAGACTAAACTATCAAACCGCCTACTAACACTAAATAACAGAAAACTCTTTGCCAACTTGTGCAAAAGCTTCTAACGCATGATCCAAATGATGACGCTCCAAAGCGGCTGACATTTGTGTACGAATACGTGCTAATCCTTTAGGCACTACCGGGTAAGAAAACCCTACGACATACACCCCTAACTCAAGTAAACGAGCGGAGATTTGTGCGGCCAAACTCGCATCGCCAAACATCACCGGAATAATAGGATGTTCACCAGGGATTAATTTAAAGCCTAATTGAGTCATGCCTGCACGAAAATAGGCGCTATTACTTTTTAATCGTTCTGCCAATACACTACTTTGACTGAGCATATCCAATACTACACAAGAAGTATGGGCGATCACCGGAGCTAATGTATTAGAAAATAAATAAGGACGTGAGCGTTGACGTAACCAATCAATGACTACTTTTTTACCCGACGTATAACCGCCCGAAGCACCGCCAAGCGCCTTGCCTAAAGTACCAGTAATAATATCAATGCGCTCACTCACGCCAAAATGCTCTGGTGTACCACGACCAGTACGTCCCATAAAACCTACCGCATGGGAGTCATCCACCATGACCATCGCATTATATTTATCAGCTAAATCACAAATGGCAGGTAAATTGGCTAAAATACCATCCATAGAAAATACACCATCGGTGGCAATAAGACGAAAACGAGCATTTTGTGCCGCAATTAATTGTTGCTCTAAATCGTGCATATCGTTATTCGCATAACGATAACGCGCGGCCTTGCACAAACGTACCCCATCAATAATACTAGCATGATTTAGTGCATCGCTAATAATTGCATCTTCTGGGCCTAATAATGTTTCGAATAAACCAGTATTAGCATCAAAGCAAGAAGAATATAAAATGGTATCTTCAGTGCCTAAAAAAGTACTGATTTTTTCTTCTAATTGTTTATGCGGGGTTTGCGTACCACAAATAAAACGCACGGAAGCCATACCATAACCGTATTGGCCTAATGCTTTTTGCCCTTCAGCAATAAGCTCGTTATTATTTGCTAGACCTAAATAATTATTTGCACACAGATTAATTACTTCGTGTTGATTAACAGTAACGGCTGCTTGTTGTTGACTGGAGATAATGCGCTCTGATTTAAAAAGTCCTTCTGCTTTCAGATTATTCAATTCATCGTGTAAATAATTAGTGAATTGCTCAGACACTGCCCTCTCCTTTCGAATAGAAATAAAAGCAGCATCATAACAAATTACCAATCAAGCCACCATCACTAGACAAAAAAAGGTAAGTGTTCAGCCTAGTTGAAGGAACGGCCATCTTTGGCTCCTCTTGAAATAAAGTCAGGCAAAATGGTGCTCACATAGCCACCTATGCTGCGCTCATTTTGCCTGACTTTATTCCAATATGAGCTCAAATATGGCCGTTCGAGTGCTTGTTTAGCCATACCCTCTGAACGGTTACAAAAAAGACACTGTCTATTGAGCTATTAGACACGTCCATGCCCAATCATTTGTTCACGGCATTAAATTGAGCGCGATGTCTTCGGCATTATTAGCTTGGGGTATCCCTTTGCACCTAAAAACAAGCCTTATTTTTTTACAATTCCCGAGTGACTCATCGTATCTTCATTTTTATTTGAATTGTAATAAGGAGATAATTGCTCCATGATCTGGCTTGTTGTTATTTTTTTTGCTTCATTGATATAAGCGAATTGCCCCTGATAAATGATTTTTTCTGCTATGCTTTGCAAAGAAGAGTAAAATGCAAAATAATCGCTCATTATCGCATTTAGCTCTGCATTATGAAAACAAAAATCAATATCGTCTGCAACAAGGGCATGGAATAATAAAAATCCAGGATAAGTACGAATAGCTTCTAAAGAAAACCCTATAGGTTCCATTTGATTCATAGCCGCAGTTGACGAAAGAAGTACCTCTCTTCTAAATTGTGGGCCTTGCTCCTGCCCCATGCTATTTTTAAACAATCGATCAATTCTCAATATATCTTTAATTATTTCCCAAGAGCTTACTAAATCTTTTTTTACTGGTTGATATCGATCTTGCCCCTTATTTTTACAATCGGCAATATAAGTATTTATCGAACTCCCTTGTTCATTAGAGTCAAACACATATGCTTTTAATGCAGCAAATAATAGTTCATCCTCAAGTAATAAATATTCCATATTATGATAAACAAGTGCTGTAAAGGTATGAGGCCAGGGCTCAGGCATTTTAAGTCCTATTTGCAGCCCCTGTTTAAGGATATTGGGTAACGTAGCGCCGGGAGCTATAGGGGATGGATGATAATAAAAAATACCACCATGAGCAAAAAGAGGTGGAATGAAAGGTGGCGTAACAACCGGAGGTAATGAATTATTTTTTAACGGATTTTTTTTATTCGCTGCAAATAATCCATGCTTATTTAAAGAAGAATCAATACCACTCACAGGTGCGTTCGATTGGAGTCCTATAATTTTAGACGCAGGTTTTTGTTTTTTTTCGGTAGAGAATACCATTTTACTATCTTGCTCCGGCCTGAATACCATAGGTTGCTGTACCATAGTAGAATGAATTGCCACTGAAACAGGGTTTATAGCGGTGGGGTTATTAAGGTCCACATCTACAAGCAAAGCCTTTTCAATGGGCTGACTAATCTGTTTATCACTGGACAAAATATCTGCTGATGAATGCGTTCCTATTACAGACCAAAGTCTTGGATAAGTCTTTTTCAAATAAACACTTACTTTCTCAAGAAGCGGCTTATCTGTATCGGCTAAATGCGCCAATATTTTAGGGATATTCTCTTCATAAAAATCCGGTAACGCTTCTAAACTTTCAAGGCATTCTTTCTGCAGGTTATCTAACAAAGTAAAATCGCCTTGAGCCAACAAGCAACATACATAATCCCAGTTATTACTATTTACATAATCAGACAAGTCTGTAGGAGGTACATTTTTATCTTGATTTGGAATCTCTAAGGTTAATAAATATTTAATTAATTCAAGCTCTTTTCTTTGCACTGCTAAATGGAGAATCGTATTGTCTTTATTATCTTGTAGCATAATTGCTGCGGGCTCCATCTCCCAAACAGCTTGGATAATATTTATTTTCATTTTAATTGGAGCCGTAGAAGATACAACCAAATGCAGTGGACTGTGCCCGCTTATCGAACTTTGTCGGTAGGGATTTGCTCCTAATACCAATAATTTATTAATCTCACGCAAGTCTGCCTGAGAGCAAGCTATATGTAACGCGGTATAATGTTCTTGCTTATGTTGTGGCATAAAATCATTATTTTGCCCATAACGCAAAGCGGCTATATCAACTACTTCGCTATTTTTATCTTTAAGGATTTTATCAATATTAGGAAGCGCATAAGAGGCATCAAATAGCAAAGCATTATGATAATAATCCTGGTACTCCAGCCATTGTTCTCTGGTCTCTTGCCAACTATCATTAGGATTAAGAAATAGCTTATTATCAAAAGAATATTCTTCTCCATAATACACCAAAAGCTGCTCTCCTTTTTTAATGGGTCGCTCTAATAGATATACAATATGTGCTTCACCATTATTATCTTCAACTTGATCAATTACTATATTAGCTAGCTGTGCACACGAAGCACTGTTCACCATAGCAGACCAATTACGCAACTCCAACGCGCTGATAACGGTTGGATCTGTAACATCATCTCCTTCATTAAGAACCATGGTATAGGCACGATCTTTCGCTTCTTTGCTTAAGATCTTCTTTTTGCCGATATACTCTACTAAAACACGGTTTTCATTAAGACCGTTGGATGCAAAGGTAATATCCTTTGTCGCAAATACCCCAAAACTACGTTGTTTCGCATCATTTTGCAGCAATGGTACAGGTCGAATACTAATCATTTTATCAATATTTTTATTAGTACCTGCCTTAAAATCTGTATTTAATAATCGACTTAACTCGCGCAAATCGTTTGCAGCGTTACAAGAAAAATTATTCTTTTCCCTTACATGTTCAATCTCATTAAGAGGATTATCTATAAGGTGCTGTGTTACATGCTCATTATCCTGTTTGCTTTTTTTAAACGCTTGTTCACCCTCTGATGAGATCTTTCTTTTTGTATTAACCAATGATGCATTATCATCTAATATCATTATCTCACGAGAACGCAACGAGATAGTTCCTGATAAGGTAGAACGCGTTACAATGCCGTATTTGGATTTGTTGCGACTGGAAGTATATTTATTTTTACTCATAGAAAATACTTAATAAGTTTATTCTTATCAAAGTATAGCTCACAAAGAAATTTTTATAGCCACTAAATATTAAACTTGCCCTACAAGAGACAAAAATGTATGATTAGGTTGAATTTTCATCTTATTTGGCAATCATGACTAAAACATCAGCACACAATAAACCATCCATTATAAAATCCCAAAAAGTCTCCCCTGTATTTTTTAAAAACAATGCTTCATGGCAAAAAATTATTGATTCCAATTTAGATATTGAAGAACAAATTCGTTTAATTACAAACCTAATGAAACAAAACAAAATAAAGGAACAAGAACGCTTTGCTGCCTTAGATTATTTAGCAAACGCTCATGCGGTGCTAGCAGATTGGTTTACAGGATCCTATTCAATTTATTTTACAACCCCACCAGCAGATTTTGAACAATCTGATTTATATATTGCGCCAACATCCAACCCTCAAGAATTGCAATGTACTTTAAGACATCATCTATTTAATCATATAGTCACCGCAATTATTTCTTTTGATGAATTAGGATTAACCTCACATCACCTACCAAAAGAATTATCTCCTTCCCAATACCAAAAACTCATCCAAAAACTTTCTGAAGCAGGATATGCTTTATCGAAAAAAAATACACTCAATCGTTCGATGACTCATTTGGAGAGCGCAATATCAATTCTTCAATGTGCTAAACATATAGATCAAATTACTAATGCTCAAAAACAAAAAATAGTACAACTAATTAAAAATTATAGCGCTCAAAAAGAGCGATGCGAAAATGAGTTTACCCAATTACTGGAAGAAGATTCTGAAGCTAAAAAAGAAACAGCTATAACATTAATTAATATGAGACAAAAATAACCAAAAATATTGTCGTAATAATTTCTCATGAATTTGGCACAAAACCTCATTCTAAACGTAAGGAAAGGTGGTATGCTTTTCCCCGAACATTGCTGATAACTACTACAAAGTAATGATTATTAAAAATGTTTAAGGTATAGTTCGCCCAAGAAATTAAGATTAGGGATAATCACGGCGACAGATGTTGAAATTGACCAAACATATTCTTATTATTTTAAGCGCTAGTTTATTGTGTACCATACTTTTTTTCTACGCATCAGACGAGGCACGCCATCTACAACGCGATCCACAAGTTCTACTTAATCGCTATTATCTATTACATGAATCAAATCCTAGCGCAGCACGTCGAGCCTTAACCTTGTTGCTGCAACAAAATCCTCATAACACGATTGCGCTTCAAGAGATGAGCCAATTGTATATCAAAGAACATAATAGTACTGCTGCCTTAAAATTAGTACGCACCCTACACCAATTAAATCCCAAAAATCGCCAGCACTTATTCCAACTTGGATCATTATATTATGAACACGGCAACTGGGATAAAGCCTATCCGTTGCTGCAGCAATTAAAAAAAGACCGTTATTGGAGTGCGCAGGCTCGCGAATTATTACATTGTATGCGCTCATTCATTCCCACATATACTCAAAATGCCACGACTCAATTCGCTGTAATGGCCGTAAATAATGCGACCATCTTAGCAAAACCAACTCATAATATTATTCAACATAGCACGGTGGAACAAAGTATTCCTTCAACGGAATATCAACTGATGTCACGTTTTTACACCCTCAAACAAATCAATAAAAATGCCGCATGGGAATTAATTCAGCACATTATCACCCGTTATCCGCAAAACAGTAACGCGTTAAAAGAGGGTGCTTTTCTTGCATTAGAATTACATCACAAGGCCCAGGCCATTCGCTATTTTAAAAGAGCCTATGCATTAACTAAAGATCCTCATTTAGCCATGCAATTAGGTTATTTATATAATGATTCCGTACAAACTAAAGCACACACTAATAATAACTATTGGTCTTATCATTATTTTAATGAAGCAAGCAAAACATTGGCAAAAGAGCAACAGCTCCAAGCCGAACAAGCAAAGAGCACTATCGCCGGTTATCAAACCAAAGCCTTACCCACCCCCTATTTCGGCGAATTCTTTTTTGCGCCATTTTCCCAAAGTCGTTTTGATTTAACGGTAGTGCCAATGATTGGGCGCTTAGGCATAGAACAAAATAATCGTTGGCGTTCCAAAACTTATTTTGTTTTTCGGCGCACAGAAGATAATAAATCAATTAATGCCGGACAAGTACCCCAAATTTATGAAGATAACGTACAAGTCATCGGCGTGGGCGCGCAAGCATCGCCCTTGCCTTTAATCCCATTAACTGCTTTTGCAGAGATAGGTAAAGCCTACGATCTTATTGATCAAAACAGAGATAGATGGCGTAACGATGTACGCGGCGGCTTTATTTTCTTCAATGAGTTTGGCGCACGTCCCACCTATTATGACACCGTGGTAACTAATTTTGCTTATTACAGTGCGCTTTATGCTGATGCCAGCTACTTTTCTCGTTATGACAATAATATTATTGCTAATGCTAAAACACACCAAGGCATTCGCTTGCTGCAATACCACAGCAGTATGGTGAACTTATATGTTACCGGCCGTGTTATCGAAGATAGCAACCGCGATTTTTTTAATAATATTGCAGAAGTTGGCCCAGGAATAGGGTTTATTCCCTCCAATCGCTACAAGCTCGAAGTACGTTTTGAACATATCAATGGCGTGTATTTACCGGTTGGGGGCAACACCAACCCCTACAGTAAATATTATCTTAACAATACAGTTCAACTGTTATTTTATACAAAATTCTAATGACTAATGAAACGATAGTAATCTGTTATTTTATTTTTTGGCATCTTTTATCTTTATTGGCTGTGCTCTTCATCCTCTCAGGATTAGATGACCTTTTTTTCGACTTCTATTATTGGATACGCTACGGCTTAAGACTCTGGAAAATGCGCCGTTATAAACCATTAACCTATGAACAATTAAGCGATAAAAAAGAGCAAGTTATTGCTGTACTCGTACCGTGCTGGCATGAAGCTGGCGTTATTGGCACCATGTTACGCCATAATTGCTATGCCATCGATTATAAAAAATATTACTTTTTTGTTGGCGTCTACCCTAACGATCCTCATACCATTAACGAAGTGCAAAAGGTAGCCGCAGAAATGAACACGGTTCATTGTATTATTAACGAACAACCTGGCCCGACTAATAAAGCATCTAATTTAAATCATATCTATGAATACGTGCGCCAATTTGAGCATACCCTAAACGCACCTTTTGATATTTTTGTATTTCACGACTCGGAAGATGTCATCCACCCCCTATCGTTTAAATTATATAATTACCTTATTCCGCGCAAAGATATGATTCAAATTCCCGTTTTTCCTTTAAACGTTCCTCTTCGAAATGTAACTCATTGGCTCTACGCAGATGAATTTGCCGAACTGCATACCAAAAATATTATTGTGCGCGAATCCATTCACGGCCATGTACCTTCAGCTGGCGTTGGTACTGCTTTTTCCCGCCACGCCTTAGAGGTTATTGAAGATCCAATAAGCAAAACCCCTTTTGCTACCACCTCATTAACCGAAGATTACAGAACGTCATTGGCAATACGCATCCAGCAATTAAAACAAATATTTGTAACGCAAGAAATTACCAAAATGAAATGGCAAAAACGTGGTTTTTGGCGTAAAGGCTATGTACAAAAACCAACAAAAGAATACATTGCGACGCGCGCATTATTCCCCCTAAAATACAAACAAGCCGTGCGCCAAAAAACCCGTTGGATTATCGGTATTGTATTTCAAGAATGGGATCATACCTCTTGGCCTCAAGAATGGATTTTGCGCTTTACCCTAGCTCATGATCGTAAAGCCTTTGTCACCCACTTTATCAATGGCTTTAGTTATGTAATATTTTTATTCTGGATAATTTACTCACTCGTTACTTATACGCTTCCCGAATACCCAGCACTACAAGAACAATTTAATTATCATCAATGGGTTTGGTGGCTGATTGTCCTAGCTACTGCGATTATGATTGAGCGCATGATTCAGCGCATGATTGCCGTTAAACGCGTATATCATCGCTGGCTGCCGGCATTATTATCTATTCCCCGCACTTTTTATGGCAATATCGTCAATCTTCATGCCTTAATTAGGGCCTATACCATTTATTATGCAAAACCTAAAGTAATAAATAATACACCGCAACCCTCTGTTATTGCCTGGGATAAAACCGATCATCAATTTCCCGGCAGTCATATTTTGACGCCATACAAGCAAAAAATGGGTGATTTATTACTCGCAAAAAAAATAATTACCGCAACTGAATTAAACGAAGCGGTGTTGTTGCAACAAAAAAGTGGTCAACGGTTAGGCGAAGTATTACATCAAATGAATAAGGTGACGCCAAAAATACTGCTGCAGTTATTGGCCGAACAATATAATTTGCCCCTTGTCGCGCGCAGTACGCTGCCCCCTTTAGTTATGAGCAAAAAAAATATATCAAAAAAGATGCGTCGTTGGCTAAAAAAACATCATGTTAGTCTGGTATCTTTTGATGAAACAACAAAAGTGCTCACTTTAGGTGTGCTCGATCCTACTAATGAATTATTAATAGAACAAATCATTAATCGGACGGTTGCGTGGACTACTCATTTTGTACTCATTGATCCCCTGTCATAGAGTGCATCAGGGTATCTTCTACCTCGCACACTCTTCTGATATGATAAACGCTCATTTACAGGTTCTACCTATCTGTAATGCGTTATCAAGGATTATAACATGACACAAGATGAGTCTAAAAAAAAATCAAAAGGGCATATAGTCTTATCCTCCCATCCAGCAGGTCATACAACAGTACCTTATAAAATAAAATGGGCCGCTGATAATCCTAAAGAACGTGGCCCGGTCATTGCCTCATTAACTAATATTAGAAATCGGAATGCCATTGGCACTCATTCAGGCTCCTACTCAGTATATCGTGCCTTAGCAGTCGCAGCGGGCGTACTCGATGCCGAACACGTTCCGGATTTAACCAATACTACACCCCCTATTGATATTGGTCCTCATCCTCAGTGGAGTGAGCCGGGTAAAATAGTATCTATTGACCCATGGGGGCATTTAGTTGCTAATGTATTTGCCGAAGAAATTCAAGCAGGTTTTGATATTCGCCCAACTATTGCGGTGACTAAAGCACATATTAATATGCCGGAATTAAATAGCGCCATCCAAAAAGGTCGCTTAATACCTGATGGCAAAATATTAACCGAAAATGGCGATGTCACCGTAACTAAAGCCGCAATTGAACCAGTATGGTATCTGCCCGGGATTGCCGAGCGCTTTCAAGTTTCTGAATCACGCCTAAGACGCACTTTATTTGAACAAACCGCCGGCATGTTTCCCGAGCTAGTCACGCGTAGCGATTTAGATGTGTTTCTGCCACCTATTGGTGGGTTAACTGCTTATTTCTTTGGCGATGTCAGTAAAATCCACGACCCCAATGTGGAGTTGACCTGCAGAATTCATGATGAGTGCAATGGATCGGATGTTTTTGGTTCAGACATTTGTACCTGTCGCCCCTATTTAACCCATGGCATCGAATTATGTATTGAAAGCGCCCAACGTGGCGGTACCGGCTTAATTATTTATAATCGTAAAGAAGGTCGTGCTTTAGGCGAAGTCACTAAGTTTCTTGTTTATAATGCACGTAAACGTCAGTTAGGTGGCGATACGGCGGCGAAATATTTTGAACGCACCGAATGCGTGGCCGGTGTGCAAGACATGCGTTTTCAAGAGTTGATGTCCGATGTCATTAATTGGTTAGGTATTACCAAGATTCATCGTTTTGTTTCCATGTCTAATATGAAATACGACGCACTTTTACGTTCGGGTATAGAAGTTAAAGAGCGGGTGAGCATTCCTGATGATTTAGTTCCCCAAGATGCGCAAGTGGAAATGAATGCTAAACGTGCCGCCGGTTATTACTCTCCCGATAGAATCATCGATATTAACGAACTCGCTGCAACTAAAGGACGTGATCTTAATGACTAACGAAGACCAAGAAGTGCTCAACACTCTTTTTAGCTTGGACACTATTCGTGTTCAAGCACATAAAATTCTTACCCTTGCAAAAGAAGATAAGCTGACTTATTTTGCTTATCATCCCCAACATTTGCCCACTACCGCCCAATTAGTGATTGACGTTATCAAACATAACTATCCTGATTTAGCAGTGCCCTACCACAGCCGTTGGCGCCATTTTGAAGTCGATGGCCTAGAGCGCATTCAAACTTTATTAGATTCATTAGGCCCGATAAGTCACGAAGAGCAAGGGCGAATCCTCTATGAGCTCGTTATTATCAGTGTTTTTCTCGATGCAGGAGCCGGCGCACAATGGAGTTATGTCGAACAAGAAACGGGAAATACCTATAGTCGCTCCGAAGGCTTAGCCATTGCCAGTCTTGATGCTTATAAAAAAGGCTTATTTAGTGCCAATAGTAGTGAGCCTTATCGCGTCGATGCCGCGCGACTTATTCGCTTTAACGAAGAGGATCTCAACCAAGTACTGCATATCAGCCCTAATAATCCGCTGGCTGGAGTAGAAGGACGCTTAAAGTTATTACAGCAATTAGGCACGATTACCCAAGAGAACACCAATTATTTTGGTGTTACCGGTCGCCTAGGTGATTTTTATACTTATGTGAGCTCTTTAGCTGCAAAGCAAAAACTCTCAGCTAATACGTTATTCAATGTGGTATTAAAAGCGTTTAATAGCATTTGGCCTGCCCGCCTGCAATATGCCGCAACGTCGTTAGGTGATGTATGGCAACATTCGGCTTTAAAAACCCAACAAATTGGCTCAGACTATGTTCCTTTTCATAAATTATCACAATGGCTCACCTATTCGCTAATTGAACCCCTTGAAAGTGCTCAGATTAACGTATACGACATAGACAAACTCACCGGCTTACCAGAATATCGTAACGGCGGACTCTTACTTGATACAGGCCTGCTTTCATTAAAAGAAGCGCATTGGGCACAACAAGCGCATCAGCCCGAATCAGAATTAATCGTCGAATGGCGCGCATTAACCGTGGCCTTATTAGATGAGTTAGCACAAGTAATCCGAGAACAATTAAAGCAAACAGCCACCACGATGCCCTTAGCAAAAATTTTGCAAGGAGGCACTTGGCAAGCAGGACGGCAAATAGCGCAGCAAAAACGTGTTGGCGGCACGCCCCCTTTAAATATTGTCAGTGATGGTACCGTTTTTTAACAAGGAATGATTTATGGAACAGGTTATAACAATCACGCATCCACTCGTACAACATAAGTTAACAGTGATGCGTAAAAAAGATACCAGCACGTTTGAGTTTCGTACACTCATGCATGAAATTAGTATGTTATTAGCTTATGAGGTAACACGCGATCTTGAGATAGAGCTGGAAGAAATACAAACACCGTTAGCTACGATGCACTCTCCTGTTGTCAAAGGCAAAAAATTAGTCTTTGTTTCAATATTACGAGCCGGTAATGGGTTAGCCGAAGGCATGCTCAATTTAGTACCGAATGCGCGCATTGGTCATATTGGCTTATATCGCGATCCCAAAACTTTAGAACCGGTAGAATACTACTTTAAAGTGCCTGAGCATATTCAAGACCGAGATGTTATTGTTGTTGATCCGATGTTAGCTACCGGAAACTCTGCTATTGCGGCGATTAATGAAATAAAAGCATTAAATCCTAAGTCCATTAAATTTACCTGCTTACTTGCGGCACCAGAAGGCCTTGCAGCCTTTCATCAAGAACACCCAGATGTTACTATATACACCGCAGCAATTGATGAACGCTTGGATGAGCAAGGGTATATCATTCCAGGATTAGGCGATGCAGGAGACCGGTTATACGGTACGAAATAATTGCCGAATTGACCATAAGAACCAAAATTATCAGCCTCGTCTTTGCGAGCGAAGTGAAGCAATTCAGCACTAATCCTTAATGCAGTATTGATCTGAATTGCTTCGACAAGGCTCGCCATGACTAAATATACGGTTACCCAAATTATCATTGCAAACGAACCATTTTTTTTGTAGCAAGGCAAAACACATTTAATAGATTGAATGAGGCCCACATTCCCTACGCTCCTCGCTTTATGCGCGGAATCTAGTTTCGATACTTGATGAAACATGGGATAAACTCCACGCATAAAGCGTGGAACATAAGCATAAGTACCTTATTTTATACTTGTCGCTAATGGGTTTTAGGTATTTTAGGCGATTTGATTTTTTTGTCCCTAAAGCAGAAAAAGATGCAGAATAGTTATTCTATTGTAAGTCTTTTTCTGCTTTAGGGACGAAAAAAGCGATAGCATAAAAGCCTAAAACTCATTAGTGACACGTATATATTCAAAACTTAGATGCGATTGCCTTGTATTTATCTAAATAAAGGTATACTAATGAATTCCATCCAATATTTAATTGATCACATTCTTCATATCGACGTGTATTTAAACGCTTTTGTTACCACCTATGGTTTTTGGACTTATCTCATTTTATTCTTAATTATTTTTTGCGAAACAGGCCTTATCGTCACCCCCTTTCTTCCCGGCGACTCATTATTATTCGCAGCCGGAAGCATTGCCGCACAAAGCGATAACTCCTTTAATGCCTTTATCTTATTTATTATCTTAGTAATCGCCTCGACTCTTGGTAATCAACTCAATTTTCTCATCGGCAAGTTTTTAGGCCCTCGTGTTATTACCGCCAAAGAATCCTGGTTATTGAATAAAAAACATCTAGTACAAGCGCAAAATTTTTATACCCAACACGGTGGACAAACAATAATCTTTGCGCGTTTTCTCCCCATCATTCGTACCTTTGCTCCTTTTGTTGCCGGGATTGGCAATATGAATGTAATGCAATTTTCTTTATTTAATATAGTCAGCGCCCTACTTTGGATAGGTAGTTTAATTAGTCTCGGCTATTTTCTTGGCTCATTACCCATTATTAAAGAACATTTTACAATCGTAATATATGCGATTATAGGTATTTCCTTATTGCCAGCAGTAGTTGCTTATTTTCGCAAAAAAGGTATGAGCTTAATAAATTCAAAAACCTAAAGTAGCACCTTATAGTTATGAAAATATTGTTCGCCATAATTTTATTTTAAAATTTATGCTTATTAAGCATTTTATATTGGCTAAATAAAAATTTTGGCGTAATAACATTAGATCAACTGTATTCGGTGCTCAATCGCAGCAAAAATATAATTGACAACTCAATGATATATGAAATTAAGGGATTCTAATTTCCGTATTACGCAGCTCTAGGATAGTAATCGTTCAGCAAATTTACCGCCCCAGCGGGGCGGAAACTACCGAAATTAACTTTGCATCCATTGGACACTATGTTAGAACCTGGAACTAAAATTTCTGGTGGGAAGGTATTGAAACGAAGCACAAAAAGTTCTGCTAATCGAGCCGCTTTAGTTTTAAGAATTTGTGCCGGCTCTCTATAATAGTCCTAGTGCATTAGGGGCTTTTTTAAGGCGTATGAAAGCTAAGCTTGGCTCACCTAAAGCACTTACTGCTACAGCATATAAAATAGCGAAATTAATTTATCGAATGTTAAAACAAAAAACTGCCTATAATGATCTGGGACAGGACTATTATGAACAGCGATATAAAGAGCGATTATTAAATAATTTGAAGCGAAAAGCTGCTCTTTTGGGGCATGACTTGTATCCAATAGAAGTATTAAAAAACAATGCGTTAGAGATCTGTTAATTGAAAGAGGGTATGGCTAAACAAGAACTCGAACGGCTATATTTGAGCTCATATTGGGATAAAGTCAGGTAAAATGAGCGCAGCATAGGTGGC
>CAZSAO010000041.1:0-3346 GCA_964605275.1 uncultured Legionella sp.
AAGAATTTTAATTAATTTCAGTTACGAAACAAGGGGCGTGCGTAAGGTGAGTTTTTCAGTGTAGACTCTTATATTAATGTTAGTACAAAAATAAATAAATTCATTTTTTGAGAGGTTTTTTGTTCAAGATAAATGAATACCTCCCCAAAAGTTGCTGCTTGTTTTATAAGCCAAGCAAGGGAGGTAATCTATAAATATTTTAAATACAGGCTAGTTGATGCTCTGCTTCTTTTGAGTCACTGCTTTGCTCTAAAGAGGGGGTATGTTTTTTCACAAAAGAAACAATTTGTTCGGGCTCTATCAAGTGGCCATTTATAAATAAATTATCATCCTTGAGCTCGATGTTAATTGCATCATGAGGTAATAACTCATCGTCTGCGCCCTTTAATTCATTAATAATAATGCCTTCCCACACCGCAGCCCCATCGGCAATACGTAATCCTGTTAATGTAGGCTTGGCATTTTGCAACGCCATTGTTTTATAATAATTGGTCAGTAATTGCCAGGTCATATCTAAAGGCATTCCTACGGCTATGCCTATTCCCTGACCCGCAACCCCCATCCCTACACTCATAACACCAGCTAAACTTATTTTGATAAAGGCACGAAGTAATCGCTCGGCAATAACCGGGGCAAGTAAAGCTAGTCCTGCAGGTCCAGCCGATTGGAATACTAAGAATGTTCCGCCAATCAAAACAGTCAGTTTAGTTCGTGCCGATACAACTTGGGTCGAGTGTTCTAGTAATTCGCCAGTAAGTAGACCAATACTCGCACCGGTGTATGCTCCTGCGGCACCAAAAAGATTTTTAGTTATATTAGTTATAGGATAACGGGCGTAAAAATCAGGTGCTGTTTTGTTGATTATTTGATTGTTTAAAAAGGTTGTAAATGAATGCCATTCTGCTTCATGAATAATAGGTTTTTGTGCGGTACGTAACAACTGATTAGCCTCTTCAAGCGCATTAGGAAGAGAAGTAATTCTTTGCGCGGCAAGAACGCAGACTTCTATATCTTCTTCGTCTAAGTAATTTGTTGTTGTAATAGCAAATTGTTTATCAATAAGTTGATAGAGTATTGAGTTTTTTTGTGAGCTAATATGACAGTGCGCGCCAATACGATGTTTAATAAATAATGCGGCGGCAAGCATTACACGTGCTGCGGTAAGGCTCGCAAATAATTGTACCCCTGTTGTAATCTCTTCTTCTTTTAAAAGATTGGGTTTTAATATCAGATGTATTTTTTCCAAAAATGCAATTTGCTTTTTCCGTGCATGAATATCGGTGCCCCCGAACGTAGTGGGCCAACGTAAAAGAGTACTGGGAGTCGATAGACTAATTTGTTTAGTCGTTTGATATTCTTTTTTAATTACATCCATATCTATTAATACATTGTAGGGAAGAATATAGCGCATCATCGACCTCCTGTCGGAAATGATTAGGGATTATTTTATCGTACTCTTTCATTGGCGAAATGCAATGAAAATTAATAGGAGTTTGCCTTGAAATTGTGATAACTTAAGCAAACAATTAATCTTAATTAGATAAAATTATGGCGGTGGACTTTCGTTTTATGAAAATCTACGTGCTGCGGTGTCTTACGTTGAATAATCAACAGCACCAAACTAAAACAAGCATAAAATATTAAGAACGTTTCACTTATTTGCATTATTCAAGACAAAAATGATGCAAGCGCAAGGATAAATTATATGGACAAACTCAGCCAGTATTTTTCTTTACTACGCATCTCTCATTGGAGTAAAGCTGTTTTTGTATTTATTGGATTTTTCTATACGCCTATGAATGGTTATTTTATTCCTGCGTTATTAGCTGCTTTAGCCTTTTGTTTGGTCTCTAGTGCCGTTTATATTTATAATGATATTTCTGATAGAAGCGAAGATGCGTTGCATCCGTATAAGAAAAAACGCCCTCTAACAAGTGGTAGCGTGACTTTATATGAAGCATTGGCTTTGCTTGGCATAGTATTAATCGTCGGATTACTTTTAGGTTTGCTTGTATCGAAACAGCTTGCTTGTATTTTAATTGCTTATTTAATTATCAATTTAGCATATAATCATATCATGCGATTTATTCCGGTGCTCGATGTATTATGCATTGCATTAGGATTTTTATTGCGCACTTTAGCGGGTACCGTCGGAATAGGGCTTTCTATTTCTACTTGGTTAATTTGCACGGCTACATTGTTAAGTTTTTTTATTGCACTTAATAAACGCCGTTTAGAAATGCAATTGGGATTAAATGTTACAACACGCAAAGTACTTGAAAAATATCATCCTCAGTTATTAAATCGCGCTATTTTAGCAACAGGTATTGCTTGCTTTACCGTGTATCTTTTCTATGTGGTTTATGCGCATGAACAATCGTTTTATTTTATTCTTACAGTGCCTTTTGCAGCTTTTGCATTATGGCGTTTTGCCTGGTTATCAACACAGCAAGTGGATAATGATGATCCGGTTACTGTTTTTCTACATGACAATTTGTCTCGGCTTAATCTTTGGTGTTTTGCTATCTTGACCTTTATGGCATTGGCTTAATTAAATTAATTATTCATTCGTACTCAGTATCGTTCTTTTTTAATGATATTTGAGCTTAATTCATGTACTATGGCATAATGATTAAAGTGTACTTCAAGCTGTTTAATTTATGATGCAAACAATAATGTTAACTTTAAGAAAGTTTATTACTAAACTACCGGTACTTGCGTATGATGTATGCGCTATTCCTCTTGCTTGGTATACAGCATATTGGTTACGTTTTAATATGCATCCATACCCCGATATTTTTATTTCTAATCACTCTATTTTAGCACTAAGCTTTTTAATGGTTGTGCAAACTGTATGCTATTTTTATTTTAAAACGTACCGCGGTTTATGGCGCTTTTCGTCCTTAGATGATGTCATGCGGATTGTTAGAGCTTCAGTAACGGCTACTGTTTTAGTGATTCCTGTACTTTATTTGTCTTCCATATTACAGCATTTACCTCGCGCAGTTTTTCCTCTTTATATATTGATTTTGACGATGTTATTGTGCGGTGCTCGCTTAATGTTACGAGTGCATTCCGATAAACAAGGCCGCATGGCTAATGGCGAAACAAAACGCGTCTTAATTGTTGGTGCAGGACTTGCCGGCGAAAGTTTGGCTCGTGATTTGCGCCGGAGTAATGCTTATGCGCCTATCGGTTTTATTGATGATAACCTCAATAAACGAGGCTTAGATCTGCATGGTTTACCTGTATTAGGTTCAATAAGACAAATTGAACACTTTGTTTGCCAATATGAAATCGATTTAATTTTTATTGCTATTCCTTCCGCCCGTTCCGCAACGATGCG
>CAZSAO010000041.1:3419-7101 GCA_964605275.1 uncultured Legionella sp.
TTGCACTTTACCCAGCATTAGTGCTCTAGCCGCGGGCAGGGTGGCGGTGAATGCATTACGGGCTGTTAATATTGAAGATTTACTCGGACGTGATGAAGTATGTTTAGAGTGGAATAAAATCGAAAGTACAATCCAGCAAAAACGTGTATTAATTACGGGTGGTGGTGGTTCTATTGGTTCAGAGTTGTGTCGACAAGTTATTTCTCTAAATCCTGAGGCATTAACTATTGTGGATAGCAGTGAGTATAATTTATACCAAATTGATCAAGAGTTAAGAGCGCAATTCCCTAATACTCCTATTCACTTAGCGTTAATTAGTGTTACCGATCCGGTGGCAGTAAATCATCTTTTTGAACAATATAAACCTGAAATAGTATTTCATGCGGCAGCATACAAGCACGTGCCGATGTTGCAAAATCAAATTAGAGTGGCTGTTCACAATAATGTGATAGGCACTGAAATTATGGCCAAAGCGAGTGTTGCTTCTGCGGTGGAGAAGTTCATTTTAATTTCTACGGATAAAGCAGTAAACCCAACTAATATTATGGGTACGACAAAGCGTGTCGCAGAAATTTTTTGTCAAAATTTAAATATCCGTTCTAAAACACAGTTTATTACCGTGCGTTTTGGTAATGTATTAGGATCGGCTGGTAGTGTTATTCCACTATTCCAAAAACAGTTAGAAGTGGGTGGCCCTTTAACGGTAACACATCCGGATATGTTACGTTATTTCATGACTATCCCCGAGGCAACTCAATTAATTTTACAAGCAATGGTGAATGGGCAGGGCGGTGAAATTTTTGTTTTAGATATGGGCGAACCTGTTAAAATAAGCTACTTAGCCGAACAAATGATTCGCTTGGCTGGCAAAGAGCCGGGTAAAGAAATTGCTATAAAATATACCGGATTGCGTCCTGGTGAAAAACTATATGAAGAGTTGTTTCATGAGTCAGAGCAATTAGTTCCTACGGAACATGAAAAATTATTTAAAGCAAAGTTTCGCGAATTAGAATGGCAAGAATTAATGCAAACAATGCGCATGATTAATAACGCTTGCTTTGAACATCAAAATGATGAGTTATTAGTCTTGCTAAAAAGTTTAGTACCCGAGCTTAAACTGCAAGAAGTTGAATTGCTTAAAGAATGATGGTGTTATCAGTTCAATGTAAACGCATCTGAACGAACCTAATTGCTTCAAATTGTCTACGTTCTACGCTTTATGCATGGAATCCAGTGAATATCTCGATTCTCGAAATTCTGGTTTCCTGAACAGAAGGATATTTCAGTTCCTGAAAGTGGCTTAAAGCTTCAATTAATGTGATTTTTTTCCAGCGCTCATATATTCTAATAATTAGTGCTATGCTTAATAAATGAACCATTTTAGGGCGGATGATGCTATTACATTCGCTGTTTGTTGAGCATGCGTTAAGTTCTTCAAATTTTTTGGTTTTGCGCAGCTGATTTCATTTTTTTTAACAAAAGATGAGGCAAACACAGTCGTTGATCAAGTATATCTGCATTATTAGCAGCAGTAGTATTAATCGTTCTCTTGTATGTTGTACCGGTTATGAATAGGTTATGGAGATTGATATATGACAGAAAAAGCGCGCTTAATAATAACTCATGTTGGTTTGGCAGTGCAATTTATGTCTATTGCTGATAAGAGTAATTTTATTAAGGCGATGGAGCAACAGGGCTTGTATTTATTTAAAAATGAGCTTGGATATATATGTTCTATAAAATCCTATACAAGTGAATATCCATTTGGTTTTTTTTTATCACATGAAAATCGTGCAGCAATCTTATTTCCTTCTGAACAATTAAAGTACTTTTTTAAAGAGTATATTCATCTTGAGTCTAAGGCATTCATGGATATGGGGCCTGGTTATGAAGCTCAAATGCATTTAAATTCTGATTTTAAGGATATATAAAATGCCTTATAACGAGATAAAAATAAAGGATATCCTTATTCAAGGAAATAACGGTCAGCGACTTACTGAGTTTATTTATTCAAGCCTGGATCCACAAAGCTGCTTAAAAGAAGAACTGTATGCAACTTTTGGTCATGGAAATCGAGTTATTCGACATGAGAACAATTTTTTCTTAGTGAATCCCGATGTAACGCCAGCAGTAAAGAGTATTGATTTAAATTTAATGGATAAAAAAGATAAAGAGCTGTTTTTAAGTGCTACAACAATGACTGTAAACCGAAAAGAGATGGATAGGGTATTAGTAAAATTAAAATTATTTCCAGCCCCTGATAATGTGATGACAGCAACTAGAGATTTTATTAATTCTATAACTCAATTAGCAAAAGAACAAACTCCACAATTAGGAGAAATTACAAGAATAATTACAGACGAGTTTTCTTTTTATCCTAAAGACAGACCCTTTACCTTGGCAGAATATAAAGAGTTAATTAGAACTATTTCAAGCCAAGCGCAACATTTACCACCAGATATCCACTTAGTATTAGCAACATTTCCCGTGCTTTGGCCTGATGGAGTAGTAGACAATTGTGGATTATTTATCCGTCGGTACTGCATGTGATCGACGCAATTAAAAAGTCGTTTTTTCCACAAGGTTTTCTAGATCTTTCTAAATATAAAATAGCAACTGATACAATAATGCAAATAATAGATAATCGCTTTCCTTCCAAAGAGCAATTTACTCCCTCTCCTGATATAACACTTCATTCAGTTTACTCTTCTATAGATATAGACCGGGTGTTAGAATCATTTGTCTTTTTGCAATTATCTGACCATTTAAACTCTAAAATTACTCGGCATGAAGATTTAAAATTTATGCAATATTTAGATAGTAATGAGAAAAAAAATGTAGTGCACTTAATTAATCAAAAAATGTCCAACCCTGAGGATCCTCTTAAAAATAACTTGTGTAATACAATAAATAAAATCAGCGATCTTGATCTATTAAATGAGTTGTCTTCCGAAGCGTTATCCGCTTTGTTCATACAAATGAAACAACAAGGGAAAAAAATTATAATTCCCGAATCATTTAATGAAAATGACGAATCAATAAATGAACATGTGTTGATTCATTTAATAAATAATAAACGAGTAGTCTATATTAAAGTACTCCCTCAATTATTGGACATTGTCGAGCCTCATAGTGCTTTGAATGCAAAATCTTTGCTTCAAGCTCTAGATGATATTAATTTTAAAAAAGCCCCTAATGTTATAGCTCATCTTGCGGATATATTAAATAATATTGATGAACAAGATGCTTTGTTTTTACGAGATGAAATCAAGTAGATTTTAGGTAAATTAAATATTAACGACTACGCGCGAGTTGTTCAGAATTGTAAGCCGGACTTACAACAAGTGCTGAGTAATAATACGCTACTGTATAAACAACAGATGAATGAGATAAAGCACATTGAGAATACGTCTGTTAATCCTGAAGAATCTAGTGTTATTATAATGCCTAAAGTGGCGAGTTGATTAATTATACGTGTCACTAATAAGTTTTCGGCTTTTATGCTATCGCTTTGTTTGCCTCTAAACTAAAAATCAAGTCGCCTAAAATACCGAAAACTCATTAGTGACAAGTATATCTTTCGCTTATTTACCAGCAATTTCCGGTGAAAAACCACGTAATCCAGAACGCAGTGAAGGATCTCCTGAATCAGGCTCAGTGCCGTCGCTAGGAGGTCCTTCGG
>CAZSAO010000041.1:7226-22739 GCA_964605275.1 uncultured Legionella sp.
TTTTTTTCATCAATAAAAATATGTATTATTTTTCAATATCACAGTAAGACCAAAGCGTGTCTTACCTTGTTTACCGGTTACTATTGAGGCGGAAATAAATCTTGAAACTTCAATCGCCCTTTAACATGTACGGCTTTATGTTTTACTTTAGAGAACCCAAGTATTTTATAAATGATAAGAGGCACTAAAAATCCTACCATGCCTATGCCAAAAGCTAGTTTATAAGTAGGGTCTTGATTAAATGCTAAAAAGAATAGGGCAATGAGCATTAAAATTATTGCTACAATCCCGGTATAAGGTGAGTAAGGTGTGGCGTAGCGCAAGTCCTTAGTGCTATATCCTGCGTGCTGTAGTCTTCGTCTAAAATTGATTTGCGACATGCATAACGAAATCCACGCAAGCGTGCCTGTAAAGCCTGAAACAAGCAACAGTGCCACATATAATTTAGTTTGACCAAAGAAATAGCCCACCCCTAACAAAAGCCACACACCGGCTAAAGTCGCCAGTACGGCATTATGAGGAATGGCTTTATTATTAAATTGTGCAAACGCAGCAGGAGCCATTCCATCGCGTGCTAGCGCATTTAATGAGCGCACGGTACCGTAGAATCCTGAATTGGCACAAGATAGTGTTGCCGTTAACGTAACAAAGCTTGTAATGGCACCAGCCCATTTTAAACCATGAAAATTTAATGCCTCAGCAAAAACCGAGTTGGATAAGCCCGCTTTTTGCCAGGGAAAAATAAGTACTAAACAAAAGACGGGGATAATATATATGAATAATATTCTGAAGGTAACATTTCTAATGGCATGCGGAATCATGCGTGCCGGATTTTCTGACTCACCAGCCGCTAAACCGATAATTTCAGACCCTTGATAATTGACTAAAAGAAGAACCATAGCGGTTAATAGGGACATGGTACCATTAGGTAATAAGCCTCCATCACCTAAAATATATTTGCGCCCAATGATGCCGGTAGAATGTTCACCATGAATCACACCAAAAAAGATTAAAAAAGCTAATACAACAAATCCCATCAGCGCAATAATTTTGATTAAAGCAAGCCAAAACTCAATTTCGCCAAAGGTATCGACTTTCGCCATATTAATATAGGTGATTAACAGACCAAAACAAACCGCCCAAAGGTAGCCATTCACGCCAGTAAACATTTCCATAATAATCCCACCGGCAACACATTCGGCAGGGATATACGCAACCCAACTAAGCCAATAGGACCAACCCACGCCACAAGCAATTGAAGGAGAAATAAAATCAGAGGTATAAGTAACAAAAGAACCTGAGATAGGAATAGCAACAGCTAATTCACCCATGCAAAGCATGGTTAAATAAATAATTAAACCACCAAGCATATAAGCAATAAAAACAGCTGGGCCGACCAGATTAATTACTTCTCCTGTGCCTAAAAAATAGCAAGAGCCAATAATTCCACCTAAAGCAATTAATTGGACATGGCGATCTTTTAGGCCACGATTATATCCAGCATCTTTTATAGGTCCGGTATTTGTTACGCTATTCTCATTCACTGATTGCTCGGTTCTCATTGTATAGGGTAAAAAGCAGCATTCATTGTTGCTCTAAATGAAAAGAATTCTTTAGAGCGATGGATGGCCTATTAAAATATTTCGCGGTTATAACATGAATTATAAGTTTTGCAAAGAAAATATAATAATCCTAAAAGTTAGATGGCTTTTTGTAGATAAAAGATAAAAGAGGAGGGAATTAAGAGTAAGATAAAATGTCTCGTATGTCCGGAATTGCGGTGTAAGTACTGGTTGAAAAATGCATTCCATCTGCTCTTTTGATAATCATTTTTTAATCGGTTAATACCTCAGCAGGATTAGCAGAGTAGAAAAGAAATCGCATCCTATTTGACGTTAATTTTTAACTTCTTTCCCCCGCTGTTGTCAACCACCCAGGGTAAACGCATCTAAATTTTGAACATAAAATACTTCCTCTATGTTCTATTTTTATTCTATACAAGTTGAGTTAACGCAACATCACATGATGTTCGATACTAGATTCCGTGCATAAAGCACGGAACGTAGGCGAGATGGACTTAAATTGATCTATTGGATGCGCTTATCTTGTGAATTATGGCTTTAGCTATGATTTAGACGATCTTGCCCTGGTCAACCACCAGGGCAAGATCATGAATGGTTTAAAACATTACTAACTGCCTACCTAGCGGGCTTTGTGCGCGGTATACATTGCATTAGCCCTGTGTCAACCACCACAGTTTTATATAATAGTTTGCTTCTAATGTATTAAGTTGAGCTACATGTTAATAATCCCATATAATACGTCCTCAAACGATATTATCTGTTAAGAATAAAATGAATAAAGTTTTGATGATACTTATTTGTTCCTGGGTGATGCTTAGTTCTAACGGTATAACAAAAAGTGCGCCATTATTTAATGTTGCCTCTTCAGGGCCTGCAGGTACGATAAGTATCACCTTATGTTTAAATGGAGACGGTCCTATAAGTTGTCAGCAATTTAATGTTCCTTCTTTAAATTTAGCTATTACAACAACTATTCCTAATCATACCTATCTTCGTGCAGGCATAAAAATTAATACACCTGGTTATAAAATAATTAATAATACCGAAACGTGCACTCTTACTAAACACGGCTATTGCTTATTTTCTGTAAGTAAGGTGCTGGTAAAAAACTTCTCCATCTTTCCTCTATTAGGCTCATCTTATCAAGGTGGGGTAGTTGCGTGTATGGGAGGAGTTCCGAACATGAATTTTGTAGTAGCGTCCACTGATAGCACGCGTGGTATTCCCTGGGGCGGGTTTTCAATTAGTACCGGTGCGAATAGTAGTACAAATGGTGCGGTTAATAGCCGTTTAATTTTAAATGCAGGAGTGGTGAATTCTGCCGTTAATTTATGTAGTGGTTCTATTAATGGTTATAATGATTGGTTTTTACCTGCTCGCGCTCAATTAGATTGTGTCGCACAAAACCAAAACGTGATTCCTAATTTAATGAATGCTATTTATTGGAGCTCTACCGAGCAAGATGCGGAGCATGCTTTATTTCAGTTTTTTGATAATGAAAATCAATTAAGTATTTTTAAAACATTTTATGCCAGTGTACGCTGTGCCAGAATCCCAACATAATCTTTTTTGATATGACGTATCAACTTTTGGAAGAGTCTTTTAAATGAATCCATTATTTCTTTTATTTATATTAAGTGCTTTGGGTTTTAGCGCATATGCTGATAATTTCTTAGCATCAAATAATAAGCCAACCTATAAATATTCTACTGAATTACAAACATACGTTCAAAGTATTGCTTATTATAAGCCCGAGACCCCTGCCTTAAAAAAACGATTAAAAGATACGATTGCTTATTATAAAAAAGTCCATATCCTAAAAACTATTACGACAAAAAGTTATCGTGTGGATTGCATTCCTTTTGCGCAGCAACCTGCCTTAATTACCCAACCACACCTAGTTAATAAAATGCTTTCCTCCGTACGTCAGTTAACAGAAAAAAATTGGGATTCTTTAGTGGCTATAGGGAACTCTTTTGAGGTTAATGCCGCAACACAATGTCCTTTAGGAAGCGTAGGCATTATGCGACCGTCTAAAGTAATTCTTACGTCAGAAAGGGCTAATAGAAAACAACAACCTAAGAAACATTTGTTACGTGCTAACCCTAATTATTTTCATGGCGGCTATTCTTATCAATTAGGGGCAAATAGCGCTGGCGAATTGATTAGTATAGAGACGCAAGCCAATCAAGCGTATTTTAAAGGACCACAAAATCAATCCGTGGTGAATGCGATAGATCACTCTTTAGATCAATTTTGGTTTACTAATAATACCTACCAACAAAGTATTCCGGTGTATTCGGCCGAGTTTGGTATTATTGCAAGTCAATATTTTACCGCATCGGCCTCTACGAGCATTTTTGTTTTTGCCAGTGTAGATGATTATGGGAGTGCCTCATGTTACAATGTTGAATGCTCTAATTTCGTCCAAATGCCTAATACCCCTGTCTTGGGTAATCCTACCGATACTGGGCTTGATTATCTATTTGAAGTCACCCATACCACCCTTACGCAATATTTAAACCAGCCTGCTTACTATTATACGCTGACTACGCATGATGCTGCGACAAAAAATCCTGCCGCTAGTGTTAGTGTCTTGTTAGGGTATTATGCGGATTCTGTATATCCATATCTTAATGAGTTGC
Source organism: uncultured Legionella sp. (assembly GCA_964605275.1). Taxonomy (GTDB): domain Bacteria; phylum Pseudomonadota; class Gammaproteobacteria; order Legionellales; family Legionellaceae; genus Legionella. The sequence continues at coordinate 11,455 of CAZSAO010000041.1, forward strand.
CGAAATACTTTAGTGCAGGCTCTGAGGTCTATTCTACTGAACCTCGTAATGGCACGTTAATGTACGGTAATTATATGATTCCTTATGTGGGCTATGATGAGGCGTTACACATAGAATTTAGTAGCGAAAATGATAATTACTTTCCTTATTATATCACCACAGGTCCTGCTCCTTACGGAATGATTTGGCGTTTAGGGCAATAATAATATGTACTTCTAGGTCTAATCATTTACAATAGCTTGTTGTTTAAATGGAATAATAACAAAGGAATAAAAATGAAATGGAATATATGTTTAGCCTTGTCCTTGCTAAGTCTTTGTGCTTTTGCCCACGAATTAAAAGATTTGGAGTCCATTCCGGTGCATAAAACTGGCGTTAAAGGATTGCAACACGATGAGCGACTGTTAATTCGTACTGATATTATCAATAAACGTAACGGTAAAATATTTCAACACGGATACTATATTGTTTGTGCCGATAACGATCGTATTTTATTTAATGCGCAAATTTTCCCTTATGCCCATGAAGAAGAGCATTATGAATATGAGGCAACTTATTCCTTGTGCCATTCAATTGAAGATGCAACAAAAGATACGGATAATCAATGTGAGGTATTAAGCTCTATTCAAGTTCATGCGTTTAAAAATATAGATAATAAAGTCTCGGTAGATCTTCCTCAATATACTCTTGATTTAGGCGCGTATACCGGTCAAGATTCGCCTTGTCTTTATAGAAAATAACGATGTTTTTTATTAATGCATTTTAAAAGTAAATCATTGAAACGTTTGTTACATTGGCGCGAATATAATACGGAGTGAACATAGGATGAAAACGATATTTTTAATTTTGGCATTAGTGCCTTTTTATGCCAGTGCTGATAATGGCTTTGTTCCTGATGCGAGTGCTACTAATCCTTGTGCGGGCATTACGGACGCTAAAGAGCAAGCTGATTGTTTGGGTATGGAAAAACAAAGTGATGCGGAACAAAACTTTGAAAATTTTGAAGAAAATAATCAATCAGCATATCAGCCGGATTTTTAATTAGTTTTGATTGTTTATGGTTTTTTTTGCTTAAATATAAATTATTTCCTCTTTTTATTAACATAAAGATTAAATTATGGTCTATAAATATATATAACAAACATGTATGCATCATAATCAAGGAGGAAGTAATGAATAAATTAGTAATAGGTTCATCGGCTCTATTGTTGTCATTAAGTTTGGTGGGTTGCCAAACGATGAACGGTGTTAATCAATTTGGACAATCTACAGTTGGGGTTGTTGGAAATGGCGTGAAATATGGTGTTAATACTGTAGGTTCTGGTGTCAAGTATGGTGTTAATACTGTAGGTACTGGAGTGAAATATGGGATGACTACTGTGGGTAATGGTTTTGGTTATTTAGCCAATACCAGTGTTAATACCGGCAGAACAGTTACTGGTGTGGCTACAGTCCCAACAAGAGCTTTAGCACAACCTAGTTATCAAACAGTTAATACGTATCATGGTAACAAAGTAGTGTATTACAAAGGACAACATTATGTCTTGAAAAATGGACAATACATGCTTGTTCGTTAATTAATTTAAGTATTAAGAACGGATATTATTCAATTTAACAGAACAATGTTCTTGAGCATTGTTCTGTTTTTTTTTTGAATATGAATATATATGCAGATTAACATTATTAATGGCAAGTATATAATATCCAAAAGCGCTCTCAGGCTTGCGAACGTGGGTGACAGGGCAAGAGCATAAGTGGTTTAAATTAAATCACTCAAATTTTTTGTGTTTTTTAAGTCCCATTTCTACGCTATGTGGCTTATCCACAGCATCCAGTAATAGGGCAATATAGATGGATACCGCGCATAAAGCCCGGTACGTAGGCAATTAAAAATGTTTTAAATCATATGCGTGAAATGTATACAATGCCGCATTATGTTCGAAACTAGATTTCGCGCATAAAGTACAGAACGTAGGCGGGGTAGGTTTAAATGAATTTATGAGATGCGTTTGTGCGGTTTTAGTGTGTTTACTAGGTACATCGAATCGATTTAATTGTATAATTATTGGCATTAAATAGATTGATAAAGACATTATTGAGATTGCATATAAATGCGTATTGAAATGAACAGCTTTTCGGTTACTGTCCAAAAAAAACAAATTAAAAATATTAATTTGCGTATAAGTCGCGCTGGCGAAGTTCAATTAAGCGCGCCAATTAAAACACCCATGAGTGTGATTTATAGTTTTTTACAAGAGAAGCGCTCGTGGATAGAAATGCATCGCTTGCGGTTACAACATTCGAACAAGCAAATGCCAAAGCATTTGAACACAGGGGAATATCTTCTTTTTCAAGGTATACCCTATGAATTAATGGTGCGAGAAACAGATGCAACGGCGTATGTTGAATTAGAAGATAATCAGTTGTGTCTTTTTGTACCTCCTAGAGTAACATCTACATTTAAAGAGGAGTTGGTGCGCCAGTGGTATTATGCGCAAATGCAGCAGTGTTTACCCCCCTTATTTGATAAATGGCAAGCAATCATGAAGGTCAGCGTTAATAAAATAACGATTAAACGCATGACATCAAGCTGGGGATCATGCCATCCGATTAAAAAATATATTACTTTAAATCTACGACTTATTGAAAAACCCTTAATTTGTCTGGAATATGTGATTGTGCATGAGTTGGTGCATTTATTTGAAGCCAGTCATAACCAGCGTTTTCATGCATTAATGAGTCATTACTTGCCTAATTGGAAAGAAATTAAAAAGCAATTGATTTGATATAGCATCAACAATTCCCGGTGAAAAACTACGTCATCCAGAACGCAGTGAAGGATCTTCTAGATACGGCACTGAGCCTGATTCAGGAGATCCTTCACTGAGTTCTGGATGACGTTATTTGCATAATGTATGAAAAATAATCTACGACAATATTTGTTCATTCATGAAAATATATATGATTTTTCAATAGTTTTTTAAACCTTTTTTTCAAAAGAGCCATGTTCTAAAAAGCGTAGAATCAATTGCTTGGTCTGGGAGTTATTCATAATAAAAGTATGCGTGCTATTGACGATTTTAGGCGCCTCTTGTCCTGCTAAGCGAGCAAATTGAGGTGGAACTTTAGCATCATAACGTCCGGCTATGATTCCTATTCTAATTTTGGGGATTGCTACGTGATGCACATAAGAATTGGAGGCGGAACTTAATTCGGCTAATGGCTTAACAAAATAAGAGATGGCGGGAATTATTTTAGTGGTAAATTTTGCTAAAACTGAACCTTGATTGGGGGGGGCAAGCATGATGAGCCCATCAATATGGTGTAATTGAGTTGGAGCGAGTTGTGCAATACTTTCTCGAGCAATAATTCCTCCCATGCTATGGGTTATAACATAAATCCGTTTGTGGGGATTCTCGATAATTAATTGATTCATATAATTTTTAAAGGAAGTGCTATGTTCTGGAATAGAACCTCTAGCGGAGGGATAGCTGTATGAATATACTTGATATCCTTGGTTTTTAAGATAAAGTTTTAAAAATACCATGCTCGTTGTAGTGCGCATGAGTCCATGCACTAAAATAATTAACTTATCTTGATGTGAATTAACTGCTGCTGCTTTATTCGTTACAGAAGTCGCGTGGCTCGGTTCGGTATGAAAACTCATGATCAACAACATGCTGGCACAAAGACTCAATATATAAGATTTATATAATGTATTTTGTCCGTTCATAACCTAAATTCCTTGTAAATAAAATGGTTTTTTTATTATTTCTAATGTATGAACAACTACTTTTTAAAATGAACGTTGGCAGTACTATTTCTTTTTATATCATTTTAGCAGAGCTCTAATTTAAAAGAGATCTTTTTGTAATTATTTTAACTTCTGCTCTATACTCAATTATAAATATTAATAATTTAAAAAACGTTTTGGCTAACTCTATTTAGTTCGACTCTTTCTTTTTCTAATGTAAATAGAATGAGCTGAGCCAAAACTGACGTTAACTTAAGGAACAAATAGACATTAGATAAACAGTTGAGATGCAAAATTCATTTTTATTGAAAGGAGTCAATATGTTCATGAATTTTATAAAAAGCAGTTTGATTGTACTAGGTTGTTTGTTTGCTGTAGCAGGATTTGCTGATTCTTTAATTGATGTGACGGTGATTAGTACGGATAAAGCGGCTGCTGTTGGTTTTCTTGTCGAAGGCAAGCGCGTTGGTGGATTAGGTAAGTCTTATTCTGGTAAAGGGCCTGTTAATAAACAATACTTTTTTGGCTATCGGAAAAGTGCTTTTTCGCGGACTGATATTCATTGCGGTTCGATAGTATTAGATAAAAGTACGAAAGTGCAATTAGTGACAAAAGGCGAGGAATGTTTGATTGTGACATTGGACTGAACGTACTCTCTAAGTAAATGCCTTAAAAAGAAACGTTACATTTGAAAACAATAGTAATAATCGTTATTATATTTTTTCCATGATGTGCTCAGTGTGCTCGAGCATTGTTTTTTTGAAACAATTTGCTCGATTTTATTCTGTAAAATAAGGAAAAAATATGTCCGATTTGATTTCTCCTGTTGATTTATGTGATGCTTCTAAAAATGTCCCATATTCTATATCTTCTTATAATGTATTACTTCTATGTATAGGATGCTTGGCTGCAGTAGTTACTCATTATGCTTTAACGCAAGGAGTTCAAGCGGCCGAAGCAAATAATCGCCTTGATTACGACTCTAAATACGCTCGAATATTGGCAGGACTTTTCCGATTTGTTACTGCCTGCATGCATACTAAGAATAATGATTTAGAACTTGCTGATACAGCAGGGGCACTTCTTGCTATTGGCCCTCATCGTACTGCTTTAGAGGCCGTTGTTGTAGCGACTAAAATGAAAGGAGCCCCGCCTCGTTTTTTTGCTACCGACTCTTTTGATGCGATTCCAGGTGTGGCTGCTTTTTTGAATATGTTTAAGACTCTAAAAGTAAAAGCAAGCAAGCCCGGTACTAAAGGTGCTATTAACAATACACAAGTTATCGATGATGCCTGTGCTATCCTTGAGGAAAAAGGGTGTGTCGCACTTTTTCCGCAAGGCGGTTTTGATACAATAGGAGCAAATCCACGGAAAATTTATGACGGTGCTGCTAAAATTGCTTTGCGGCAAAACATACCAATTCAAGTGATTCGCCTCGATGGATTTTGGAGTTTAGAAAATTCATTATTCCCTTTATGGGTTCGTAATAGCAAAGCATATCGCGCTTTCTTTTCCGTACTGCATATGAATGATATACGTACCACTGTATGTCCTGCTATCGATTTTCATCTAAAGCCAGAAAATCAGCATTTAAATGACAAAGAAAAAATGGAGCATATTAATGCTCAATTGTATTTATATTTTCATTCAACTAAAAATCTTACGGCTGCAGATTTTGCGGTCATTGCTCAGTTAATTGCTGATAATCATCATCTCACTTTGTGGCGTAATAAAGTTTCTCAATGTGATATAGAGAAAAAAATAATTGATTTGAAGAAGGAGGGTGAGCTCCTAGAAGAAGTAGAGATTATTTTTGACGAGAACATGTTTAATACTATGAGTCCTCAATAGACAAGTAAAGCAGAAGGATTGGTAATCCTTCTGCTTTACTTATTTTAATAGCAACGTAATTGTCCCCATGCATTTCTCCAACAGCCTGGTCGACCATAAGCTGGAGTGGCATAAGCTCCCGGATGGTTACCTATACAACCACCATACATGCTCCGATGAAACCCATAACCACATCCTTGCGCTGCATTAGACGTTGATGTAAATGCTGCGGCTAAAAGTAGTGTGCTGAGCATTAATATCATTCTAAGAGCAGTTGAAAAACACATGGAGCGTGCTTTCATAATATTCTCCTTAATATTTATAATGTACTTCATCAAATGAACAATCAGCATGCGTTCAGTATTATTATAGAGTACCAAATACTATTAGTGTGTAAATTTACAGCAAAGTTTTATGAAAAGACAAGAGCGGCTTTTAGTCAAAATTATCAATGTATTATTCGTTCGGATTTTAGAGCTTATAGGATTTTAATCGATGAATTGTTAACGGCCCTCTAGTAATTTTTTGATAACTGCTTTAAATTAGATTAAATGTCAGGTATAAGGCATTTCACGATTTGTTGTGCATTTCCTATGAGATTATTGAATAATCCGGTGAAGATTAAGTGGTAGGTGATGTGACACGATATTTTAAAAATTATAATCAAATGGAATGAGTTATTTATATTATGAAAAAATTAGTATTAGCCTCTTTAATTTCTACTTTAGCTTTTAATTCTTATATTTATGCGGGCGCAATGGGAGAAACTGATTGCGAACCCACGGCCTTTGCTACTATTGAAGGTAGTTATACTATAAATAAAATTGATGGGATAACTCTTGCAGGGGTGGGCACATCAGTCACTAATGCTAAATCACAAAATCCTTATGGTGGGCGTATTGCCGCCGGTATGATTCATATGTTAGACGAAGAGTTTGCCCTTACTGGTGAGTTGGGATGGGGCTATTATGGCTCAACAACTTCTAGTTTGCCGGTAATATCATTTGCTTTTCCGGTAAATGCGAATACCAAATCAACATTGAGTGGATTTGATGCATTAGTTGGCGGTGCCTACATACAAACTTATTTTAGTGTTTATGCTAAAGTAGGAGGTATTATTCAAAATATGCAGCAAAATAATACAGCATATACTTTATCTTCTAATGATTTAGCTCCTGGATTTTATACGTTTAATCGAAAAACAAATCAATCGAGTGTGCTACCTGCTGCGAAGATAGGCCTTGGTTATAATGTAGATACGAATTGGTCTATTACGGCTTCTTATCTATTTGCTTATGGTGCATCCACGGGTACCACCATTACTTATACGCCTGGTGTTATTGATGCATATAATGTGAGTGAAAATACACAAAATCCAATGACGAATACATTGATGCTGGGTATTCAATTTATGGCATAAGTGTTGGCGCACGCGCGTAATTCTGAGTATCCCGTAGTATCTTTCTTGATACATACGGGATTACAGTATGAAGCAGTGAAACAGCTACCTATGTGATCGCCTGATGTACTAAAATTTAAGTGCTGTGATCAAACAACGAATCTAATTTGAAGGGGATATTTATGGGCATGGTACTCTCAGTATGCAAGACGACGCCTGCTAAAATATATCCCAAATATCCTGAGCACGCGGATACTTTGACGCCAGTTCTTCAACGAATATTACAAGAACAAGGGCATTGTTCTCCCGCTTATCCTATATCAGAGCTTGCAGCGCGTTTAATAACTAAGATTTCAGATAGTGCATCGCGCGAGGTTGCAATTGATTATTATATTAATTTGGCAAGTAAAAATGAATCTGTTCCTCTTTTAGATTGTGCGCTGTATTTAAGTCAGCATACAGGGCTGATAATACTCCCCAAGCGTGCTTCTTTAAAGATTTTGGCGAGGTTGGAACTACAAGGTAGTGAATTTTTGTTGCGTTTAAATGGATTATGCGAACAAAAGCATTTGTTTTTAAAAGCCGCGCATTTAGATGCTCTGGCGAGCTCTTTAACGCAACAAAAGCAATTGCCAGAGTTTAGCATACAAGTACTAGATAATTATTTAAGCTCAACCACAATAAATTATAAAACAGCATTACAGCAATTACGTGCTACGCATGGTCCTGAGTTAGATTTATTAGCTAAAAAAAATATGAAATTGCATCATGCCTCGGCGCATGCTTTAGAGATTAAAATACGAGTAATGCAGATAATGGCGCAACTCGACTTATCATGTAAAAAAGAAAGCAAAGAATTTTTACATGAAATAGTAAGTTTTATGATTGAGTTTCATGATTATGAACAAGTAGATTGCGGTATATTTTCTTCTGTTGAAGAAGCAACAGCAGATAAAGTGTTGAGTTGGCTCAATAAGGCGCTGCAGTTAGAGGCGTATCCTATGCTATCTATGTTATGTAAGTGCTTGGCTAATAAAATAATTGTCTTAGCTACAACAATGGTATTCGGAGTCCAACAAACTATAGATTTATCTGAGCTTTATCTTTTATTAGAACAACATGCCATACAACAAGGCCATTTTATTGCGCATTCGTCGAATATAGAACTAAATGCGTGGATTAATAAAGTAATGCTTTTGGTCGGTATAGCTGATAAAACTCCAGCCGCTTTTGTGTCTGTTGTGTCTGCGCAAGCAGAAAATCAAAAAATTAATACGCTTAAATTAGTGCAAAAAGCATTAAATGTTGAGCACTTATTAATAGAGATTTTTTTTACATCATCTCATTTTCAACCTTATTTTGCGAATATACCATCGAATTCAGTAGAGCAAGCACAGGCTTTTTTTATTATCTTGGCACCTCATGTAGGAATGCCGGTAGAGCTATTAGCAAAAAAATATTCTGAGCTGGTAGCTCAATTTATTGCATTTATTGCTCAATGTCGAGAGTGTTATGTGCTAATGGGAGCTGGAGAGTTTGAGGCGTGGTATCGTGAAGCATCTCAACAAATTGATATAGTGCCGATGTTTGATGAGTTATTTTTTTCATCATTAGATGGAGAAATTGCTTTCGCTCAGAGTCAATACGCTGCTTTAAATGGAGTCATTGAGAGACTTGTGTCATATAAAGTACCTATTAATAGTTTAGTGGAGCGGTTTGTACCTCTTACTGATGCGCATAATGTATCGATGTTGAAATCGTTTTATGAGCAATTAGTGCCTGAGCAGAAAAGACAATTAATTGCAGAACTGGTTTTAGGTGTTGTATTACAAGCCGGTTTTATTTATGCGCAACAAAAGGAATATGGCTATTCTTTGATAAGCACAAATAAAATGAGCACTGCATCAGCCCGTTTTTTTCCAATGGTTGATTTGACTGCGGCAACTCAAGATACAACCGAATGTTCTGAAGCCGGAATACTCAATAATTGAATTAAGTGATTATTGCCAGCGATTCCGGTCAATTTCAAGTTATTGAAAAATAATCCCTATTTCATGAATGAAAAAATGTTGTCGTACATTATTTTTCATACATTCTGCAAATAACGTCATCCAGAACGCATTGAAGGATCTTCTAGATACGGCACTGATCCTAATTCAGGGGATCCTTCACTGCGTTCTGGATGACGTGGTTTTTCACCGGGAATTGCTGGATTATTGCAGCTCTTCTTCCCTGGAATTGTTTTTTTTGTTACATTAATCGTTTTATTGCTAATGGATAATTTATGCCCTCATTTGATATAGTATCTGAAATAGATGAAGTGGAATTAAAAAATGCAGTTGATAACGCCGTGCGTGAAGTAGGTACACGATTTGATTTTCGTGGTGTTGAGGCAACAATTGAGTTAAAAGAGTTAAAGGTTACGTTACGTTCGGAATCTGATTTCCAGGTAAGACAATTAGAAGATCTCTTTCGTGCTCATTGCAGCAAACGCAATTTGAGTACTGTAGGGGTCGAAATGGAAGAGAAGCCGGTGCATATTGGCAAGTTTTATTCGTTAAACATGACGTTTAAACAAGGGATTGAACAAGCTGACGCAAAAGAAATAATTAAAGTTCTTAAAGAGGCTAAGTTAAAAGTTCAATCGTCGATTCAAGGTGATAAAGTTCGGGTTAATGGCAAAAAACGCGATGATTTACAAGAAGCTATTGCTTTATTAAAAAATACAGATATTGAACTGCCCTTACAATACGAAAATTTTCGTGATTAGCAATTAATCGTCGGTCAAATTTCCTTCTCCCGCCAGGCGGGAGAAGGTGCCCGTAAGGGCGGATGAGGGTGGCTTAAAATAAAAATCACATATAAGTGGGCATATTTTGAAAGCCCTTATGCTTAATTTTTTATTTAAGGAGTATTTTTTCTCATCTCATTATCCGTGAAATTAAAGAATATTCATTTTCTGAATTTAAAGCTTTTCTTTTTGCACAGATAAAATCTTCTAACTTTTGATACAGTTCTGTTGTTGTCTTATCTCTTTGTCCTAAACCCAATAAAGTCCATCGCGGCTGAGTTTTTGTTCCTAATATGTTATGAATTTTATCAAAAGTATCTGAAATGTTAGCTGAGCTGGGATTACTTAATGCCGCTGAGGCAATATTATATATTTCTGCGGCACCACGAGAGACGCGTTGACCATTTTTTATTTTTGAGCCAAAACCATAATGTAAATTAAAATCTAGATTTGTAATGGCGTTTATAATAGTACGTAAATCCTTACAGTGATCGTTAGGTATTGTCTGCGTGTTTTTAGGAGAACTTCGTGGCGGAGTCTTATCAAATAAGCGATCTTTTTGTCCTTGAATACTCTCTTTGTTGTTGTGAACAAATAAGATTTGTGGATTTTTTTGTTGCAGTGCTTTAATCAATTTTTGATATGCTGTGGTTAATGACGTGTAAACTGTGTTCATAAACTGAGTATCTAATGGCGTGCCTTTAATCCTTGTGGTGGTAAAGGCTGTATTAAAATTAAAATGAGGGGCGAATTTTTTTAGTTCAGCCATAAATTGTGCTTCATTAGATAAATCTTGATTATTAGGTTGAAAATGAGCGCAAGCAAGTCGCTCATACAGTCGAGATGCATCTTGAGCCGCGGCATGGTAAGGCACTTTGTAATTGTAGTTGTTAGGTGCTTTTTCTTTCTTAGAGCCAAGGTCCATTTTATTTAATAAATTTATAGCATCCTCTAGTTCTTGTACGGATCTTTTTGAGTTTAACCATGAATTAATAAGTCCTCTAAACTGGTGCTCTTCGTTTGTTTTTGTGGGACCTAATACAAATAGCATACAATGTATCCTCTTCTTTATAATTTCAGATGATGTAATAAAACCATTTTAACTAAAAACAGCATTAAGTGTCAAATAAGTGTTCTACTGGTAATTATTGTGAGCTTAAATGTTGTTTTATAGATCTCCCATCAATGGCATTCGCAATCAATGCAACCTCAAGGACATCAAGTGGTTAGCGAAGTATTAGGAAAAAGAATTGGAGTGTTTTAATTTAAATCATGCCAACTCTTTGTATGTTTCATTCCAATTTCTACGCCCTATTGTTTGTCCACAAGACCAGTAATAGGCCAAGATCGTTGGATACCACGCATAAAGTCTGGTACGTTGGCGGCACTGATGAAAAACCACGTCATCCTGAACGCAGTGAAGGATCTCCTGAATCAGGCACAGTGCCGTATCTAGAAAATACTTCACTGTGTTGAGGATGACGTCAGTTGCAGAGGTTATGTATTTTTTT
>CAZSAO010000042.1:0-19212 GCA_964605275.1 uncultured Legionella sp.
TTATTTCAAGAGGAGCCAAAGATGGCCGTTCCTTCAACTAGGCTGAACACTTACGCTTTTTATTTGTTTGACGGAGTTACATGATAAGCGGCTTCGATAGCGAATGGTTTTTTTGTTGGGCGAGAAGTCGGCTCGGTAAAAAAGGCAGGAGAAGGTATACGTTTTTTATTGTGCTCTACCCTATCAATAGAAAAAGCAAACTCATTTACTTTAATATCGACTTGTCCTGTGTGCCAATGCTGTAAAAAATAACTTTTTACCGCCTCAATCTGGGGTTGCTTGATAGCATCAGGAGCCACATTAAGATAGCAAGATAAAGTCTGTAAATGTTTATTTGAAGCTAAAGACTCTAAGAATATAATAAATACATCTAGATCAATAGTAAACGTATCTCCAGGAGCAGTTTTCATAGTCAAAGAACGTAGAGCCGCATGCTCACTAATAGCGGAACCCAACTCTAATAAATACTCTTCTGGCTCCTTGATAAAATTAGGTATGAGTGAATTTAACAACAAAGTCACATTTTTTAATTTATCATTGGCCATTATCAGCTTTAGATCCAACGCAGGCGTTGTATACTGCATATCAATCTCAATCGCGGTTAAAGACGAATGCTCTGAGATAAAAAACTCAAGCTGCCCCTGTCGCATCGCGCCGATATAATTTCCTCGTAAAAACAAACGCTGTAATGAAGTAAAGCCAGTAAAAAAATTTGAGGTATTCTCTTCTATTTCATCAGAAAACTCGAGATCAAAAAGATCGAGTGATAAATCAAGCACGCGATCTTTGTTGGGTAAGTATTCGACTAATTGCATTAAATTATCAAGCATATTCTCATCTGCAAGATAACAATCTCCGGCTACATGCACCTGTATTTTTTTCGGCATCCAACAATCACCCATGATATATGTCATTTGTAACAAATCACGTAACATTTCGCAAAATAGTTCATCAGGCCGTGAGACGTCACAATCGCTATCGTAAAGCTCCTCATCGTATAAAGAATTAATATTAGAGAGGTGTAAGGTAAACTCATCAATCAAAGCGGATTTGGTTTTTAAATCATCCATTATTTCAGCCCACATTTGGGAAAATACATCTTGATGGCTATCAAAATCTAAACTAATGCCAAGACTTTTTTTAGGTTTCATTATAAGATCAACGCAAAAAACAATAGTGCATTTATTATACATATAACGCAACAAAAGAGCAAACATCTCTATTGGAAAAATATGTTGACAAATGCTTTATTTTTAGGAATAGTAAGAAGTGTCTTAAATATAAACTAGAGGTACTAACATGCTGCACATAAAAGAAGAGTCACCAAAAACAATACTCCAACGAAAAATATACCGTGCAGAAACTGACATTAGTCTTATGAGCTCTAAAAATCGGAATGATCCTCAACTGACACAAAAAGCTCAGGAGCTTAATGATCTCAAACGTGAATACAAAGACATTACGGGCGAAAGTTATAAACACACATTTAAATCAAGTTCTAGTGGTTTAAATTTCTTAAGTGCCAAAAGAACATCGAGTAAAGAAGCAGAAATAAATAGCACAATCACAGCAACCCCCTAGAAACAGCGAGAGCAAATTGTAGTTTGTATTAGCAAATACTGCGCTAATATAGGCTACATTTTAAAACTAAATAGGCTGATTAAAAAAAGATACTTAAACCGTTTAAGAATGGTTTAAGAAAAAAACCAAGAACCCAATAAAAACCATTAAACCCAGGCCCAACAGTCCCATGGTTAAAAAACTTTTACTCAACGACTCTTTCGTAAATAATTGCGGTTTGTTTTTTATCGTTTGCCATAAAACATACACCAGGAATATCGCCGCAGCAATGCCCATAATTTGATAAAAAGTTTCCATCATGAAATTCCTTAATAATTTTTTAAACTACGCTCAGATATCAACGTTTAGCGAATAAACTAAGCCGCGTAGGATTTTAAAAGACGAAATATCAACAACTACTAATTTTTTATTATAACTAAACTAATAACTATTCAAAACTAAACGCATCAGAAAATAAGTCTTCCCGATGAACACCACAAGCAACTAATGCATCGCGGATACGATAGACCATATCAAAAGGGCCACTTAACACAAATTGCCACTGTAATAAATCAGCGGCATGCCTTGCTAACAAATGAGTTAACAAGTTATCTTTATTATCGTCCGAGAGAAAAGGGAAGTAACTAAAATGCGATACATGTGCTTGCCAATTTAATACTTTCGGCTCCAAATACAAATCACTTATACTGCGCGCGCTCCAATACAGCTCAACTGGTCGCGTATCAGCATCCGCTAAAAGTTGCTCAATCATCGCGTGCACTGGTGCAAAACCAGTACCACCGGCAATAAAAAGTATTGGGCGTGGCGCCGCCAACTGATTTAAAGAACACGTACCCAAAGGAGCTTTAAGCGAAATACAACCATGTTTTTTAATATGAGCTAATACCAATTGATTATAGGGATTATCAACACTATGACGAATATGCAGTTGGTAGTTATGCGCCCCCAATGGAGCATTGGCAATAGAGTAGCTAAACTCTTGCCCGTCACACATCAAATTTAAATACTGCCCGGCTTGATAGTCTATATAATGCTCAGGCTTTAATAAAAGCTGGATAATACTATCCGTTAAGGGAACTATTTGCTCTACCTGAGCATTAACCAGCATCTCACTCATTTATTTAATCCCAGCAATGACCAATATTCATCTACTTTACGGACAATATCTTCATCCATGACTATAGGCTTACCCCATTCACGCATGCTTTCCCCTGGCCACTTGCTCGTCGCATCCATGCCCATTTTCGAACCTAAACCCGAAACAGGTGAGGCAAAATCAAGATAATCAATAGGCGTATTTTCTATCATTACGGTATCGCGAGCAGGATCCATGCGTGTGGTCATCGCCCAAACCACATCATGCCAATTACGTGCATCGATATCATCATCACAAACAATAACAAATTTAGTATACATAAACTGACGTAAAAAAGACCAAACCGCCATCATCACCCGCTTTGCATGCCCCGGATATTGCTTTTTAATGGTCACCACGGCCAAGCGATATGAACACCCTTCCGGCGGTAAATAAAAGTCGACAATTTCAGGAAACTGCTTTTGTAATATAGGAATAAATACTTCATTAAGCGCCACACCTAAAATAGCCGGTTCATCAGGAGGCCTTCCGGTATAAGTGCTATGATAAATAGGATCTTGACGGTGAGTAAGTCGTTCTACTGTAAAAACAGGAAACGATTGGACCTCATTATAATAACCGGTGTGATCACCAAAAGGGCCTTCTGGAGCCTCTTCACCGGGTTCTAAATAACCTTCTAAAATGATTTCAGCACTGGCCGGCACATGCAAGTCATTACCAACACAACGTGTTAATCGAGTCCGTTGACCACGTAATAATCCCGCAAAGGCATATTCTGATAAGGTATCGGGAACTGGGGTTACTGCCGCCAAAATAGTCGCAGGATCAGCGCCTAGCGTAACTGCGATAGGAAAACGTTCCCCCGGATGCTCTTTTTGCCACGCTTGATAATCCAATGCGCCACCGCGATGCGAGAGCCAACGCATAATTAATTTGTTACGACTTAATAACTGCTGACGATAAATTCCCATATTTTCACGAGGTTGCAGTGGTCCCTTGGTCGTCACCAACCCCCAGGTAATTAAGGGGGCTGCATCATCTGGCCAACACGTTTGAATCGGTAAAGTGGTTAAATCAACTTCATCACCTTCATAGACGTATTCTTGACACTCCGCATTACTCACATATTTAGGAGCCATATTTAATGCTTGTTTTAATAAAGGTAATTTATTAAATGCGTCTTTAAATCCTTTTGGCGGCTCAGGTTCTTTCAATGCGGCTAATAACTTACCTACCTCTCGCAAAGCAAGCACGCTATCCTCTCCCATTCCCATAGCCACGCGTTCCGGCGTACCAAATAAATTGGTTAATACCGGCATCGAATGTGCCGCGGGATTGGTAAACAATAAAGCCGGGCCAGCTTGGCGTAACACTCGGTCACTCACTACTGTCATTTCAAGATTAGGTGATACAGGATAATCAATACGCGTTAACAAGCCACGCAATTCCAATTGCTGAATAAAGTCTCTTAAATCTGAATAATTCATGAAGGTGATTTATTTTAAGTTAATTGAGCGGAAGAAAGAACAAAGCCAACACAATATAATGGTGTTGGCTTTGAAAGGATAAGGAGCACAATAATTTATTCTTGTCGTTTCATTGCATCAAAAAACTCGGCATTTGTTTTATGATTTTTCATGCGCTCTAATAAAAACTCAATCGCATCACACTCATCCATAGATTGCAATATCTTGCGTAAAATCCATGTTCGTTGCAAGTCTTCTGGACTCAATAACAAGTCTTCACGACGAGTGCCTGAACGATTAATGTTAATCGCAGGGAAAACACGGCGCTCAGCAATATGACGACTTAAGTGGATTTCCATGTTACCGGTCCCCTTAAACTCTTCATAAATAACTTCATCCATTTTCGAACCGGTATCAACTAACGCCGTTGCAATAATGGTTAAGCTACCACCTTCTTCTATATTACGTGCCGCACCATATAAACGTTTTGGGCGTTGCAAGGCATTAGCGTCCACACCACCGGTGAGTACTTTGCCAGATGAAGGAACCACTGTATTGTACGCACGTGCTAGGCGAGTAATAGAATCAAGTAAAATCACCACATCGCGCTTGTGTTCAACAAGACGTTTTGCTTTTTCAATAACCATTTCAGCTACTTGCACGTGGCGATTGGCTGGTTCATCAAAAGTACTGGCAACCACTTCGCCTTTGACTGAACGTTGCATTTCCGTTACTTCTTCCGGACGCTCATCAATTAATAAAACAATTAAATAACATTCTGGGTAGTTTTTCTCGATAGCGCGGGCAATGTTTTGCAACATTAATGTTTTACCTGCTTTGGGCGGAGAAACAATTAAGCCACGCTGACCACGACCAAATGGGGCACACAAATCCACGACTCGAGCCGTTAAATCTTCTGTGCTGCCATTACCTTGTTCGGTAACCAAGCGCTCACTGGCGAACAGCGGCGTTAAATTTTCAAATAAGATTTTACGCTTAGCACTCTCAGGAGTATCGTAGTTAATTTCATCTACTTTTAACAAGGCAAAATAGCGCTCATTATCTTTTGGCGGACGAATCTTACCGGAAATAGTATCACCAGAACGAAGACTAAAGCGTCTGATTTGACTGGGCGAAACATAAATATCATCTGGGCCGGCTAAATAAGAACCATCTGCAGAGCGCAAAAAGCCAAAGCCATCAGTAAGCACTTCTAAAACACCACCACCGTAGATGTCTTCACCTTTTAGAGCATGGGCTTTTAGAATTGCAAAAATTATATCTTGTTTGCGCATACGGGAAGTGTTTTCTACTTCCATTGTTTGAGCGATGTTAACGAGGTCGGCAATAGGTAATTGCTTTAGTTCACTAAGATTCATACTTCTCACTTGAATTGTTATTAAAAGAATTGACTGTCCGAGAATAGTTCTACTAGAGAATAGCAGCTAAGACTTTGCTGCCTATACAATAAACTGCTTTTAGTTCATTACATATTGTACCAGCCTAACACAGCTTTGATTTTAGATCCAATCTTTTTATATGGAAACATACATTTTTTTAATACCTGAGCAACTGTAGCTGCATTACACGAATACGGCTACAGTTAAGATGCTCCATTATTTTTTACTAAATATGGCTTTCAATAAACGCATTAAGTTGCGATTTAGTCAATAAACCCATTTTTACCGCCAATACTTGGCCATTTTTAATTAACATCAATGTAGGAATACTCATGACGCCATATTTAGAAGGAGTCTGCGGGTTTTCATCGATATTCATTTTGGTAAACACTACATTCTCGCTTTGCGTGGCAGCGACTTCTTCCAAAATAGGCGTTAATGCACGACAAGGACCACACCACTCAGCCCAAAAATCAACTAAAACAGGCTTTGCTGATTGTAATACTTCATCTTCAAAACGCGCATCGGTTACTTCTTTAATATGCTCACTCATGATAAACCTCTATTCAAATATTAATATGTTGCATCTATTATAGATCACCACCCACAGCTTGCAACAGACTTAATGCACTAATTGCTGCAGTTTCAGTGCGTAAAATACGTGGGCCTAGAGAAAGAGGCAAAAAATGATGCATGGTTGCCATTTGCACTTCACTCTCACTAAATCCCCCTTCAGGACCAATTAACAAAGTAACCTCACCACAAGGCAATGGATAATCACGCCATCTTTTATTACCTTCAGTATGCAAAATCCAACGCATAGAGGTTTGAATAGTGCGAATAAACTCGTTTAAAACTAAAGGGGCATCAATTATAGGTACAACATTTCGACCGCATTGTTCACAAGCAGCAACAGCAATACTTTGCCATTGCTCTAATTTCTTTGCCTGACGCTGGGCATCCAATTTCATCACCGCTCGCTCGGTGATTAACGGGGTAATGCGATAGACGCCTAACTCAACCGCTTTTTGTACCACCAACTCCATTTTGTCCCCTTTAGATAGGGCTTGGCCTAAATGGATCTTTAATGATGACTCACGACTGATTGTTTGCGCAGTATTTATCTCTACCACTACTTGTTTTTTCTTAACGCCTACAATCGTTGTTTGAAATTCACTATTTTCCCCATTAAATAAGGTAAGCGCATCGCCGACTTGCATTCTTAATACCACACCAACATGCTGACCTGCGTCTAAAGACAGCTCCCACTGTTGCCCCACGTGATAATCACCGTGCTGATAAATCCGTATTTCTCGCATACTTTGACTCGACTTATTATATAAACTCATATCATACGAAAAAATTATTTACTTTTCTTTCCCTATGTTAAAATTTAGCAACAAAACATTAAGGAATCATAAATATGAATGACGTACGTATTGAATCTGATAGCATGGGCACGATAGAAGTACCTGCCAATAAATATTGGGGTGCACAAACCGAACGCTCGTTACATCACTTCAACATCGGCCAAGATATTATGCCTAAAGAAGTAACGCATGCCTTTGGTATTTTAAAAAAAGCAGCGGCATTAACTAACTTAGAGCTAGGCAAACTTCCCGTAGATAAAACAGATTTAATCGTTAAAGCAGCAGAAGAAGTAAGCCAAGGATTATTAGATGCTCATTTTCCACTGCACGTATGGCAAACAGGCAGTGGTACGCAATCGAATATGAATGCGAATGAAGTTATTTCTAATCGCGCCATCGAGTTAGCCGGCGGTGAAATGGGCAGTAAAACGCCGGTTCATCCTAACGACCACGTCAATATGTCGCAATCGTCGAATGATACCTTTCCCACGGCCATGCATATTGCCAGCGCCCTGGCTTTTCAGCACAAATTACTCCCTGCCGTACGTCAACTTAGGGATACTTTTGCGCAAAAAATGACGGCGTTTAAAGATATTATCAAAATTGGTCGCACTCATTTACAAGATGCCGTTCCGCTTACTTTAGGCCAAGAGTTTTCTGGTTATGTGGCCCAACTCGATGCCTGTATTCAACGCTTAGAAATGGTCCTTCCTGAATTATACGAACTAGCCGCAGGGGGCACCGCGGTAGGTACTGGTTTAAATACTCACCCACAATTTGCCAGCAAAGTAGCGCAACATATTGCCCAAATTACCAACCTACCTTTTGTTACCGCCCCAAACAAATTTGCAGCCCTTGCCTCGCATGATGCATTAGTTTTTGCCCATGGCGCACTCAAAGCACTGGCTTGTGCATTAATGAAAATTGCTAATGATGTACGTTGGTTGGCTTCTGGTCCTCGTTGCGGTATTGGTGAATTAATTATTCCAGAAAATGAACCCGGCTCGTCTATTATGCCTGGCAAAGTGAACCCGACTCAAAGTGAAGCCATGACAATGGTGTGCGCACAAGTAATGGGTAATGATGCAACGGTAGGTTTTGCTGGTAGCCAAGGTAATTTTGAATTAAATGTATTTAAACCGGTAATTATTTTTAATGTGTTGCACTCATTAAACCTATTAGCCGATAGCTGCCATTCCTTCCAAGAGTTTTGTGCAGAAGGGATAGAGGCCAATCATCCCGTGATTGAATACTACCTCAATAATTCATTAATGTTAGTAACTGCCTTAAACCAGCATATTGGCTATGACAAAGCGGCTAAAATTGCCAAAACAGCGCATCATGATAATAGCTCACTGCAAGAAGCAGCAATCAAATTAGGTTATTTAACGGCAGAAGAATTTACGCAATTTGTTAATCCAGCCGAGATGGTAAGCCCACAATAACAAGTCGAAAGCTCATTAGTAACAAGTATAGCAGGTAAGGCCCATGGCCTTACCTACGTTCAAACTGGGTGATTACTATTGAATAACTGGAAGTTGTGGTGCTGCAGCACGCTTTGGTCCAGGTGTTGATTTTTGTGCAGGTTCTGTTGCGATACCGGTTGATTTCACAGCGGCAGTCTTAGTTTTTTTAGCTTCAGCCGATGCTTGACTTGATGCTGCTGGAGCTGTTTTACCATAAGTTATAGGGTATTGTGCCGAATCATTTCGCTCAAAATCGGGTAACGTACAACTGGCTAACCCTCCTACCAAAGACGCAATAAGGCCCCATTTTATTGATTGTTTTAACATAGCATTCCCCTGTTGTTATTATTTAATATTCCCTATTCGCGACTCACTATCTCATCAGTGACAAGTATACTTGTTGCTAATGAGTTTGCGACAAGTATATATTTAAGTACTTGTTATAAAACACTATAGTCTCTATTTATAAAATATAACAGCACTTCCTAAAATTCCCCCGCTACTTTTTTTATTTTACTTTATTACACGCAAAAATAATGATCACAACACCTCAATAGGCGGCTTTTAGTTTTTTAAAAGATAGGCCTATACTATAACTTATCATTACTACGTTTTAGGCTTTTGCTATTAAGGGATTATTATGATTTATGAGCACATACTTGCAACTATAGGTAACACCCCGATTATTAAGTTACAACGCATAGCCAAAGATTTAGCCTGTGACGTTTATGTAAAATGTGAGTATTTTAATCCTGGCGGATCAGTTAAAGACCGTATAGGCTATGAAATGATTATTCAAGCACAAGCCGCAGGTCATATTAAGCCAGGCGATACCTTAATTGAACCTTCGTCTGGGAACACAGGCATAGGAATTGCTCTAGCCGCAGCCATTTTGGGTTATAAAGTCATCATCACTATGCCTGAAAAAATGAGCCAGGAAAAGCAATCCGTGTTAGAACGCTTAGGTGCTACTATTTATCGCACGCCTAACGATGTGGCGTATGATCATCCCAACAGTCATATTTCTTTAGCCAAACGCTTACAACAAGAATTACCTAACGCCTATATTTTAGATCAATACGCCAATCCTCATAATCCCAACGCACACTATAAAGGAACCGCGGCAGAAATTATTGCAGATTTTGGTAGCAGTTTAGATATGTTAGTCGCAGGTGCCGGAACAGGGGGCACTATTACAGGTCTAGGCCGGCGACTAAAAGAACATAACCCACGCATTCAAATTGTGGGCGCCGATCCCGAAGGGTCTATTCTTGGTGGAGGAGATAGTATCAAAGCCTATCAAATAGAAGGAATTGGTTATGATTTTATGCCACAAGTATTAGATAATACATTAATAGATCGCTATATTAAAACAAATGATGCGGATTCATTTACCATGGCCAGACGATTAATTAAAGAAGAAGGCTTACTAGTAGGAGGCTCTTCAGGAGCCGCTGTGTGGGCTGCTCTGCACGCGGCAAAAGATTTAAAGGCCGGGCAAAAATGTTTAGTAATTTTACCTGACTCTATTCGTAATTATATGTCAAAGTTTGTTAGTGACTCATGGATGGAAGAGCACGATTACTGATAATGCCCAATACAAGTATAACCATTCAGGGGATAGAACTCATTATCCACTGAATGGAGCACTTAGCCCGCCGCTACAAACACATTGGTACAGTATTATGCTGCTCTAATGCATCAAAAAATTGCTCTTCTTTAATTTGCCCTAGACTTAAACCACCTGCAAGCGCATTAATTAAAAGCATCACCGCTCGCTCATGTATCGATTCAATCGCAGCGTCGATGATTTTTTTTTGTTTTTTTTGTGCTAAATACGTAAATAGCTGTTGGTTTGTCGCATCGGGTAAAAATTCTTTATACAAAGTAATTAACTTATCTTTGCTTAATTCGTTATCCATGACCATATTCTTTAAGATAACAACATAATGCTCATAACGCGTTTCTAAAGAGTGCTCTTGCTCTTCTAATAATTGCCAAACAGTATCTAAAGAATTACTTTCTGCCGTCACTATAGGCTCAGGAATATGCTTCACCAGCCACGTTAATGAAGAAAAATACGGTGCGTTCTTAATCACAGGAAAATAAAATTGCCCCTGCACTTGAATTGTTAATTCAAAACAAGAGGCATTATTTAGTGGTGATACATAAATATGTTGCCTGGGAATCTCTTTTCCTGCTTCTTTCATAGATAACGTAATAGTAAGCGGTACTATCGTCGTTAATGCATGTAAGACACTAGCAGGTAATAACGTCACACCTTGATATAAATCACGTTTAGTACACTCTTTTGTTAATCCTTGAAACGCGTCTACATAACGTATCGGATTGGCTAACATAGCGGTTACCGTAAGAGCGCGCAATACTGAAGCCATGCAATCGATGAGCTCAGCACCTCGTACGGTGTTTATTAACCAACGCATAGTCTCAATAGGAGAGCTCTCATTTTTCTTTATTAAGGGAAAATAAAAAGTTAAATGCTGAATTAAGCGTTTTAAATCGCGCTCAGGAAGAAATATATCTTGCTTTAAATTATCAATAAAAGCGGCTGCAACCGCGCGAAAAAGATCGTGTGCACCGACATCAACAATGGTTTTGTCGCTGTTTTTTTTATTAGAAGATTCATATTGTTCTTGTTTAAAAAAACCGGCACTTACTGACATAATGGTCTCCAGTTTTATTGCGATATATTATTTATTTTAATGAATCCAAATTAAGGAAATATTAACACTTTTTTTACAGTGTAGTCCAAAAAAAAGGAAAAAGAAATTAAACGGGCATGTCGAGTAATTTTAAAGCAAAAATAGAGGGTTTGATGATTAGTTCATTGTTTTTAAATAAAAATATTATAATAATTGGCTTTTTATTATTAATCAGCTTCAGCGTGTTTTTGTATTTTTTTAAAACATCTGATAAAAAGCATTTGGCACGATGGTATCGTTCATTAAATTTAATACCGCACCAGCAACAATTTGAGCAATTGTACCAATCAGTCGATGGTTTTTCTTTATCCCGGCAAGCGCGCGTGCACCATGACGACTTAGATTATATTTATGGCGAAATCAATTTTATATCCTTTATTGCTCTTCTCTCATTAGCTAAACCCAACAGCGAAACAATTTTTTATGATTTAGGCTCAGGAATAGGCAAAGCCGTTATAGCATGCGCCTTAGTTTATCCTGTGCAAAAAGCCACAGGCATAGAACTATTGCCTATTTTGCATCACGCAGCACACAACAGAGCAGCACAATTAGCTTTAATTCCGGCCTATGAACATCTTGCGACAAAAATTCAGTTTATTAACACCGATTTTTTCACGGTTTGTTTAGAGGATGCGACATTTATTTTTGTGAATTCTACTGCTTTTTTTGGCCTTACTTGGCAGCGCCTATCACACCTCATAGAGCAACTACCCAACCTGCAAACCGTTATTACAACAAGCAAACCCTTACTATCACAACGATTTGAGGTGACCCGAACCACAAGAGTACAAATGAGCTGGGGCGTAGTATCTGCTTATATTCATCAACAAATAAGCGAGAAGATGATTGAAAACATTGAATAATTGGTTACCGCATCTATACTTAAAATTAAAGGGAAGTTGTTCTCGCCTGATATGCTTTGGCAGCCGACTTTAGCTCACGCGAAACGAGGGAATAACCATGATTAAATCTGAACTTATTGAACGCATCGCTATAAAAATGACGCATTTAACAGAAAAGCAGGTCGCGGATGGCGTAAATAATATATTAGAATTAATGAGTAAAGCTTTAGGACGTAATCAACGCATCGAAATTCGCGGATTTGGCAGCTTTTCTTTACATCATCGTCCACCACGAAATGCGCATAACCCTAAAACAGGTGAAAAAGTAATAACAGAGGCAAAATACAGCCCTCATTTTAAACCAGGTAAAGAACTGCGCGAACGAGTAGATGCGTCTCGCGAACACTACCCTATTGCAGAAGAAGAATAAGACGGTACCTGCTCACGCTGAACGCAAGCAAGGCATCTTCATCTGTAGATGCCTTATTTTCCGTAATCGTTCAGAGGGTATGGCTAACCAAGCACTCGAACGGTCATATTTGAGCTCCTTCAACTAGGCGAAACACCTACCATTTTCCTCTATCAAGTCCGTGGCAATGTCACGCCGGTTTGTCCCTGATATTTGCCATTTCTATCACGATAAGATACAGCACACACTTCATTTGCTTCTAAAAATAGCATTTGCGCCACACCTTCATGCGCATAAATCTTAGCAGGTAACGTCGTTGTATTAGAAAACTCTAGTGTCACGTGCCCTTCCCATTCAGGCTCTAAAGGTGTGACGTTAACAATAATACCACAACGCGCATACGTTGATTTACCCACACAAATAGTAAGCACATTACGCGGAATACGAAAATATTCTACAGTGCGCGCTAACGCAAATGAATTTGGGGGAATAATACATACATCAGATTGCACATCAACAAAGCTGTTCTCATCAAATGCTTTAGGATCAACTACCGCTGAATTAATATTAGTAAAAATTTTAAATTCATTCGAGCAACGCACATCGTAACCATAACTCGACACACCATAAGAAATAATTCGCCCACCTTCATTTTCGCGTACTTGTCCTGGTTGAAACGGAGAAATCATTCCCTGTTCCAATGCCATTTGTTCTATCCAGCGATCTGATTTAATCGACACAATAACCCTCATTCACTTCTAATAAAGGTAGAGTTCTACCATAAACAAAAAATAAAATCCAGAAATAGGAAAAGAGGCGTCAGGAAAATCACATCAGGATTAATACTAGGTTCCGCACATAAAACGCGGAACCTATGCAAGAGGCATTTTAGAAATAAACGCCGATTTGGGCGGAAACCGTATCCGCTCCTTTTCCTGTACCTAACGTATTTTGGTTGGCAGGAAAATTAGGGAACGCGGAGTTTGCACCATTGGCATATTGATTAGCACCATAATCCATATCATGCTTATACTCTAAACTCTCTACGGTATCTTTCCAAATTGAAATGTTAAACACGCCAATAATGCGTTGTTGCGGTAGATTCAATGCTAATGCATCAGCAGTCCATTGATAACCTAAACCAATAGAAGAAGGACGGTTAAACGCTTTAAAAGTCATGTTTGCTTCTATTTGCGCTGCTTGTGGTTTAGCTCCTTGGCCATTCATACTCAAATCTTCGCTACGAAAACGCTCTGTTGCCATGAGCCACTCGGCATAAAAGTTATAGCGATCAAATGCGATGTTACCATAAACATCAATTGCGGGCGTTTTGCGTACCCATTCATTGCCATTCGTCAGTGAACCAAAACCACCAAATGTCGTTCCTGGTACTGAGCCCGTAGATTGCATACCGGCCGCATCATCCATTGAGCTAATAAGACTGGTTCCAATTTCACCGGTGATGTCATTTTTACCAAATACATAGCCAACATTATATCCGCCTATGCCTGATTGGCCGAATTCGGTATCACTTTTATAACCGTATATTGCCGCAAAAGGCCCAGTACTTTCTTGTGATTTATACCCCAGAATAAATGGCCGTGATTTAGTGCGTGCCACATTCATCGTCAATGGTGCACTAATCATTGAGCTGGAATAACGACCAAAAGGCACATAAATTTGCCCGGCAGTAAAATAAAAGGGCGTTTTATCCAAGTTACCAATATTAACAAAGCCCATATTCAAATGAAAAGCCGAGTTATTAATTCTTGGGCCTACCGATGGCGGACTTTCATCATAGGCAATGGCAATATATCCTTCGACGTTTTGATTTAATGCTGCAGCAAAATCAATTTCACTCGAGCCTAGTGTTAAATCACCATCGGCCTCACCAACATAAGGATTACCAATAGATGCTTGCGGCTCCACTTTACCACTAATAGCAATAATAGGCATATCAGGAATAGGATAACCAATACGTTGATATGCTCGATATAATCGGCGACGCTGTTGCATCAAACGAATATCACGGTTAATACTGGAAATATTAACAATATAATCAGAACCATCAAATGCAGGCCTATCACCAAGATAAGGAGAAGACACAACAGGAGTACCGGCAATATAAGTAACTACCCGATTATCCGCGACTAAGGCGGTTGGATAAAAGCCTATTGATTCAGGATGAGAGTCAGGAACATGAACCATAATATCAGAGGCATGAAAATCTTCATCTGCGCTGCGAGGCTTAGCAGGAACTACCGAAGAAGGTAGCTTAGACGGCGCTTTTGTTGCCGCTGTTTTTTTGTCACTTTTAGTCGCAGTATTTGCTTCATGCTCTTGTTTTTGCAATTTAGTTTGTAGACGATCTAACTTTGCTTGCAATGCTTGTGTTTCATTTTTTAATACATTAATTTGACGCTGCAACTTAGGATCTTCTACTGCATAAAGCGGTAACGAAAAACACATCATTGCCATAAACGCTTTTTCTAACTTCATATGGCTTACCCCTGTTTATTATTTTTACTTCCTGATCTAACAACGGGGCGATTATAGCGCGGCAAAAAGAAGCTGACTAGCAGCAAAAGAGCAAAAAAAAGCCCATCATGGCGAATGGGCTAACAAATAATGATTTAAAATCAAGCATTTGCAATGTATTTTAGGCCAAAATAAGGTCCATATAATGCATAATTAGATGTAGTGATGCTAGTGGCATCAGCAGTTTGAAAAGCATTCAGATAATCTACTACTTGATAACCCGCACGTACATTAACAACACCTTGCGCCATAGTGTATGCATAGCTAACGCCAAGCTTTGCTTCAAATCCAGGAACAACCGTATTTCTCTTCTCATATTGCGTTGCAAAATTTACCGAAGAAATAACATAACCACTATTCATTAACGTTGGACCATAAAGAAACGAAGTTGCACTATTGGCAATAATACTTAATTGAGGAAGTACTTCATAGCTATAATCTAAGCCCACTACCGGACCTGCTCCCTTATAGTTAACCTTATCGCTATAACCACCAGGCGCATAATAATGAATGATGTTTTGTTGAATTCCAGCATATTGCGCCCCGGCATAAAAACGCAAGGTATTACGAGGGCTCAATTGAACTTCCTGCCCTAAAACAGCATCAACCTTATCTATACTATTTTGATTGGTAAGGGAAAAAGGCAATACAACAGGCTGTGCCAATGTTGGAATAACAAAAGGTCCAGTTAAACCAAATTGCGAGTCCATGGCCGTAGCATGCAACCAACTCAATGCAATATCATTGCCTGTATTATACTGATACGATCCTGCAAGATGAACACCCCAATCCCAAGGATTGTTCAGTGGCGCAATAGCTCCTGGTGTTAGTGTTGCGTACGCTTTAGCACTATTTACCGTATCAACATATAAGGCATCAGCAGCAAAACTCCACTGCGATTCGTGACAAGGTACAATAACCTTTCCAGGTACGCAAACCATACCCATCGTTCCGGCAAAAGCAACTGGCATTGTGGCTAAACCTAAGAAAGCTAAAGTAATTTTTTGTAACATACAGACTCCATTTCTCAAAAAAAAAGCCCATCACTAAGTGATGGGCTCTTCATAACTCTTAAATAATTAAGAATTATACGTTACCAACATACTTCAGACCGAAGTAAACGCCGTTGAAAGCAACGTTATGGTTATCAGCATAACCTAGACCACGAGTTAGTTCCATTTGTGAACCAAGGTAGTCAACCCACATGTAACCAGCATCAAGAGTTAAATCACCTTGAGCCATAGCATAAGTGTAGTTAGCACCTAATTTAGCATCAAATTCAGGAACTACGTTAGTTCTAGAACCGAAACGACCAAATGTGTCAACAGTACCGTCAGTATTAGCATCAAATGCAACAACATCGTTTGCACTGCTTGTACCAACTAACAATGAACCAGCGCCTTTAGCATAGATACCAAAACCATTGCCAAAACCATAGTTCATGTCAACACCAGCACGTGGACCGAAGCCATTGTATTGTGTTTGATGACCAGCTGCGAATACAGTAGTAGCAACATCAGTAGCTAAAGAAGCATGAGCCATATCTAAACGTGAGTACTGAACACCACCGTGGAAACGAACAGAGTTAGTTGCACTGAAATCAACAACTTGACCAAATTCAACGTTTACTTGATCCCAGTTAGATTTAACACGCTCAAATCCAGTAATAACTGGGAAAGCAGCAGTTGTGCTACGATCTAGACGAGTCCAGTTAACGTTAACGTCGTTACCTGTACCATAATGGTAACCAGCTTCTAAAATAAAGCCCCAGTTCCAGTTGTCAGCATCATTACGAATTAAACCGTTATCAACTAATAAACCTGTAGCAGCAGTTGTTGGTTGAGCATAAAGAGCATAACCACCCACTTCCCAAGCATTTCTTTCGCAAGGAACAGTAACGTTACCTGGTGTGCAAACTGGTCCCATAGTACCAGCGAATACTGCACTGCTACCTAAAGCAAGAACAGCTACCGCTGTTTTTTTCAAATTTAACATGCTTATCTCCACTTTTTTATTATTAATTTCCGTTTGTTACTAATTTAAAAACTATCAGCAACAGTACGCTGTTTTCGCTCTAATCGAGAACGTACCTAGATAAATTATCCAGCTGGACTTTGATAAAGTCAACAGTATTGCTGAAAATTCTTAATAAAGACAAGCAACCACTTAGCACATAATGGGTCTCAAAGCCTCGTCCATACTCACACCAATAATTCTTTCATTAACCCGCTTTTTATAGAGAAAATTTTATGATGTACGCATTAGAAGACAATTGTTTGCCTTTATCTACCAATCACTAACCTACTTTGTACTACTATGCATCAATAAATGCTTATCGCAATTGCTATTGAAGTAAGGTAATAATCAAAGTATTTGCATGGACTTCAAATATGTCAAGAAAATACATGAAAAAAGTTAATGTTTTCAAAAAGATACGCAACTTTATATGCAGCGATCTTCTTTTTTAGACAAACAGCTTGTTTCTTGATGCTTTTTAAGTAGCCGTTACACCTCTATCAAATCATGCTATTCTTTACTCTTAACAAAACAACTTGAAATTTTTATATGCAAACGGTTATTATTAATAAGCCTGATGATTGGCATGTCCACTTTCGCAATGGCAATCTGTTACAACACACCGTTACCGCCACTGCACAACATTTTGCTCGCGCATTAGTGATGCCCAATTTACAACCGGCATTAACAACACAACATGCCCTTAATGACTATCGTTCACAAATTATAGCAGCAACTAAAGATGACTCCTTTACACCATACATGACCTGTTATTTAAATGAATCAGTTACGGCCAATGAGCTGGAACTCATAGCGCAAGACCCTTATATTTTAGGGGCAAAACTCTACCCTGCAGGGGCTACTACTAACTCGGCAGAGGGAGTGCGTTCATTAACAGCTCTTTATCCATTATTGGAAATAATGCAACACCATGATTTAGTATTACAAATCCATGGCGAAGTAACTCATAGTGATATTTTTGAACGCGAAGCATTATTCATTACGGAACATCTGCAGCCTATTGTTACAAACTTTCCTCGTTTGCGTATTGTTCTAGAGCATATATCATCAAAAGCGGCCGTAGATTTTATTAATGACGCTCCAGCTACACTTGGCGCAACTATAACGCCCCATCATCTATTATATAATCGCAATCAATTGCTCGCAGGCGGCATTAAACCGCATTATTATTGTTTGCCTATTCTCAAG
Source organism: uncultured Legionella sp. (assembly GCA_964605275.1). GTDB lineage: Bacteria > Pseudomonadota > Gammaproteobacteria > Legionellales > Legionellaceae > Legionella. The sequence continues at coordinate 18,117 of CAZSAO010000042.1, forward strand.
CACGCGAACGATCAAAAAGCCTTATTAGAAGCAGCATTTAGTGGTAATCCTAAGTTTTTTGCTGGCACCGATAGCGCTCCACATCCCAAAACAATGAAAGAACAAGCCTGTGGTTGTGCCGGTATTTACTCCGCTCCATTTGCTCTTGCATTTTATACGCAAATTTTTGCTAATGCCGTGCAGCTGCCTCGCTTAAACCAGTTTATGAGTCACTTTGGAGCTACTTTTTATCAATTACCCATAACCAATGACGAAATAGAATTAATCGAACAAACGCAAAGTATACCTCATTCGCTGCCTTTGGGTGATTACGAAGTAATTCCTATGGGGGCGGGTGAGAGCGTTCAATGGAGTATCAATGAGCACAACTAAACTATTAGTACACACTAAAATAAAAGAGCGCTTTCGTGGATTTTTACCTGTTATTATTGATGTCGAAACAGCAGGGATTAATCCACAAAAAAATGCGTTGCTTGAAATAGGTTTAGTTTTTATTGGTATGGATGAGCAGGGAAAACTATATCGAAAAGAAAGTTTATTTGAACATATTATTCCTTTTTCCGGCGCAGAGCTGGATCAAAAGTCACTGGACTTTTTGCAAATAGATCCCTTTCAACCCTTGCGTTTTGCCATAGAAGAACAAGTCGCTTTAGAGCGTTTATTTAAAGCCGTTAATGCGGAGCTTAAAAAAACACGCTGTCAACGAGCCGTTTTAGTCGGCCACAATGCATGGTTCGATCTTTTATTTATGAAAGAAGCTATTGCTCGCACTGGTCTAACCTCACCATTTCATGCGTTTACTTGCTTTGATACGGCAACATTAGCAGGATTTATTTATGGTCAAACCGTATTAGCCAAAGCAGTACATGCTGCTGGCCTAAAATTTGATCCGAATGAAGCGCATTCGGCGCTTTATGATGCTGAAATTACAGCTGATTTATTCTGTGCTATGGCAAATAAATGGCACAATTTACAGATACCACTTTAAAAATAAGTGCTCAGCTTAGTTGCAGGAACGGCCATCTTTGGCTCCTCTTGAAATAAAGTCAGGCAAAATGGTGATCACATAGCCACCTATGCTGCGCTCATTTTGCCT
>CAZSAO010000043.1:0-360 GCA_964605275.1 uncultured Legionella sp.
TACCTATGTGTCCGGGTCGGACCTCAAGTTCCCTTCTCCCGTTTGATGGGAGAAGGTGCCCGCAAGGGCGGATGAGGGTAGTTTTAAACGATTGGTTAATACAAAAAATATGTAAACAAGAATAGGGTATATGTATAGTTAAATGTACTCTCGTCTGTTCTTGTAAGCACTTTGTCTCGATACGAGAGAAGAATCAAAACATTTGTGCCTAATCAAAGGAATGTCTGATATGATAAACAGTTAACTATCCACGTGGCGTATGAAGTGAAATCGTGGGCAAAATATTCGCTTTGTAATGGTCGCGAGTCGAATTTCTAGTATTATATTTATTGAGGGGCATTGTGTTTATTATTACCGGTG
>CAZSAO010000043.1:428-978 GCA_964605275.1 uncultured Legionella sp.
TAAAAGAAACAACACGTTTATCACCGTTGATCAGTTATTTTTGCACGGATATCTCAACTCCCACTGGTAGAGATGCATTAGTTGAGCATGTAGGTGATAAAGGACCAATTCAAGCGCTGATAAACAATGCGGGTACCTTAGACCCTATTGCTTCATTGCACGATGTATCCGTAGCCGCCTGGCAACAAGCATTCCATACCAATGTGGATGCCGCATTATTTTTACCACAACAATTATACCAACAATTACATCATGGCCGTGTGTTAAACATTGGCTCGGGAGCTGCTTATTTTCCCATTAGTGGCTGGGCTGCTTATTGTGCATCTAAAGCAGCACTTGCGATGCTGACTCAATGCTGGCAATTAGAATCAAAAGAGGATGTTGCATTTGCTTCGGTTATGCCGGGAATTGTTGACAGCGATATGCAAGCTATTGCTCGCCAAGGAACTAATATGGATGCGCAGCATACACAGTTTTATCGCCAATTAAAAAATACGCAACGCTTATTATCTGCTGAAACAGTGGCTCAGTTTCTTGCATGGCTGTTATT
>CAZSAO010000043.1:988-18780 GCA_964605275.1 uncultured Legionella sp.
GATGTTGATACAGATGTATATCAAGCGAAAGAATGGGATATTTATGACACCAGCCATCATCACGCATGGTTAAAGCCACCTCATCAAGTACTCCATTGGGACGCATCATGAATTCGTGTGATTATCTATTGACGCATGCTTGTACTATTAATGAACATGGCCTGTCTGTATTAGATCAAGCAATAGCGATTAAAAACGGCATTATTGTTTGGTGTGGCGCCAATGAATTGCTGCCAGAAACATTGCGTGCGAATGCAAAACAAAGCGAGGACTGTCAGGGACGTCTTATTACTCCGGGTTTGATTGATTGCCATACACACTTGGTGTATGCCGGTAATCGAGCTAGTGAGTTTCAGCTAAAACTGCAAGGGGCTAGTTATGCGGAAATTGCCCAAAATGGCGGAGGCATTCGTTCGACAGTGCTCCAAACACGAGCCGCTTCGGAAGAGCAGCTGATTTGCGAATCATTACCACGTATTCTTGATTTAAAACAACAAGGGGTAACTACCGTTGAAATTAAATCAGGATATGGGCTTGAGTATGCAGCAGAAGTAAAAATGCTGCGTGTGGCCAAGCAGTTGGGGGTGTTAAGTGGTCTGCGGGTTAAAACAACGTTTTTAGGCGCACACACCATTCCTAGTGAATACAAAGAAAATGCTCAGCGCTATGTGGATGTATTATGCAATGAAATGCTGCCTGAGGTGAGCGCGCTTGGTTTGGCTGATGCGGTTGATGTGTTTTGTGAGTCTATTGCTTTTTCACTGGCGCAAACAGAGCAGATTTTTCTGAAGGCACATGAATTAAAACTACCTATTAAATGTCATGCGGAGCAACTATCTAATATAGGCGCAAGTGCTTTGGCCGTCCAATTTGGTGCTTTATCTTGTGATCATTTAGAATGGAGCGATGCGCATGCTGCCTCATTAATGGCGCAGCATGATTGTGTTGCGGTGTTACTACCGGGCGCCCATTATTTTTTACGTGAGGATAAAAAACCACCGGTTGAGTTGTTTCGCGCTGCCGGGGTGAAAATGGCAATTGCCACCGATTGTAATCCGGGCTCATCTCCGACTACTTCATTACAGCTGATGATGAGTATGGCCTGCCAAATCTTTGCTTTGACTCCTGCTGAAGTATTAGCAGGTGTAACTGCTAATGCGGCCAAAGCCTTAGGTATAGATGAGGAAGTGGGTGTTATTGCTGTGGGCAAAAAAGCAGACTTAGTCTTGTGGTCTGTTCACGATGCACTGGCTCTTTGTTATTATTTTGCCTATCCCTTAGCACATAAAACAATGATTGCTGGGCAATGGATTAATTCTAATGAATAAGAGTAGGGTAGGTTTATATCAGATGAGCTTTATAAAAAAAACGATCATGTTCTTTTTGTTTTTTATGATTATTGCAAGTTACGCTAATGCGTTAACCACGCGGCAGATACAACAAGAAACGTCTTCATATATAATACAGATTAAATATCCACAAGGATTTGTTGCTGCACGAATGAATCAAATCATTGCGCAGTTTATTGCCCAACAGCAAAAAAATTTTTTAGCTACTTTAGCGGAAGATAAAGATACTCCAGCGGATGCTCCGGGAAAGACAAGTTTAAATATTAATTACGCCATTCTTTATAATAAAAATAAGGCATTAAGCATTCGCTTTGATGTGTCTGTGTATCATAAAGGGGCTGCTCATCCCTTAAATACCATCAACGTGCTTAATTTTTTACAAGAGAAACCACAACAGCTGAGTGATTTATTTAAGCAACATAGCAATTATTTAACAACGATTGCTTCTTTATGTCAGCAAACACTGATTAAAAAAGATATTTCGGATGCACAATGGATAAAAAACGGTACCAAAGCAGTTCCCGAACAGTATAATGTCTGGTACTTTACCCCTAAAGGCATTGCTATTGTATTTAATGCCTATCAAGTAGCAGCGTATGTTTATGGTGAGCAAAAGGTCAATATTTCTCGGACTGTTCTTTCTCCCTTAATGAAACCTGAAGTGATAAAAAGTGTATGGAGTAATTAATGCCTGATGTTCCTTTTATTAAGGCCGGAAAAAATATAGCGGAATTAAATTGTCGTGTAATTATTTTAGCAATTATTTTAACGGTATTGCTGGCCATGTCTAATGCGTATCTGGCATTAAAACTAGGCATATTGACTTCTGCGTCTATTCCGGCCGCTATTATTTCTATGGGAATTTTAAGATTTTTTAAAAATTCGACTATTTTAGAGAATAATGCCGTGCAAACGGCCGCTTCTGCGGGTGAAGCGGTTGCTGGCGGTATAGTTTATACTATTCCAGCATTGGTAATTATTGGTTATTGGCACGAATTTGATTATCTCACCAATTTTTTTATTGCCGCGTGTGGTGGCATTTTAGGGGTATTATTTTCTATTCCTTTGCGGCGGTTGCTTGTGCATGATCGCTCTTTAAGTTTTCCTGAAGGGCGTGCGATTGCCGAAGTGCTAAAATCTGCGGAAGATAAAACGGGCATTAATGAGCTGGTGATGGGGGGAGCTCTTGGAGCTGTAATAGAATTATTTCAATTAGGTTTTAAGATTATTGCGGATAGTTGGAGTTATTTTTTTGTTGCGAAACGCTCTTTATTTTGTTTAGGTGCGGGTTTTTCTGCGACGATGATTGGGGCTGGTTTTCTAGTAGGCTTTGATATGGCATTGAGTATCTTTTCTGGTGCTGTTCTATCTTGGTTTATTGCGCTGCCTGTAGTCAGTCAGTTTTATCCTCAATACATTAATAATTATTCGGTGGAGCAAGCGAGCTCTTTGTTATGGAATGAGCAAATACGTTATTTGGGTATTGGCGCAATGCTTTTTGCTGGCTTATGGACTTTTTGCAATTTACTTAAACCTTTAGCGCGAAGCATTAAAATATCTTTGTATTCGTTTCACAGCAAACGAAAAGAAGCCGTTATTACCCCGCGTACAGAAAAAGATTTGCCCTTGCCTTTTTTATTAGTTGGCACGGGGATTATGGCTGCTATTTTATTTTTGTTGTTTCAGTTTATTTTCCCGTTATCACAAGCGGGATTAAATAACGAGTTTGCCCCATCTATTGTTTTTATGGGGGTGTTATATGTGCTATTTGTTGGCTTTCTTTTTGCCGTGATTACTGCTTATTTTTCCGGTATGGTTGGCGTGACCGCAAGTCCCGGTAGCTCCATTGTTATATCTGGCATGTTGTTTGCTGCGTGGTTATTACTCATTGTTATTAATCGTGTGTTACCCTTGCCTTTTACACCAGAGCAAATTCAGGCGGCTGAAGCAATAACTATTATTATTGGCTCGGTAGTTACCGGCATTGCCGCAATTGCTAATGATAATACGCAAGATTTAAAAGTAGGGCAATTAGTAGGCGCTACTCCTTGGAAGCAACAGGTGATGTTGTTGCTGGGCGTGATTGTTTCATCGCTAGTCATTCCTCCTATCATGCAGTTATTATTTGATGTTTATGGTATTGCTGGAGTGATGCCACATCATGGCATGGAAGTAAGCCAATCATTGCCCGCTCCTGCTGCAGCATTAATGGCGGCAATTACTGAAGCAGTCTTTCGTCATACACTTCCTTGGAATATGATGTTTATTGGCGCAGGCTTAATTATTGCTGCGTTATTAGTGAATAGGGTATTGCAGTTAAAGCGCTTTTTTCGGTTGTCTATTTTAGGACTTGCCATCGGTATGTACTTACCTCTTTCTTCTTCTATACCTTTATTTATTGGTGGAATGATGTCTTTTGTGGTACAGCGCGCATTAAAAAAGAAAGCACTGCCGAAGAATGAGTTAACACAGCGAATCCAAAAAGGCACTTTGATTGCGTGTGGTTTGGTGGCAGGGGCTGCCTTAATGGACGTACTACTAGCGATTCCTTTTTCTCTATTACATAGTCCTAATGCATTGCAATTAGTAACTACAGCATGGGCCCCTGTTAGTGTTTATTTGGCAATTATGTCTACTTTATTATTGGGATATTGGATAAAACGTCGCGTTAATAACGCAGTTTTATGAGCGACAAGTGCTGTATAGGAATTAGTTTTTGCCACATAATCTATTGTAGCTTGTTTTAAGGCTACAATAGATTAATTTCTATAAAGTTTTCTTCATACTCTGAGTTATTTATTTAAAATCTCATTGCTGCTCTAGGTGAATTTAATATCTCGAGTATTTCATCATCATGATTTTGTTCTGCCAACATCAGTGGTGAAGTATGATTTATATCTGCTTCATTAATATTTGCTCCTGCGTCTACTAGCACTCTTACTACGTCAAGATGTTTTCTTTGGACGGCATAAAAAAGTGCTGTGCGATTTTTCTGATCGAGTGCATCTACATTGATGTCCTCTAACTGTAAAATAATCTCTACTGTAGCCGAATGTCCTGCTTTTGCGGCGAGAGTAAGTGGATTAAATCCATTGTTATCAGTAATAGTATAATCAGCCCCCCTCTCTAGAAGACGAGCTACTACATCAGCATGGCCTTTATCCGCGGCTTTCATCAATGCATTCCAGTTAATACGATCTTGGTGATTAATATCAGCTCCATTGTCTAATAATAGATTGATCATTTCGATGTAACCGTGCATTGAGGCAATCATTAGTGCCGTACCACCTGCAGTATTAGGATAATTTATCATCTGCGCACTTGCATTTTCACTGGTTACTAATAGTTGAGCGATTTCCATGAGGTTTTTATTTGCTGCTACATACAAAGGAGTCCAGTGATTTCTATTGTGTAAAATAAGACTAGCCCCTTGAGCTAATAAAAGTTCTACATGCTGTATCTTATTTTGTGTTACAGCGTGCAGCAAAGGAGTTCGGCCCTCTTTATCTTGTACATCAACATAGGCTTCTGTATTTACCAGTAGGGTAAATAGTTCTATGTTGGCATGAACTGCTGCTATTGATAAAAGATATTGATAATTACTATTCGGTAATTCTGAATCAATCCAATTGGAACCCCAGGTGGTTAATAAATTATTAATTGTATCTGACTGATTGTTTATTATGGCGCTGGGAAGTTGTTCTTTTACTTGAGCTGGAATATCAGCATTTCTCATGTGTTGTCTCTTAAAATTTCATTGAGTTAATATTATACTGAATTATCTATTTATGGTCAACAAAGTGGCAGATGATTCAAATACTATTCTTTGTCGTGTATGAGAATAACTCATCAATTAAGAAACATAAAATAAACTGACATATAAAGTTTATCCACAAATTCTGTGGATAAAGATGTGAATAGAAGGCTATAATAGTGTAGATGAATAAAATAAATGTATTTATAGCGGTTAATTATCGAGTATATGATGAGTTGTATTAAAAATAAGATGGTGTGGGTTGTTGCTTTTTTTATTATCGCACTATCGCGTATAAGTTATGCATGGGGCCCTGTTTATTATCATGGCGGTGGATATTACGGCCCAGGTTTTTATCCGGGGTGGGGGGGGCCGAATGTGATTATTAATGTGCCCATCGTACCTGTAGCGCCACCACCAATTTATTATGCGCCTGCTTGTGAGACAGTAGAGGTGTGTGATCAATTTGATGAGTGCTGGTTAGAGCGACGTTGTTCTTAAAAGGATATCCATGATGAATACTCAAAAAACATACAAGAGATTATTCCGTTCGCGAACTGAACGTAAAATAGCGGGAATTTGTGGTGGTTTAGCGGTTTATTTTCGTGTTGATCCCTTTTTATTCCGCCTTATTTTTGTTTTATTTTTTCTAGCTGGTGGGGCTGCTTTATTTGTTTATTTGATTATGTGGCTTATGGTGCCTTTAGAGCCAGGGAATACAGCATTGGTTAAAAAAGAGTCTGGTGACTTTGGCGATCATAATAAAGATAAAGAGTAAGAATGTAACTTTATGCCGAGGGGCAATTATTCTATCTAAATGTTGACATTTAGTCTTTTGCAATCCTCAGCCTCACAGTATCGAAATCGGTTAGCCCGAGTATTTTTTCATTAAACGTGTAATTAACATACTGCACACACTGTTGCTGGTTACGTTTAACATGGTCGCTAGAGGATCTATAAGAATGCTAATAGCGGCTATGGCAATTAATGCCGAAGAGGGAAATCCATAAACAGTTAAAATAAGTAACTCGCCTAGCATGCCTCCACTGGGAATGGCTCCCATCACTGTGCCGACTAATAGAGAAACTCCTAAAGCCATACTTAGTGTACTTATACCTGAAAAATTCAGATGAAAAAGGGCGAAAAGAAAAGCGATTTTGAATACCCCACCAATTACTGAGCCGTCTTTATGAATTAATGAGCCTAGTGGAATGACGGTATCGGCAACTTCCGCAGGAACCGCCATTTTTTTTACCGCAGATAGATTGGAAGGAATAGTGGCGGCACTACTGCAGGTAGCTAAAGCGGTAAGCATGGGAATGGAAATGTTAGACCAAAAAAGATTAACTCCATTCTTTTTAGCCGCTAGATAAGCAAATACTGTTGATGCCAGTAGAAAATAAATAATAGTTGTCACATAGTATGTTAGCGTAATATGTACGTAATTCCCCATTAATTGCGGGCCTAATTCACTTACTAAAACAGCAAAATAAGCAAAAAAACCAATGGGTGCAAGATACATAATTAAGTCAAAAAAGCGCATAAACAAGGTTTCGCCTATTTGTAAAAAACGGATAATGGATTGTTGGGCGGGCGCATCCGTTTTAGTTACGGCTATGCCTAATAATATCGCAAAGGTAATTAAAGCCAGCATATGCTGATGAGACAATAATTGATTAAATTGTGTTACGCTAAACATTGAGACCAGTTGTTCTGCGAGAGAAGTAGAATGTATCTCATTACTAGCAGAGAGATTAATAAGTGCAAGAGGGGGCGTTGGCGGAACGATATATAATACGACTAGAGCATATAAAGCGGCGATAATGCTTGTACATATAAATACGCTAGTCATTGAGCCGATGAGTGCTCCTAAACTTTTATTTGCACGCGTTTTGGCGATTGCTAGGGTAATATTAAAAAAAATAAGAGGTACAATAACGGTTAAAATTAAGTTGAGAAAGATATCTCCTAAGGGTTTTAAATACTGGCTTTGTGGACCTAATAAATAACCAGTACATCCACCGCTAATAATGGCGCATAGTAAAAATATGGGAAATAAATAGGGTGTTAATTTGCTTTGACGCATGATTGTATTTAAACATAATAAAAAGAGATTAATACTTCATAACAGAAATGGTATGAATCATTCAAGTGTAATGGTTAAGATAACTTGTGTTAAGTTGCCCTCATCCGCCCTTTGGGCACCTTCTCCCGATACGGGAGAAGGGATATTGGGGGGAACTTTTTGAGCTTATTCCTAATAGATGTCATATTACAATGATTCAATCCGAATTTGATGTTGTAGTAATTTTTCTTTTGATTGATTCGCGTGGACTAATTTTTCCTTTTCTTTGGCAATGATATCAGCAGGAGCTTTATCGGCAAATTTAGGATTGTTTAATTTACTTTCGGCCAAACTAATATCTTTATCGAGTTTTGCAATTTCTTTTGCTAAACGCCCTAACTCCGCTGCTTTATCAATTAACCCGGCCATTGGAATTAACAGTTCAATGTCTCCTAAAACAGCTGTTGCGGCAATGGGTACTTGCTCTTGCGCAGATAAATAATGCACGCTCTCAATTTTGCTTAGTGCTTTGAGTATAGGCTGATATTTTTCAATACGCTCTTGCAGCATAGGAGTACAATTACGCACGTGCAAAGGAATATATTTGCTCGGCGAAATGCTCATTTCACTTCGAATGGTGCGTATGGCTTGGATTGCTGATTGCAGCCATTCCAGTTCTTCTTCAACTGTAGGATTAATCAATGCCGAATCAACTTGAGGATAAGGGCTAAGCATGATACTGATAACATGCTCGTTAGTGAATTTGGCGGTACGCTGCCAAATTTCTTCGGTAATGAAGGGCATTAATGGATGCAGTAATTTTAAAATTTGGTTAAGCACTTGAATTAAGGTGTGCTGTGTACCTCTTTTCATGGCTGGTAAAATGTGTTCGTCTTGTAACACGGGTTTTGAAAGCTCAAGATACCAATCGCAATATTCATACCACACGAACTCATATAAGGTGTTAGCTAATAAATCAAAACGGTAGGTTTCAAAATAATGATGCGTTTTTTCTATAGTGCGTTGCAAGCGCGATAGAATCCATAAGTCCGCTGGGCTGTATTGCAATGCGCTGTCACCAAAATCAATTTGTTCTTCGTCGGTATTCATTAATACATAACGAGTGGCATTCCATAGTTTATTACAGAAATTTCTATATCCTTCTACTCGTCCCATATCAAAACGAACATTACGCCCGGTGGATGCTAAAGAGCAATACGTAAAGCGCAGTGCATCGGTACCATAAGCGCTAATTCCTTCGGGAAATTCTTTACGAGTAGCTTTGATGATTTTATCGCGTGCTGAACCTAACATTAGGTTGGCGGTACGCTTGGCAACTAATGAATCAATATCAATGCCGTCAATAATATCCAGAGGATCGAGCACATTACCTTTTGATTTGGACATTTTTTGTCCTTCACTATCGCGTATTAAGCCAGTAATGAAAATGTCTTTAAAAGGGATTTTTCCAGTGAATTTTAGGCCCATCATGATCATGCGCGCGACCCAGAAAAAGATAATATCAAAACCGGTTACAAGTACAGCGGTAGGATAAAATTGTTCTAATTCTGCAGTACGCTCAGGCCATCCTAAAGTGGAAAATGGCCACAGAGCGGAAGAAAACCACGTATCTAAGACGTCTTCATCTTGTTTTAAAGGTACATTTTCATCAATGCCGTATTTAAAGCGCACATCATTTTCACTATAACCTACATAAATCGTTCCTTGATTATCATACCACGCAGGAATTCGATGTCCCCACCATAATTGGCGACTGATACACCAATCTTCAATATTCTCCATCCATTGAAAATAGGTTTTATTCCACGTTTCTGGGATAAAGCGTATTTCCCCGGACTGGACGGCGGCAATAGCCGGTTCAGCTAGTGGTTTTGTTTTGACATACCATTGATCGGTTAACAGTGGCTCAATAATAACATTAGATTTTTCACCGCGAGGTACTTTGAGTTTATGAGGTTCGGTTTTTACTAGATAATCACCCTTTTGCAAATCAGTGATGATTTGCTCACGGGCGACAAAACGGTCCATACCTTGATATTTTATGGGCGCATTCTTATTGATAGTCGCTTTTTTTGTCAGAATATTAACAGCGGGTAATTGATGACGTTTACCTACTTCATGATCATTAAAATCATGAGCGGGAGTAATTTTTACACATCCAGTACCAAACTCCATATCGACATAATCATCGGCGATGATAGGAATAGTTCTATCGCACAGAGGTAAGTATACTTCTTTACCAATTAAATGTTTAAAGCGCTCATCCTCGGGATGTACGGCCACCGCGCTATCACCTAACAAGGTTTCAGGACGCGTCGTGGCAACAATTAATGACTCATCGGAGTCGACAACTAGATAACGTATGTGCCATAAAAAGCCATCTTCTTCCTCGGATAACACTTCTAAATCGGATACAGCGGTTCCCAGTTTAGGGTCCCAATTAACTAATCGGCTGCCTCGATAAATAAGACCTTCATCGTATAACTGAACGAATACTTTTTGCACTGCGGCAGATAAACCTTCATCCATGGTAAAGCGTTCTTTCGACCAATCAACTGAATCACCAATACGACGCATTTGCTGAGTTATTGTGTTACCTGATTCGTTTTTCCAATCCCATATTTTGCTTAAAAACTCTTCTCGTTTTAAGTCTTTACGATAAATGCCTTGCGCTTCGAGTTGACGCTCTACCACAAGCTGTGTAGAAATTCCCGCGTGATCGGTACCGGGTTGCCATAAGGTTTTATCGCCCAGCATGCGATGATATCGAGTTAAGGCATCCATAATAGTATGCTGAAAGCCATGCCCCATATGTAAACTACCTGTTACATTAGGAGGAGGGAGCATAATGCAAAAAGGTGTACCATCACCTTTGGGTTGAAAATAATGATGGTTTTCCCAATCCTTGTAAATTGTTTGTTCAATTGCTTCGGGAGAGTAGGTTTTATCCATGATTTTGCCTGTAATCGTAAAATGCGTGCATGGTATCATAGACTGAAAGTAATGATAATAATTCCCGTTAATATCGATGCAGTTGCGCTGATTTTTTAATTTTATATTCAGCTCGATTGACTACTTAACAGTTAATATTGTCTTCTTGGTTAAAAAGCACGAGATATTTATTTCATGAGTATAAAAAAACCCTGTTGACTAAATGCAATACTTTGTTACTATAATGCTTCCATTTACTAAGGGGATACAAATGAAATTGAAGTCCTTATTACTGATCGTGTGCTTTTCTTTATTTAGCACGGTTTTTGCCGCAAATGCTCATTTACATCCAAAAGCAGATGCTGCGGATAAGCAGGAAATTAGCAAAAAATTAAGTTATCCTGGATACTGTCAAATTGAAATTATTAATGACAGTTTTGCCGATGTGAATGTATTTGGAACGTTTGACGATGGTTCATTGATTAACTTCAATATTTATCGTTATGAAGCACCACATTATATTGATTTATTCTATTATTTTTATTGTCATAGTGGCATGTATTTGACTATTCAATCGCCTTATGGGGTTGCTTACTCAGGTTGGACGAATGTTAATAGCACAGTGCGTATCGTTTCTTACTTAAATAAAGAAATCAAAGCGAACGTTAGTGCACGATAATTGTTACTGAGTAAAATCATCCAAGGAAAGAAACAACAGTGTTTCTTTCCTTTCTTTTTTAGGATTTTTTTATGAATATTTATATAGCTATTTTGTGTGGTTTAATCGGCGTAGTAGCAAATAGCTTCGCGCAAAATAACGTGCACCTCGTAGGGCAGTCAGCGCCAACTCATCGTGGCCATCATGCACCCTCGCACCATCATCACTCGGTTCATCGTCATGCTCCGGTAATAATAGGAAATACGCTGGTTGTGCCTAGCCCTATGTATGCAAGAAGATCACATCACCATGGTCATGCGCAAATAAGCACGCCGAATAATCAAGTACAATCGGTGAACCCACAACGAACAACAAACCAACATACTCCTGCTTTAGCAAGTAAAGGAAGTGCGCATCAACATCAATGATTTAAACTCATTAGTGACAAGTGTAGTATCTAAAAAAACAAAAACTATCCGAGATTATTATTTTCTTTATGTATTTTATGGTACTCTAAACGCATTTTTTGTAATCATTTACGCGCCAATGTTGTTTTTTTGGTGAAACAAGAAACAGGGCCGGGCGTATACTTTTTCTTTGAGGACTATAATGCATTGTGTTGTAAGTTTAGTCATTAGTGCTATATTGTTATTATCTACCGGATGTTCTTCTTCATATCATGCGGAAAGCACGGGTGAATACCTAGACAGTTCGGCGACTACCACCAAAGTAAAAGCCAGTTTAATTGATGAATTAGGCTCTAGTGGCTTTGCCATAAAAGTTAAAACATATAAAGATGATGTTCAGCTTAGTGGTTTTGTTGATAATAAAGCAATAAAACAACGTGCTGGAATAATAGCGGTCGGTGTTCCTGGGGTAAAAAGCGTCCGCAATGATATTGTTGTTACCTCGAGGTAATTATACGTGCTTAACATACCGAACACTCATTAAGCGATAAGTATATTATTGAAACTTAAGGATTACTATGTTTGATGCCAGCTATACTATAGAACATTTTGATAACGAATTATTTGCTGCATTAAATGCAGAACAAAAACGTCAAGAAGAACATATTGAACTAATTGCTTCAGAAAACTATGTGTCTCCTCGTATTTTAGAAGCCCAAGGGTCAATACTGACTAATAAATACGCGGAAGGATATCCTGCTAAGCGTTATTATGGCGGATGCGAATATGTTGATATCGCAGAGCAACTGGCTATTTCGCGCGCCAAAGAGCTTTTTCAAGCCGACTACGTTAATGTGCAACCTCATTCTGGCTCACAAGCTAATGCTGCGGCAATGATGGCCTTGTTATCGCCTGGCGATGTTGTTTTAGGCATGTCTTTGTCACATGGCGGTCATTTAACACATGGTTCTAAAGTTAATTTTTCGGGTAAATTATATCACTCAGTTGAATACGGCATCGATGTTGAAACGGGTTTGATTAACTATGATGAACTAGAGCGTTTGGCCTTAGAGCATCGACCTAAATTAATTGTTGCTGGTTTTTCTGCTTATTCACGTACTCTTGATTGGGCAAAGTTTAGAACTATTGCCGATAAAGTCGGTGCTTACTTGATGGCTGATATGGCACATGTTGCAGGATTAGTGGCAGCCGGTCTTTATCCTTCTCCTGTTCCTTATGCGGATGTGGTGACTACTACTACTCATAAAACATTAAGAGGGCCTCGCGGAGGCTTGATTTTATGTAGAGCTAATGAAGAACTTGAGAAAAAGCTCAATTCAGCAGTATTTCCTGGCACGCAAGGCGGCCCTTTGATGCATGTTATTGCGGCTAAAGCGGTAGCTTTTGCTGAAGCCTTGTTACCCGAGTTCAAAGTATACCAACAACAAGTATTGGATAACGCCAAAACATTGTGTACGGTTTTGCAAGACAGAGGTTATAACATCGTTTCTGGTGGTACGGATAATCATTTATTATTGGTAGATTTAATTAACAAAAATATTACGGGCAAAGAGGCCGATGCTGCGTTGCATGCGGCTAATATTACTGTTAATAAAAACTCAGTACCTAATGATCCTCGTTCGCCTTTTGTTACCAGTGGGTTGCGCTTGGGTACTCCAGCAATCACTACGCGTGGTTTTAAAGAAAAAGAAACGTCGTTATTAGGGTATTGGGTGGCTGATATTTTAGATAATATTCATGATGAGGCATTAATTGCTCAAGTAAAAGAGCAGGTCGTGCGCTTATGCCATGAATTTCCGGTTTATGGTTAATTATGTATTGTCCCTTTTGTCATGCAGAAGATACTAAAGTAGTTGATTCTCGTTTGGTGGCCGACGGTGCGCAGGTTCGTCGACGAAGACAATGTTTGATTTGTCATGAGCGTTTTACATCGTTTGAGACGGCAGAACTTATTTTGCCGTTGATTGTAAAACGTGATGGTCGTAGAGAAGCATTTTCCATCGATAATTTACGTTCAGGTATGCTACGAGCTTTAGAAAAAAGACCGGTTAGTGCCGATAGTTTGGAAAGCGCTATTAGTCATATTACTCATGAGATACGGCGTAGGGGCGAGCGAGAAATAGATTCTCAACAAATAGGTCAGTTAGTAATGAGTCAATTATATAGTCTAGATCACGTGGCCTATGTGCGTTTTGCTTCGGTATATAAGCGATTTCAAGATGTAAGTGATTTTCGACAAACCATCGATCAGATGAAAGATGATAAGCAAGAAGAGTAAAATTGTATACAATTTAAATCAATGATGTGGGTAAATTATTTGGTCTAAAGACAACATGCAGTTTTGATATTTTTAATTCTATTGATATAAGCTTAAGAGGTTAGAGTGGAAAAGAGTTTAATAAATGGTAAAAGAAAAGCACGTAAGTTAGGTCTTCAAGCGTTATATCAATGGCTAATGTCTGGTGGTGAACTTTCTGAAATCGAAACGCAATTTCGTGTAATTAATAACATGGCGAAAGTAGATGTTGATTATTTTTGTCACCTACTCCATGGTATTCCTGAGCATGTTGAAGCATTAGATAATAGTTTAGTGCCTTATATTGTTGATAGAGAAATTACCGAACTTAATCCAGTTGAATTAACCGTATTACGCATGGGCGCATTTGAGCTATTCCATTGTCCTGAAATTCCTTATAAAGTAGTTCTTGATGAATCAGTGACTCTAGCCAAAGAATTTGGTTCACAAGAAGGACACCGCTATGTCAACGGTGTTTTAAATAACTTAGCGCGCCAAGTTCGTGAAATAGAAATAAATGCTCAAATCTAACATGTGAGCATTGGAACTTTAGCCTGAGCATTTCAAGGTAGAATAATGAATCAAATAAAGCTGAGTACTCGTGTTTGGCAAGACCCTTTGTATTTTATTGGTTTTGGTTTTGGCTCAGGCCTCCTACCTTTTGCGCCAGGTACTTGGGGTACTTTAGCTGCTATTCCTCTTTATTATTTAATGAATAATATGCATTGGGCAGTCTACTTAGCGCTTATCGTGTTCTTTTTTATTGTGGGCGTAAAGGCTAGCGATAAAATATCAACGGATTTAGGTGTGCATGATTACAAGGGTATTGTTTGGGATGAGGTAGTCGGCTATTTGCTTACTATGTTTTTAGTTCCCAGAAGCTGGCCTTGGGTTTGTGCAGGGTTTGTTTTGTTTCGTATTTTTGATATTTTAAAACCTTTTCCTATCAGTTGGATTGATAAAAAAGTCCATGGTGGTTTAGGCATTATGCTAGATGATGTTTTAGCGGCACTGCCTGCTTGGGCTATTTTGTATGTTGTTTCTCGGAGTATGGTTTTATGAATCAAAACCATAAAGAGCTTATTAGCATAGGCCTTACGGTTGGTATTATAATGCTTTCATTATTTATCATCCACAAATTTATTCCATCCATTGTTTGGGCAGGAATCATTGTTATTGCCAGTTATCCTTTGTACAAAAAATGGCGTCATTTTTTCCCTGGACGTCCTAATTTGGCGGCTTTTCTTTTCACTACGCTCATGGCTCTTCTTTTTCTCTTACCGCTTAGTTGGCTAATTAGCATTTTGATTAAAGAATCTCAATTATTTGCTTCTTTTTTGAATCATTTGAATAAATACGGTGGAGCTGCGCCGGACTTTTTTACTAAAATACCTTTTGTAAGTGTGGATTTGGTGCATTATTGGGATCAAAATTTTGGTAAACCAGGAAATCTTAAACATGTGTTTTCTCATTTCTATGACACCATTACCCCGGCCACGTATTACATTAAACAAGTAGGGGTTAATATTGCCCATCGTAGCGTACAAGTAGGCTTTACGGTATTAACGTTGTTTTTCTTTTATCGAGACAGTCGTACGTTGTTACTGCAAATTAATCATGTGGGTGAATATTGTCTAGGTACACGTTGGTTTCGTTACGCTGATCGTTTGCCGCAAGCCTTAAGAGCCACAGTAAATGGAACTATTATTGTTGGTATTGGTGTTGGTATTTTAATGGGTATCAGTTACCAATTAGTCGGTTTTCCTGCGCCTACTTTGATTGGCTTTATTACTGCTTTGGCGGCCATGGTGCCTTTTGTTGCACCAGTTGTGTTTATCATTGTTGCTTTTATCTTATTGATTATAGGCAATTTATTAGGTGCCATTATTGTTCTAGTTTGGGGAACCATCGTTTTATTTGTTGCGGATCATTTTATTAAACCTGTAATGATTGGTGGGGCAATTAAATTACCTTTTCTGGCAGTGTTATTTGGTATTTTAGGTGGGGTAGAAACGTTAGGTTTATTAGGATTATTTGTAGGCCCGATGATCATGGTTTTATTCGTGACTCTTTGGCAAGAAACTTCGGCGTAAATTCAAATTATCATATTTGTTCTATACTTTGAGTACGAATCAAGAACCATTAGGAACTGTTCATGCTCAATAACCCTCTAGATAATCGTTCATTATATAATTGGTATGATTGGGGCATGAAAATGATTCAGCCTTATTCCGATTATTGTCATATTTTATCTCGCCGCTATAAACGTATCGCAGAAACGGTCAATGTTCCTGTCGCTTTGCCTTATCTGTCTTTAGAGCATAATGACTTGATTAAAAATTCGATGGATTCTTTTGCACAATATTATCGAGGGTTAGCAGGACATTGTTATGTGGCCCATATGATGACTAACATTTATGAAAAACCTAAGTTTAATATTACTGAGGTTAAATTAGGTGATAATTATTATGATATTGAAGAGGATATTGTTGATAGAAAAAGTTTTTGTAATTTGGTGCGTTTTCGCAAGGTAGGCTTAAAAGAAAAAGCTCTGCCGACGATGTTAGTGGTCGCTCCTATGTCTGGACATTATGCGACGTTGTTACGCGACACGGTCAGAGGATTGTTGCCGTATTATGATGTATATATTACCGATTGGAACAATGCGCGCGATGTGCCTTTAGTAGAAGGCTCTTTTGATTTAGATGATTTTATTGATTATGTTTTGTCATATTTCAAATTATTAGCACCTAATCTTAATGTGATGGCGGTGTGTCAACCTACAGTTCCCGTGTTAGCCGCACTAGCCCTAATGTCTACCGAGCAAGATAGTAACTTGCCCGCTACTGCTATTTTATTGGGAGGGCCGGTTGATACCAGTCAATCACCTACCGTTATCAATGAGTTAGCGGTCTCGCGCGATGACGATTGGTTCCAACAAAATGTTATTTCTATGGTTCCTGGGCGATTTGCCGGTGCGATGCGTCTGGTTTATCCGGGTTTTATGCAATTATCTGGATTTATGAGTATGAATATGCAAAAGCATATTGAATCATTAGAAAAAGCTATTAAAAATTATGCGGAGAATAAAAAAGAAGCGGCATTAAAGACCGTACAATTTTATCTTGAATATTTTGCAACAATGGATTTGACGGCCGAATTTTACATGCAAACAATTAATACGGTATTTCAACAGCAGTTATTAGTTAAAGGATTATATAAATCAAAAGGCAAAAATATTCGTTTACATGATATTAAAAATACAAATTTACTTATTATCGAAGGAGGACGTGATGATATTACCGGTTTGGGCCAAACAAAATCGGTGCTTCATTTATGCTCTAATTTGCCTGATTCTAAGAAAAAATATTTTCTAGCACAAGAAGTAGGGCATTATGGTTTGTTTAATGGCAGTAAATTCCGAACTGTTATTTTACCTGAAATTAAACGATTTATTGCAGAGGCCAGAAAAGAAGAAAAAATAAACAAAAAGAGCTGAAATAATCTATTTTAATGGATGAAAAAAATACACTATGGTATAATGAAGGCATTTCTGGTGTGGTTGGTAATGTAACAATGCTAGATCGCTCCATACCAAAATTGAGTTCACTCAACGATAAATAGGTCCCTTATGCCTTTAAAAGATATTGAAATAGAGTTTACTAGTTCAACAGAGCAGGTAATAAGTGCTGTTCCTCTTTCTCACAAAGTTGAAAAAGGCTTTTTAGCTGGTTCAGCTAAAAGTTGGATCAAAAAAGAAGCGCGTAGTCCCAGCGAAGCAAAACTGGAACTACTGGCGCAAGAATTTTTTCGTTTAATTATTCCTCACCAAAGTGAAACGCGATTATTAGAAAATAAAAATAATGGTGTTCATTATATTTTATCGGAAGAAGTAATTGGCTATCGCCCTTTACCCATTAATGAGGCGCATCATTTTATTAGTGGATACTATCAAGGGCTTGGGCAGGTATTGTTATGTGCGATGTTTTTGCAAGAGTCCGATTTAAAAAATGGTAATATCGGTCTAGATGCAGAAGGAAAAGTACATAAAATTGATGGTGATTGGTGTTTTTCTGAAGGCCGTTATAAATATTATCGTGAATATCGCCTAACTTCCGACGCGATTGCGATGTTGCCTTACCCCAAAGATTTTTATGCATACAACTGGCTGGATTTAAAGATAGAGGGCGTTTCGCAAATAGATAGTACTCTCGTTAACCCTGAGCTAATTTGCTCGCCACAGTTTCGTTTAGAGGTTAATCAAGCTTTATTAAAAATTTTGTTATTACC
>CAZSAO010000044.1:0-18361 GCA_964605275.1 uncultured Legionella sp.
GGACAAAAAAATCAAATCGCCTAAAATACCTAAAACCCATTAGCGACAAGTATATAAATCCTGCATAGTAAAGAAGCTTCATAATACGTTAATGAATCGTTGTTATACTGAAAGAAAGTGTAAAATAGCTTATATTAATAGAGAGTAGAATGAATATAAACACAAACACTCTTCAGCAATTATATAATAAATATAAAGTGACTTTTCTTAGTGATTATCCAGCCTCTTTAGATGTAGATG
This sequence comes from uncultured Legionella sp., assembly GCA_964605275.1. Lineage (GTDB taxonomy): Bacteria > Pseudomonadota > Gammaproteobacteria > Legionellales > Legionellaceae > Legionella. The sequence continues at coordinate 241 of CAZSAO010000044.1, forward strand.
TCTTTATCCAAATAATAAATTTTATTGAAGCGCAACTCCCCAACTATTTTAACTGGGACAATATTAATGAAAATCCAATTGTTGATGAAGAGTTAAATGATCTTTTAAAACAAAGCCTACCAGTGAATTATGAGCTACAAACCATTCAATTTGATGCACTAAATGCAAAATTATCTTGCGCACAATTAGCACAAAAATTCACCGGTGCAAATGAGCTGAAACTGGCTAGTATGCCTAAGGAACAAGGCATCCAAGAACGATTTTTAAAATCACAGCTAGCAGAAAATAAACCTTTATCTCAATTAGATATTCAGCGCCATATCATCCAAACCAATATGATAGGCCATATCGGTGTTGTAGAGGTAAACAGTGATGCCTTAAATCTTTTTTTTACGCATTCGAAAACAGATTATGAGCAATCAAAGACTATCACTCCGTACTCTATAGCATTAATGGTGAATTATAATCCCAATGGTGAGGCACAATGGGCAAGTGTTGTCATAACAATAGATACTCAAAACCAGCACCTACATTATGAAATGACTCACGACGCGGATGTAACAGAAGAACAACAACACGAACTTATAACCAATATAAACAGCGCGATTAAATTTCAAGCGACCTCACTGATAACCGGTTTACCCATTGAAGCCTACCCCAATAGCACCATTAGCACTCCTACCTATAAAAAGATAAACAAAGCGAATACATATCACCTTTTACACCAACTTTATAATAGTGAGGCATTAACTGATGTGGTGCAAGAGCGTGAAAATGCGCAACTATTTAAATCTATTGACGCAGAATTAGATACTATTAAACAAGCCATTTATGAGCAGCAAATTCAAGCAATTAAAATTAAACCCGCGATATTTAATTTATTTCAAGCAGAAGAACAACCGCAACATCCCATGGTCAGTGAGGTTATCCAAGATATTCGTATCAGTGATAGCAAAATAACCTTTCCCCGAGTACAACCATCTAGCCTTTTAGTCGCACAAGATTACCAACTTTTTATTTTACTGCTAAAACAAAAATTTCATTCTGATGACATGCATAACAACTTAAGTACCTTAGAACTAAGGTGTACTGATCTCAGTGCCTTTCAAGGGCTTGCTCGTTTAAAAGACCATATCTTTAATCTTCCGTTTGACACATTAATATTAACTTTATCTCAATCACTGCACTCGAGTGATAAGTCAGCATTAAAATTTAATTTAAAATTAGCATTAATCAGCTTATCACAAGCAAACTTAACGAACATGCAACTCCATGATGCAAATCACTTGCTAACTGAACAAGACATCATAGAATTAACAACATTTATTGAACAAAATGATTGTGCCATCGCACTGTTATTACCCAATCATTTTGCTTCCAGTTCTTATCAAAGACGAATAGATTGTGCGGTATCACAAGCCATTTTAAATCGAAATGCGCGCAATTTTTTAAATCAAAATCCTAGTACAAACATCACGCCAGTTGTACGCCCGCTCAGAACACGACCTCAACTACCTAATAACAATCTTGCAATTGATGTTGAATTACAACAAGAGGTGCAAGTAGAAGTAGCCGTTGAAGTTAGCACCCGACAAGAATCTAGTGTGCCAGAAGCTGAGCAGGATTCCATTATTTATACCCTGCAACGCTTTAAAGTAGCCCTTATGGAAAATAAATTTAGCGATGAAAGTAAAAGCTATTTAATTCCATGTGGTAACGCAACAGATGCTATCTGGTGCAATTGGTTAGGCTACTTTAATACAACAGAAGCGGATGCGGGTATACACATTTCAAAATCCGCACTGGAAGAGCTAATGCTTCATGCCGATAGATTTCAATACGGTATCGGTTTTTTAAAACAAGGTGATGAATATAGCAATACACCCGCTGGTTTTAAAGTTAAAAAAAAGGGCATCATCACTTATATTGATTTTGATCCGGCTTTGAAATTAATAGTAGCCCCCAATGCACTTGCGGTGCACACTGATAAATCCCAGCCTAACGCCCTACTTTCAACAACTCAAATACAAAAATGGTTCGATGCCAATCCTCAGAATCCTTTTAAAATAATTTGGGATGAACAATTAGACTCAAAAAACAAGTACAATCAAGATGTACTACATGCCTTGCAAGCAGCCGTGCCTATAATAGCCCAGCTCCCGGAAGAACAAGTCAGCCAATTATTCAATTTATGTCATACTGATGGGACAATTAATATCAACAAATTTAATGTTCTTCTCAATGATAGCGCTCAAATAAAAAATCTATTAAATTTAGCCCCTTTAGAAACTGCCAATCTGGAGCAGTATTTAAATACCCTATTTTCTACGCAAAAAGCACAAGTACATGACTATATTCTTTATTCATCATCGGAGCACCACAACACACCAAGTCCTATTTTAGATGTTATTTTAAGCCCCGAAGAAAAAACGTGTATTGACATTATTAATAGCCAAATACAAACCATAAACCCTGATAGTTTATTACAACTTTATTTAAAAACTGGGATTAAAGGTGTTAAAGACTTAAGCGCTTTACTCTACAATGCCGGTGATAAGCACGATTTATATCAAAAAATAATAGCTGCTATTTCTATGAGTAATGGCTCTTATCAACAAATAATAAACAAGGAATTTCAAGAAGCATTAAAAATATACAGCGCGCTGCCAGCTAATGAACAACAATTCTTTTTTTCGTTATTTGAACAACACGCTCACTATAATTTAGCTGTAGATTTTACTGCCCTCATTAATTCATTTATTCAATTTAAACAAGAGCTTCACTCCTTAGCGAAGCCAGGTCAAGTATTTCAGCTCCCAGAACAATGCGCTCTGACTCAGGTCAAAAGTTTGCCTTTAGCGTTATCTCGCATCATTACTTTAATACGCCATGTCAAAGAAGAAGACAGACAAACACAATTATTAGAATCACACACACTTGATCTTTCCAGTACAGGCATGATTCAAGCAATAACTCGAAACTTTACTCACGGCAAACGTTGGAACTTTATTGCGGGAGTGATGCAGCTGAATCAACAACATGAACAGGGTAGATTTTATAGGGCCGCTAGCGATTGGAAAACCCTTTCAGGTACAACTGCGGAACAAGCAAAAGAATTTTTAAGATACGTAGGTTTTCAACTCAAACACAAACCCTTTAGTTTTGATTATTATAAGCATGTGGTGCATACAGTACAACAAGGAAATGCCAAAGAACCTTGGTCAGAAAAAAGCACCTTACTTTTTTACAAATTAATTGCCGCAAGCTCCATCGACAATGGGCAAACCAGCGCTGCCAATACGCAACAATCCATAGCGCAATTCGATGTGTTATTTGCCAAAATTAATGTACCTCCTAATCCGGGAGGAGTAGCTCATCGCCTCAAAGGTACAGACAATATACGTCTGCAACTATTAGAAACATTAACTGCTTTAAAGAACCCTCCCCCTTTATTAGTACTAAGTCGCTTAGTTACCTTAATTGCCAACTCATTATCAAGTGTTATCAGTGCGGTGAGTAATGGCCCGGCCTTAGATGAAGCAAATCGGCGTTTAATAAAAATGTCCAGTACCTACGGTCACAGTATTTATAAAGGCATGGAGTGTTACCAGGACTCTGATTATGATAATACTCAATTATTTTTTGAGCACATGACCACGATTGATGCAATTTATAGCAAAAGCCATATCGATAATGCAGATGATGCAGATGATGCAGATAATGCAGATAATGCAGATAATATGAATTATGTAACAAAGCATCAAATTGGTGTTTTTTTGCTTCAATTAATTAGTATATTCCATTTAAAATCAGATAAGACACATCCTGAAAAAGATAATTTAAGTGCTGTATTTAATACGGTGAGTACTTTGGTAAAAGAAAAATCTCTTGAGTTATTAGGTATTTTGACTTACATCAATCCAGACAAGTATTTCACGTTACCCCCTTTGTCTCATACACATTTACTTGAGCTTATCCATGCGGTTGCAGCACATCCAGACACTTCAATTATTGATGTAATAAAAACATTTAAAGCAGATAAACAGCCGCTAGTAGATTACTTTGCCCCTCGATATCTACAAAACTATGGTAAAAACGAAGTTCCTATTGAAGTAAAAGAAAAAATAGAGCGCGGATTTGATGAAGCTATCAGACCCACTATTGAAGATATTTTATTACATTTTACTGATAAAAATGATTCTAGTGAATACCATGTAGTGGTCGATAAGCTTATTAACATTTGCAAGACTCTCCCTAAACTAGAAAAGTATCTTTTTATTGCCAAACTCAATCAAACCCAAGGACTCTATTCCCACCCCACACCGTTAGCTGCAGAGGATAACTGTTTCAAGCTGTTATTAAATTTAATTGCACAACAGAACTCCCCCAATGAGTTACTTAATTTTATTGCCAGTAGCAATGCGCTAAACGCTAAGCTCGCGCAAGAAGGCAAACCAGCAAATGAGAATGAGAAGTTAGATACCAAAGCCGTATTACTCATCCAAGATATTCTTCCTCTTATAAAATACCAGCATGAACTACCCTTTTCTTCATTAGAAATAACACCCCGTTTACATGATTGGTTATTAAGAACGCCTGCCGCGCAACTAAAAGAAGATTATCCAAAGGCGGCTTTAGATTTAGTCGAAAAACTAGCAGCTATTGTTTCTGAAAATCAGATAGCTCATCGTCAATTTTTAGAATTATTTGATTCTTTTGTTAGCCATTATGATCCGACTCAAGGTGAAATGATGCCAGTATTGCATCAATTTGCAGATCAAATAATACCTATGTTTGCATTAATCGACGATCAAAATGTGGTTTTATCATTATGTATCCACTTCAATGAAGACGAACACTTACAACCCGAAGACTTATTAAAATTAATTGCAACGATTAAAACGGTAAACAATACAGAACATCAAAAATTGCTCTTCCATCTTGCAGTGAATCTTTTAAATAATAATAAAGGATACATTTTAGGTGATGGCAGCGGGACTGATTTTACTTTGATTTGCCAATTAGCTAAAGACCCACAATTTATTACTACCTTGAACACTTTTTATCAAAAACCTCCATTTCCCGATTTAAACCAGCTTATCACCATTCATAACAAAGCAGTTCAAGAAAATACCTATAATCAATCAATTCAACGAGCAGCCCAAGAGTTTGATAAAAATCCCTGTCACAGAGAGCTTGATATTAATGGCTTTCATCTCGATGAAGCAATAAAACAAATAGAGCAATTTAAAGGCTATGTTATAAGTCGAGAAGAGCTCGAGCAATTTCATAAAAAAACAGTTTCAATGCGAGAGCTCTCTTCAGAAGAGCTATTAACCCTATTAAACAACACGCATCGCAACAATAATGCTAATCCAGATATTGAAACATTGGTGGCAGCAGCTGCTGAGTTGTTTTATCGCAGCCAAGGAAGAAATGCTTATAACGCTGATGGGGCATATAAGCTGGGCTCCTCGATGGAAATTAATACCACTCAATATCTTGCCATTTTATCGCTACTAAAAGCACCCGGGCATGTAACAAGCCAAATTGGCACGGGCGAAGGTAAATCACGCATTATGATGATAGCCAATGTGTGTCAATGGGCGCTAGGTAATACTGTTGATTTTGTTACTAGTGATGCACAATTAGCGACTCGTGATTATATTGAATATCAAGCGTACTTTGAGATGGTCGGCGCTAAAACGGCCATGATATTTGCTCATTCATCTCCCTCCTCTTATCAAATAGGTGGAATTAATTTTTCTGACCCCGCTAATTTGAGCTTGTTCCGCAATAAAGCAAAAAGCTTAGGATTGGGCGAGCTGGTCTTATCTTCTGAGAAGAGTCATCGTACTTTAATGCTAGATGAAGCAGACAAAACTTATTTTGATGTTGCGGATACCCGTTTTAATTTTTCTAAAGAAGGTGATACAAGTATTCAAGAAATGAGTTGGGTATATCCCCTATTAATGGCTTATTTTGAACAAGAGCAAATCACTGTCGATAAAAATACTATCTCACCCCAACAACTCTTTTATGCCAATACCGATTTAAGTCGAGAGCACTTTATTGCTTTTGCAGGCAGTCATTGCTCCAAAAAAGAGTATGCTCAATTAAAAGCATTGTCAGATAACCAAATAGAACAATGGCAAGTATCAGCCGTAACAGCAAGTCAACTCGAGTTTAATAAAGATTTTATTATTACTCCTGATCAGCTCATAGCAACTCCTAAAGGCCCCTATATATCGAGTGAAGCGCAACTCTTATTTGCTAATCGCGTGGCCCAAGACTCTAAATTTTCTTTTGGTGTCCACCAATGCTTGCATGCTCGTTTAAATCGTTTACGTCTAACACCAGAAAAAACAAAAAACAAAGGGTTACAACATGCCTTGGCGCAATGCGAGCACGAATTTTATATGGCCGATGAAAAACAAATAATTTATTCATCAACCAGTAAAAATCTAATAGATGATTACCATGCGGGTACATTAAAAGCAGTCACAGGTACAGTGGGATCACTTATTGAAAAAGCAGAGGCGAAAAAACTTTATAACAATATGCACTTTATCGAAGTACCTCGAGCCCGCGGCATGATGCGTAAGGATAAAGGAATACAATTATACAAAGATGAACACGCCCAACTCAATTCATTAATTATAAACATTAAAAAAGCCCAAATTAACAATCAGCCTATATTAATTATTGCCGAAAATGATGAAGAAAGTGCACGATTATTTGCATTGTTACAAAAAGATTTTCCTGAAGATTTGCAAATAATAAATAGCCAACTCAGTGCAAAAGAAGAGCAAGTAAAAACAAGAAATGCCGGCCTACCACGAATGATCACCGTTTCTACTGACATGATAGGCCGTGGCACGGATATTGAATTACGCAAAAAAACATTAAAAGACGGCACTCTAATAGATGCGCAGCAATATGGTCTTAACGTTATGGTTACCTATTTGCCTAGAGTACGCGATCTGGCGCAAATTATTGGTCGAAGCGGTCGTTTTGGTGCCAAAGGAGAAACCTCTTTAATCCTTAACGAATCAAGCCTATTAAAAAAACTAAACCTACACCATTTACCTGCGGACTATATTAAAAATGCTAATGCATTTATTGAACGCGAACAAACAAAAATGGATAGAAAAGCACAAGTAGAACGCCTTTTAAAAAATCATATCGGTGATTTTAGAATGGCGCTCCAAGACAATTTCTTTGAGCAGATGCTCACTCAAGTGCCTAATAAAGCAAAAAAAGAATTAGCTCCTTGTTGGACGAGTTTTTTTGAAAAATCGGATAAGGCATGGAATGAGTTATGGCCCCATATTCAAGTACAATTACAACAACGTAACATCACTGAAATAGAGCTCAATGAAATAGAACAGATGCTTCATCAATATCAAGAAAGCATCCAAAAAGAATGGAGCATCCTGCGCAACAAAGTAGCTAATTTAGATATTAATTGCTTAGATAGTGATAAAAACGCATCGGACCTATTGCTAGAAAACGTACCTGACTTCACCTTAGATGATGAAATAAAACAACTGCTTAACTGTTTTATTATAGCAAAAAAAGAAATCACTTCTGATAATAACCGATTTAAAAAAATACTCGGTGGTGTATTCGCTTTTATTGGGGTAGCTCTAGGCGTAGCACTAATTGCCACCGGAGTTTTAGCTCCTTTAGGTATAGGATTAATTCTTACAGTGGCTATTGTCACATTAGGAAGCGGCTTTATCGGTGGAGTAATAGGAGCACTAAGTGGTTCCATGGCCGATTATTTTTTTAAAAAAGAAGCCTCTGAAGTTTTAGAAATTGACTTAAAAGAGCACACAGTAGAAGCGCCCTCTAGTTATGCTAATATAATGAAAAAACCTCTATTTAAAAATAGATATGAATCTTCAAAAATCAATGATGAAGAGTCTAGTTTAGATAAAGTACAAAACAAAACGCTCGACGCCACGCCTCATCATCTCCAAGAAGGTGTACCCAATGAGCCACTTAACAAAGGAACAAGAAGATGAGCAAAGATACTTTAATAATTAATTTGAGAAATCGAGTTAACTTTAATGGTTATTCTTATATTGCTTATCTGGCAACTCAAAATAAAAACGACCTTGTTAGTGAATTAACCGTAGAATCTCCTGAGGCCGTTTATCAGGCCATTTATGGCTATGCGGTAGTAAATAATAGCACGCAAATAAACTATTTTATTAATACAAGCATCGATAAAAACAGAGCAAAAAAAATGGCTTTTCAAGGCTTAGCCCGTGGTAATCATTTGGCTGAACTCTATACTAAAGAAGACTATAAATCATATAAAACAGATATTGTTTTTGGTCTTGCACAAGCGGGTACTCAACAAATAGTAACAGCGCTAGTTAATAAAGAACCTTCTCTTCTTGAAGCAGCAGTACAAGGATATGCCTGCGGAGGACATAGCCTACTTTTGTTAGATTTAGTAAAAGGCACACAATTTTATACACATGCTATCTATCACGCAGCACAAGCCGGACACAATGAACTAGTCGATAAATTACTAACTCAATGCGGTATGCATCAAAAAGCAATGAATACTACTCCTAACACAAAAGAAGAAATACGATTATTTGGTTTTTTAAATACTGCTGTAGCAGGATACTGCAAAGGCTATCATTTAGATTTAGTCGCTCATTTAATATTAAAAGGTGCAGATATTCAGACCGCTTTAGATAAATTAAAAATCGGCAATAAACCGTGCCTTGATTCATACTTTGGCTTGTTAATAGTTACTCCTCAAAATAAATTCGAACTAATATACGAGCAAATACAAAAAGAACTCCACATATTAAATACGAGCGTATCACCAAAACATATTGATAATATAAAAACGCTACATAACGAATATTTATCTGCATCCAATTCAAATCTACTCGCTTTTTTATCTGATAATCCTGTCATAAAAGATACCAATATATTAGAACAATTAGACGGCTACTACATACGTAAGCAAAATGATGAGCCTCCTCAAACTTTTTCCTTGCCCAATTCATAGATTCATTTTATATATATATAAAATTTAAGTGATTTCATTTAAATAGCTCATGCGTTTGCTCAGGCAAAAGAGCTTTTTCCTCTTTCAGCATAGGCTGCTGTCAGCTATATATCTAATGCGGAGAAAGTCTTTTTTTTAAAATATAAATTGACAGAAAAAAATACAAAATGTATGATGTAGCCACGTCAATAAAAAGGCTCTCTATGCTGCAATTATTCTTTGCTTCTTTTTGCTTATTTATCTGCAGTACTCCTCTTTTGGCCGCAAGTGCTCCTTGTAAAACCAATAATTGCATTGCTATTATTGACGCAGGAAGTACAGGATCGCGCCTTCATATTTATACTTATGATAAAAATTCTAATAATACTTTAGGAACAATCAAAGAGTTATGGAATAAAAAGATTACCCCCGGAATTGCCACTATTGACTCATCCCCCGCGACAATTGATTCTTACCTCAATAATTTACTTGCAGATGCACCAATCAAAGAACTTCCCTTGTATTTTTATGCAACAGGAGGGATGCGGCTTTTATCGCACAATAAACAACAAGAATATTATAAAGAATTAAAACATTGGTTTAATGCGCAGAACGAATGGTCTTTAAATAATGCCAAAACCATCACCGGTGATGAAGAAGGACTTTATGACTGGCTTGCCGTTAATTATCGCTTAGGTACATTTAATCAGGAGAAAAAGGAAGCTATTGGTGTGATGGATATGGGTGGGGCTTCGGTACAAATCGTCTTTCCTGTAAGACAATCTGAACTCCTTAGCACAGAAAATACAACGCACATTACCATTAATAACCAAGAGTATAATTTATATATTCATAGTTTTTTAGGACTAGGACAAACAGAAATTGCGCGCCCTTTTATTAATACTAACCCCTGTTTTTCCGAACATTATCCTCTACCTAACGGTAGCGAAGGCGAAGGTGATGCTTATGCGTGTGCACAGCAAGTAGCTTCTTTAATAAATCAAAACAATAAAGTAAGTACACTTATTCAACCCTTATTGGCCGCAAACCCGGTTGACTCTTGGTATAGTATTGGAGGCATTGCTTATCTGGCAGATAACTCATTATTCCATTTTTCTAATGCTCAATTTAGCAATCAAGAATTACTACAACAAGCAAATAATCAAATTTGCCATCAACAATGGGATATACTGAGTCAACAGTTTCCAAATGATGCCTCACTGGCCAAATATTGCTTTTTTTCAGCGTATTATTATGCACTCATGGTCGATGGATACGGCTTACATTCCGAACAGGTAATACATTATATTCCACCAAAAGACAATGTAGATTGGACCTCAGGGGTGGCGTTAGATTATTTTGCTGATTGATTAAGTATATTTATACAAAATATTCCTCTATATGATATATTTCACTCAATTTCAGCGCGCTGTGTTTATTTTATACCAATATAGACACACGCGTTTCCTCAAAAAGTAGGATAGTGCACTAACATTCATGTCCTATCCTAATTAAAAATAAAATCAGGCCTGTTGGCCGCGCATATTGTGGACCTATTCAATGGAAATCAAAGTACATTTTCTCGATAATTTAAGACTCGAAGCCAAGTTCGATGACTTTAGTGTTATTGCTGATCAACCTATTCGTTATAAAGGTGATGGTTCCGCCCCCAGCCCTTTTGATTATTTCTTAGCATCATCAGCTCTATGCGCTGCTTATTTTATTAAGGTCTATTGCAAGGCCCGTGACATCTCTACCGAGCACATTCGTTTATCGCAAAACAATATTGTTGATCCGGAAGATCGCTATAACCAAATATTTCAAATTCAAGTGGAACTGCCTGAAGATATATCAGCCAAAGACAAAGAAGGCATTTTACGTTCTATTGACCGCTGTACTGTAAAAAAAGTAGTGCAAACCGGTCCCGAATTTAAAATTGAAACCGTGGATAATCTAAGCGCCAACAGCGATGCGATGTTGATGGGACAAACCGATGAGCACAACAGCACATTTATTCTTGGTAAAGATTTACCTCTTGAGCAAACCATTAAAAATATGAGTGCTATGTTAGCTGATTTAGGCATGAAGATAGAAATATCTTCATGGCGCAATATCGTGCCTAATGTATGGTCTTTACATATTCGCGATGCCGCTTCTCCTTTGTGCTTCACTAATGGTAAAGGGGCTACTAAAGAAGGGGCACTGTGCTCTGCTTTGGGTGAGTTTATTGAGCGCCTAAGTAATAACTTTTTTTATAATGATCAATTTTTTGGTAATGAAATCGCGAACAGCGATTTTGTCCATTATCCTAATGAGCAATGGTTTGCCTTAGAGAAAGACGATGCGTTACCTGTTGGTATTTTAGATGATTATTGTCTTAGTATTTATAATCCAGATGAGGAGTTGCGAGGTTCGCATCTTATTGATACCAACTCTGGTAATAAAGCGCGTGGTATTTGTAGTATTCCCTATACGCGAAAATCTGACGGCGAAACCGTTTATTTTCCCTCAAATCTTATCGAAAATTTATTTTTAAGCAATGGCATGAGTGCTGGGAATAACCTACAAGAAGCCTATGTACAATGCTTATCAGAAATTTTTGAACGCGCTGTTAAGCGGCAGATTATCGAGCAAGAAATTGTTCTTCCTGATGTACCTATGAGTCAACTGGAACAATACCCTCATATTCTAGCGGGCATTAAAGGCTTAGAAGAACAAGGGTTCCCTGTTTTAGTAAAAGATGCCTCTTTAGGCGGCCAATACCCAGTGATGTGCGTGACACTAATGAACCCCAGAACAGGTGGTGTTTTTGCATCCTTTGGCGCCCATCCACGCTTTGAAGTAGCATTAGAGCGCAGTTTAACTGAACTGCTACAAGGCCGTAGCTTTGAAGGCTTAAACGATGTGCCCAAACCAACATTTAATAACATGGCTATCACCGAGCCGGAAAATTTTGTAGAGCATTTTATTGACTCTACTGGAGTCATTTCTTGGCGCTTTTTTAGCAATCAGCACGATTATGAGTTTTGTGCATGGGACTTTTCTGGTACTAATGAAGAAGAGGCCGCTCAATTATTTGCTATTTTAGAGGCGATGGGCAAAGAGGTGTATATTGCCAATCTTACTGATCTAGGCGCCTGTGCGTGTCGTATTTTAGTTCCGGACTATTCTGAAGTATATCCCGTTGACGATCTGATCTGGGATAATACTAACAAAGCACTGGATTATCGTGAAGATATTTTAAATGTGCATTCCTTAAGTAATAAATCGCTAACCCAATTAGTTACTCGTTTAGAAGAAAGTCAGCTCGATAATTACACCGATATCGGTACTTTAATTGGCATAGTCTTCGATGAGAATACGGTTTGGGGCAAACTGACTATTATGGAGCTTAAGATCCTAATTTACTTAGCATTGGGAGCTTATGAAGAAGCCATTGAATTAGTGGGCGAATTTTTACAATTTAACGATAACACGGTTCAACGTGGGCTGTTTTATCAAGCGATAAATGCTGTTCTTGAAGTCACTCTCGATGAGCATCTGGAACTCGAACACTTTATTGAAAGCTTCAATCGTATGTTTGGAAGCGAGCTAATGGAGCACGTGGTAGGCTCAGTTACAGGTAGCGTACGTTTTTACGGGCTCAGTAAAACCAGTATGGCACTAGAAGGCATTGAACCGCATTTGCGATTAATTGAAAGTTATAAAAAATTACATCGTGCGCGAACAATAAAAGTAGGAATCTAAACACAAAACGTTGTCATGCTCGTGAGTCCTTCGTGCCAATCAATAGAGGACTCACGAAGCATGACAAGCAAAACGCGGCGCTATAAAACCTGTGAGCTCTTACAAAGAAAACGACTCATCAGGGTCTGGCTCGTTTTTGTTATTCTCTTCCGTAAGCAAAGCTACTGCTGCTTTAAAATGAGTAATGTCCTTTCTTAATTTTTTCCCAGGATTAAGTACACTAAAATCGTCACTAGCTGCATAGGTAGAAACACCCAGACCAACAGCTCCTATAGCGCTTAACAATAAACTTGTTCCTCCTGTGGGAATGGCTGCTAAAAGCCCTATAAATATCAATACGGTACAAGAAAAATTAAGCAAATCCTGGGCAATAATGGTCCAAGAAGAATAGTCAATTCCAGCAATTCGTTGCGCATGCCTCGTTAATTGCGCCACATGTTTTCTAGTTTCTTCTTCATCTTCTATATGCTCTAATGTTTTAGTAGCACATTCGAGCATTGCCGTTAAATCAACTAGTTTTTCAGGTTTCATTAACTCAGGATGCTCCCCTACTAACTCATTAAGATGCGTTAGTAATTTAGTTCCGTATTGATAGATTTGACGCTCAGGCTGCGTTGCAAAAGGGGTATCAAATGCAGCGAGATTGAGTCGAAAAGAATCTAAACTAGACTGATATACCTCTATCCCCTGTTGGTTTGGATGCTTTGCGAAAATATCGGCTAAAGAAGCCAATACCTTATTCATCCGCGTTTTCGCATAACCTGCTGGTTGATTAAAATACAGGTCAAACATATCTTTTTTTTCCAATACTTCATGCAGTGCATGAGTACGATGAATGGTAGAACCTGTAGCCTTTGATTGCGTAAAAAAACGAGTACTTCGTTTAAATCCTTCTTCATAGACCTCTTTAAATAGTTGCTCATCATTCAAATAGTTATTGTGATATTCCACTGCTCGTGACAAAGCAAAGGCTTGAGAAGACGATAAATTGTGCTCCACATTATCTTTAATAAAGTGTACTGCATGTTGGGCTATTTGCTCTTGCGACAATCCGTTATTTTTTAAATCTGCCTCTAACGTGGCAAGTGTCATGATTAATTTATCATTTTTTATGTCTTTCCCTGCTCCCATGAGCGTTGCACTATAAATTGCTTTGAACAAGACGAATAAATCGTGATGAAAATGATCGTCACTAAATACATGAGAATCATATAAGTCATGATTGATAATGTAATTTATCGTATCTAAATAGCCTAATGCATCCATAATGCGCGCCACTTTAATAGCCTGGTCAAAACTGGTTGTTTTTATCTCACCAACGCGCAACTCTACAGTACGTAATGCATATTCACTGCGTAGCTTTTGAAAACCCGCTTCTTTTTGTTCTGTATTTTTATACGGCGCATTTATTCCGCCTAATGCATGTACCAAAGTATTTCGAGAAAATTGCTCAATAGCACCGGGCTTATAAAGGATGGGACGCAGACTTTTATCATCCATAATCTCATCCCAGCGTGGACCATAAAGCGCTTGAAATACGTGATTATTCTTATTATTTACTCCCTCACCAAAAGCCAAAACTAAAGTTTGTTCAGGTTTAGTATTAGAAAAAGAGCCATCAAGATTGTGATCAAAATATTCCGTTGGTACATTATTGTACAATCCGCCGTCGACAAATTGCTGCATCACTCCATTAATACTAATTGCAACGGGAGCAAGAATAATTGGAATAGAAGCGGACGCGCGACAAGCTAATGCGATTTCGACATCGGGTGTAAGACTACTATTAAAAATACACGGTTTCCCTGAGGGAAATTCTACGGCGGTAATAATTAATTGCTTAAAATGTTCTGGTGCTAATTCGTTTAATAAGGCCAAATCAGCAAAGGTAATAATCGGAGACTCCTGCTCCAACTTTAAGAGTAACGATTTAAAACGCTCGCTTTCTTTATTCTCTTCGGTAATATACTGAAGGTTAGTTTTAACGGTGCTAATGATATGAGTACGAATAAATGCTTCTAAGGGCTTACCATCTTTTGTCAGCACAGAACGACCTGCACTCGTATCAACTTGAGCCAAACCAACCCCATCTCCCATTAACTTTTTGAGATTAGTGTGGAGTAATAAAGCACGAAAGGTTTGTGGTTCAATTCCTAAAGCCAATAAGGTGGATGCTATAGCCCCGGCAGAAGAACCCGACAACACCTTCACCGTTTTAAATACGCCGCTGTTGTACAAGGCTTGATAAGCACCTGCATACACTACACCTTTAGCACCACCGCCACTGCAAACAATCCGCTCAATGCGTTTCAGATGTGCTTCTTTAAGTTGCGCGAGTTCTTTAGGAGTTTGCACAATGATGGCCAAAAAGTTCACTTATTAATCATAATATGATGTAAATGCTCTATTTGCAAGAATAAAGATGTTAAAAAAATAAGGAAAAATGTCTTAAATGGCTGACTTATCAAATTGCTCCATGCTTAATATGGGATTCGTTTTATAAAATGAGCATAACACGTGGCGAAAACGCTCGGCACGAACAGATAAGCCTTGCGTACAATATACACTAACTTGTTGATAAACCGCACTTTTAAATGCTTGTGTTTCAGTGTGCGCACCATTTAAGTTATCAATACTTACCCGAAAAGGATGCCCACAAGCCACAGATAGGATCCACTCCATTGCTTGCGGTTTCACTTCTACCTGTTGGAATAATGCTTGTTGCTCTTCATTTCGTCCATCAGGAACATACCAATAGCCAAAGTCAACTAAAGTACGGCGATGCTCACCAGCAATCAGCCAATGCGCACATTCATGCAATGCGCTACTGAAAAATCCATGCGCAAAAAATACAGCATGATAAGAACGCTGTTCATCAGCAGGAAGATAAATAGGCTCATCCTCCCCTTTAATAAGACGAGTATTGTGCTCGCTACTAAAACACTGGTTAAACAAAGTAATTAAATTTTGGTAATGATGCACTAATTCACACTCAAGGCGACAAATAATGGCTAATTTAAACTACATTGATAGTGGTTACAAGAGTACGGTTTCATTGATTTTTCATTATTCGGCGAACTATATTATTTAATACATTTCCAGGACCTACTTCTTCAAAACATGTTTCACCTTGTGCTATTAAATATTGAATAGAACCTACCCATTGGACGGAGTGATCTATTTGTAACGCTAAAGTGGTTTTGATATGCTCAGGGCAATAAGGTAGCGCATTAAGATTAGCAATCACCGGAGTATTGGGTGATGAAAAACTAAAGTGTGCTAAAAAATCGGTGAACGCTACTCGAGCGGCAGTCATCATGCCGGAGTGAAACGCACCGTTGACACTCAAAGGAATATAATATTGTGCGCCGCTTTGCATAAAAAATGATTGGGCCTGTTCTATCATAGTCTTAGGTCCAGAAAGAACATGCTGTAGATAAGAATTATAATTAGCAATAGATAAGTCATGCAAAGCATGCCGTTGCAACACATCAGCCACTTGAGCACTGTCTAAACCAATTATTGCAGCCATCGCTCCTATGGGTGCCTCTTCCATTAACAGAGCTCTTTTTTGTACTAAACGCAATCCGGTGGAAAAATCAAATACGCCAGCGGCCCACAAAGCATTGTATTCACCTAAACTATGACCTAATAAAAAATCAGGCGGCCTCTGATTAGTCTGCACTAAACGGTGCAAATAAGCTAAAGCATTTACTACATATAATGCTGGTTGGGTAAATTGGGTGTGACTTAGTTGATTTAACGCATCATCTAAGCACAACGATTTAATAGAATAGCCTAAAATATCATCGGCTTGTTGTACCAGTTCGGGAAAAGCATCAAATAGGGCAGCGCCCATGCCTTTTTTTTGCGAGCCCTGTCCGGGAAATAAATAAGCGCTCATAACCATCCTTAAGTACGACAAGCATAAATACTCGATGACGCGCGCATCACCGAGTATATTAGGTAACGAGCACTACTGAGCAGCAGCTCGTTGCTTAATTTTTTCTAAAGCAACATCCATACGGCTTATTGTTTTCTCTTTACCTAATAAATTAAGTGTAGCATCAATAGAGGGCGACATCCCGGCTCCTGTTACTGCAACGCGTACAGGTTGAGCAATTTTCCCCATATTAATCTCAAAGTGCACACATACTTCATTAATACATGCTTGGATAGCATCAGCATTCCAATTATCAAGCGCTTTTAATCGCTCGTATAAAGCAGTTAAAGGTTCAAGAACCACGGGACGCAAATGTTTTTTTACCGCATCTTCATCATACTCAATGGTATCAGTATAAAAATAGGTGCTCATTGCACATAATTCAGCTAAAGACTTACAACGCTCAGCTTGTACTTGTACCAACTCAACCAAAGAAGGACCCGCCTCGATATTAATTCCTGCGTGTACAAAATGCCAATGCAATGCCGCAGCGACCTCTTCTGGCGCATCATTTTTTTGATAATGCTGGTTTAACCAATATAATTTGTCGTAATTAAAGCTAGATACTCCACGGCTTACATTTTTTAAATCAAAATGGGCAATCATTTCTTCTAAGCTAAAAAGCTCTTGATCGCCATGAGACCATCCTAACCGTACTAAATAATTAAGTAACGCATGCGGTAAAACGCCTAATTCTTTAAATTGCAATACGCTAACGGCTCCATGACGCTTTGATAAACGCTTGCCATCATCACCCAAAATCATTGGTAAATGCGCAAAAACAGGCACAGGGGCTTTTAGTGCATGAAACAGATTAATTTGTCTGGGCGTATTATTAATATGATCATCACCACGAATAACATGAGTTATCTGCATATCCCAATCATCAATTACCACCGCAAAATTATACGTTGGATGCCCATCAGAGCGAACTAAAATTAAGTCATCTAATTCGTTATTATTGATATGAATATCACCATACACTTCATCTTGAAAAGAAACCACGCCGTGCTCAGGATTCTTAAAACGAATAACAAAAGGGGCATCGGTTTGCGGTAGATTTTTATGCCGACAGTGTCCATCATAACGAGGCTTTTCTTTTGCAGCCATCTGTGCTTCACGCAATGCTTCCAAACGCTCTTTGCTGCATTCGCAGCGATAAGCACTGCCTTCAGTCAAAAATTGCTGTGCAATTTCTTGATAGCGTTCATAACGATTCGTTTGATAAAAAGGGCCCTCATCACACTCCAAGCCTAACCAGGCCATTCCCTCTAAAATAGCTTGAACTGATTCATCCGTAGAACGTTCTCTATCCGTATCTTCAATACGTAAAATAAATTGTCCCTGATGATGTTTTGTATAAAGCCAAGAAAATAAAGCAGTACGCACACCACCAACGTGTAAAAAACCAG
>CAZSAO010000045.1:0-14114 GCA_964605275.1 uncultured Legionella sp.
GCGTTATTTTTTGTCATCCCCGCGAAGGCGGGGATCTATCTAGAGCATAGCACAGCGCTATACTGAGGTATGGATCCCCCGTCTTCACGGGGATGACAACCCCGGTAATTCCGGTAGAACCGAAGATTATTTAAATATTCATGTTTATCATGGGTTGACCGTACCATCTAAATAAAGACTATACAAAGAAGATAATTTTTCATATTTTTTATCTGAATAATCATTAGAAATTTTTTTTTATGACATTCTATAATTAATAGCAATGCTTGCGAGGGAGGGAGGGAGGGAGGGAGGGAGATATTTTAATTTTGGTAGGCATTTTATTTAGCAATAATAAAATAAGCATGTGTTGTTATAGCATACATAATATGCTTGCATTGCAATTTTAACACAAGAAGATCATTTAAAATATTATTTACTCAAAACAAGAACTGTTTTTGCAATATATGTGGTAAAATATATCATAAAATTTTATTTGCATGGATAAAAAATAGGCAAATTTAATTCTCACGGTGAATTTCAGCGATTTGTTGGAGTTAATCTTATATCATTTATTACAGAGCAATATAAGCAAAATTGTAATGCTTTATATCAATTTATGATCGCTTCGCCGCAAATAGGAAATAACTATATTCCTCTCCCGCCTAATAGTTATCACATGACTTTAAACAATCTTTATACTCAAGACGATTTTCGGCTCTACCGGAATTCACGGGGTATGCGTTATTTTTTGTCATCCCCGCGAAGGCGGGGATCTATCTAGAGCATAGCACAGTGCTATACTGAGGTATGGATTCCCCGTCTTCGCGGGGATGACAACCCCGGCAATTCCGGTAGAACCCGATTTTCTTAACTAGGATGACTTCATTACCAATAATCTCCCTTTTTTTACGCGCTTATATAACTATACGCATGACATTGCATTTCAGCCTGATATCAGAATAAGTACAGTTATTTCCGAAGGGGTGATTCAACTTAAGCTAGATATCCCTGACAAAATGAAGCTTGAAATTAAAAATTTGGCTATGAACTTTAAATTAGAAGATAAATTGCCTGATTATTTTCATATCACTTTAGCCTATCAAAAACCCAATACACATATTAGTCAGTCCGAGCATATTAGAATTCAAAAACTCATTAAGCAAAAAGTACGATAGTGTCGCTACCTCGTGATTGATTTTAGCCTTCCATGGCTAAAATCGACTCGCAAACGCGACAAGTATGCCTCCGGCGGCCCTGGCCGTCCTGGTCCCCCTTGCTTTTAAGCCCCCTACCGGGCTTAAAAGCATCGCTCTCCATGGCTCGCAGCGATAGAATTCTTCCCCAATCTAAAGGCTCAACTATCTCATCCGCAGCTCTACTATTTCAATAATATGACTCACTTTACTTCATGGAATGGAGAAAGTAATCCTTTTCAAAGAAGATGCTCTCCCTTAGACTCTTTTTTCTTTAGAGAACCAGAAATTACTAATAATATAGAGTCTAGAAAAAGCCCATCATTTAAAGGGCGAGCGTGTTAAACCATTAAAAACGTGACGTCTTTCCGAGCATAGCGAGGAATCTCCTGCCAAGTGGCACGATACCATTAGAAAGCGGCCATTAGAATCATATCGAGAGTTGGGTCACCCCATCCAGTGTTTTTCTACAGTCGCCTAATGCTCATATCTTTAAATTTCTTTTTTGTATTTTGTAGCATGTTCAAAATAATATGTCGAACCATCGCCATATTTTCAGGAGCATGATTTTTACGTACTCGCGAATCATCTTCACGTAGTGTAACGTCTAATATCCAATACAGACTATTATTAACGGCCCAGTGATTGCGAATAGCTTCGGCGATTTGCTTAGCATTTGCAGACAAGCTGCTCATAAAATAACGTTGCTCTGTGGTTGTATGTTTACCAACTGAAAATTGTGATTCAAGCACAATTTTCCAGGAGATTTCTCGCTATGCTCGGAAAGACGTCACATTTTTAATGGGACAGCCCTGCGTGTTAAAATTAGAAGTATTGAATAGTTCACTATCGTGTATTTATGCAATTGATTAATTCACATCGCTCATCGCAAGCGTTGTGACGTTATTTTAAATGCTTCGCTACGGTTATAAAGACCGTAACGACGACTCTAAACATTTTTCATTGGGAAAAACGGAGCAATCAAAAACGAATTGTTGAAATAGCGGGAATAAATAAGCTTCATTATATTCTGTAAGTAGTACTACTTTATATTCAGCATGTACATCACTACTAATAGTTAATGCATTTAAATAGAAAGATAAATGATACGTATCAATCCACTTTGACATAAATGCAATAATTAACTCTATCTTATTGCTAAATAACTGCTCGACCAATTGAGGAACAAATTGCAGCTCTAATTCAGCAAGATTATTAAATGATAATGCTTTATGTAGGGTGTAATTTGTTTTAAATACATCACTTTTTTCAGTTCCGCTTGCAAGCTCAAATAACACCATTATGTTTTTAACAGATTGTACTTTAAGAGGAATACCATAAATAGTGATCTTCTTCATCTCATCTAGTTGCAACTTTAAATAAGGAATAATTTCCTCTGTAAGTGGCTCTATTAAAGCAGAATATTCAATTATTGTACTCTCTTCCATTTTGCTACAAATACTTACTCCCATTAGTAACAACTCATTTTGCGGCAAATTAAATTGCTCCAATACATCAGAAAAAGTTGAACAATTAACACTAGGATCATTAATCACTCCAGTCATCGTGATTAATTGCGCAGGAAAATTGATGGTTTTATTTAAATAAGTACTTAAAATACTTTTGATGTTTGAATGAACAAAAATTTTAGGTTTAGAGCGAGAAGAAAAATAGCTGCTGTCGATATAAAATGAGTGTTTTGTCATATCGGCTTGCGCAAAAAGAGTAGTGGAACAAAACAAAGTACAAAATAAAAAAAATTGCTTCATCAATAACGTCCCTGTTATTTATATATAAATTGCTGAAAAACAATGCGTGTAACGCTAATTTATCGCACGATCCTCAGCAAAATATAATGATTTTGTTAGCCTAACTCCACATTATGAAGTAATTCTTTTTCCTGTGTATAAGGTGTTGTATAAGCCAATTCATGTTCGGCTTTATCATTAACTATTTTCGTCACACAAGCATCCGACCATACATTAAGCGCTGTTTCCAACATATCAATTAAACCATAAAAAGGAAGAATAACCCCCATCAAAGTGATAGGAACATTCATGCTTGAAAGCAAGCTAACACTTAAAAAGAAACAACCCATAGGAACACCTGCATTGCCAATTGCAGCAATGGTTGCAATAAATATCCATAACCCCATGGTCGCAAGGGAAACAGCCATTCCATGACTTTGCATTAAGTAAATTACTGTAGCAAAAATAAATGCCGCACAACCATTCATATTAATACTGGTACAAAGCGGTAAGACAAAACGACTTATCTCCGGTTTAACATCTAAATTACGTTCGATGGTATTAATAGTAACAGGTAGGGTTCCCACAGAGGATTTCGAGAAAAAAGCTACCGATAAAGCAGGAGCCATGGCACGCATTGCCGCAAACGGCCGAATGCCATTTAGTCGCAACCAACTGGGTAATATAATAAAACCTTGGATAAGATTAGCCAGTACAATAATTAATAAATATTGCCCAATACCCTTAATATCCATGCCAGAACGAAGTTGTACCACGGTTGAGGTAATAAAACCAAATAAACCTATTGGAATAATAGCAATAATCCAGCGCGTCATGACTAAAAACATCCCGTGCGCACCACGGAAGAATGAAATCAACGTAGTACGTGCGCCCTCTTCTGGAATTTGCCGAACGGCAAAACCAATCCCCACACTCAGTAATAATACGCCCATCACTTGTTGCTCTAAAAACGGCGAGAGTAAATTAGTGGGAATCATCTGACTCAAATAATTTAAATAACCTAACGAGCCAGATAACTCTTTTGTCGAGCCCGATAAATCTACTGAAACCGTACTGGGTTGAATAATAAGATAGAGCAAACAACTAACCGCCGCGGCTAAGAGCGTGGTAGCAAAAGTATATTGCATAGTACGTTGCCACACTTTTTTCATCGGTCCAGCCGATTTATAATGGGCTAATGTCACAATAATGGATAAAGAAATAATTGGTAAACTAATGCACTTAAATGTTTTGATAAATAAATCTGAAACCAAAAGTCCGATTTCTTTTAAAAATGAAATATCAGACATCCCACAGGCAATACCTAGCACAATCATGGCGATATAAATTACGGGGGTACTAAAAATAGTTTTTTTCTTTTGTTGATGTGCAGCACACATTTTAAATCCTTAATTTAAATTAATACAATGATGGGGGTATTTTTATTAACAGCAGCAACAACAGGGAAGTAGATGAACATCTAAATAATGAAAACCACATGCTACTGCAAATATCGACATAAAGAAGCCCTAAAGTTAAGGATAAAAAACAAACAAACAGGCCATATTATAACAAATAAAGCCTGTTATGCACAACTGATTATATTATATACTTGTCACTATTGAATCTGATATTTAAGCTTGATCACCCGCTGATACGCCTCATCAATCCGACTTAGTGCAATATGTTTGTTAATAACCAATTGCTCAATACAATCTATAACCTCTGGTGCGGTAATAGAGCCTAATTGGTTACCAAAAATAACCATATCAGCCCCGGCATTAAAAGTACGCATTAATGATTCCTCAAGAGAGTAATGTTGCGCAATAGCATGCATTTGCAGATCATCACTAATAATCACCCCTTCGTATCCTAAGGTATTACGTAATAATTGCGTTAAAATTTTATACGACAAAGTAGCAGGTAATCCTTCTTCATCTAATATTTTGTTAATCACATGAGCGGTCATAATCAGTACGGGTTTACTTTGATCTGCTAATAACAACTGATAAGGTACTAGCTCATCAGCAACAAAAGAATGAGTTACATCAACAAATCCTTCATGCGTATCGCCAATCGCACTGCCATGACCAGGAAAATGTTTATAAGAACAGGCGATGCCATAACGACTAAAAACATCAACAAATCGCCGCGCTACTCGAACCACATCGTGTGGATGAGCAGAAAAACTTCGACCTAGTGCACCAATAATGCCTTGCTCCTCATTTAAATTTAAATCAACAATAGGAGCGAAATTTAAATTAAATCCAAGAGAATGTAGTTTTTGTGCCATGAAATTGAGCTCGGCATCTAAAGCATCAGGAGCTAATTGCGCTAATTCAAGTGCATTTAAACTAGGTGTGCCCTCTTTAATCTGCGCTAATCTATCAACAGCCCCACCTTCGTAATCAATGGCGGTTAATAAAGTCAGATGCTCCATGCCCTCACATTGTTTTGCATAGCAATGTAGCTGCGCTAAAAGCGATTGAATTTGAGCTCTATCTTGTAAATTCTTGCCATACTGACCGGTACTCAGATCTTTATCAAAAAAGATAACACCACCTAACCCATCATTATATAGCCACTGAGCAACAGGACTTTGTTCATTAATCACCGCACCATCAAACCCCATGATCAACAATTGACCAATTTTATTTCTTAAATGCATCGAATCATGCTCCACCACTAAATAATAGGCAAATCATACACAAAGAAAAAGAAGAACACCATCAAGAGCTGATGTATCCCCACGAATTTTTTAAGCCTAAATAGAAGCCAAAATGCACCTAAATAATTCCCATATTACCTCCCGTAACAACTTATTCACGTGTTCCAGCAGGATAATGATTAAAAATAAAATGAGGAGAGTATTACTAAAGTACCGCGAGATCCCGCGAACACGTCGTGGGGCGCTGAAGAACAGTGTGCTTATTAGTATATTTTATAGATTATTAAATATGCCCTAACTAGCACCATTTGGCTCTAAGGTAGTGCACACAAGGAACTACGTCCTGTGGCTTGTCCCATAGGTATCTACACGGGTCCTAAATTAAAAATATAGGGAAGCAAGAAAGGCTCGCTAATAAATGATGAGCACTATTCAACTTGCTTTGGCGGAATCGGTGGAATTGAAGAGAAATCACACGAACAATTAGATGTAGCACCTGGAGGTAGAGGAACCATAGCAAAGTCAGCGGAATAACAGACGGAAACCTCCCATGCACTATCGCCTGCATTAATTTGATTTGGTAAGACCCAAAAACGTGTTGCATTATACGTTTTTTCTTCATCACCTTGCCAAAATACAGGTGAAAAATGCGCGACATACATAAATTTTTGGTCAGGCTCACACTCAAATTGCTGACGTCCCCATGACTTCCCTTTGGGAATAACTACTTGTGTAACACGCGCATTAGTTCTAGAGTCATTAACATCCACTGTAAGCTCATAATCAAGCCAACAGCTGTCTTTTGCCAAAGTAAAATAGCATTGAAATGACCAACAAGAAGTCGTACTTAACAAAGCTAATGTCGCTAGAAACAGTTTAGTATTCATTATTTATCCATATAATTTAAAGCCTAAGATAAACTATCTTAGGCTGGCTTATGAATATTATTTTTCCATAAAATCATCAACAGCTTTTTGTGCTTCCTCTTTAGAGTAGCCATAATGCTTTTGTAGTTTACCATAAAGCTCTTGGTGATTTCCTTCAATGACGGTGTAATCATCATCGGTTAATTTTCC
This sequence comes from uncultured Legionella sp., assembly GCA_964605275.1. Lineage (GTDB taxonomy): Bacteria > Pseudomonadota > Gammaproteobacteria > Legionellales > Legionellaceae > Legionella. The sequence continues at coordinate 6,668 of CAZSAO010000045.1, forward strand.
CCAGGCTTGTTTCATTTTACCTTTTGTTTCTTCCCATTTTCCTTCAAAGATATCTTTATTCATCATATTTCCTTATTTAAATTAACTCCAACATAATAAAGATAGTCAATACGTAACAATTTGACAAATAAAAACGCAAATAATTTTATTTGAAATAATTAGCATATCAACGAAAAGTTAAAAAGATATACTTGCCGTTAATGAATGTTCGGTATTTTAGATGACTTGATTTTTTTCATCTACGTTCATAAACCATTGGTTTGACTATACTGTATATAATGGTTTATCAATTAATCAAATCACTGCGGACTATTTACTTTGTAATTTTTTCGAGAAAAGAGTTATTCTGTTCTAAATTTTTTTATTTTAGGGGCGAACAAAGCAATAGCATAAAAAATTCATTAGGGACAAGTATAACATTTACTTATTAATTGCTTTATCCGTACGCCTCAAGTATTGCTTTTATTTATCAACAAGTATAAGCTTTGCCGTACTGGAGAGATGGCCGAGCGGTCGAAGGCGCACGCCTGGAAAGTGTGTATACGGCAACGTATCGAGGGTTCGAATCCCTCTCTCTCCGCCAGAATCATCCCAAATTTAATTAAGATAGCTTAGATTGTGCTTAGGGATAATAAAAAATGAAATTAAATTTAATCATCATAATAGCCATTTTATTATCAAAATCATTATGGGCCGATGGTTATTTTCCTGAACCAATAACGCAAGATCAGCCGTGGTCAATGACCGCCAGCATTGGCAATGGTCGCTATCAATATATTCATAACTACACGAACTCAACCCCTATCGGCCGTTTAGCCATAGCAAACGATATGTTACTCACCGGAGCCTTAGCGTGGGGATTAGAGGTAGGCATCCAAAATGGCAATAAGATGTATTTGGAAACCTACAATCCTACCGCTCCTTTTTTTGAATGGCTTCCTACGACTCTAGGGCCCATGTTAGACTTAATGGTCACTGCTAAAAGCGATCCTATAGGAGGAAGCTCTATCTTTGCGCAATTAAAAGGTGGGATTGCTTATCGAAGCTGGCAAATTGACAATCAAACAATTAAAGATATTTCACAAATTGCTGGTGAAGTGCAAGCAGGATTAGGTTATCCATTAACTACATTAGCCAGTTTAAATGTATTATATCAAGGTGTATTTGGTAACGAACCTAATTTAGCATTCAATACGTACAATAAAACAAGTCATTTAAATAATCTTCCCAGCCTACATGCCGTATTGCTAGGTTTTTCCCTCAATATTTAATTCCCAAGGTCTTATGATGTATCAATACACTAGATTATTATTCATTGCATTAGTACTAAGTCACAACGCTTATGCTGCTGCAAAAAAAACAACTACCGCAATCTCAATTGAACAGGCTATTTTAATTGATATTAATGCGTATCGACAAAAACATTTTTTACCCCCTTTACGCATGGAGGCACATATTGCAAAACAAGCAGAACATCATTCTTTAGAAATGGCGCAACATAAGACCCCCTTTGGCCACGCCCATTTTCTAAAACGCGTTAAAATACTTAGAAGTGAAATTAAAAATGCGGGTGCTGCAGCTGAAAATGTCGCTTTTAATTATAAAGATGCTCATGATGTAGTAAAAAATTGGCTTTTAAGTCCTGGACATAAAAAAAATATCGTCGGTAACTATAATCTTACAGGCATTGGAGTTGCTCGTGATAAACAAGGCAAAATATATTTTACGCAGATATTTTTAAAAACGGGCATGACCCAACCTACGCATAGAAGAAGCGCTCACTATCAACACGGCATTTCTTTACCTTTTGTCTTTAAACGTATTGTTAATTAACAATTTATCATTGCATCTAGAGCAAAAATTGGTCTGATACTTTATCCTTACATCATCTTTACAAAATAAATACTCTTTCACATGGCATTATAGAAAAAACTATTCTAGTATTAAATTAAAGGCAGCTTTTATTGTTCAGCCAACTTCACCAGCTCAGGAAGCCAGATTGAGAATGTGGTGAGCATGCTTAGCATGAACTAAGAAGCCAAAAGCATTCCAGAGGAGTCCACTTTGTGACATCGGACTGATTCTAATATAGCTGCCCCATTAATCTACACTGTAACGTGTACTTGAGATCAATTACAGTATTCAGCGCACGTTAGATTACCTGTTAAAGAGCGTCTTTTTTAAGTACGCTCTTTTTATTTGCGCCAAGATAAATAAGATGATGTTCGTCCAGCAAAAGGATTTTGCAATGATTATCTCGACTCTACAAGACAACCCGCCCAATACTCGTGTAGCCATTACGCCGCAAGCAGCCAAACACTATGTAAAGAACGGTTTGCAAGTTGTTGCACAAGAGCATATTGGACTCACGGCCGGTTTTACTAAAGAGCAGTATCAACTCAATGCTGTTGAGTTATATAATAATGATTCATTAGTTTTAGCACGAACCAATATATTATTGTGCATTAATGCCCCCCACCCTCAATCACTACACGGGTTACAACCAAATAGCTTAATTGTAGCGCCTATTGATAATCATCGTGACACACCTTTTATTGAGTGGTGTTTAACACAACACATTAGCCTTTTTTCCACAAATCTTATTCCACGAATCAGTCGAGCTCAAAGCATGGATAGTCTTTCATCACAGGCAAACTTATCGGGGTATAAGGCTGTTATTGAAGCGGTGCATTATTATCATCGAGTAGTACCCATGATGATGACGGCGGCAGGAATGATACAACCCGCTAAAGTGCTAATCTTAGGGGCTGGTGTTGCCGGATTACAAGCTATTGCAACAGCAAAACGACTTGGAGCTATTGTTTATGCTTTTGATGTCCGACACGCAGCAAAAGAGCAAGTCGAAAGTTTAGGTGCTGAATTTATAGAGGTAGCTCAAGAACAAGAAAGCGAAACGTTAGGTGGTTATGCTACAGAGATGGGTGAAGAATACAAACAACAGCAACAAAAACTAATTAATAAGTACGCGAGCACAGCAGATATCATTATCGCTACGGCCTTAATTCCAGGAAAACCCGCTCCGATTCTTCTCTCCCAACTAACGATAGAACAAATGAAACCTGGCTCCATAGTCATTGATTTAGCAACATCACGTGGTGGAAACTGTGCTCTAAGCGTTGCAGATGATGTAGTGCAGCATCAAGGAGTAACAATACGTGGCTACAATAATATTACTGATTTAATTCCTACAACAGCAAGCGAATTGTATGCAAACAATTTAGTTCATTTAATTAATTTACTCTATCAAGATAACGCTCTTTTTTTTAATCCAGAAGATGAAATTATTCAACATGCGCTCTTATGTCATCAAGGTAATTACTTACCTTTTTTAAAAAATTAAAGGAGGTTTCATATGCATACATTAGGCACCTTAGGAAATCCTTATATTACCATCGTCACTATTTTCGTTTTGGCTTGCTTTGTCGGCTATTATGTGGTGTGGAAGGTCACGCCAGCGTTACACACTCCTCTAATGTCTGTTACTAATGCTATTTCAAGTATCATTGTTTTAGGGGCCTTAATCGCAGCAGGCTCACCGTTAATAAGCTCCCTTAACTGGATTGGCGGACTGGGTGTCTTCATTACCGCTATTAATATATTTGGTGGATTTGTTGTAACCCATCGAATGCTACGAATGTATAAAAAATAATACGTTTAACTCATGGACGACACAATTATGGACACGCTAGTTCCACTATTTTATTTATTAGCTGCAATATGTTTTATTTTGGCCTTAAAAGGACTTGCCAGTCCGGTTACATCTCGTAGAGGTAATCTTTTAGGTATTACAGGAATGGGGCTTGCAATCGGGGCCACATTGCTTATGCCACAAGTGACACATCAAGGCTATCTATTAAGCTTAATCGCTGCCGGAGGACTTGTTGGGACCTATATTGCATTAAAAATTAAAATGACAGCAATCCCCCAACTCATCGCCGCATTTCATTCCTTGGTGGGAATAGCCGCAGTACTTGTAGGTTGTTGTGCTTTTTTATCGCCAGAATCATTTAATATTGGCACCTACGGCTCTATTGCTACAGCCAGTTTAATAGAAATGAGTTTAGGATTAACTATTGGTGCAATCACCTTTTCAGGCTCATTCATTGCTTTTTTGAAGTTGCAAGGATTAATGTCCGGCATTCCACTGTTATTCAAAGGGCAGCGATTAATCAATCTAAGTGCGGCATTAGTATTGCTCGGATTAATTATATTTTTTGTAGTGCACCAATCCCCCTTTCTATTAGCAGCAATAGCTATCATTGCATTGATGATGGGAGTACTGCTTATTATTCCTATTGGCGGCGCAGACATGCCCGTCGTTATTTCTATGTTGAACTCGTATTCAGGATGGGCTGCAGCAGGAATTGGCTTTACATTAAGTAATCATCTTTTAGTAATAACGGGAGCATTAGTCGGCGCTAGTGGGGCAATATTGAGCTATATTATGTGCGTTGGCATGAATCGCTCTATTCTCAATGTTATTTTTGGCGGACTTAATTCGTCGCACAACGCCTTAGAAGAACACATCAATCACGCCCATCAGAATGTTCGTTCGGCTAATGGCGAGGATGCCGCTTTTTTACTAAATAATGCAAAAAATGTCATTATTGTCCCAGGATATGGTATGGCGGTTGCTCATGCACAACATGCCGTCAAAGAACTGATTGATATACTTGAAAAAAAATCAATTACCGTTCGTTTTGCTATACATCCTGTAGCCGGTCGTATGCCTGGCCATATGAACGTATTATTAGCAGAAGCCAATATTCCTTATGATCGTGTATTTGAACAAAGTGAAATCAATCGAGACTTTGCTAGTTGTGATGTGGTTATAGTGATTGGGGCTAATGATATTACTAATCCAGCCGCTAAAAACGACCCCTCATCCCCTATTTATGGTATGCCTATTTTAGAGGTAGATAAAGCAAAAATTGTTTTATTTATAAAACGTGGCATGTCTCCTGGTTACGCAGGTGTTGAAAATACATTATTTTATTACGACAACACCTATATGCTTTTTGGTGATGCTAAAATAATGACGGAGTCTATTGTTAAAGGCTTAGAAGCATTATAATAAAACACAATAGTTGGTGAGAAACATCATCAATGTGAATTTAAAATTGTCAAAAAAGAAAAATAAATGTATATTAGATCATTTTATTACCAACGGAGCATTTTATGTTTAAAAAACTTGGCCTATCCATATTGTGTTTAGCTGCCACTTTATCTAGCCCTAGCTATGCTGTAACTCAAAATCATGCCTTGCAAGCATGGGCCACTTTAGAATACGAATTACCTCATGCTGAAGCCCAAATATTTTCTAATATTATGTTCTGGGCTGTTGAAGCACATTGCAAAATTACTACCGAAGACGACAGTAATACGTTGTATGTTATTGCTCTAGCCAAACAAGGAAAAATAAACGATATTCCCTTGAAAAAAGGCGAAAGCACACGTATCACTGTACACAATGGCGATATCTTAAAAATAAATGCGGATTCAGGTGCCAAAGTCAGCATGACGAATGAAGGAAATCATACAGTAAAAGCATTATGTACTACTACAGGTTAATACCTTGCTGCGTGCTTAAATGTGACCTGTATGAATTCCCCGGATAAAAGGCAGAGGTTTCGTATTGTAGTACGTATACCCTGCCTTACCTGGAGTTCAACGCGAACAATTAGCGAACATGAGTTAAAATAATATTAAATATAACACTAATAACAGGAAAGGATGTGACTGATTTATTATTTATACTGCTCGCTTTTCTTTTAGTTTTATTAAATGCTTTTTTTGTTGCTGCAGAGTTTGGAATGGTGAAACTGCGAGCAACACGGCTGGAAATAATTAAAAATAATTATGGTATGCGTGGACGAGTTTTATTCCACGCCCATCAACATCTTGACGCTTATTTATCCACATGCCAATTGGGCATTACCTTTGCATCGTTAGGATTAGGTTGGATAGGTGAGCCTGCGTTTGCTCATTTAATAGAACCCATTCTCTTTTTTATAGGAATAAACTCAGCCCAACTTATTACTATTATTGCTTTTCTTATAGCCTTTACTTTAATTTCATTTTTACACATTGTAGTAGGTGAGTTAATGCCTAAATCCTTAGCCATTCGCCAATCAGAACAAATCTCGTTATGGACCGCAATTCCTTTATCTGGATTTTATTGGCTTATGTATCCCGCTATTTGGCTTCTCAATGGGTGCTCGAATTTATTATTACGCCTTTTTCACTTAGACAAAAAACATCATAATGAATCATTTTATTCAACGGATGAAATAAAGCTTCTTTTAAATTCCAGTCATTTGTACGGAGAATTAACAAAAGAAGAAATGGAGATTATTGAGCATACTTTAGACTTAGGTACACTTAAAGTGACCGAAGTCATGCGTTTTAGTGATGAAATGATCACTATTAATATTAATAGCTCTTCCGAAGAAATAATGAATTTAATAATGAAAAATCGTTACAGTCGTTACCCTGTATACGATCCAGAAAAAAAAGAAATTTTAGGCATTATTCATGTTAAAGATTTACTACCTATTTTATATCATAAAAACGAACTACAGAACTTACATTCTTTATTACGTCCCGTTTTAAAAGTTTCTCGTCGTATGCCTGCGTTAGAATTACTGCATAAATTTCGTGAAGGCATGCCTCATTTTGCTTTGGTATATAGCGGTCACAATAGTATTTTAGGATTCGTCACTTTAGATAATTTATTACAAGTACTTATTGGCCGTATCAAAGATGAATTTCATCGCACTAATATGGACTGGGTATTCAATGAAGATGGCAGTATTACTGCTTCAGGAATTTGTTCTATCTACTCACTCGAACAAGCCATTGATCGTGAAATTGATGCAGAAGATCATATTGACATTTTAAACGGTTTATTCCTGCATCGTTTAGGTTATGTGCCTAAAGTGGGGGAACACATTAATTTTCCTGAGTTTTCCGCCGAAATTGAAAAAATAGCCGGATCAAAGATTATTAAAATGCGGATTAACGGAAAAAAGAATAATTAAATCAAAAGTTATAAATATACTTGTCACTAATGAGTTTTCGGCTTTTATGCTGCTTCTATGCTATGATTATACTTTCAAAGCAATAGCACCGATCTTCAAACAATGAATGCTTTTAATGAGTACAATTTAGACCATAAAACTGCAGAATTTACTCATGCCATCGAACACTATTTAAATAAATGGTATTATAAACGAATTGAAAAGTTAGTATCTTTTTTAATTATCACGTTACAAATAATCAGCTTATTTAATGTGTGTTACACATGTACACATACTCACCCTGCTCTCATATTCATAACGCTAATTGGCGCTTATACTGTTGCCGATCTAGTGAATGGGCTCGTGCATATGTACATGGATAATAATATTCATTACACCTCTATCGT
>CAZSAO010000045.1:14124-14400 GCA_964605275.1 uncultured Legionella sp.
AATATACCGCTCATCTCAATACTTTGTTTAACATTGGTCTCGTGGCGTTCGCTATTTTTTCTTCTGTTGCGGAGTTATCACATTATTGGTGTCATAATGCTTCGCAGCATAATAAGATTATTGCCTGGCTACAAAACCACCATCTTTTATTATCCAAACAATACCATAAAGCCCATCACTGCTCGGATAACATTCAATATGCTTTTTTAAATGGGGTAAGCGATCCATTAATTAACTGGTTAGCGCGAAGATATTATAAAGGATATAAAAATTACG
>CAZSAO010000045.1:14504-18303 GCA_964605275.1 uncultured Legionella sp.
TAATAAATAGTGTTTTTTGCACCTCAGCAACCACTTCTCCAGCTTCATTAGTAATTTCAATTAAAAATTCAGGACAAATTTTTTCGTTATTATTTATATCTTGTCGAAGCAGCTCGACATAATCTAAGGAAAGAGAAAAGGTCGCAAAAAGAGTGCCTTTAGCCGGTATTTTATAGCGAATTGATGCTGATTTATCCCAAACAATATAATCTTTACCTAATAAATGTATCAACATTAGCATATAAAAAGGATCGGTCATCGAATAGATAGAGCCACCAAAATGAGTACCGACATAATTTTTATTCCAAAATGCCATTTTCATTTGCACTACAATATAGGTAAAATCCGCACTGCATTTTTTGACTTTAACTCCAGCTCCTAAAAATGGAGGCCAAAATCTGATTAATTTTAATAATAAAGTAGAACTCATCAAAATTGCACCCTTTAAGCTTATGCTCCAATGAAATTACTACAATAATCTAAATCACATGAGTAATTCCAACGCCATATTCAACGAGGTTTAGGCGTCGGATTAAAAGAAACATTATTATCATTGCCTCTTTCTATTTCTGTGTCTCTAGGTCCCAAATTATTTTTTTGAAAATCTATTTTTTCTATGGTATCAGCTGCTCCCATTTGCATATTATTAATTCGCTCCTTTATTTTTTGTTGTGTATTTGTAGGAGCTCGAAGATTATCTTTCATAAGATTGATTAGCTCGTGTGCTTTTTCTTTTTCTGATTGATTTATACTCATAACAAACTCCTTAAGAAAACTTAATTTAAGTATAGCTTATTTTATTAATACCGTCTTTTACTGACGCTACCAAGAGTAAATCATGGGCGTGTGGATTATTTCAGTAACACGAACCATGACTTTGTAAATTAAAAACTCACATTAAATCAATGCTCTCTAGTAGCACAAAACTTAATCTTAGGATAACGCTCTTCTGCCATAGTTAAATTCACTCGTGTGGGCGCTAAATACATTAATGTATCGCCACCATCTAGAGCTAAATAATCAAACGCTTTATTTTTAAATTCTTCTAATGCTTTATCATCATCGGCATAAACCCAGCGAGCACACGACACATTCGCAGATTCATAAATACAATCTACTTTATATTCATGTTGGAGACGATGCGCCACCACGTCAAATTGCAAGACCCCTACCGCACCTAAAATTAACTGATTGCTATTTAAAGGGCGAAATACTTGCGTAGCCCCTTCTTCTGACAACTCAATCAATCCTTTGAGCAATGCTTTACTTTTAAGTGGGTCTCGCAAACGCACTAATCGATATAATTCCGGAGCAAAATTAGGTATACCGGTAAATTTTAATTGTTCGCCTTGCGTAAATGTATCCCCAATACGTATGGTGCCATGGTTATGTAGGCCGATAATATCACCGGCTAAAGCCACTTCAGTATGAGAGCGATCTCCTGCCATAAAAGTTAACGCATTGGAAATTTGCACTTCTTTGCCAATACGCAAATGATTTAATTTCATTCCTTTTTTATAAGCACCCGAGCAAACACGCAAAAAGGCAATTCTATCGCGATGTTTTGGATCCATATTCGCTTGAATTTTAAATACAAAGCCAGAAAAATCTGTTTCACTCGCAACCACTTCTCGTTGCTGTGCCGCGCGCGGTTGTGGTCCTGGGGCATAATTAACAAAATCATCTAATAATTCTTTGATACCAAAATTATTAATCGCGGACCCAAAATAAACAGGAGTCAGCGTTCCTGCTAAATAATCGTCGATATTAAACTCATGAGATGCGCCATTTACTAACTCCACTTCATCACGTAACTCTTGCGCACTATCACCTAATAACACATCTAACTCAGGATTATCTAAACCTTTAATCTGCACCGCGTCTTGTTTTTGCGCGTTTTTTCCTGGCTCATAGATATAAACAATATCTTCATAGCGATGATAAATTCCTTTAAATCGTTTTCCCATACCTACAGGCCAGGTAATTGGTGCACATTTGATGCCTAAAACAGATTCTACCTCATCAAGTAAATCAATGGGTTCACGCCCTTCCCTATCTAGTTTATTGATAAAAGTCATAATAGGCGTATCACGCAAACGACATACTTCCATAAGCTTAACCGTTCGATCCTCAACCCCTTTTGCCACATCAATAACCATTAAAGCAGAATCTACTGCGGTTAATGTACGATAGGTATCTTCCGAAAAATCCTCATGTCCCGGAGTATCCAGCAGATTCATTACGTGCTGATTATGAATAAACTGCATGACGGAGGTAGTAATAGAAATTCCGCGCTCTTTTTCCATTTCCATCCAATCCGAAGTGGCGTGCCTATCGGCTTTCCGTCCTTTTACAGTTCCCGCCAACTGAATAGCACCTCCGAATAATAATAATTTTTCAGTAACCGTTGTTTTACCCGCATCAGGATGGGAAATAATAGCAAAGGTTCGTCTGGTATTAAAATCTTGATAAAAATCAGACATAAGCATCTCTTAACTCAAAATAAATATTGACTATGATTTTAAGGGAAAAATAACAAAGTAACAATTTTTTCTCATCTTTGTTCATATATCTTATAAAAAAACTACTAAAACCGACAAAGTGAACCATAATAAAAACAATAAGGTGAAAAAACAATCACAAGAGTTATTGAAACCTCATTACCAAATGATAGTTGTAAAGCATTCATGAATCAGTATCAATAAACAAAAGCGTGCTTTAGATTTGATTCAAATGCTTCTTTTTGTACGTTAAGGATAAAATTTAATAACAAAGGAGTGTAACATGAGATGGATGTGTTTTATTGCTTACTTAAGCCTATATCCTCTTACCATTTTTGCCACAGACTTGAAAATATCGGATGTTTTTTTTAACAATAATAAATCAGACAATCCGAATGCCATGCCCCGCCTAATAACTAACGAGCAAGAATATACAACACTTAGTACTTATATAGACCAGAGAAGCTCAGATTATCCTACTTATATCGTTCGAATTAATCACTCAATTAATAATCAACAACTAACATGCCCACAAGTTCATGAAAAAATTAATTCTTTTTTTATTGATAAAATATCTAAAGATAGATTTAGCTCAGTCTCATTTATTAATTGCATTCATAACCCTCAAACCGGACTAGCCGTTGAATACACCGTTCAAAGTTATTTTGATCCGATTAATGATGAAAGCTTTTCCTTTTTAAAAGAATATATGCATCAATACAACGGTACTGATTTACTTGGGGCTCCTTTTCTTATAGAAGAAGCAAAGGGACTAGTCGTTTCATTAAATTTTAGTGTAGGATGGAAAAAAAATTCTTCAAAAAGGCAGTATATTGAATACGATAAAAATAGAAATAGTATTTATTTCAAAAATGATTTTGAATTCAGAAAAAATCTTTTTACTGACATTTTAACCACTTTTTTTAGCGATGATCCGAATAAAACGCTTAAATTTCTTAATAAATGGTTTTTTGAACAAGCAGAACTAGTATATGAAAACACGCTTAGAAACGCTAACTTCGCCCAACTAGAACCAGAAAAAATCTTTTTAATGGAGCAAGGAGAACCTATTTTTGTATCCCCTGTAAAACAATTTTTTTCCCATAATTGCTCAGTCTATGAGCATCAACATTGTCTCAATCCTAACCTATAACCAGCGATTCTCGTTAAATTTCAACTCAGTGAAAAATAATACATATTTTCATGAATGAACAAATATTGCCGGAGATTATTTTTCATCAAGTCTGCAAATAACGTCATCCAGAACGCAGTGAAGGATCTCCTAGATACGGCACTGA
>CAZSAO010000046.1:0-12944 GCA_964605275.1 uncultured Legionella sp.
CCTACACCAGCACCTACACCACCACCTACACCAGCACCTACACCACCACCTACACTATCGCCCTCGTATCTCACTCTTAACTCCGGCAAACCTACAATGCAGCATTTACCGCTGCAAATAGAAGCAACTAAATCGGTACTAGGTTATGCTATAGGAGGAATATTAACTGCTGCTACAGGGATTGGCGTGGGATTTTTCGCTATAAAAAAATGCAGAAAAAATTGCCATACTCTGTCAAGTAAATTAGTAAAAGGTAATTAAAATTAATACATAAGAGTTTAAAATGCGTATCCAAAAAATTATACTTAAAAAAGAGCTAATATTACTGTTGTTACTGCCTTTAAACGTACTAGCAAAACTACCTCCTTCTCCGCGTATGCAAATCAGCGGATCAGGAGTAACTCATCACTTAGGTGCTATTACCGGTGATGCAATGATGCCCTTGACTGGCTCGTCTAACTCTTTTTTATTTGTTGATGTGATGGGCGGCTATGCCAGTAACGCAACTTATTTAATTAGTCCCGGCAATGGCATTCGTACCCTATTAAATAATCAAGTTTTTGGCGCATACTTTTTTGGTGACTACGAACAAACACGCTTGGGTGCAAATTTTTGGAATTTAAGCCCAGGCATAGAATGGATTACTCCGCATTGGGATGCTCATCTTAACGGCTATTTTCCTACACGAACACACAAAGTCATTGGCGCTGTTGAATCTGCCAGCACATTAAGTAGCGGCAACTATTCCACTTTTACTCCCGGCACCCATAATCAGTATGACAACCTACTAGCACCTTATGCAGTAATCGGGAATGGTGGTGATATTGAATTAGGATATAGTCTGGATAAAAAAGAAAATGCACTTCGCTCACGTATCTATATTGGAGGTTATCATTATCAAACACCTAATAATGGAGCAACGGTTAATGCCAATATTCATAATATTACGGGTATCACAGTAGGCTTTTCGCATGCTTTAGCAAAAAACTGGACTGTGGCCGTATTTAATAGCTCTGATCAAGTAAGCGAATATAATGTAGGTGCAAGCCTTACGCTCACATTCGGTGGTGAATCCAATTTATTTTCTAAAAATGTGCGCACTCGACTGCTAGACTCAGTAGAGCGACATGTCGGTATTATTGCAACAGGTGCTGGTAATTACGATCAAAAATACTGGCAAGCACAAGGAATGGGATTAACGTACGACAATATTTACTTTATCGCAGAAAATGGCACTGGCAATGGAACCTATGGTAACCCCATGTCCTTGAATCAAACCAATCTTGATGCCATAACAGCTCAAAGCCCGAATGGTTCTCGCCTTTATCTCCAAGGAGGAACAAATGCTGTTTATACTGTAGATAGCACATCAACCACGAATAGTATGGGGTTATCTGTATATAATGGCCAAGATTTTTATGGGCGAAGTGCAGATTATCGTACCGCCGCAATAAGTGAGCTACAACCTCGTATTAGTGTAGATGGCTTAAATGGTTATAATGGCTTCATTAGCCAAGGAGGAGAAAACACTTTTTCTAACATCAATATCTTTTCATCAACTCTCGGGTATGGCAGCGGTATTATTGCCACTAACACAGCACAAAGCACAGCAACATTAACTATCAATAATACTACTCTATCTCAATTCACCACAGGCGTATACGCAATCAACGCCAATAATGGTACATTTATACTCAATACTAATAACTCCCACTTTGATAACAACACTCAGATGGGAGGTGGTGCTGCCGCTTATGGAATGAACTTATTTAATACCGGATCAGGCGATTTTATTATTAATGCGCATAGCTCGTCATTTAATAACAACACCAGCAGCGGTGATACAAATCAGGCGGTAGGATTATCCGTATATAATGCCGGCTCCGGCAACATAACTACCAACTTAAACGACTCTACTTTTAATAATAATTCCGCTATTGGCGGTAATGCACCCATTGCAGCAGGATTTTATTGTTATAATAATGGTAATGGCGTACTCGCTATTAATACGTTAAATTCACAATTTAATGCCAACTTTGCTAGTAATCAGGCTTTTGGCTTGGAAGCAATCAATCGCAGCTCCGGTAACATCTATGTCACTAACCACAATTCACAATTTGAAAATAATAATTCTGATAATATATTAAGTGCAGGTTTAGCGGCAGGAAATTACGGCAGTGGAACAATCACCCTTGACAGCCAACATTCCTCTTTTATTGCGGGTGACAGTGCTAATAGTTATCTTATCTACACGTATAATGCCGGTAGCGGAACAATTAATACGTTGATTCGCTAGGCTGCTGGGCATGTCCTTTTGAGCCTCAAAAGGACATTTTTTTAACCTTACGCAGTATACTTGCACTACAAGTTAGCCATTACCGAAACAAAATTAGGAATATTAGGCGACCCTACACCTACAGCATCATTCCAATATTGATTCTCAGGCTCAACGGTTAAAGCAGAATCCCAGCCAAATGTTTTATCATCAATAGTAAAAGCTGATGCAGGGGCTGGAATACTATTAATACTCGTGGAAGGCGGTGGCGTTGCGCCACTAATAATCAGTGCAGGGGGGATAATTAAATTAATAGCCCTATTAGCTAACAAGGTTTGATTCATTTGATATAAATAAGGCGCTACTTGCCCAAGTCTTGGGTGCTGTAACAGCATTCGTGCTTGATTCACCAAAACGGTTGTTGCTGAAAATAAAGGGCACGCTAAACTGGTGCCGCCATCTTTTACCAAGCTGCCTTCCGAAACAATCCATAAACCCGTTTCCGGATCTCCTAACATCGCAATATCAGGTAGTGCACGATAATTAGAGTAACTACCGACCACGCCATAACCACCGGCACTAAATCCTGCTAATGACGTTTGCCAAGTACCCGAGCCATATAAAGTGCTAACCCCTCCTCCGGTACCTCCATCATAAGATAAAACAGTATCAATTGTTTTTACACTACCCCACACCGTTTCAAAAGCATAACGATAATTAGTATTAACAAATAACGATGTTCCGCCAATGGCGGTCACATAAGCAGAACTTGCAGGATAATTTACAGTCAAAGGCGAGGAAGAACTGTTCTGGCATTTTTTATGATTATCATAAGCATTATCACCACAATCACCAGAAGAAAAATTAACGCTAATACCATGCGCGGCTGCAAGTTGTAAACTGCTTTCTAATAGCGAGTTAACCCCATTTTCCACGCCGCCCCAACTGATCGAAATCACATAGGCATTAGAAAAACCAGCAAGTGTATATTGATTACTTGTTAAAGAGGCAATAACCTGCATCAATGCATTCACCTAATACTAATACCGTATTACTGCCTGGCGGCACAGTATGGGCGGACTCAATATCTAATTGAATTTCTCTACTGTAAGTCGAAGCGCTGGAACAACTAGTATAGGGCGTCCCGCTAGGTGTAATCATCGCAAAATTTTGCGCAGGCCCTTTATCAATGAACGGTGTTATTCCATTCAAAGTAAAATATTGATTCGCATCATCTAAAATGTTTTTGGCGGTATTACTGCCGCATTTATCGACTATAACTAAGGTTTGTCCCTGACCATTAATGGTCTGGCCGTTAATCGGGGCAATATTAGTTATATTATAAGCGGTTTGTAATTGCGCCCCACTAAATCCTGCTAAAGATTGAGTGGTTGGAATAGCGCTAGGCTGCCAATTATCCCAATTAAAATGTAACTCTTCAGCTATCTTAGGTGTAGTCTTAGAGGCTAAGCTATCTGAATGAGGTTCCGGAAGTATATTAAGTCCACTAATCCCCAAAACAAGAGCCGCCATCTCTGCCGGTAATTTAGGTGCATTACTATTAGCATAAAAAGTATGCCCTTGATAACGATAATAATGCATGGCTACATGCAGCGCTTTATTAATTTGCTGTACGCTACCGTGCACTTGTACATGATGATTTATAATACGTGCCTCTAAACCAAAAGAGGAAAAAAAGAGTTGTACTTTTTGTTCCATTAATTGGCTGGGCGCATAGTGTTGCTCATAGTCCGTAGACGTTAAAAACTGTTGATAACGTGGGCTCTGGGGATTGTAAATATCTTGTGTTAATTGATCGAGATCTTTTTTATTGCGTAATTTCAACCACACATTAAACGAAATAATTTCTTGCGCATCCATAGTTTGTTGTACTATCGCCCCTTGCACCATCCCACTTCCGGCATTAAATACAGGAACAAGTGAGCTCGCGGCATCACTAATAGATGAAAGACTCATCAAACTACTCAACGAGATAAATAACCCTATTTGTTTTAATCTCAACATCATGTACTCCACCTATCATCCAAGAAAAAATAAACTCGTAACGGGGCTAGACGCAATAAATCCTAAATCATCCCCGGAAGTTAAAGAAAATACATGACCATTTTGAGTTCCCGCATACAATACACTGGCATCCGCATTAACAAACAAAGTATACGTAATTTGCGATAATAAAGACCACGAAGGATTAGGATTGGTTAAGCTATTACTAACATAAGTGTATTCAAAATCCACTGTTCCCGCAGGGAGTGTGCTATTTGATGAGGTACGCAAGGTATTAACATATAATTGATTTTGTGCCACAAATACATTTTTAACCGGTACAGAATTAGTCGCCTCCGGACCGTTAATAGTCGTCCAATTACCGCCATTGTCTGTCGAGTAATAGATATAGCCATCATTATTTCCTGCATAGATATTATTATCTTGGGTAATAAATAGGCCATTAATTGCAGCACCTCCTGGAATCCCCATCATGGTCCAAGAGGCACCCTCATCTATTGAATAATAAATTCCCCCATTATTTGTTCCTGCATAAAGCGTAGTAACATTATTGGCTTGTGTAATAAAAATACTATTTACCGCAGAGCTATCGGGCGAAGAACTGGCGCTCCATTGACGACGGAAGTTGGCGAAGGTGGAGTCGTCGTAGACCACGTTGAGCCATTATCGCTAGAATAATGGACTGTACCATCTAACATTCCCGCATACAAAGTTCCTTGCCGAGTAAAACTAACCTCCACCGTATGATTTTTATTAATATTGTTGAGCACATAAGTAGAGCCGCCTCGTTGCGCCACACCATTATCTACAAGCCATTGATCTACTTGATAACCTGCGTTGGGTACAGCGGTAAAATTGAGCGTGCTGCCCGCGACCACACTTTGTGGACTATCAGGAGTAATCATTCCATGCGCATCAGCACTAGGTGTAATTAAATAGCGAGCAATGGGAATTAAAGTAATATTTAAAAGCTGGGCTTCACTGGGTTGATAACATTGCAACGCGCTGCCTTCTTGACACACAATAGGACCACCATAAATACTATGCGATAAAATAGTACCATTCACAAATAAACGCAAAATACACGATTGCTGCGCACGTAAAACAAAAGAGCTCGCACAAGTGCCCGCTGTTGTAATTTGGCTAATTCCAACAATAGGTCGCATGGCTAATTTATGAGTCTTTAGCGATTGATTGGTTATGGTGTATTGAATGAATACCGAATTAGTCGCTGAAAGTGAGACCACAGGAGGATAAGCCGCATCGGCAATAATACTCCAAAGCGGTTTTGCAGCATGCGTGACAACCATGTAACACACACTGAACACTAAAATAAAAATCCAGGTGCCTCGTTCAACTATTCGTGATGCCATTGTTAAATCCATTTAACGTAATTTTAATATGATGTACTAGGCTCAACTGTTACTTGTTGCTCACTCAAACATTCTGCAGAACGTGCACTGTGAGGCTTTTGGAAAAAAGTGGTATTAGCCAGTTGATGTAGTACAGCGGTATAGTGCTGCTTTGCTTTATGGGTATTTTCGTTGATCGTTAAGTTTGCGATACAATAAAACTCTTGCTCAATATACTTTTTAAAAAGTGCCACGCTAGGGATATCTTTAGATGGTGTCTTATCGCAACTTTTTTCCCACGCACAATGCGGGTCATAACGCATCAATTTTAACTCAATATTTTTATGCCGCAAACAGCCTGACGAATCAAGAACAAAATACGGGGCTAATGCACTTTTTAAATGCAACAAAATATCCTCACAATCATCCACAAAAATCAATGTTATTTTATCTTGCGGATATCGTGCAACTAATGATTTTAACTGCGATAAAAGGATACGTGTTTTTTTATCATCTTTTGGGCCAGCTAAAGAATCACAAACTAAATTAGGTTCGTATTTATGTCGACCTAATTCATTTTTCTGAAAAGAACCCATCGCAGTTCCCGGAGGTAAACAATGTACCCTTTTCACGCCCTTATCGGTTTCAATATCAGCCAATAATAATTTATTAAAATACCATCCTTTTTTCTCAGCTAAATCGGCATATAACTCAAAGCATAAACCATTTTTATTTAACTGCCCTAAACTTCTATCGGATGCGCGGCCTTGTCGTCGTGACCCCACAAATAACTCAGCACAATCAGCCACCTCACTCTCCTGTGTAAGATATTTATCTAAAACCTCACCAGCAGCCAGATAATAATTTTTTATCCATTCATCCAATATTGGAGAATAATTTGAACGCAGAGGATTGCAAAAATCCTCGTAATCTCGCTGTGCACCTTCATCAAAAAGAAAATTAGCCATCCCATCATAATCTAAGGAAAAGGCAACAATATTTTTACTTGAATCAATCGCAGGATTTGATTGGTCATGATTCAACATTCATTTGTTTCCCTGAAAAAAATAAAACCATTTGATAATAAGAGCTCACTATCTGATAGATAGTGCTTTGCTGTCAATGAGTTATTGCTATATTTTTCCTCGTAATAGTACGCATCCCCACGTTGTTATGAGTTAAAAAACTAATGTCCTTTACTAGATTAAAGAGGCTCGTCGATGTCCAGTGTTTTAACAAAGTGCTAGTGAGCCGAATAAATGAACTAATCGGATTGATAAGTGAGCCGATTAAGTCTATTATTAGAATCAATAAATGAGCCAAATAAATGAATTAATCGGCTCACATCAGCGTAAATGCATTTTATGTTCACAACTAAATTTCGCACATAAGCGAGGAACGTAGACGATTAATCGATTGGATGTGGTTACTCTGCAGCTCCAACACATGAGTGATTTAAATTAAATCACTCAAAATTTTTGTATTTTTAAAGTCCAATTTTTACGTCCTGTGGCTTGTCCACAGGATCCAGAAATAAGGCAATATCGATGGATACCGCGCATAAAGCCCGGTAGGTAGGCAATTAGAAATAGGTTCAACCACTCATGCTCTTGCCCTGTCCGATGAGGTAATTTATGAACAATAATCAATTAAAGTGGATATGGCAATTAAGCGATTGGCCCAATTTTCATTGGCAAGATGCTATTATTCAACCATTACTACGAGCAATCCGTTTAAATCAAGGCGTTCTTATAGGCAAAACAGGAGCAATCACCAACGATGCATCTGTAGAATCAGCTCTTAATACTTTATTACAAAATATTATCGCCTCCTCGGCCATTGAAGGCGAACAACTTAATGCACAATCTGTTCGTTCTTCCTTAGCAAAACGCATCGGTTTTCATTTAAAACAGCCTTATCCTACTAGTGATCGCTCTGAAGGTTTAGCGCAAATAATGTGTGATGCGATTTATAATTTAGACACTGTATTATCACTAGAGCGACTGCAACAATGGCATACATGGTTATTTCCTAATACAACTCAATCTGTATTATATTCTATTGATGCAGGGCAATTACGTGGCACCGAAGTAATGCAAGTCGTATCAGGACGAATTGATAGACCAACAATACATTATGAAGCTCCACCAAGAAAACGATTAGAACACGAATTAAATACCTTCATCGATTGGTTTAATAACAGCGTGAAAAATCCCACGCTAGATCCATTACTACGTGCAGCCATTACTCATTTTTGGTTTATCACCCTTCATCCATTTGAAGATGGAAATGGGCGAATCACTCGTGCACTAACCGATTTAGCTTTAGCACAAGACGATAGGCAAAGCATTCGTTTATATGCTATGTCTCATACTATTCTTGCGCAGCGCAAAGAGTATTATCACATATTAGAGCACTCTCAACGCCAAACTACCGACATAACACCATGGTTAACTTGGTTTTTAACTACGTTAAATACAAGCATTCAAACCTCTATTGATACAATAGAACGAACACTTATCAAAAGCCGTTTTTGGCAAACCTTTCAAACAAGTAACTTATCCAAAGAACAAATTAAAATAATTAACATCATGTTCGATGACCAAGAATACTCTTTTACTCAAGGGATTAGTGCGGCTCAATACAAAAAAATTACCAAAGTAAGTAAAGCCACCGCCACAAGACATCTAGCTGATTTAATTGATAAAGGTTGTTTGGAAAAATTACCAGGAGGCGGACGAAGTACTCGCTATCAAATTCACCATTTATTTAACTACAAAGCTGAATAAATCTTTTGAACTTATCCCCTTGCCCTTATGCGTATCATGGAGGAGAGGCTTAGGGTGAGGCGATAAAAAAACTTATTTCCTTTAAACAAGATGACGTAGTATACCTAATGAATGACTTTAAAATGAAAACACATCCTAATGCGATCTTAGTTCACATCAGCGCTGAACAAATCTTTTGAATTTATCCCCTCTCCCTCATGCGTAGCATGGGGGAGAGGGCTAGGGTGAGGGGGTTAAAAAGCTTATTTCCTTTAAAAAAAGAAATGTATTTAAAGTCCATACCCCAAACTGCGCAGCGCAGAACGATGCTTTTGTCCAACACTGACCTGATAGTTAATTAACGTGCTCGCTCTCATCATTAGCCATAAAAATCAGATATTTCATTAATCACATCTGCTGAAACAAAACTTGGCCAATGATCTTTATCAAAACCAGGCGCATTTTCTAAACGCTCTTTAGTGACATTTAAAATAAAACAATCTTCTTGTGGGTGATAAGTAAATGCATGCCAAGGAATAGCAAAGTATTTATTGCCAAAACTCATAAAACCACCGAAATCTAAAACTAAATAACTTACTTTACCAGAGTGTTTATCCAGTACTATTTCAGCAATTTCACCCAAATCGTCTAATGCATTATTTTTAACTTTAACACCAACTACTTCACCTGAACGCACATTTGAAATACTCATTTTAATTCATCCTTGTATTATTTTGTAAGTTTTGCCCAAAGATAGCCAATGCCCGCAGCAAGAAGAACGGAGCTCAAAGGCTGAGTGCGAATAGCTTTAGCCATGCATGCAATAGATTGTTTTATTTCACCTTCCACTTGTCCTAAGGCTTCTTTACCGCATGTATACAAATCAGAGGCGGTGGCATTCAGTTGAGAAGCTAATTCCTCGGTTTCAGGCTTGGTTTTATGATAAGCATCTACAGCATGTTCTTTTGCAGACTCATACAAGTTACTCGCTTTTTGTTTTACCTCTTTAACATTATCATTAAAATCCTTCATGTGACTCTCCTATTTACCTGTCTATTAATCATTGCGTGTTTCATTGCATATAATTAAGCTTAATAGGAAGCTGGCATTTGTCAAATCAAAAAGGCAAAATAAATATCAAAAGTATTAAAATAGTTTCATTTTTTGTGTGCGTTATAGATATTTTAAAATATGCACCTGAACTGCTTCGACTGAGCTTTACAGTAATTATCAAGAGCTAAATGATTATTCTACCCCAATATAAATCATCACCTGCTCCGTACCACTATAAGCTTCAAAATCACTGATAAAAGTACGTTGATAGCTTTTATTTGTTGCAAAAAACGTCCAAACTCTCTTCCACGTTTCAATAAGTGCTGCCGGCATCGCACCTCTGCCTTGAAAAATAAGATACTTTCCCGCGTGAACAGTGACAGTACTCAATTGCGTTAGTGCAGAAGAAGATGAAACACCCACCGTAACCGCATAAGCACCATTAGCGTCTGAATCATAATTTGAATAAACAGCAAAAATATTAGCATTGAGCGCTAATTCACTAGCATAAAATGTCTGCCAAAGAGAGGGTATTTTCGCGCACCCCTCATTAAATTCATCACTATTTTGCGTTCTTGCACTAAATCCAGTCACAATAAAACGTTCTACGTGTTGTATTGTAGGTGTTAAAGACATTTCATTATTCCTTATCTATGTTGTAGATAATATATACTTGTCGCTAATGAGTTTTCGGCTTTTATGCTATCGCTTTGTTCGCCCCTCAAAGTAAAAAAAGACTTAGAATAGAATAACTATTCCGCGTCTTTTTTTACTTTAGGAACAAAAAAATCAAGTCGCCTAAAATACCGAAAACTCATTAACGAAAAGTATAGAAGCTTATAATCGCGACTATTACATTAACGCGCGCCATTTAATACAAAATTAATAATAACGAACCCAGTGTATCGCGTCATACTGACAATTTGTGTCAGTAGTGAAGAGAAGATTATTGCTCTGGAATATTATAAAGATCACGCCACTTTTTCAGTAGCATGCGACGAGATTTGAGGTAAGGTGTTTCTAACTGCATGACCGTTACCATTCTATCAGTACGAAAATGGCGAAAATCCAAACGCAACTCACACCAAGCAACCACTACATGCACTTCTTCAAAAAAACCAAGTGCTAAAGGCTAGATAATACGTTGTGAATCATCACCATTAAAATCTGTATAATGAATTTGAAGTTTAAATTTTTTACGAATAGCATAGCGTATTAACGCCTCCATTTCATCATCACGCTCTACTAATGTTTTCGCAGGACCAATTAATAAACCAGAATACTCAAGCTGTTGTTGCAGATCTTTAGGTAAAACAGCCGCTATTTTAGCAAGAACATTGGTTGCCGCCTGGGCTAATTTTTTATCTGTTCTACGTGCTACCCAACGAGAGCCAAGAACCAATGCTTCAATTTCCTCTTCAGAAAACATCAAAGGCGGCAACATAAAGCCTGGCCGAAGTATATAACCAACTCCCGCCTCTCCTTCAATAGAGGCTCCTTGCGCCTGTAATGTGGCTATATCACGATAAAGAGTTCGCACGCTTATGCCAAGATCCGAAGCTAGGTGCGCCCCACTAACAGGATAACGATATCGACGCAGTATTTGAATAAGTTGCAAAAGACGTTGTGATCTGGACAAACAAAAACCTCTACATTAACTGATACCGACATATTTTGGCAGCATTTAACCGCCATCTTAGCTAAGCGTTTAATAATAAATCTTCTGTTATTTAAGTAGTTCTTTTAATATCACGATAAAAATTTTCATGACTACCTAATTTCAGCAAAGTCAATACAATTTCATCTACGTCATACATATAGCCTAACAAAACTTCTTGATTTGAGAGCTTAAACTTATAAACCCTTAAAAAATCTAAGTCTCCTTTTTTGCTAGCGCCAAGTTCAGGATTACGAGCTAATTTTTTAACTACTGTATCGAGCAGAGATTTATTTTGTTTAGATAACTTTTTAATCGTGTTTTTAAATGAGTTAGATTGCTTAATTATCAAATTCATAATCATCAACTAATCCATTATCTATTTCCGCTTTTGCTAACAAAATGTCTTTAATAAATTCATAAGATAAATCAGGATTTTCCTCTACAATTTTCCCTATTTTTGCCCAGTGCTCAATTTGTCCCGCCCCAGAACGAGACATTACTTCACCCACAGTTTGTGCTTGTTTCACTAGACTATCAGATAATCTTACCGATTGAGCCACGCTTATCTCCCTTATTCAAATTAATACAATTATAGCATATGGCGACAAAAAATCGCATATTGCGACAATATAAATCGAATAAATAAATCAAGAAAACATCGGATAACGCTTTTCCACCAAATAATAAGCGATGCCCAATACCAATAGCATCATAATAAAAAATAAGAAAACGCTTACTCCCTGGAATTGAATTAAAAACACCCCAACCAACAAAGATAAATTAATTAATAACTGTCCAAGTAAAATGACACGAGTATTTAATCCATATTGCTTTAAACGCTGATAAGCATGCTTTTTATGAGGAGCAAACCATTGTTCTTTATTATGTATGCGGCGCAATAACGTGATGGTTGCATCAAAAAGAAAGAGGCTATTTAAAATACACCAATACCCCATTGGGATTTGATACTGTTGCTGCCCAACCAATGCCATATAAAAAGTGATAAAACCGAGCGTTGCACTTCCTACATCCCCCATAAAAAGCTTTGCTGGAGGAAAATTAAACGCAAGAAAACCAATTAACGCAAAACTTAAAATAAAGCATAAGGACTGATAAAACAAAGCGCCATGAATGTGAAATAATAGTCCATAGGCTATAAATAAAAATAACGCCTGCGACCCACAAAAACCATCTAAACCATCCATAAAATTAAAATGATTAATCGCCCAAAGCATGGTAAAAAACAATAACCCAATGACCACATAACTATTCGTTAAAGAGAACAGTAAAAGATCGAGCATTTGAGGGTATAAAAACCCCACAGCCAAGCCTGATGCAATCGCTTGAATAGCAAAACGCTTTTTAGCCGACAACTGATATAAATCGTCACAAAAACTAACACCAGCAACGAGTAACACACTCATAAACAAAAGTAATTGTTCAGACAACGATACATGCAAATAATAACCCACTAAAGGTATAGAACTTAAAAACAACCCAACAAACACCAGGCCCCCTCCTCTTACGGTGGGAATAACATGCAAAGAGCGCTCATTGGGTTTATCCATAAGACGCGTACCCTGAGCACGTACACAATAAAGTTTCGTTAATAATAACGATAACCCAATAAAAAAAACGCTATATATTATATTCATGTCCATACCATTTAAAAATAAATCATTAATATAACGTCCAGCTTTAGACATCCCCCACCTTTAGATCCCCTCTCCCTCACGCAAAGCGTGGGGGAGAGGGCTAGGGTGAGGGGGTTAAAAGCTTTTTTCGATAATATATGAACTTTATTTAGCTCC
>CAZSAO010000046.1:12954-16744 GCA_964605275.1 uncultured Legionella sp.
AGGTTTAGCAAAAACTAACGTTAAGGCAATAAAAATACATTATTTTGTTGCGCGTTACACTTCTTAATTTATCTTTTACTAAATCAAATTTGATTAGCACTCTTTGACAAAGAGCAAATAAAACCCTATATGTTCAATATGTGTATTAAATGGATTTTATTATGCTTGCTCGTTCTTTAAAAAGCACAGCGACACAAGTTGGAATAAAAGCAACAATGCAAATGGTTAGCAAAACAGAATCATTAAACGCTCATGCAATGGTTCCCGTTATCCGTAGTGCGTTGCACCAACCCACACCACTAATTACTGATCCCAAATGGAGTACCGTAAAAAATGTTATAGCTTCTGCTGCCCCAGCAATAGAATCCGTAGATTTTTCTAATGTATTACAAAAAGCGGCATCCACACCTACTTTTTTAATGAGTTCTTTTGTGCAAGCACAACAAGAAAAAAATCAACGAGCAGATGAAATGATAGGACCATTAGTTCGTGAAACAGCCAATAAAATTGATGACTTGCTCTCTTTATCCTCTACTGAACAAACAAGCATGAAAGAACAACTCAAAGCAGCACGAGACGATCATAAAGATAACGAAAAGCAACTAAAAAAAATACATAAGACAGCAAGTTTTTTGCAAAGAAATACTACCGAATTGATTCAGAAAGTCATTGGCACAGAATTAGCAGAAGTACTATCAAACAAAATTGACCCACATGTTTTAGATAAGTTTTGCGCAGGCTTACGCGGCACAGCACGAATAACATCACAAGTTGTACCTGCTCTTCGTGTTTTAAACAATTTATCACTAGCGTATGATACAGCTAAAGTATTATATCCTGAACATATCAACGAGTTAGAAAATTATGTGGTGAATGCACTGCAAGAACATCAGCAGTCACTAAAAAATGGCTTAATGGAACAAGGACGCTCATTTAAAGACCGCTTAAGTTCATTTAAAAAAGAAGCCATGCCAACAATAGGACAAACCAACATAAACACAGCAGATGACTCAGAAATATTTATCCACGGTGCGAGCATCTGATGCCATTTAAAGTATCGACAAACCCCAGTAACACTTCACTCCCAAAAAAAGCATGGTAATTAATAAAACCCCCGCTTATAATGTCAAAACATATCATCTTGTGATATAATTAATTATGAATATAATCAACCATACATTAGAAAATCTACTAGAACTCAATGGGGAAAGAATCATCATTGATGAGGCTCTGGGATTGTGGGTTAAATTTGAGATTATTAAAACATCAAATCGGCAACAAGGTATTAAATACTCACTCACTTTACATGATAAATCTAATAATCGAATATTGGGATTTGATAATAGCCATGAAATCAAATATGGTGCTAAAAAGGGAATTAGTCCGGAAAGAACCTTTGATCACTGGCATTATGATAAGAATGATCGAGGTAGACCCTATAATTATGTTAACGCAGGACAGCTTTTAGAAGACTTTTGGAATGAAGTGGATAAGCGTCTTATAACTCTTAAGGAGAATAAATAATGAATAAAGCAAGAATAGGCATTATGTCCCTTGAGCAGTACAAACAGCGCACAATTGCTATTGCCAAGGGGATGTATAAACCCAAAAAAGATGAACCAAAAATTTGGTTTACATCAATGAAGTCATTAGCTCATGTACTATCTGAGGATAATCAACTCTTACTTAAGTTGATTATTGAAAATGAGCCTAAATCTGTTTCTGATTTAGAGGCACTAACGGGATATAAAAGAAAGGCGAATAATATTCTTAGGACCTTAAGAACAATGGAGCAGTATGGTCTAGTTAAACTAGAAGCAAGCCCAGATAAACTTCATAGAGGAAGGGCACCCCTAATACCTAAAGCTCTATACGATGAGTTTGATGTTGAGTTTTCTCTTCAGCAAGTGTGTTAATTTATACCATATGGAAAAAAATATACTTGTCGCTAATGAGTTTTCGGTATTTTAGAAGACTTGATTTGTTGGTTCACTATACGTCAATTTAATTTTTAATTATTTTTATATTAAAAACATTAAAGAAGAACAAAGATTAAATAGATAGGAAAGGTTAAACTAGGCCTTATTAACTGTGCAACAATTTACCAATCACAACAAACACGTCAACAAAATATACACCCAGGGATGTCATCCCTGCGAAGGCAGGGACCCATTTAGCAATTGGCATAGTGATGCTCCCTACCTTGCGCACTACCTATACTATTAATTTAATAAGCATACTTGTGTTCTATAAATAAATAACACCTTACAATCAATGCTTTTTTAACGCATCCACTTCTTCTAAAGACAGCCCAGTCACTTGAACAATAAAGGAAGAATCAGAACCCGCATGAAACATCCGCTTCGCTATAGTACGTTTCTCATCCTTCATGCCCTGTTGCATACCTTGTTGCATACCTTGTTGCATACCCTGCTGCATACCCTCTTTTCGTCCCGCATCTTTTAATTGCTTTGCTAGGCTCATAATCTGCTCTCCTACTTCTGGTGATATCTGTGTATCTATCAGGGCAAAAAATTCATGTTCGTCACTTACTTCGCCTCTCTCTAGTATATATTGTAACACAATGGCAATAAAGTCTCGTCCACCATGATGATCCAACTCGCGCATCAAATGAGATATATCTTTAATCCAAGGTAAAATATCTCTAGAAAATATATGCTTTAACGCCCATTCCATCACTCCCGACCATGCATGTTTTTTCAGCTCTTCATCGGCAATATTACTTAAATCAATCAACTGAAATGGCTTTAAAAAATAACGTGTTACCAAATCATGAGGCGCATCAACTAAATCACATATATCAGTAGAATGTACATATGGCTTCTGACCATGATATAACACAATCGGATAAACCAAAGGCAATCGCCCCGTTTTATGACGTTTCAAATGCTCATCCATAATATTGCATAAATATTTTAACAAACGAAATGCCATTAAAGGATCAGGCTTAGATTGATGTTCTAAAAGAAAATAAAAATAGGCATCTTGTTCCGCTATTTTTGTCTTAAATAAAACATCCACCTCTGATTCTTGACGCACTTCATTTATAAATGAACGAGGCTGCAACTCTACTAAGCTCCAATCAACTTGCTCACTCAAATCTTGAGGCAACCATGTCTTTAAAAAATTTTGCGCTACCCGAGCATCAGACATCGCGGTACGAAAGAATTGATCATGAGGATTCTTTATTTTATTTTTCTTACTCATAATATAAATTACTTATTCCATTTTACATTCACATTATTATAACGCTAAATAATAACCATTTAGAGAGGTAATCCTTTTCTTCCCTTTAAAATTATTACCATATAGTTCTATGCCTTATATTCCTCTTTATACCAAGTAACAGTACGGGCAATACCCTCTGCCGATTTAACCGGTGGCGTCCAACCCAATTGTTCTTTAATTTTATTATTACTCACCTCTAAAGAACCAAACAAACGAGTACTCATCGCAGACAAACCGAATAAGTTAAATAACGACAACAACCCAGGTACTTTAAATAAGTGCGATTTTTTATTCATACTCTGAGCAATACACGTTAACAAGCCAGATAAAGACCAAGACTCATCATCAGCAACCAAATAGATTTGATTTGACGCTTTTTCATTATCAAGCACAGCAATAATGGCAGAAACTAAATTATCCACAAAAACAAAAGTACGCTTATTATCAATCCCAGAAAATGGCAAAGGCAAACCTTTACTCACTAGCTGAATCATTTTTAAAAAGTTCGCTTTAACTCCAGGGCCAAAAACTAATGAAGGCC
>CAZSAO010000046.1:16754-17714 GCA_964605275.1 uncultured Legionella sp.
TTACCATATGGATCTTCCGGAGCCATTCCTGGCTGCTCAGTAAAAGGTGCGCCTTTAACAGTAGCTTCACCATTTACTTTAATAGAACTCATAAAAATAAAGCGCTGCACACCACATTGAGCAGCATGCTCCGCTAAACGCAACGTGGCATCAGTATTAACACTACAAAACTCTTGTAAGGACACATTGCCTTCCATTACATGAACTTTAGCCGCTAAATGAATAACAATATTAATATCATGCAAAGCCACAGTCCAATCACTAACCTCTTCCAAATTACCAACCACAATTTGTTTAACACTTAAATTATTGTTATATACTCGAACCGCACAAACAACCTCATGGCCCAAAGCAGTTAATGCCGGAAGCAAACTACGACCAACAAACCCTGTCGCACCTGTAATTAATATTTTGGCCATGAATATCCTTAAAAACATTTAAAAAAATAAAAAAAGCAGAGACCCCTCTCCCCCCCGCGTTGCGTGGGGGAGAGGGTTAGGGTGAGGGATCTAAAAAGCATTATTCCTTAAATAAAAGAAAACTATTACTCTCCACTAACTCATATTGAAAAAACTCAAACTCATAAACAATTAACGACCTGCATCATCCAACAGACGCTTGTATTCATCCACTAACAAAAGATTAACACGCTCACTATCAAACTCAGCCAAAGCACGAACTCGCGCCTGCTCGCCCAATTGAATTCTCAACGCATCATCTATAACTAGCGTTTTAATCGCATCAGCAAGCTGTCTATCATCTTTAGGTTCAACCAACAATCCCGTTACACCATCAACAACAGCATCACTTAAACCATAAATATTAGTACCTACGGTAGGTACTCGCATCGCAGCCGCCTCAATAACAACAGTACCAAACCCTTCGCGATAACTTGGTAAGCACAACAAATCAGCAATAGCAATATAACGCTCAGGCCCTGACTGAAAGCCTAAAAATCGT
>CAZSAO010000047.1:0-5862 GCA_964605275.1 uncultured Legionella sp.
AATGCAGGAGCTAAAAAAAATGGCTTGTTGACACGCTCCGTGCGTAAGGTGAGTGCAACCAATGATCTGCTACGTAGGATAGTGGCAAGCATGCAGCCTCTAAACAATGAAGCGCAAATAGACGACGAAGAGTTTTTTAATTTAGATAATCTTATTAACGCAAACAACAAGTTACCAGCGGACTCAAACTCCTTTCTTACTTTAAAAAACGCAACAAAAGCGGCAATAGTTCTCGGCTTAGTCGTAGGAGTAGCCGCGCTAACATTATTTGCTCTTTCCACTATGGGGATTGGTCCAGGAGTTATTGGAGCAGGCTTACTTATTGCCCATACCTTTGGCGCAGGAGGAGCGCTCGCAGGAGCCATGCCGAGTGCTGCGGCATTCTTTCAAGCAAGTATGGCAACGACTATTAACTCCCTTGCCGTGCTTGGAACATCTTCATTTTGGTCTACTATAGGCGCAGGAATAACGCACAGCATGCCAGCATTACTCAATGCCATGACAACAGCATTTACTCCAGTGGGAAATGCAATTGCATCCAGTGCTAGCACTGCAGGACCGGCAATCGCAACAGCTTTTAGTTCAGCTGCACAATCAATCGCCGAGCTCCCCTTATTTATTCAGATACCAGCAGCCATCTCGACGGCTATAGCAACAGGCACAGCAGTTGTTTACAGAAAAGAAATTGCTGAAACCGTGAGTCAAGACTTTCAGTATATGAAAGAAACTCTTCGACAGGGCAGAGCAGAGCAAAATGCGCCTTCAACTGCAAACGACGACGTTAACAATAGCGATAACGACGAGAGTTTAGACGAGAGCATATCGCCGCTTGATTTATAGAAAAAACTCTAAAACTAATAAACAACCAGAACATGTGCAGCACCTAATAACTCCGCTAATGCCTCTAATAAAACATCGCTCGGCGTGACATTCCACGCCGTGGCGACGCTTAAATTGGCTTTAGCTTGATCATTGGCATAATTAATTTGTATGTTGCAGCTGCCAGGATGAGTTTTTAATAATACTTGCAAGGCAGAAAGCAACGGTTGGCTTTGCGGTGTTAAACTTAACGAAATACAACGGGCAAATTTAGTTCGGGCGCTGGCGACCGTCATTAAGCTAAGTGCTGACATTTTAGTGCCGCCACTAAAATCATCGTGCGCTACCTCGCCTTCAATCACGAGCATCATTCCCGTAATTAATGATTCTGCAAACGAGTCAAATAACTCACCAAAGACCACAACATCCATTCGCGAGGTCGAATCATCCATGCCCAAAATAACTAATTTTTTTCCACGCTTCGTTACTACTTTTCTAATAGCCAACACTTGACCACAAATATAGGCTTTTTTATGTTGTGTGGGACTTAATCGTCCAATAGGCACAATAAAATCACTAAACTCTCTGCGATAATGATCGGCCGGATGCCCAGTTAAATAAAATCCTAATACTTCTCGCTCGCCATCTAGTCGTTGCCCCTCACGCCATGGTTTAGCTGGAACATAATCTTGTTCTTGGGCGTTATCTTCTAACAGTGAAAACAAATCAAATTGGCCACTATTGCGGTTTTGATGCTCTTTTTCGGCAATTTTTAATGCCTTTTCAATCGATGCTGCTAATACAGCCCGCTCCACACCCCAATCATCAAACCCACCACTTTTAACCAAAGCCTCTAAAACACGGCGATTGACTTTGCGTAAATCTAAACGCTGACAAAAATCAAATAAATCTTTATAACGGCCATTTTGCTCGCGTTCCACACAAATACACTCAATGGCGGACTCGCCTACTCCTTTAATCGCGCCTAAACCGTAAATAATGGTATTATCGTCATGAAAGGTAAAATGATAGAGCGATTGATTAACCGATGGAGGCAATACACTGAGTTTCATCTGTGCGCATTCATCAATAAACGTCACGACTTTATCCGTATTATCCATATCAGAAGACATCACTGCCGCCATAAATGCTGCAGGATAATGCGCTTTTAACCAAGCCGTTTGATAGGCAACTAAAGCATACGCTGCCGAATGCGATTTATTAAAACCATAGCCGGCAAATTTTTCCATTAAGTCGAATATATACGTTGCAACGCCTTCATCTACCCCACGCGCTTTCGCACCAGTGGTAAAAAATTCTCGTTGCTTGGCCATCTCTTCGGGTTTTTTCTTACCCATAGCTCGACGTAATAAATCCGCCCCACCCAAGGTATAATTAGCTAATACCTGGGCAATTTGCATTACCTGTTCTTGATATAAAATAACCCCATACGTTGGCTTTAGAATAGGTTCTAGATCAGGATGAGGATAATCTACCGCCGCACGGCCATGTTTTCGGTCAATAAAGTCATCAACCATGCCTGATTGCAGTGGACCTGGACGAAATAAAGCCACCAAAGCAATGATGTCTTCAAAACAGTCGGGTTGTAATCGACCTATCAGCTCTTTCATTCCCCGCGATTCCAGCTGGAAAACGGCGGTGGTTTTACATGCTTTTAATAAATCAAAGGAAGGCTCATCATCAGTAGGAATTTGAGTAATATCAATTAAAGGACGACCATGTTCCTGACAATGTTTATTAATGGCAATCAAAGCCCAATTAATAATAGTTAAGGTACGCAAGCCTAAAAAGTCAAACTTAACCAAGCCTGCTGCCTCGACATCGTCTTTATCAAATTGACTAACAATTTGTGTCGAGCCTTCTTCACAATAAATTGCCGTGAAATCAGTCAGTCGTGATGGGGCAATAACTACTCCGCCCGCATGTTTTCCCGCATTGCGCGTAATACCTTCTAGCTTTAACGCCAAATCAATAAGCTCTTTAACTTCCTCTTCATCATCATAACGAAGCTGTAACTCAGGTTCTAACTCTAATGCTTTGCTTAGTGTAATGCCTATTTCAAAAGGAATAAGTTTTGCCAGTTTGTCAACAAAGCCATATGCATGGCCTAGAACGCGCCCTACATCGCGAATAACCGCTTTCGCGGCCATAGTACCAAAGGTGATGATCTGCGACACGCTTTGACGGCCGTATTTTTCCGCCACATAATCAATAACTCTATCTCGTCCTTCCATGCAAAAGTCGATATCAAAATCGGGCATAGAAACGCGCTCAGGATTAAGAAACCGCTCAAAAAGTAATTCGTACTCTAAAGGATCAAGATCGGTAATGCCCAAAGCATAGGCGACCAAAGAGCCGGCACCTGAACCACGACCAGGCCCTACCGGCACCCCATTATTTTTCGCCCATTGAATAAAATCGGCTACGATTAAGAAATAGCCAGGAAATCCCATCGAATTAATAACGTGCAACTCAATATGCAAACGCTCTTCATAACTCGCTCTTTTCTCTTGTAATACTTCAGGCTTGTCTTTGAATAACTGAACAAAACGCTCTTCTAATCCTTGCACCGATAGATGCGAGAGATAATGATCAACCGTAGACCCATCCGGAATAGGAAAATTCGGTAAATAATTATTACCTAAATTTAGTGTCACCGTGCAGCGTTTACTAATTTCTACGGTATTTTCTACAGCACTGGGTAGGTCAGCAAATAAATAAATCATTTCATCAGCAGAGCGCAGATATTGTTGTTCGCTGTAGTGATGCTCACGTCGTGGATCGGATAAAGCCATTCCCTGATGAATACACACTCGTGCTTCATGTGCATGAAAATCTTCTTTTTCTAAAAAGCGTACGTCATTGGTGGCCACCAATGGCAACTGCAACTCTTCCGCCAAAAGAATAAGCTGTTCATTATAAAATGTTTCATCGGCACGTCCGGTGCGTTGAATTTCCAGATAAAATCGTTGTGGGAAATGGGTAGCCCAATGTAAAGCGCGCTCTTTCGCCAAAGCAAAATCATTGGCTAATAATGCTTGCCCAACATCGCCAACACGTCCACCCGATAAAATAATCAGCCCTTCGGAATATTCTTTTATCCAATCAAAAGACACGCGCGGTTGGCCCAAATGCTGCCCTTCTTGATACGCTTTAGATACCAAACAAGTAAGGTTATTATAGCCTTTATTGTTAAGACACAAAAAATTCAATAAATAAACGTTCTCGGGTTGTTCGGGATTTAAGCAAGGTAAGTCCGCCCCAATAATAGGTTTAATGCCTAAACCCACGGCATTTTGAAAAACTTTCACTGCCGCAAATAAATTACAATAGTCAGTAACAGCAACCGCAGACATGCCTCGTGCCAGCAACGTTTTCATCAATGGTTTTATGCGCACCAACCCATCGACTAAAGAAAACTCTGTATGTACACGTAAGTGAACAAAACGTTGCTGCATTATCATATCTCATTAAAAATTTACGTTATTGTACTGCAATATAAGGGTTTATGCTTCTAAAAGGTGAACCATTTGCTCTTCATCGATAACCTTAATTCCCAGCTCATTGGCTTTAGTTAATTTAGAACCGGCATCTGTGCCCGCAACAACAAGATGCGTTTTTGCCGAAACACTACCACTTACTTTAGCACCCACTGCTAATAATCGAGCCTTTGCCTCATCCCTACTCATTTGCGTTAAACTACCGGTTAAGACAACGGTTTTACCAAATAAAGCATGATGAATATTCGCCTCTTTTTTCTCAACCTTAGGCCAATGAATACCTAAAGCGAGTAATTGCTCAATCACTTCAATATTATGTGCTTGCGAAAAAAACTCAACTACATGATGCGCAACAATAGGCCCCACATCTTTTAAGCTCATTAATTCGTCTAAGGTCGCGTGTTGGATTGCGGCCATATCAGCAAAATGCTCCGCCAAAATACGCGCACTGCTTTCACCTATTTCACGAATACCTAACGCATAAAGAAAACGATTAAATGTTGTTTTTTTACTGTTTTCTAAAGCAGTTAATAAATTATCCGCCGATTTTTCACCCATGCGCGGCAACGCGGCCAAGGTAGGTAAATCAAGACGATATAGATCAGGTAAATGACGTATCACCCCCTCATCAACCAATTGCTCGATTAACCCACTACCTAATCCTTCAATATACATGGCTTTGCGAGAAGCAAAATGCCACAGCATTCTTTTTAATTGTGCCTTACAAAATAAACCACCAACACAACGAGCAACCGCCTCACCCTCTTCGCGCAATACATCTGAGCCACATACAGGACAATGCTTTGGTAATTCAATATGTAGTGTATCTGCTGGACGTTTAGACAACACAACACTGACCACTTCTGGAATCACATCCCCTGCGCGGCGAATAATCACGTAATCGCCAATACGGATATCTTTGCGCGTAATTTCATCCAAATTATGCAAGGTCGCATTACTTACCGTAACCCCTGCAACATTTACTGGCTCCAAGCGTGCCACAGGGGTTAAGGCCCCTGTTCGCCCCACTTGAAAATCAACCGATAAAAGCCTGGTCATTTCTTCTAAAGCAGGAAATTTATGGGCACAAGCAAATCGAGGCGCACGTGACACAAAACCTAATTTCTTTTGCAACGCAATAGAGTCAATTTTATACACCACACCATCTATTTCAAACGGCAGCTGAGCGCGTTTATCTAAAATATACTGATAGTATTCCAAACATCCTTGAGCACCTTTTTTCAATTGAATTTCAGATGAAACACGAAAGCCCCATTCTTTTAATTGCACTAATTGCTGCCAATGACTATCAGGTAGTGGCAAACCGTCATAAGCGCCAATAGCATAACAATAAATAGCCAACGGACGAGAGGCCGTAATTGCTGGATTAAGTTGGCGCAAACTTCCTGCCGCAGCGCGGCCGGATCGCGCTCGCGTTGCAACACCTCGCGGCGAATCGTCTGGAACCGCTCAGTCAACGCCGCCGGTCCCGCGACGATGCGCGCCCGCGCCAGCGCCTGAT
>CAZSAO010000047.1:5872-11114 GCA_964605275.1 uncultured Legionella sp.
TAGCAAATACCTTATCCCCTGCTTCACGCGCTTTTTGATTAAACGCATCAAAATCAGCTTTAGGAATATATACCTCACCCCGCACTTCGACTAAAGCAGGGGGATTTAGCGTATTTAATTTTAAAGGTATTGCATGAATGGTTTTGATGTTTGCGGTAATATTTTCACCCACAGCTCCATCACCGCGTGTTGCGGCATGAGTTAACATACCCTGTTCATAAGTTAAATTAACGGCTAAGCCATCGAGTTTTGGTTCACAAGTAAACTCTAGTTCATGTGCCAATTGATTTGATTTATCGTATGCTCTTTTAATAAAGGCATCCAACTCTTCTGAGGAAAAAACATTAGCCAAAGAGAGCATGGGTTGTTTATGCGCAACCGGCATAAAGGTTTCTGCCGCACTACCACTTACACGCTGCGTGGGCGAATCACTCGTTATATACTGCGGATGAACCCTTTCTAACTCCTGTAAGGTGCGAAAACAGCGATCATATTCGCTATCAGGCACCAATGGTTCATCCAAAACATAATAATGATGATCGTATACTCGTATATTCTCTTTCAATTGTTCCATTTGTTCTTTAATACATTCAACCGTCATAACTCACTAATTCCTACCTAATACAATGCAGATATAGTAGCACGCTTTAAACGTTTTTTTATAGTTGATGTATTAGGCCTGGGCAACCGCATGAGTGATTTAAATTAAATCCATCAAAAATTTTTGTATTATTTAAAGCCAATTTCTACATCTTGTGGCTCATCCACAGAATAGAGTAATAAAGCAAGATCACTGGATACCGCGCATAAAGCCCGGTACGTAGGTAATTAGAGCTCTTTTCCACCATTCATGCTCTGTATATTAGACAAAAAGAGCAACAGAGACTAAATTAAACATATAGTGTTAGCTAAGGAACAATAATGAAAGAGCCTATAGAACCGCCACGCCCTTTAGAACCCGAAGAGCCCCAACCGATCCATAATCCGCAAAATCCCCTAAAATAACGCAAAAGCGATAATCCTTGCGATTGAGCTATCTAGAATTTAGGACAAGAGCATGAATGCTTGAAAAGATCTCAACAATTCCCAGTGAAAAACCACGTCATCCTGAACGTAGTGAAGGATCTCCTGAGTTGGGCTCAGTGCCGTATCTAGAAGATTTACTGTGTTCTGGATGACGTTATGTGCAGAATTTATGAAAATAATCTACATGAAATGAGTGGTAATTTACCGGTAATCGCTAAAAAGATCTCTAATTACCTACGTACCGGGCTTTATGTGTGGTATCCAACGATCTTTGATTATTGCTAGATCCTATGGAGCAAGTCACAAGACGCTTAAAACAATACAACAAAATATTAAGTCCGCCTTCTTTTATATACTTGACTGCCTTCCTTATTATATTCATAAGTATCATTTACCATATCAAGACCCAACTCTTGTCTCATAGCCAAAGGAATTTTACTTAACAGCAATGGTTTGCTTTGCATTAAAGCCTGTTCATCAACGGATAATTCAAAAGGGTTATTAGTATGCAACCAGGTAATAACTTTTTGCACTACGCGACAAACATCACGGGCATTCGAATGTAACTTTGCAACAGGAAAAAAACTGGGTGAAGGATTGGGCTGAGCTTGAATAGCGACATATAGTATATGTGCGTATTTTTGTAGTTGTACAGCGACCAAATGCTTGCGTTGAATTACCTCAAGAAGATCTTTATAGCGTTGAAAATCATCTTGTGCCTGCCCTAACGGAATAGTTTGAAAGGTCTTGATTAACTGCTCTTCGCTTTTTAAAAAAGAGGCTATATCAATGATATTATTTGGTTTTAAAAACACTATGTTATCTATGCCATTCACTTTAGCCAAAAAATCGTTGACCAAATAATTCTGAGCTGCATTTACATCGCTATTTCGTTTTTTACTGATAGCAAATTGCTGAAGAGCAGCTGGCAGCAATGCCTTTATGCGTTTAAAGTCCTCAGCATTAGATGCATCGATAATGATTTGTTTTAAAGCAATACAGTCTTCAAATGCAGAACTCGCAATCTGTTGTATCCCCTCATAAAGAGTAATACTCTGCAGACTAGAGCAACCATTAAATGCATTTTCATCAATACTGCGAACGCTGCGTGCAAAAACCACATGATTTAACTTTGGGCAATACGCAAATGTAAGGGGAGCAATATCCTCAACGCCCTCTAAAATTATAACGGATGTCAAGCGTGGACATTGGAGACACATCGCAATTCCCGTTTTTGTTATCTTGCCTCCGATAGTAATGCGTTCTAGAAAAGGATCCCCCCAAAAAGCATAGTTTTTAATTGCTTCTACCCCATCAGGAGTAACCAAATATTTTATATTTGTGGACCCTCTACTTAAAGTAAGTACGCCATCTATCATTTCTATTGTCATTAACTCTCATTTAGTAACATTTTAATATATTAATTTTAGCACAAACTCACTTGTGGCATAATGTATTTTTTTAAGACAATACTTAGCGCAATAACATGCGTTTAATATAATTTTAATATATCGCTCTAACCTCTTGATTAATTAATGAAACTCAATGCAATCATTTATTTTAATATACTTTTATGGGTATACTGCCTGACTTTATATACTTATAACAGGGATTGTTAGTATGTGGATTGTGCGACTTGCGCTATCTCGGCCCTATACCTTTATTGTTCTTGCCTTAATGCTATTGATCATTGGGCCATTAACCATAATGCGTACGCCCACTGATATTTTCCCTGATATTAATATTCCTGTAGTTAGTGTGGTGTGGAACTATGCGGGTTTACCACCGGATGAAATGGGCGATCGCATTACCAGTGTTTTTGAACGTGCGGTAACTACTACGGTTAATGATATTGAGCATATTGAATCCGAATCATTGATTGGTGTTAGCGTTATCAAACTGTTTTTCCATCCCGGTGTTAATATCGATATTGCTTTAAGTCAAGTCACGGCCATCTCCCAAACGATTTTACGCAGCTTGCCGCCGGGCACATTGCCCCCATTAGTTTTAAACTATAAAGCCTCGACCGTACCGGTATTACAGTTAGTATTATCCAGTAGTAGCGTGCCCGAACAAAAACTCAACGATTTAGGCAATAACTTTTTACGTACCCAATTTGCCACCGTACAAGGCGCAGCAATACCCTATCCTTATGGCGGAAAAACACGCCAAATTCAAGTCGACCTTGACCCACAAGCCATGCAAACCTATGGGATTTCCGCACAACAAGTCAACGCCGCTATTGGTGCGCAAAACCTTATTATTCCTGCGGGCACGCAAAAAATTGGTCCCTATGAATATATTGTTAAACTCAATGGCAGTCCTCTTGCAGTAGAGGAATTGAATGATTTACCTATTAAAGCCACTCCAGGACGAGTACTTTATATTCGTGATGTAGCCCATGTGCGTGATGGATTTGCACCACAAACCAATATTGTGCGCGTAGATGGTCAGCGGGCCGTGATGATGTCTATTCAAAAATCAGGTAGCGCCTCTACCTTACAAATTATTGAGCAAATCAAAGCGCTATTACCCAAAGCCAGACTCATATTACCTGCAGGGGTCAATTTATCACAATTTGCCGATCAATCTATTTTTGTCACCGCCGCCATCCAAGGAGTCATTACGGAAGGTATTATTGCTGCGGCATTAACAGGATTGATGATTTTACTCTTTCTTGGCAGTCTTCGTAGTACGTTTATTATTACCTTATCCATCCCGTTATCAATCATCGCCTCTATTACTATTTTGTCTGCTCTTGGCGAAACAATTAATATCATGACCTTAGGTGGGCTTGCCTTAGCGGTGGGAATTTTAGTCGATGATGCCACGGTTGCGATTGAAAATATTAACTGGAATTTGGAGCAAGGCAAGGAAGTAGAACGGGCAATTTTAGATGGTGCAGAGCAAATTGCAATTCCCGCCCTAGTATCTACTTTGTGTATTTGTATTGTTTTTGTGCCCATGTTCTTTTTGGGAGGCGTTGCGCAATATTTATTTGTACCGTTGGCGGAAGCGGTGATTTTTGCCATGATCATGTCGTATATTTTATCGCGTACCTTAGTACCTACTTTGGCAAAATATTTATTGAAGAAGCATGTGCCAGCGGAACAACAAAGCAAGAAAAAAAATTATTTCGCGCACTTACATCATCGTTTTGAACAAAAATTTAATGCCTTTCGCGAACGATATTGCCGGGCACTCGAATACATTTTAAAGAAACAGGTCGTTGGAAAAAAATTACTAAAGAGCCGCATCTGATGACTCCTGATACCTGGTGGAGAGCATTTCATGACCCTGTTCTTAATGACTTAGAAGAGCGCGCAACTCAAGCCAACCAAAATCTAAAAGTAGCATCGGCGCGCTTCCAAGATTCTTATGCTTTAGCCCAAGTCGCACGCGCAGCCTTTTTCCCCACCTTACAAGCACTATTTAATGCAGACAGACAAAAAAACTCGATTACAGTGGCCAATGCTCCTGGAGCTCCTATATATAATCAAGTACTTGTTGGAGGATATTTAAGTTATGAATTAGATGCCTGGGGCTCTGTACGCAATGAATTTATTAGCGCGCAGCATTTAGCAAAAGCCAGTGCCGCGGATGTCGCAACCGTTTATTTAAGCATCCATGCGCAGCTCGCCAATGATTATTTCACCTTGCGCGGATATGATGAACAACAATCCATTTTAGATAAAACGGTACTGGCCTATCAACAGGCTCTTTATTTAACCAAACAACGTTTTCAAGGTGGCGTCGCCGCCATCGTTGATGTGGATGAAGCGCAAACCCAATTAGAAAACACCAAAACATTAGCCGAAGACAATCGTTTGAAACGCGCACAAATGGAACACGCCATTGCGGTGTTGATTGGCGAAATTCCCTCCAGTTTTTCTCTGGCACACGCATCATTACCCAAAGAGTTTATTGCGATAAAACCAAGCATTCCTTCAGCACTATTACTCAATAGACCGGATATTGTTGCAGCAGAACAACGCGTTCAATCTGCTAACGCCCAAATTGGTGTTGCACGCGCGGCTTTTTTCCCACAATTCAACATCACCGGCAGTGGAGGTGCTCAAAGCAGTACCTTTTCTAATTTAATCAGATTATCAATTGCCAATTGTATCTCATTCATGATTGAAGAAAAATGAATGGTAGTCTTCTGCTCATTTACCTCTCTTCTAATTTGTAGAATTAGGCTGAGGTCTTTGATAAC
>CAZSAO010000047.1:11124-17550 GCA_964605275.1 uncultured Legionella sp.
TCTAATTTAATCAGAAAACCAAGCTTATTTTGGTCACTAGGCCCCCTTAGTTTATTAACCATAGTACAACCTATTGCCCAAGTTACTGTGTTTGATGGTGGTCGCTTATTTGCTTTATTACAACAAGCAAAAGCAGATTATTATGAAGTAGTAGCATTGTATCGACAAACCGTATTAACCGCATTTCAAGATGTTGAAGATAACCTTATTGCAATAAAACAACTAGATAAAGAACGAGTCACGCAAAATGCCGCAACACAAGCCGCGATAAGAGCTTGGACTCAAGAAACATATCGCTACAGGGGCGGTTTAATTACCTTTTTAGACGTAGTGATCGTAGAAAACATCGCACTCCAAGCAGAATTGGCACAAACCAACATCAACGTACGCCGACAAATAGCCAGTGTGCAGTTAATAAAAGCTTTGGGTGGTGGCTGGTCTTTTAATGAGGTCGCTTCGCGATAATATTTTAATCCCCCTCACCCTTGATCCCTCTCCCCCACGCTACGCGCGGTGGAGAGGGGAAGCTTAGTGAGATTAATTAAATATACGTGTCGCTAATGAGTTTTCGGTATTTTAGGCGATTTGATTTGTTCTACTTTGAGGGGCAAACAAAGCGATAGCATAAAAGCCGAAAACTCATTCCTGACAAGTATATACAAGTCTCCAACAATTCCCGGTGAAAAACCACGTCATCCAGAACGCAGTGAAGGATCCCCTGAATCAGGCTCAGTGCCGTATCTAGAAAATTCTTCACTGAGTTCAGAATGACGTTTTTTGCAGAATTTATGAAAATAGGTATTATTTTTCAACACCTTAAAATTAACCCGGAATCGCTAACAAATCTCTACAACTCTTACAGAATAAGGCGTGTAGGGGCGAAGTTAGAAGCAGAGCATAAGATCCTGCAAACACGTCGCAAGACGTAGGGGAAAACGCAAGATCCCCACCGCCTACATTCTGCGCTTTATGCGCAGAATCTAGTTTCGTACATAATGCGTCATTGTATTAATTTAATACAAAAATGGGAGCGAAGGCCTAAATATCGTATTTTGCATTCAAATTTTGTAACCGTTCAGCGTATGGCTAAACAAGCACTCGAACGGCCCTATTTGCAGTCAGGCAAAATGGGCGCAGCATAGGTGGCTATGTAAGCACCCTTTTGCCAGACTTTATTTCAAAAGGAACCAAAGAGGACCGTTCCTTCAACAAGGCTGAACACTTACCAAATTTTAGATGCTATCGCCCTAGGAAGTAAGCGTATACTAACTGTCTATTGATACCCTATTTACCGTGCTATCCGTGGTCCTGCTCTATCAATGCTCTTTTCATCTAATAGTTCATTAACCTTCGTTTCGAACCAATCTTTAAACTCTTTAGGTGCGTAATCATCAAACATTTTTGCACCGCCATTGAATAAATTAAACAATGTATTGCTTAACGCTAAATCGTGAAAACCGAAGCTACTCGCAGTACGTGCAATAAAATTACTTCCCAA
This sequence comes from uncultured Legionella sp., assembly GCA_964605275.1. Lineage (GTDB taxonomy): Bacteria > Pseudomonadota > Gammaproteobacteria > Legionellales > Legionellaceae > Legionella. Next base: position 12,623 of record CAZSAO010000047.1, read on the forward strand.
ACGACGTTGTTCACCTAAGGTAATAGCATTGTAAGCAATAAGGGAAAAGGTAACAGAGGCTAATAGCGTTTGTGAGAGTTCATTATGCGCTAAAATAGTGGATGCACCAAAGCTACCTACCATTCCGGCGGAAAATAATGCCATGGTTTTACATACTTTTAAACCATTAGAACCATGAAGTATTTGTGCTCCAGAAGAATTGATTATAAAAGGCTTATCGTCCTTTTTTATTCTCCTTGAATTTTTTCCATTCAAATTATTATCAAAAAACATTACATCTCTCCACTTAAATCAAAAATTTAAATCCCGAATCATCCTGGCAGTAACAGTATTTCAAATATCCACGTATCGGTGATTCTTTAAGCGAAATCATAACACATTTGATTTAAAACCAACTGAACTTAATCAGATTAATTTACTTATATTTTGACCACAAAAACAAATCACAAAGAAACGTTATTGACGCAGTGATACAACTCTTACTCAAACAGCCTTATAAAATAAAGTTGTTTATTGATTCTAGGAGTATTATTTGATATGTTTATTTTTTAACCATTTATTTTAGACTATTATGCCCCAATATAACTTTATCTGTTCGGAGAATATTACTTATCGTGCATTTCTTAAGGTAGAAATAAATAACTTACATCAATAGCTCCAACCGATACTAAACAATCCAGACAACGTCACTTATTATCGTAACGGCCAACCATGGTCTGATGATGCTATTTATTCGTTTATTAATAATGAACAAAAACAATGGTCACATTATGGATACGGCTCTTATGCAGCGTATCAAAAAACAACCGATCAATTTATAGGGTTTATCACGTTAAATCCCTCTACACAATATCCTACGCACCCTAACGCCATTGATATGGGCTATGTTGTTGCTCCCAGGTATGCAGGTCAAGGTTATGGAAAAGAAATGGCTCAATTTGCCTACGATCAATTAAATAATCATTGTACATAGCAGCGATTAGAAGAAACACAAACACACTATCCTACCGAAATGATTGCTACCGTACATCCTGAAAATAATGCGTCACAAAGAATTCTAACGCATGTTTTAAAGAATAAAGAAGCTACGATTTATAACTCTGAGTATCAAGGTGCACCACGATTATTGTTTTTTAAACCGTTTAATGACAATAAAAAGAGATCTGACAAAGTAATACACCAAAGAGAACTCTATCCTTACTCACTGAATTCCCCAGATTAAAACCAGCTCTAATCTAGACTGGAGATGAACTCAAAATCAAAATATTATAATAGCCTAATATAGATGGGCCAGGGCAAACGCATCTAAACGAACATAATTGATTCAAATCGCCTACGTTCCACGCTTTATGCGCGGAATCCAGTTCAAATCTCGATTCAACATCGTCTGGGTACTGTGCATAAAGCACAGCACGTAGATAAAATAGGCTGTTTTAGTGTTCAAAATTTAGATGCGTTTGCCCTGATAGATGGACTTATTTTTTATTCTATAAAACTGTTGTAGATTCATAGCATAAAACACAACATTATGTGTTAGGCTTTTTAAATTAGATGCTGCATTTTACCAAGGAATAGGTATGAATAAAAACACTATCCAACAAATATTCATTATAAGTATCACTGGATTAACATTCATCACAACGGCCCAGGCGGGTCTTCCGTTATGGACATTAACACCCATTACCGGCTATCCCCCATCAATAACAATAAATAACACGCAAACCGCCACAGTTAAATACACCGTTACCAATAACTCGCCCAAACCTCATGCCATACAAATGAAACCCATTCACGCACTCAGCGCATCAGGGTGTAGCTCTTCTTTAAAAGCACATCAATCATGCACGCTTACTTTGTCGATAAATGGGGCGCTACTCAAAGGTGATATAACTGGCGGTCCGGTATTATGCGATCAAAATAGTCCGTTGCAATGTTACCAACCCAATGCCGCCAATAGTTTAGCAATTCGCTTAACTCATGCTACACCCATTCAACAATACAGTATTATTCCTTTATCTGCGGCCCATGGAAGCATTAGTCCCAATACCACCCAAAACGTAGATGCCGGTACAACGCTTACCTTTAGTGCCACACCAGATACAGGCTATGGAGTTCATCAATGGTTAGTAGATAACACACCCGTACAAAATGGCGGAAGTACTTATCAATTAGCCAATATTAATGCTAATCATACGGTTAATGTAACGTTTGGCATGGCAACGCTTACACCCAGTGTTGCGACGTTGGCTTTATCCGTTAACTCCCCATCGACGAATACACAACTCACCGGAACCTCCCGAACAATTGCCATTAACAACAATGGATCAGTTGATGCAACTAATGTAGTAGTTAGCTCAACAGGACTTCCATCAAACACAACGCTCAATTCTTCAACGTGCAACGGCACCATTCCAGCTGGTGGATCATGCACTATCGCAGTAACACCCGGCTCTATCGTGAGCAGCAGTAATAATAATCAATTATGTACTACAGGCGTACAGCCAGCAGGTTCTGTGACCGTTAGTGCCGATGGTGGACTTAGCACCACTATAAATACTTATGTATTAAGCTATGGTTGTATTTATCAAGGTGGATTTATTTATTCTGTGGATGATACGACTTCTACTGCGGGCAGTATTGGTGGGAAAACTGCGGCAATAACGGATACTGTGCAGGGACAGACTTCGTTTAGCCAAACAACGCCTAATTGGGGTGGAGATGGCACTTCTACTGGTTCTACAGGAACAAATGATGGCGCAGCAAATAGCGCAGCCATTATCTCCGCATTAACGCCTCCTCTTTCATTATCTGTTTATGCGGCAGGATTATGCAGTACTTTATCCGTAGATGAGGCAGGAACATCCTGCACTGCACCTAACACGTGTTACTCCTATTGGTATTTACCGGCGATTTGTGAGCTGGGGCCGAGTACCAGTGTTACATGTACCAACGCCAGCACCAATATACAACAGCAGTTATTTGAAAATGGTAATATTCCAGGATTAGTAAATGGGGGTTATTACTGGAGCTCGACTGAATACTCCTCAACTACGGCATGGTACGAACAATTTCGTGATACTACTAGCAATCAATTTCCTAGTGATAAAAATTTGTTTCTTGGGGTCCGTTGTTCACGAAACTTAACTTTTTAAATTTTAATATTATTAAAATTTATGTCTTTAGAGAGCATTCGCACATTGCATGCTCTCGCATTCTTAAATAATTTTACATTTCACTGTTCCATCTTTGAAATTTGTTCATACATATAAATTTTTAATTGATTAATTCTAGATTTGCTCATTACAAGGTTACTTGCGCTTATATTTCATTGGAAAATACAGAAAGTATAATTTAAAAACAAACTAAGATGATTGCAAATTATGCTATAATAACAATCTTATTGCATAATTAATGAAGACAGTATGCTTGCACTACACAATACGAAAGAGAAACATAATATGGTGGCTTTTCATGCTTCTATTTTAATATCTACTTTATTTATTTTTGAAAAATGGTGCTCTTTAAGCAATTCAACGAAAACTACCTTCAATTTAAATAAATCAAGTAATCAAACCAAATATATGGGGATTTTGCAATTAATTACCTATTTAGCCTGTATACGATTATGCCAAGGAGCCGATTTAAATGCGGGTCTTGTTGCTTATTATCCTTTTAATGGCAATGCCAATGATATGAGTGGCAATGCTAACAATGGTATAGCTCGCTATACAACACTAACGACGAATAGATTCGGAAAAGTTAATAGCGCATATAGTTTTACTAATGCGTATATAGAAATTGCCAATGGTAATGCTTTTAATTTTGTAGATCAATTTGCACTTTCTCTTTGGATCAACCCAACCTCTTTTCAAGGATTATCTGGGCAAGTTTTATCTAAAGCGCATCAATCATCAGGGGTAGTAACGCGTGGATTTACTTTTCAACAACATTCTAGCAGCATTAATAATCTAGAGTTTAGTTATACTGATAAACAAAATAGTACACATACTACTAATGGGGTGCAACTTATAGCAAGCCAATGGAGTCATATTGCTATATCCAAACAAAATAATATCATTAACTATTATCTAAACAATGTATTAATGAACACATTAACCGTGTCTACGCCAAGCATTGCCTCGACAGGTTCATTACCTTTATTAATTGGCGCTTTGAACACCGCAGCGACGACACCAGCTAGTGGTATAGCTTATTATTACAATGGAAAAATGGACGATATTCGCATTTATAACCGAAGCTTATCCGCCAATGAAGTAAATCAACTATATCTAGAAAATACGCCTACATCACAGCCCAGCAGTCAACCGTCCTCTCAACCAAGTCGACAGCCTTCGCATCAACCAACAGCACAGCCTGTAGCTGAGCCTTCAGCCCAACCTACAGGACAACCCTCCACAAGACCTACGCAACAACCTTCTTCTCATCCAACAAGACAACCATCGGCACAGCCAACAGGACAACCAACAGTTCAACCAGTGCTGCACCCATCAAGTAAACCTACGGCCCAACCAAGTAGTTATCCTACAAGCCAGCCGTCGGTGCAACCAACAGACCAACCTTCGGTACAACCCTCAGCGCAACCTTCGGTACAACCCTCAGGGCAACCTTCGGTACAACCCTCAGGGCAACCTTCGGTACAACCCTCAGGGCAGCCTTCGGTACAACCCTCAGGGCAGCCTTCGGTACAACCCTCAGTGCAACCTTCGGTACAACCCTCAGCCCAGCCTTCGGTACAACCCTCAGCCCAGCCTTCGGTACAACCCTCAGTGCAGCCTTCGGTACAACCCTCAGTGCAGCCTTCGGTACTGCCCTCAGCGCAGCCTTCGGCACAACCATCAGCGCAGCCTTCGGCACAACCCTCAGGGCAACCTTCGGTACAACCCTCAGGGCAACCTTCGGTACAACCC
>CAZSAO010000048.1:0-9557 GCA_964605275.1 uncultured Legionella sp.
CCACAAGTTTCGGCACCTATTGATAGAACAAAGGCCGAGTCTTTAGGCGTGGCAGTAGGTGATGCCACCGATGCACTACAAACCTATTTGGGTTCATCTTATGTCAATCTCTTCACAAAATTTGGCCAAGTATTCCAAGTGTATGTGCAAGCCGAACCTGAGTCACGCATGACGATTGAAGATGTGCGCAATTTATATGTTAAAAATAAAGAAGGGGGTATGGTGCCTTTGGGAACTTTAACGGATATTTATCCAGATGTTGGTCCTGCTATTATTTCCTTATATAATTTATACCCGTCTAGTAATATCTATGGCATGACCGGGCAAGGCTATAGTTCAGGACAAGCCATGCAAATAATGGATAAGCTGGCTAAGAAAATATTACCTGCTGGTGTTTCGTATGAATGGACGAGTACCGCGTATCAAGAGCAAATTGCGGGGAATTTGAGTTATTATATTTTTTTATTATCCCTTATTTTGGTTTATTTAATATTAGCGGGGCAATATGAAAGTTGGATTACGCCCGGTGCGGTGTTATTAAGCGTACCACTCGCGTTAATTGGGACGGTATTTGCTTTATCTATTTTGGGCGTGGCCAACAATATGTACACGCAAATAGGCCTATTATTATTGATTGCTTTATCTGCTAAAAATGCGATTTTAATTGTAGAAGTCGCGCGTGAAGAACAAATAAAGCATGGAAAAAGTGTATTAGAAGCCGCTGTTCTTGGCGCAAAAACACGGTTTAGGCCTATTTTAATGACTTCTTTTGCCTTTATTTTAGGTGTGATGCCGCTGGTATTTGCCACGGGTGCTGGGGCTAATGCACGGCGCTCTATTGGTATTGCTGTAAGTAGTGGGATGCTGGCATCAACATGCTTAGCCGTGGTCTTTGTTCCTGCTTTTTATGTATTATTGCAAACTTGGGAGCAACGACGAGGCGAAAAAAAGAAAGTAGGCGTCGTTATTATGCATAAGAATGCATTAGAATAGAGATATCCTTTGTTGAATGCTTGCACTTGTAGGGCCCCTAGGTCAAAATAATGGTAATGTGTATGTTGATTTTATGCTAAAAGCCAAGCACATCCTTTGAACGAATATAAATAATTGATGTTGTTGATTATTTTTAATCGTTTATTATTTTTGTTACGATGATGCACTTGTTGCATTCAATATATCAGGAGAATTTAATGCGTTCTTATGTTTTAAAGATGGCTATTGTTAGTATTATTGTGCTATTGACTGGATGTCAGACTACGCCAATGACGCGCTCTTCAGCAAATATTTTTAATGTAACTCCGGCTCCTGCAGAAGTTAATCTAGCGCAATTAGTACAAGATGCATTAATGAGAAGTGGTGATCCCCAAATTAGCCAAGTATCGGTACAAACGAATCAAAATACTGTTATTTTAAGTGGCTATGTGAAAAAAATTCGCCAAAGTGATTTTGCTGAACAAATAGCACGCAGAGTGAATGGTGTGCAACGTGTTGAAAATCGCATTATTATTCGCCCTTAATTTTAACTCCTGTATTTCAACATCCCGCAACTTATTTGCGGGATCCATTGTCGTCCATTTAAGTAATAAAGAATAGTTTTGGAACCCAGGAACAAGTTGCAGGGTGGAGGATTCTTCTAAGCTCTAAGTCTCGCATTAAATATGATGCGATAGGGCATGGATTCTACGTCTAAAATGTAAGAAGGTAGATATATACTTGTCACTAATGAGATAAATTATGAGTCAAAACGATACATTTTTTTGTTCTTTTTGGGGTAGAGCAAGGCATCTTAGCAAACGCGGTTGCTCTTTTTTAATTTTTTGTTGCTCATTATATCTAGCGCATAATATAGCGTATGCGCTAGATACTTTGCCCCCTCATGCCATGAAGGTAACTAATAAAGACAATCCTAATTGTATTAATTATTTTACATATAAAAATGAATTATATTGCACCTCAACGTTTATCAAAACAAATCCCATTGACCCACATCTATTAGCGCAAGAGCGACAACATATTGTATTTGATAATCGCACATGGCACGCCGCTTGGGGGGAGCATAAAGCCCACATCACCTCTATTGAATATGTATTGGCAGGACAATCGATAAATAATTGGCATGAGCTCATTACATCGCAATTTATTCCAGGCTTGCCCAGCGTGAGTGCTAAGGAATTCGCTCAAAGACTCTTTGCTGATTTAAAAAAATCCGGTCTTGTTTATACGGCGCGTATTCTTGAACACAGCAAAAACAGTGTGCTTTTAGAGTTCCAAGTACAACAACCACAAAAATTACAACAAGATGAATTACAAAAAATAGTCAAAGGTGTAGATGGTTTTTATGTGCTGCATTATGCAATCAAAAGTGCCGATATGGGTGAGGAAAATAGAAAAAAATGGCGCACTAACTTACTTAATAGCAGCGTAAAAGATACAAGTCAGGTGATGAATCATTAGTGGCAATTTTAAGAATCTTTTCTACACTAATAGAATGTAATTGTTCAGTGTGAACGATTACCTATAGAACTATATCGCATTGTGTTAGATATAGCATGAGGCTAATTATTTATATTAAGGGACTAAAATGAAAAAAATTACTGGTGCTGCTTTGGCTGTAAGTGCTGCTGCAATGTTTGCGATGAGCCCTGTATTTGCTGAAGATACGTCAACAACAAATACCACAACAACAACTACTACGGTTGATGGTACAGCAACACTTACAGTAAATTGCCTTGGTGGTAATTCATGTAAAGGCCAAAGTACATGCAAAACAGCGACTAATTCCTGTAAAGGGCAAAACTCATGCAAAGGAAAAGGTATTGTGCAAATGAACACAAAAGAAGAATGTGAACAAGCCGGTGGTAGCGTTACTCCTTAATTACTGGGTGGTTGAGCGGTTCTTTTTTGAAGTCCTACGTCTCGCGACTTGTTCGCGAGATGCAAAAATGCTGCTGAATACGTAGATTTCACCTATTTAACCGAACGAAATGGATTTTGCGAACATGTTGAACTCGGATATTATTTACCAACAAAAAATGCCTTTTCTCGGCTTTGGTTTAGGGCTTCGTCCGGAATACTATGAAGAAATTATTCAAACTAAACCTGCGGTGGATTGGTTTGAAGTGGTAACAGAAAATTATCTTATCCCTGGTGGTAAGCCTTTAATGTATCTCGATAAAATCAGAGAGCATTATCCTGTTGTGATGCATGGCGTTGCCATGTCTTTGGGCAGTACCGACCCATTAGATAAAGAATACTTACATGCTCTAAAAGCATTAGCGCAGCGTATTGAACCGCATTGGATCTCCGACCATTTGTGTTGGACTGGGGTAGAAGGGATGAATATGCATGATTTACTCCCTATTCCTTACACCTATGAGGCAGTAGCGCATATTGTCTCGCGCATTCAACAAGTACAAGAGTTTCTTGGTCGTCCTATGCTCATTGAAAATGTGTCCAGTTATGTAACGTATAAACAATCACAAATGAGCGAATGGGATTTTATCTTGGAAATAGTGCGACAAAGTGGTTGTTATGTTTTGCTGGATGTTAATAATGTCTATGTGAGTTCCGTCAATCATCATTTTGACCCGTTAGAATTTATTCATGCTATGCCCCCGCAGTGTGTAAGACAGATTCATTTGGCAGGACATGCAAGGCAAGGTGATTATATTATTGACACGCATAATGCGCCGGTTATTCCCGCCGTATGGGACTTATATGCCGCAACTATTAAACATTTAGGGGCAGTAACAACGATGATTGAACGAGATGATAATTTTCCGCCATTAAATGAATTATTAGCAGAAATGAATCGTGCTCGTTTTATTACAGAAGATATTTTGATGCAGGAGCAGGTGGCATGAGTGAAAGCTTGCTGCGTGTACAACAACAATTTCAACAGTTTATAGTGCAAGGGGATGGTGCTATTGAATCAGCGGTGCACGCAACAAAAAACACGTCAGTACATACTCGGCTAACCATTTATCAAGAAGCGTATTATCTTCGTCTTATTGAAAGCTTGAGCGTTTCATTTCCTGCTCTTTATGCTTATTTAGGCTGTGATGAATTTAATACCATGGCTCGTGCCTTTATTAAAAATAACCCATCCCACACTCGCTCTATTCGTTGGTATGGCGATAAATTATCCATGTTTCTCTTCAATTATTACGATACAAAGCATGCTTTTTTAGCTGAGTTAGCTCATTTTGAATGGCATATGACGCTTACTTTTGATGGGGGAAGCGCCGTATCACTTAAGATGAGTGATGTAGCAAACATAGATCCCACGTTATGGGCTTCAATGCGCTTTAAAGTACATCCTACCGTACAACGCGTTGATTATTATTGGAACTGTATTGAGTTATGGCATGCTTTAATGGAGGATGTGCCATTACCATTGCTCACTAAAGCATCGTGCCAATCTTGGATCGTTTGGCGTGATCCTGAGAGCATAATTCACTATTGCAGTATTACTCCTGAACAAGCATGGATGTTTGATAATTTGCAGCAAGGCCACTCATTTGCAACGCTTTGCGAAGGCCTATGTCAGTGGATGGATACTGATAGTGTTGCGTTAACAGCCTCTATGCATTTAAAAAATTGGGTGCAGCAAGGTATGTTAGTATCTGTTATATTTTGAGTTATTTTAAAAGTCATAATCTGGAAAAATGTCTTCATCAATAACATCGATATAAGTTTTTTTCTGTATACTCTCTTGTTTGATCTCTGGAATAGCGTGATGCGAAAAAAAATTAAAAACCGATGACAGCAGCCCTTCGCTACTTTTTTCTGGTATTTTTTTAGATGGCGTTATATTATTTAATCCTTCATTTCGTTCAATATAAACACAATCAACAAAATCACTTCTCTGGGCAAGTAGCGAAGTAAGTTCTTCATAGCCTAATCGCTTTGCTAAATCGAAAGAAGAGCACAGCTCTAAGTTCTCTTTATTTACATCTGCTCCTTGCTCCATTAAATAAAGTACTATTGCTTTCTTTTGTGCTCGTACGGCGTGATGTAAAAAACTATTTCCCCTAACATCAACGTGATCGATAATACTGGGATTATTAGCTACTAAAATTTTAATCTCAGTAAGGTCATCTTCTTCTATTAATGTTTTAAAGGTTTTATAGTCAGTTCGCCCATTAGAAAAATAAGGAATAGCGCCCGCACTTTTTAATAGTGCGCAGGTTTCACCGGTAAACTCTTCTCGTAACATGGCTAAGCCCAGACAATTCGCATTATTTTTGCCTTGCTTATTAACACTCATGCCCTGTTCAATTAAATAATGTACAATATTAGTTCTGCCATTGAGTGCTGCATAATGCAAAAACGTATAGCCTTCCTCATCAACATACTCTAATAATGTGATATTGTGGTTAATAATGCCTTGAATGGACTTTAAATCATCTGCATTTATTAAGTATTGGATTATTTTGTTTTTAAATGGAAAATGAATATATTGTACTGTTTGGTAGATAAATGGGGAAATTGCGCCTTTATGGTCTAGTAAAGTACAAGCTGTGTTATTATGTTGATAATATATAGCTAAATCTACTGCTGACATAGCCCAGTTATTTATAGATGTCAGCGCTTTTGCTTCTCGAGGTACTTTTTGTGTTAAGAGATAATTTATAATAACTTGATTGCCATCTAGTGCCGCTAGATGCAATAAAGTCCAATTATCATTGGTTATTTGCGAAAGTACATAGTCATTACCATTAAGCCAATAGGTAATCGCATTTATAAATGTGTGTTGATTAACGGAGTATTGTTTAAGTTTAGCGTAGACATAACTATGATTGTAATGATTGATGGTGATGTGTTCGGCACACAATGCATCACTTATTAGAGAAAAAATGTTTATTACTTCTGGAATTTTTTCATCTGTAAATAGTGCCCCCACAGTATTTATAGTAGTGTATACATATAAGTTATTTAAAGTTTGAGGGTTCATTGGCTTATTTTGATAGCGAAATTGATGTAATAATTTTATAAAAGAATAAGTAAGATATTTTTTGTCAATATAGTGTTCGTCAACTTGCTCTTGTAAATAAATGAGCGTTTTAATAACACTAGTTGCGTAAGGTTTAATGATTGATGATTTGTTTAAAAAATCACTAAAATTTCTTTTATTTTTAGGATTATTCATATAATCCCTTAATACGCGTTTGTTATAAGCCATATCAACATCAATGCAGACTACTTGGCCATTATAAACAAGCATATTTTTTTTAGCGGTAGCATCAATAACAATAATGCCGGTATCACGATAAATTTCAATTACCTTTTCTGCAATTTGTAGATCTGAGGCAATGACATCACCAAGATAGGGTGCTATCCATGATGTTTTGCCTTTTAATGCAGGATATTGTGGATTTATCATATTCCATTTATTTACAGCATTCGTAGGATGGCTATCACTGTATTGAGTAAGTGGTTGTTTCCATACGTATTGTCCGTTATAGCCACTTAAAGAAAGAGTTTTGTTACTGATGGAGACTGTATTGTAGGTACCGTGGCCTATATAAGCCCATAAGTTGTTTTGAATGATTTGCTCTACTTCGTCTTCTGATAGCATAAGGATTCCTTATTCCTCTAACGTGCTCTGGATTAGGCGCGGTTGATTCTAAGCGGCAAATCGTTGCAGTACGTAAGTGTTAATACAGGCTACAATAAGATTATTCAAAACGTTTGTGAATAAATTAGACGTTGTTGATAGAAAATTTTACGTATTCGCAATATGCTTGCAAGACGTTGATATATAAAGTGTCAACAAAACTAAAATAAAACACGTTATTAAGCGTTCTATAAAACAATCATTATGCATTATATTAACACATAAATAAGAATGCCAAGCAAGAGAAATTGCTAAATAATAAAGAGAATTACAATTGAGCAATAAAAGGTCTTAAATTAGATGCTTTATTTAAACGATATTGATAAACAATGGCAAAAGCCATGACATTTTTTAAATAATTACGTGTTTCTTGCCACGGTAATGTTTCTATCCAAATATCCATATCTTTTGATGAGCTGCTATTAACCCAATTAACCACTTGCCGTGGTCCCGCATTATAAGCCGCAGCAATAAGCATGGGATGATTTTTAAATCGTTTACCTAGCTGTTGAATATAGGCTGTACCAATATGGATATTTTTTTGTGAGGTAAAGAGTTGGTCTTGATGTGCATAAGGAATTTGACTTATTTTAGCCACTGCACTCGCAGTACTTGGCATGATTTGCATAAGCCCTCGCGCTCCAACTCCCGAAACCACATCTTCGCGAAAACTGCTTTCTTGACGAATAATGGCGTAAATGAACTCGAGCGGAACCGCATAGTTTTGCGAATAATTACTAATGAATCCTTGATAGGGCAGGGGAAAGCGTAATTGCAATTGATTGTTTAGCTGTTCATTGCTGCTTAAATAAATTGATTTGCCATGCCAATGCAAATTAGTACTTACCCAATAAATTAGTGCGCTGGCCTCATCTTTGGGCAATTCACTAACAAAATCATTAAGTAGGCGAGAGGCTTGGGTGTATTGTTTGCTCGTATAAAAGGCATAAATTTGTTGAATAATAGGCTGATAAGGGCTTAAGCGACTTAAATCAGTGGTTGTTGCTTCATTTTCCATATGAGGTTTTTGTTGCAGCCTTTGACTGGCTAAAAAGCCATAATAATGTCTATTGCGCGCTAAAGGAGTATAAATTTCGCGTGCTTTTTCTTTATTTCCAATGGCATCATAAGAACGAGCGAGCCAATATTGCCATATCGGTTCTTTTTTATTGCTCGCCTGATTAATCAGGGCAATAACTTGATGCCAACGCTGCTTTTTTAAAGCAAAGCGAATTTGCCAGTCAATAAGCTGCTCGTTGTAATATTGGGCTTTAATTTTGTTAAACCACACCAACGTGTCTTCATTGCCACGCATGGATTTATACCAAGCTATGTGGACAAAAAATCGTTGTTCATCCGCATCGGAAAGGATTTTTTTTGTTTTGGGTTGGTGCCATACTTTAATGGCTTGTTCCATATTCAATACCGCTATCTTTTTCAAGCCATAAAGATATAAAAGACTGCTGAACTCACCGGGTTCTAGTTTGGTAATCAACGTAGGTTTTTGATTGATTTGTACTAACGTATCCGCTTCTTTGGGATGTGGCACTTTATAATGTTTTAAAAGATAGCGTGCTAAGCTGATATTATTTTTATCTAGAGCTAACCAAATACGTTGCGTAATAAGTTCTTGCTTAAAATGTTCATTTTTTAACAACAAATCAAACATAGTATTGCACGCTTGTGGGCGTGACTCACCAATAAGCCAAATGGATTCAGAATCTTTCAACACTTCTTGCTCATATCCCAGCTGATAGCGTGCGATTTGGTTAAAGCATACTAAATTCATATCCGTGGTTGGTTGATAATAATGGGTGTAGCGCGGCCAGTCTTTCAAACGAGCCAGTTCATAGAGCCATTTATCACGTAATTTATTAGCTAAAGGAGTACGTTCTTGGACAAAGGTTAAAAACTCAGGATTGGGGACGATGGGTAGTTGTTGATACCATTTAGTATAGGTATCAAATCGCTCCATATAAGCCGGCCCTGATAAAGCAAAAGAACCAAGAGACCAGCACCAAACACATAAGATAAGTAACTTGTTCATCGCATCTCGTTTATTGATAACATAAGTTTGGTCACGATGCTGCAGTGATGAGTTGGTGACGCATGGCTTTGATTGTTTGTTCGTAGTTGTGACTATTAAATATTGCTGAGCCGGCAACAAATTGTGTGGCTCCTGCTTGTGCTAGTAAAGCAATATTGTCAATGGTGACACCGCCATCAATGCAAATATTTAAATGCGGATAGCGTTCGTGTACCTGTTTTATTTTGTCAATCACTTCGGGAATCAGTTTTTGCCCACCAAAACCAGGATTTACCGTCATTAACAAGACAAAACTTAAATAATGATGGCACCAAGTTAAGGATTCTAAGGAGGTTGCCGGATTAAGTACCAGCCCAGCCTCACAGCCTAATTCTTTAATAAGTTGCAGGCTTCTATCTAAATGAAGGGTTGATTCGGGATGAATACTGATTCTTTTGGCACCCGCTTTGGCAAAGGCTTCAATTAAAGCATCCACAGGCGTTGCCATTAAATGCACATCAATTATTAAATGAGGCGATCTTTTTATCAAGGCGCTACAAAATAGTGGTCCAAAGGTTAGATTAGGGACATAATGGTTATCCATGACATCAAAGTGAATTAAATCAGCACCAGCATGCATTACAGCATCGACTTCTTCGCCAAGACGAGTAACATCAGCTGAAAGCAGTGAGGGTAAAATGAGATAGTTCATGAAGCCATTTTATGTAGATATTAAAATTAGCTCTATCATAAGCTGTTCGCTAAAAACATGCTAGTGTTTCGCATGAGTAACAGCAATTGTTGGTAAAACACCACGTCATTCTGAACGCAGGAAAGGATTGTAAGTCTACAAGCTTCCATAGCATGGTATAATTATCTTTAAAGACGACACACAGGATAACTATTATGACC
>CAZSAO010000048.1:9757-16742 GCA_964605275.1 uncultured Legionella sp.
GTCATCAAAGACTTAAAAATCAAAGGTTCGTCGCAAGTTCTAAAAGTAGGAACAAAAGTGAAAAACATTCGACTGTTACCGGGCGAAGATCATGATATTGATTGTAAAATTGAAGGTATTGGCGCGATGAAATTAAAATCAGAATTTGTGAAAAAATTGTAGGATAAACAATTGCAGGTGGAAGAATAATCTCCTATCTTGTCATCCCTGCGAAGGCAGGGATCTATTTAGTAATTTGCATTATTCTTAATTATTATGCGTTTAATTTAAACATACTTCCGTTTGCCCTTGGATTCCATGTAAAACAAGTAAGGAAAAGTAGGCAAGTAACTACATGTGTTCTATAATGTAAATAAGTATCTATACTTTGAGGTGAAGATGACCATTTCAACATTTTCTAGTCGTGAATTTAATCAGGATGTTAGTAAAATTAAGAAAGCTACTAGACAAGGCCCTGTTTTCATTACTGATAGGGGACATCCAGCACATGTTCTTTTATCTATTGATGATTATTTAAAGCTCACGAAAACTAAAGAGTCTATCGTAGATTTATTGGCTATGCCTGATTCATCAGCTATTGATTTTGAAACGCCTAAGATAAAAGGGTCTATTTATCGTATTGAGGAATTTGATTAATGTACTTATTAGATACTAATATCGTTTCTGAATTAAGAAAAGGGGGCCGAACTGATTCAAACTTATTAAATTGGGCGACGAGTGTCTCAGCTTCTTCATTATTTTTGTCTGTAATTACTATTTTAGAAATAGAAGCCGGAATTCTAAAAAAAGAGCGTAAAGATCCATTTCAAGGAGCTATTTTACGTAGTTGGCTTGATTCTCATGTATTACCAACTTTTGCAGATAGAATTCTAAATGTAGATGTTGCCGTTGCGCTACGTTGCGCGAAATTACATACTCCTGATCCTCGCTCTGAACGAGATGCTCTTATATCAGCTACTGCATTAGTTCATGGTCTAATAGTAGTAACAAGAAATATTAAAGACTTTAAAGAAACAGGTGTAGAGCTTCTTAATCCCTGGGAATAAAAATAAAAGCATGTTCAGTGCTCGTACTTCAAAGTGAAAAACATCCGACTGTTACCGGGTGAAGATCATGATTTTGATTGTAAAATTGAAAGTATTGGCGCGATGAAATTAAAATCAGAATTTGTGAAAAAATTGTAGGATAAAGTAATGCTTCCATATCGTGTCATCCCTGTGAAAGCAGGGATCCATTTAGCAATTGGCATTTTTATTGAGACACATTGTATTTTAATTCACCTTAATTTACTTTGATAATCACTTAGCATATTAAATCGTGTGCGTGCTATTTCAACAAGAGTATCATTTTTCACAATAATCAATTTATGAGGTGACCCCGTTCGTTCTTCAGTTAGCGTAACGGGTAAGTCAAGTCCTGAAAATTCGCGGATAAGATGCAGACGAATCTCTTGTCTAATAGGCCAGATTTTTTTTATCTCCGTTGATGAGTGTAAAAAATCATGAGCTATCGCGCAATATTCGCAAGTACACCATGCATTTTGATTAATTGATTTGTCTTCTTCAGTTTGTAATCCTTTAGCTAATTCGTCTTCAATAGTCGTGGTAATATAGGTGAATAAAAGATCATAGCATGACTCTTTTTGAAAAGAGTGGCTGTCCCATTGTAAAAAAATGGGTGCTAATTCTATGACCGGATATAGTGTTGCATTTGTAATAACATAAGTAATAAGCTGTTTAACGAATGATGCATTACGGCAAGAAATCGCTGCTTGAAAAAAATTATCTAAAATGTTTAATCGCGAAGGCATGCTTTTTTTAATGTCAACAGGGCGAGCAGTGCGCCATTGTTCATTGTATTGAACGAGTGCATTGAATTGGAAGTTCATTATAAATTCGATGAGTGAAGTATCTAATTGATGCACAATGAAAGAGGCCATTAATGAACTGAAATTTTTTATCACATTAAGTTCTCTATGATGTGATTCTTTAGTGCTCCATTGTTCCAATAATGATAAACACCATGCAATACCATAGTGTTCTTGCAGGAGAGCCAATAGAGAGGAGTGAGTGCTCTCTAACATATGTAAGCGAATTTTTTTAAGAATATATAATGCCATCTTTGCATCTTTTACATAAAGGGCCAGTTGGAAATAGCGTTCAATGAATGGCGTTTCTTCCCAAGAATAAATTGATGGATGAAAATAATCACCTACGTGCTCAATTATCTGTCTTACTTCGTGTTCATGGCCTGCTTCTTGTATTAGTTGCGTAATATTGTGCATGGCTTTGTCATGATTTAAGCGAAAATCCATCCGTATTTGCGCATGTTTTGGCCATAAAACAATAGCTGCTCGTCTATACCAATAATCTACCGTATTACCATAATTCCCCATCCAACCCTCATGCTCTGTTTTATTAGGCTCTAAATCTTCAGTTGCAGTAAGCCAGCATACTTCATTCTTATCCACATAATAATTTTTATAATCCACGGAGTGACTATTGAGATCAACCCAATAATTTAAGCACGTATTTCCATCAATTAAATCTTCATGCATGGGATCCTCTTCATCACCATCAGTTGACCATGACTCATAAATTTCAGCTAAGGCTAAATGAGGTACGAGATTTAATCGTTGGGCTGCTTGTACAAATGTACAAGCATTATGATAGTCATTTCCTTTGAGTAAATCCCAACGCAGACTATGTTCTGTATAACTATGATCAAAGTAATAAATAAGATTGGTATCTAAATGCGTATTGTCTAACGTCGCAGGAGTAAAATAGTGTGTTAATGCTGTATCTAAAGCAGGATTTTCAGTGGAAGTATTGTGCATATTTCCTGCATGCAACACCAGATTATATGTTAAAGCAACACGATAGCCTTGTCTTACAGGTTCTACTTCATGATAACAATCAGCATAAAATGCAACGCACTTTAACCCGCTTTGGCTTAGATGCTCTGAAACAAAACGATGCTGTTCTTTTTGGTGATTAATCAATAAATCGCCACCAATATGAGGGCAGGGCAGTATAATAACTAATGTTGCAATCATTCCCTCTAATTTTTCAGAATCACGATGAGGCTTAAAAAATTGCCCTGGACTATAAATTAATAAATTATGTAAATGGGCACTTAAATCTGTATGTGCCGCGAGCCCTAATTGCTCTTTAGTTTCATCTAATATGGATTCTAAAATATTTGGTTGAAAATCTACATCTACATAGTGTGATGCTATTTCTTGAGTATTTCGAATGGAGGTATCGGTCAATGTTTGATCGCGCCAACCAAATTTGGCTTGTTCTGAAATATGCAATAATTGATTTATAGTAGCTTCATTTAATGGTAGGTCGATTGCTCCAATGCCTTCAACAGATAATTTTATACCGAGTGAATTAGAAGTGCATTCGGCATAATAATTTAATTGTTCGGGGTGATTTTCCGTTGGTGCTTTTAAAGCCTGAATAATTGTTTGAAGCATGGAAGACCTCTTATTAAGATATTTTATTAACACCGAATTTTACAAAACGTATTTATATTTGTCACTAATGAGTTTTAGGTTTTTATGCTATCGCTTTTTTTACTTTGAGGGACAAAAAAATCAAGTCGCTTAATATACCGAAAACTCATTAGTGACAAGTATATTTTAGTTGGGAGCCCTATTTTCGTTCAAGCAATTAAATATATTTATCTTTTGTAAGCAACAACATCCTGGGCACCAGATCTTAATCCCCTCTCCCCCATGCGTAGCATGGGTAGGGGGGATAAAAAGCTTTTTTCCTTTTAAAAGAATTTAGAGCTACTCATCTAGATTTTTGTTCTAAGTGGCGCTCGAACGAGAGAAACTTAAAGATATAAACGTAATATTTTGTTATGATGTGATCATATAATAATCACTATTTTTTTTGATTTGCTCAAAATTCTCGCGTTTGGAAGCCCTATGTCATTTAATAATATTGAAGAAAACAATCGTAATTTTCTTGTTGCTTGTAATTCAGGCAACGTTAACACCATTAAGCTCTTGTTTGATCAAGCTTCGCCTCATTTATATCCCGAAGGATTAAACGGTTTTTTGGATTTTTTAGCAAAATATCCACCTCATCAATCAGCGGTTATCGCGATTAGTGCGTATCAAAAGGTATTAAAAAAATTCGCCCAGCGTTTGGATTTATATAATTGGGAGTTTATTGCGGCACAAATAAAAAAATTGTATGAACTATACAGGCCTGCGGCCAAAACTCTATTTCGTTCGTTTTTAAAACCAATGATTTTTTTGTATGCCTTAGTACAAACAAAAAAACCAGCCTGTTCCAGATTTCCGGTATCTACCGCGCAGGAGTTTACTTCTAAAAAAGTAGAGGAATTTGTACAGGAGCGGCATGTCTCCATGATCCATTTTCCTATTTTACAATTGCTTTATCAAAGTAATAAAACGGGCAAGTTGAAACACACGGTTAATTTGGGTCGACAACATATTGAATTAAAAGCAAATCTTCCCTACGTCACTGCAGGCAATGCAGCCACAAGTGCGTTGACTTTTATGCTCAAAGTATCGCGCGCCGGACAAGAAAAAAAATATCTTGAAGTAACGCTACCGATTATTATTCCGACGAATGCTAATTTAGATAATCGTGCCCTGCATTTTGATGAACTTGCCTGTGATGCACGCTCCCATAAACCGTATGAAAAACTTAAAATTCTTTTTGATCAAGGATTGTGTTTTTTTAAAGTGAGCAAGAAACAACACGGACATCATCCTGAATACTCTAATGTGCACAAGGCTCATGCGGCCGACAGTATAAAACACTCGGAGCAAGCTTTAGCCTTGTATTTATATGAAGAGTCGCATGTGCAAGGATTGGTAAACCAGCTGGTTTTAAAATTACATCAAATGGGTGATACGATAAAGGCTGCTGATACGATAAAAGTCATTGCTATCGCACTGCATTTTCATTCGAGAAAAACACCTTGTGCTGTGTGCGAAACAGTGCTTACAGGTTTAATGGATCGAGAAAATGGCGGTTTTTTAAAACTTTTTAAAAATACTTTGTTAAATACACAAGATATTTTTAAATTCTGCATGCCTAAAACAGGTATTCATTTACATGTTTTATATTCAGCCGATAATACAGACGCTGATCATAAAGAAAACAACCATCAACGTGTTGTAGTTCCTACCCAGCATTCCATGCGGCATAAATCAGGATTTGTTTTTTGCAGTTTATTTCATCATGGAAATACCTTAAATTATCGTACTCTGGGTTTTACCCCCAGCCATACAGTGTTAAGCAGTGGAGGTGTTTCGTCAGAAAAAAAACGTGGAACGAATGCAAAAATAAATAATGAACATAAAAAAGGGCGAGATGAGGGAGTGCTGGCACACAAAGAATTTTATGAGCTGATAGAATATGAAGCGAAAGTGAAAAAATTTAATGACCAGCAAGTACGATATGGGCAATTCAAACCCTGGCTTTTTAAACAGCTAGGGATGCAAATCCTGCCTGTTCTGGGCGATGGTAATTGTCAATTTAGAGCTATAGCGATGCAGCTATTACAATTATATCCTGCGAACGGTTATTCTCTTGAAGGTTTAGTAGTTCAGTTAAGAGCACTTAGCGAGCAGTATTTGCGCAATCATCGCCGTGATTTTGAACCATTAATTGGAGCGGAAGATTTTCCTGATAACTGGCTTGGCGCAACGAATTTTGATGCCTATTTAGATTATATTAAACGCGATCAAGCATGGGGTGATGAACATACGTTACGTGCATTAGCCAATATTATAGGGCACCCAATATTTGTCTTGCATCCAGACATGATGAACAATGGGGCCATAGAACACCGCATCTATCTACCCCAAGGTAGAGTATTGGATGACTTCGAGCTGCACAAGTTATTAGTTGTTAGTTATAATGGCGCGAACCACTATGACACGATTTGTGATCGGCCAACGCAACAATTATTTGAACTGATAAATCCTGTAGCTCAGTGCGGTATTAAGTAGCGCGAGTTGTGAGTAGATCTTTTATTTATGCCAATCTCTTAATACCACAGACGAAGAATAAAATTATTCATCTGATTCTCTCTCCCGCACACACAGCGTGGGGGAGAGAGCTAGAGAGAGGGGGCATTAAAATAATTTTAAATAGAAAAAATTAAATAACGTCCTGAATAAAAAATATAAGGCATCAATGATGAATATTTTAGACAAAGTACAACACTTAGAACACGAAGCCGCAGAGTTTGGTTTGCAATGGGAAACGGCAGAACAAATCATGGTGCAAATTCGTAATGAATGCATTGAAGTAGAAGAGCACCTTCACGCACCGGCACAAAAAGGGCAATTACAAGATGAAGTAGGTGATCTACTGCACGCAGTCTTTTCATTATGCGTCTTTTGTAATTTATCACCTCAAGATACACTGCAAAAAAGTTTGAATAAATTCGAAGGGCGATTAAATAGCATGAAAGAGATAGCAAAAGAGCAAGGATTAAGCCATTTGCAAGGGAAATCATTTGCGGAATTGATGCATTATTGGGACGAAGCCAAACTAAGAACGAAAGCGTCCTAGTACAACTTAACGGGCCGTTGTGCTACCTCAGCTATAGGATTGTGATATGTGCTTAAATTAGTTTATTAGATGCGTTTACATGTTGGATTTAGCGTAAACGACGCACAATTATTCATACTGTTAATAAGTATATCTAAGGAAGGCTATTTAGCCTGAATTATGCTCAGTTTATAAGTTAAATAATCTTTTTATAGAGACACGCTATGTATCATGATAGAATCAACACGATTTTGGACTCAACGATACGTTATTGATTCAGATTCGGCAATTCTCGGTAAAAAACACAGGGCAAACGCATCTAAATTTTGAACAATAAAACAGCCTATTTTACCTACGTGCTGTGCTTTATGCACAGTAGCCAGACGATGTTGAATCGAGATTTGAACTGGATTCCGCGCATAAAGCGCGGAACG
>CAZSAO010000049.1:0-9683 GCA_964605275.1 uncultured Legionella sp.
CGAAGCACAGTTTGTCGTCTGGCTCAATCCCTATTGGGGAGCCATAGAGCATGAAGGTAAAGCATTTGAACAACTGAAAGCCTACCGAGACAACAAAGACAGAATCTCGGCCTTAATTCAAATCCCCGATCTGAAAAAAGAAACCTACGGCCGCGATTTAACCGAGATGCTTCAACAAAAGCTGACCTTCGATGAAGTGCTGGATACGCCAGAGAAAAGCATTATGACCCGTCAACGGTTAAAAATCGTTCGCGATCAATTATTTGGACAGCTGGACAGCGCCAGGGTGATCTAATGTCAGAGAAACTCGATAAAATCATTCAAGACATCACCGTCAAACATGGTGTGCTTTTGGGTAAAGACGATCCAATCCTCATGCTTCAGACCATGAATGAACAACTGATTAAGGAAAGTCGAAAAGCCCAACAGGATTTGCTGGTACAATTTCGAGAGGAGATGGAGGGCATTTCCTCTCAATGGAAAGATGATGCCAAGGAAAAAGCCGAAAAGGTTCTCAATGCAGCATTAACTAGTAGTAAAGAGGCTATAGCTAAATTACTGCAAGAATCCACTAGAGAATCGATTCAAGTTATGAAGAAATTGATCTCTGACTCATTGATTGAGGCACATTCCTTAACGCAAAAGACGCAAAAATTTAGTCGATTTGCGTTGGTATCCTCAGCCACATTGTTTGCTGCCGCTTGTATGATTCTCTTATTATTTTGTAAATAATTTATTCAGGACGCAAAAGAATTCCTGGATATGTCTATTGCCCCAGATTGGGGCTTCTTATTTTTATCAACTAAACTTAATAACATAAATCCTTAAACCATTACTTATAGGCACAGGGATGGCAAAGCTACTAACTAAATCAAAGTTTAAGATGGCTTTAGAATGCCCAACTAAGCTTTGGTATTATGATCGTTCTGATAAATATACAAATAAAGAGGATGAAGACTCTTTTCTAAAAGCATTGGCCGAAGGCGGTGCTCAAGTAGAAGCCTTGGCAAGATATTATTTCCCAGATGGTATATCAGTTGAGGCTTCAAGTACAAAAGAAGCGCTAGATAAAACTCAAGAGTTAATTCAAAAGGATTCAGTTACTATATTTGAAGCCTCCTTTCAACATCAAAACTATTTTCTACGCGCTGATATTCTGCAGAAAAGACCAGGACATATCAAAATAATTGAGGTTAAAGCAAAATCAATTAGCAAAAAAGATGAATCTAAGATGGCGACTAAAAAAGGAACGGTAGGTTCAGATTGGCGACCCTATGTTGCTGATATTGCTTTTCAAAAGTGGGTACTAGAACAACTCTACCCTTCTTTCAGCATAAGCAGTTACTTAATGCTTGTCGATAAAGACGCTATTTGTCCGACTGATGGCTTAAATCAAAAGCTACTGGTTCAAAAAGATAATAATGGTAAAGCTATTGTTACCCTAACTGCACAAATCACTAAAGAAGATTTATCGATAAAAATCTTAAGAGAAGTAAATGTTGACTATCATATAGAATTACTCTGGAAAGAAAAAAATGACGAGGGACAAACAGTAAAAGACCAGTTCCACCATTTCAGCAAAATATATTTCAGTGGGCAGAAGTTCCCACCTAAAGCAAAAAAAGAATGTGGTGATTGCCAGTTTAATACAACTGACTCTGACAAACTCTTATCTGGTTTTAAAGAATGTTGGAGTGAAGCATTAGGGTACAAAGATGCGGATTTTAATGACCCTACCATTCTCGACTTATGGGATTGCCGAGACAAACCAAAATATTTCAAGAAAGGACTGATCAAACTAAAAGACATTGACGAAGCAGAATTCAAAATTACAGAACCAGATAAATCCGGTATTTCCAGAACACAAAGACAATGGCTGCAGATCGAGAAGGCTAAAACTCAAGACAATAGTATCTGGATTGACAAAGAAAACCTGAAAGCGGAAATGGACTCATGGCAATATCCTCTCCATTTTATTGACTTTGAAACAGCTATGCTACCAATCCCCTTTAATAAGGGAGCTCATCCTTATCAAGGTATCGCCTTTCAATTCTCGCATCATACACTTAATGAAAATGGTCAAGTTGCTCATGTAGGGCAGTATCTTAATTCTGAGCCTGGTGTTGATCCCAGCATCGAATTTGTTCGCTATCTAAAAAAGGAATTAGAAAATGATGATGGAACAATATTTCGATACAGTAACCATGAAAATATCTATCTTAACTTTATTCTTGAACACCTAGAGCACATGATTGAGCCACCGGATGACAAAGAAGATTTATGCCTCTTTATTCGTTCCATCACCAAGTCACCTTCTGATAGTAAAGTAAAATGGGAAGGCCCACGTTGTATGGTTGATATTTTGGAATTAGTTAAACGTTTTTATTATGATCCTCACACTAATGGGGCTAATTCAATTAAACAAGTTTTTCCTGCAATCTTGAATCGATCAGATTTTCTTCAAGAAAAATATAACCAACCAATTTATGGCGCAGCCAATGGAATTCAAAGCCATAACTTTATAAATCAATGCTGGATAGTTAGAGAAAATGGCATAATAAAAGATCCTTATCATATGTTACCACCAATCAATAAAGATATTTCTGATGAAGATGCTGTGTTTCTATTTGATAGTGAGGACTTAAAGGAAGGTGGTGCTGCAACAATAGCTTATGCAAAATTACAGTTTACGAATATGAGTGATTTTGAACGAAAAGAGCTTAGGAATGCTTTATTGAGATACTGTGGGTAGATACATTGGCCATGGTTATGATCATCGAGGCATGGCTCTATATACTAAACACCTAAATACTCATTATTACGATTTATTCCTCATTTCCAAAGACGAGCCTCGTACTAGACGTACACCCGTATAATCATTTTTCCATACATGCAGTATTACGCAGTTATCGATTCTGGTATGATTTAATCATTTAACGTGTTCTTATAAAGGGTTTCATGAACAATACTCATCTTTCTACGAACGATCATATTGCAATAGACCAGTTATTCGAAAAAGCTACGTCTTATGTTGAAGAAGCAAGAAATCGTGTTCAACGCTCTATTAATTCTGAAATGGTGCAAGCCTATTGGTATATCGGAAGAGATATTGTTACAGCGGAACAAGAAGGACAAGCCAGAGCAGCATATGGTAGCCAATTACTTCAAGAGTTGTCTAATCGATTAACAAAAAAGTATAGTAAAGGGTTTAGTGTCAGTACACTCCGAGATATCAGACAGTTCTATCTTGTGTATCCCGACATTACAATTCACCACGCAGTGCGTGGTAAATCTTCTAATGAATTATCATTAAGCTCTAATTTAGGCTGGATCCACTACCGCTCATTAATGCGAATAGATCGCCCGGAAGCAAGGCAATTTTATACAGTAGAAGCAGAAAAAAATGCATGGAGTGGTCGAGAGTTAGAGCGGCAAATCAATAGCCTGCTATTTGATCGCCTAGCTAAAAGTAAAGATAAAGAAGGATTATTAGCTTTGTCTCGAGATGGGCAAGAAATCAATAAACCAGAGGATGCCATCAAAGAGCCTTTGATTCTTGAGTTTTTAGGCTTACCTGAATCACACCGTTTGGTAGAGTCAAAGTTAGAAGAGGCTTTAATCAATAATCTGCAGAAGTTTTTGTTAGAATTAGGCACGGGCTTTTCATACATTGGAAGACAAAAGCGACTAACTTTTGATGGGGATCACTACTACGCCGACTTAGTGTTCTATCATGTCATATTAAAGTGTTATGTCATTATTGATTTAAAAACCAGAAAGTTAACTCATGCCGATCTCGGTCAAATGCAACTTTATGTAAATTATTTTGATGCAGAGATAAAACAGGAGGATGACAATCCCACTATTGGTTTAGTTCTCTGTACCCAAAAAAGTGAAACAATGGCTAAATATTTACTTGGCGAAAAAGCAAAACAAATCTTTGCTAGCAGATATCAATTACATTTACCTTCAGAAGAAGAGCTTAAAAAAGAGATCAAACGAGAAATCGATATAATACAAAATACAGAACCCAACAAAATCATCAAAAATTGACGTGTGGATTTTGCGTATTGAATTACTATACCCATGATCTTTCAAAATGCTTGCATTGAACAAAAAATGGGATCATTCTATGCGGTATGAAAAGACTCCACCTAACAATAGAAGAAAAAGCAGCACTGGAAGTGCAACATCAGGCATGTGAAACCCGAAAAGAAGGTGATCGCATTAAGGCTATTTTGTTGCGTTCGGAAGGCTGGACTGTCCCTCAAATAAGTCAGGCGTTGCGCCTTCATCAATCAACAATTATTCGACACATACAAGATTATGAGGTTGGTAAATTAAGAAATGAAAGTGGTGGCTCCTCTGAACAATTGAATGAAACACAGGCACAGGAGTTGATTGCACATTTGGAAGCAAATCTTTACCACCACAACCATCAAATTATTTTGTATGTGAAAGAGCGCTACGGCGTTATCTATACCATATCGGGTATGCATAAATGGCTTCATCGTAATGGATTCAGTTATAAAAAACCGAAGGGTCTACCGCATAAAGCAGATGAAGAATTACAAAAAGAGTTTATCGCTCAATACGAGCAATTGAAAAAAGAAGCCGGCGTTGATGAGCCCATTTTATTTATGGACTCTGTTCATCCAACACAAGCGACAAAATTATCTTATGGCTGGATAAAAACTGGTAAAACAAAGCATGTGGGAACAACAGCCAGCCGAACACGATTAAACATTATTGGTGCTATCCAGTTAGGTCATATTGATAAGGCAATCACGTCTCAATATGACACGATTAACGGGGAATCAATCATGGACTTTATGGATAAAATCCGTGTGCAGTATGGTGAAAAAATCGTTCATTTAATTTTGGATAAAGCGCCGTACCATCGTTCTAAGTTGGTTGCTGAGCGAGCGGATAAGTTAAATATAAAATTACATTTTCTGCCACCATACAGTCCTAATCTCAATCCGATAGAGCGATTATGGAAAGTGATGAATGAGCATGCAAGAAACAATCGATTCTTTAAGGGCGCTAAAGATTTTAGAGAAGCTATTGATGGTTTTTTTGTAAACACTTTGCCATCTATTGGAAATACACTGGATTGCAGAATTAATGACAACTTCCAAACCCTGAAAACTTAGCATTTTGAAGTTTATTGGGTATATATGTTTGTTCGTGTTTGGTATTAAAACAAAGTGATTAATTTTCTTCTGTGACCAAAACGTGTCTCAACTGTGACCGTACTACGCTGTAATAGGCAGTTTTAGGCAGTAGTTTGTGAATTTGACGCTTCACAAGGTATTGATTTATAACGAATTTAAAACTAGAGCATCAGGCTTCGAACCAAGGTGTCGGGGGTTCGAGTCCCTCCGAGCGCACCATTCATCTTTTTAGTTCTAATCCCCATTGCCTGCTGCATAAATAATCAAGAACACAACCAATATTAACCAATCGAATGCGCCCGCTCTACAGACATCATCTCTTCTTGTGCTGCGTTATCTTCTGATTGACAGCGCATTTTGTTTTTATTTGGCAGAGGAGTATCAATGCATTTAGAGCTTCGATCAATCCCTGGCATGTTGATATCATTGTAAAAAGAGTATCGTCGAGATTTGGTGTGCTGTTTCACTTTTTCCTTGGCGATAAACGATTCATACGCTGCTTGATTGTTTTCTGACTTTTTGGCCTCATATGCTGTGCTACTTAATATGCACCTTACCAAAAAACTAGTACTTTCATTTGAGCTAACGTAATTACTTGCAAGAACAAGCGATTCCAGCAACTTAGGAGACCATCGATAACGAGGTAACTTTTGAAAAAGCTCTAAGAGCTCGGAATCATCAAACCATAAATTCGCGTTAGAAAGTAAAAAGCTTAAGTTTTTTGCCCCCTCATAAGTTTTCTCTGCAAAGAGTGTTGCCTTTGATGTAGCGACTAGTGCCTGCGCAACAACATAGGGCCGCTGTGCTGTGTAGAGGATCATCGGCAGTTGAAATAATTCCTTCGGAATTGTTTTTAATTGCTTTATCCTCTCAAAGATAAATGGTTCAATAATTTGGATGGATTGGAACAGCTCTTTATTATGCGGACAAAGCAAACACAGCGCACATGCCACACTAAACTGATTAATTTCTGGAATGGGTTGTTCTTGGCTTAAATTATAGAGATGTTCAAAAAGATCTTGTGAAAAAACAGACGAAGACAGCTGCTGAAAATAAGGTAGTAATAATGACTCACCAAACCATTGCTCAGCAATAATCGCAATCTTTTTTAAGTTTACTTTATAATGCACATTTTTTTCATTATTTAAGATGAACGAATTAGAAAAATACATAAACGCATGGGCAAATGCCATAGGATTTTTATGAGTCTTAAGTGTATAGGTTAGCTGTGGAAAAACAGCATCAGTTAACATAAAAGTTGATGTTTTCAAAAGCAAAATAGCATTAATAAGCAAACTAGGATTAGGATTTTTTGTCATTTCAGCAATAATTGCTTTTATTTTTTTCTCTTCTTCAGAATCCTTATCGCATGCAGGCTGCTGTTGTAAATAACCACATAGCGTAATAAATGCTGTGGCCAATTCGGCAAAATTTTCGTGTGTTTTTAAAATAGTGTACAGAGGCTCATTCCATTGTTTTAAAGAAGGTATTGAAAAATCGATGGTTTTTCTAAGTAAATCAATCGCTTCTTCGTGTGTATGCATATCATCCTCCTATTATCGCCTCAATAAACTACTCAAAGAGTACTCATCATGCTGTAATTTTTATGGCAATGCAATCAAGTATTGAAAAGGCCTAAGTCAATCGCATCTAAGTTTTAGACATAAAAAGACGGAACTTATAGCTACATTAAGTACTTCATACCTACAATGCATGCAGTGTTCCAAATCGGGATAAAACTAGATTCTGCGCATAAAGCACAGAACGTAGGTAATAAGGCTTAAATCAATCGATTAGATGTGTTGTAAAAACCATCTTCAATAAAAAATAAAAAAATAAGCGAAATCAAACAATTTATTTATACCTTTAAAAAAAGCAATTAATGTTATGCTAGTGCTTGTGACAATCCAAATTCATCAGGTTGTTCAAATCTTAATTGGTTTACAGGAGGTATACACAAGTGCTCGATTACATAAAAATCAATATGTGGATTATCTATATTGTTATTGCTATAGCAAGCACGGGGCTGTTGCATATGGTGCTGTCCCGCATCAGTCACCATCTAACCAACAAAGCACAACAGCATAAAATTGTTGTAGCAGAAGCCTTTTTAAAAGCATTTGCCCTGCCTTTAAGTTTTTTAGTCTGGCTATTAGGTATTTATTTTGCGTGCTCCATTTTTTTAACGTATAAAAAAAATCTATTTCTTATAACCAATCTTGCTGTTATCAAACAAATTGGGGTTGCTTTTATCTTTTGCTGGGTATTAATTCGTTTTATTCACTATATAGAAGCCCTTTATTTACAAAGATGCCTGGAACAATCTAAAGAGGTAGATCAAACATTAATTCATGCATCCAAACAATTATTAACCATTACTGTTTTTATGATTACCGTATTAGTCATCATGCAGATTATGGATATTCCTATTGCAGGATTATTAGCTTTTGGTGGTATAGGTGGTGCGGGAGTTGCTTTAGCAGCCAAAGATTTATTAGCTAATTTTTTTGGTGGTTTGGTCATTTATTTAGATAGACCCTTTAAAGTAGGTGATTGGATTCGTTCACCAGATAAAAATATAGAAGGTATTGTCGAATATATCGGCTGGCGAATGACGCGTATTAGAACCTTTGATAAGCGCCCTTTATATGTTCCCAATGGTATCTTTTTAACTATTAGCGTGGAAAATCCATCGCGCATGTCTTATCGTCGCATTAAAATAAATGTGGGCGTACGTTATGAAGATGCGAATAAAGTGGATAATATAACCAAAGAAATTAAAACATTTCTCAACGAGCATGAGTCTATCGATAGCGCTCAATCACCCAGTGCCAGTTTAGCTGAGTTTGGCTCGAGTTCATTAAATATTGTTGTTTCAGCATATAGCTCTATAATTAAAGGAGAGCAATTTCAAATGCTCCAACATGAAATTATGATGAATATTCTTAATATCATTAAAGCAAATGATGCTCAATGTGCTTTTTCAAAGCAAGCATCAGCGGTGTAACATAGTATAAAGTTCACTTAAAAATAAATACTCTAAATGGATTATAATGAAAAAATTAATGCGCTTATCTTTACTTGTAATCTTAACGTGCTTATTAGCAAGTTGCTGGTCGGTACAAAAGGGACAAAAAACAGGAATTATTGTTAAAGTGGCCAAAGAAGGACGGCTGTGGGGAACCTATGAAGGGGAGATGATTTTAGGTGGCCTAGAAAATGCCAGCGGTGTTAGCGGACGCGCCTTTTATTTCACCATCGGTCAATTTAAATCAGCTCTTGTAAAACAAGCTGATTTTGCCATGCAAAATAATAAACACGTCATACTTAGTTATCATTGTGATGCATTTATACTACCTTGGAGTGGTGAAACAAAATGCTTTGTAACGAATATTAGCGTTATACCTGAAAAATAATGGCTATTCATTTTGCTTGCAGGGTAAATATATCTTCATATTGAAGATAAAATACAGAGTGTACTTACATTCTACGCTTTATGCGTGGAACGTAAGTACCTTATGATAAAGCCACCATTAACCCTTTTGTAGAAAGAAAATAAGTTATCCAGTACGTACATACTGTCTTGTTTATCGCTACAAGCAACTCAAATTTGATAAATTTAACAAGCTCTATGAAGGGATAACAAAGTTAATCCAAACTCACACTAACTTGCCCATAAACGCATGCGTTATCGCAAAAAACTGTTCGGGATATTCTATATGAGGCAAATGTCCACAACGAGAAAAACAAGAATACTCTGCATGCACAATTTTTTCTGCAAAAGCGCGCACTGAGTGCTCTCTAAAAACTAAATCATCCGTCGCAGACAAGATTAACGCTGGAGCGTGTAATTGATGAATCCATGGGCGCGAATCAAATCCACGAATGGCTGTATGTTGCCCGTCATACCCATTGAGAGAAAAAGGATAAGGATTATCTAATCCTAATTGCAGCATATACGCCAACATATTTTTTTGTGACAAAAAAGAAGATGAAAACAACCAAGCATAAGAAGCTTGTAATACTGCCTTTAACGACTCATTGTATTGTAATAACTCTCGTTGAGCCCCCATATAAACTAAAAAACAATATTCTGTATGCGAATCACTATTGCTAATTATTGCTGACTTAACCTGCTGTGGGTAACGAACAGCTAGCGATTGGACAATAAATCCCCCCATTGAATTACCAATAAAATGCGCTTTATTGATATTGAGCTGTATGCACAACTCACTTACATCATCCGCCATTTGTTCTACAGAATAAGGACCAGGTGGCGCATCACTTTGTCCAGCACCGCGATTATCAAATACTAACACTTGATAATGTTTTTTAAAAAAGTTCACTACAGGGAGCCAACCTAAATGATCCGCCCCAAATCCGCCAATCAAAACTAAAGGCTCACCCGCCCCATGCAATTCATAATAAATATTAATATCATTAATTTTAATTGTAGGCATATATACTTAAATAAGAGGTTTTTTTAAGTATAGGACATCGGCTGTT
>CAZSAO010000049.1:9693-16064 GCA_964605275.1 uncultured Legionella sp.
AAGCCCCATAACAATAAACACAGCAGCCATGATACGCATCAAACTCGCAGGTTCACCAAGAACAAGCAACCCCACTACAAATGCACCTACAGCACCAATACCGGTCCATACGGTATAAGCGGTTCCCAATGGTAATGTTCTCATGGAAATAGATAATAAAACAACGCTAGCTACCATCGCAATTAAGGTAATAGAGGAAGGAATTATTTTCGTAAATCCTGCTGATTGTTTCATAAAAAAAGCCCAAATGATCTCTAACACTCCAGCACACGTCAATATAAACCAAGCCGACATAGCGCACTCCTTATAAAATAAAAATAATCATACATACTAACGAAAAAATGAGTCTGCAGATCGAGCCCACACTTAAGTAATTTAAAGCAATCCAGTGTTTTGTATTATTTAAGTCCAACTATACCAGCCTCATAGACTGTAAAGAGGCGCTATCCTGCATTAATTTAAATTGCACCCTATCCTCTGAGCGCATTTCACTAATATAATCAGGCCCCCCCATGAGTCGTCTATCACCACGTAGCGCTAACACTGCATTTTCAATTATTAAAGCACTAGGTTCAGTACTGTTACGATATTCATCTAAACACGTTTCTAAACGTTTATAGCGAGGCCGAAAATCCCTGCGAATCTCATCTAATAAATGTTTTAAATCCGGTTGCGCTAAAGCCATTAACTCTAATACTTCTAAAGCTAAAATATGCGAGGGGCGCGATAAAGGGGGATTTTTTTGAAAATAAATAGCACTAGCGTCCTGTACCGATTGTGGCATGAACCCAGTTAGAGCCTGTAAGATAAGATGCGATCGCACTTCAAGATGCGCTAAAGCATGCACAGATGTTTTCTCAACTACTCCTGCTTGATATTCATCAGCCCACTGTTTTATTTGTTCATTCGTAGGCACCTGCCCTTGTAACGTAAGCCAAGCATAAGGAATATTACTCGTTGCAATAGCTGTTATATTTTTTAGCATCAACTCACGAACCACCGTCAATTCAGTATAGAATAACGGTAATAGGGCTCGGTGCTCAGCGGATAAATCAACTAATCCATCAGCGCTCATAATACGACGAGCATGAACACGAGTCATCATTTCATAATTAACCAAGCCAATAGCACGATTTTTAATAATATCCTTGGGGGTGCTTAGTTTAGATTCCCCGCGCGAGCTGGTATTAAGCCAAGGTCCCAAAGTTGAAATGGTTAAATCTCTAAATAATTGTTGTGCGGCAGGTTCTTCATTATATTTTTTATAGGCCGCTTCGTTTTGCTCTCGAACCTCATTTAAAATACGTTGCGCCAGAGGATTGCTTATTTTGGGTGCCTGAAACTCTCTTGCTCTAAGGGTATTTTCGGCAGGCTGTGCCGCAGTATTTTCCACATAAGCAGCATAAGCTCCATATTCTGCCAAACGAGAAGCATCAGCTCCTTGAAATGTTGCAAATAATTGTGAAAAAGATTGGGAAATACGTCGCTGACTGTCATTGCCCGACCCATGCATCGGCCGAAGCTGAACCTCAATTAAGCGAGGATCTTTTTTTCGATAATCAGCTAATATTTGCTCTAGAATCGATTCAGTTTGAATTAATTTCACATGGGCAAACTCACCACTTTCCTTGCCTAAATCGCTAGGTCCCGGGACATAAACAAACTCCCCGTGCTTGATAAGCATAGTGCGTAAATAGGGATCATTTAATACATCTGTAAAAATATCAGGTAATCGCGCTAAATCAGCAGACGTTTCACATAAAGGAATTAAGTTGACCGGTGTAGAACGAATTTGATTCATCATTAATTGATTATCGCGAAAAGCAGTAAAACCAAATAAAATAATAACCTCACGCAAACTCAATGTATTTTTAGTATCAGATAAAATATAGGAAAATAAATCATGATGCTTTGTTACAAAAGATAATATATCCAACTCACGAATTGTCGCCGCACTGAGTTCATTACTCTTAGATTTTAACAGCGCAAAATATTTTGCGTCGGTACGTAAGTAATGATGAAACTGCGCCTTTTCTTCCTCTGACAGTTGTGTATACGAACGCACGCCTTGTTCATTGGTCAATAATGTTGCAATATTGGGTTCCGTTACTAAAATTGCGGCAAAATTATCAAATACTGCTTCATTACTAGCACTTGATTGGCGCACGTATTGTTTTAAATTACCCCTGAAACCAATTAAATCCACTAAATCACGCAATTCAAGAAGAGCAGCTCTAATACCATCATCGAATAAATACGCGCTAATGGTTTCATTTAAAATTGCAATAAATCGTGTTTGTGTGTGCTTTGAACTGTCTACATCAAAAATGATACCTTCTTTAATAGCCATTTGACAACGTTCTAAATAAGCCTGTGTGTGTTTTAAACGTGGTACATCAGGCAATAAAGCAACAATACGCTCTAAATAAAAATCAATAATTGCATTTTGCAAACTACCCAACATAATAGACATCGATTGCACTGATTTTTTTTGATTACCATCAATATCAGCAACTACCCAACTCCTTATTAAAAAAAGTATTTTATTAGCGTCAGTGAGCAATGCTCTTATTTCTTCTTTATCAACACGTTGTGCCGCAGCAAATTGAGTGATGATTCGCTCATTAAAAGAAGGCCAGCAAGCCATCATCTGCAAATAATAGCGATTTTGTCGATGAATTTCTTCTTGTGGAGTCAAATTGGTCACGCATAACATTGGTGAGCTACAAATGTTTTGCACTAGTACTTTAATTTTTTGCTCTGCGCTTTTTGCCGCCTCACTGCCACGCGCATATTGCTTAAGAGACATCATTAAAATAACTAACTGATGCACCTGCTTCATACTCGCATCTGATAGGACTTCAGTTGGATGGGCTGTAATTACCGCGCGAGGATCATAACGACGACGTAATAAAGTAGCGTGCGCCAGTTTTTCTTCCGTCGACCACTCTTTAGGCAAAGAGGCATCTATTTTTGCTAAGCGACTTTCTTTTTGCGCCAATTGTTCTGCCTGAAGATAAGAATTCAATATAATTTCTTTTTTAAGCTCTAAATTTATGGGGGATTGAGTATTAGTAGGAATTTGATCGAGTATTTTACGCACACAATGTATAGGGTATGATTCAACAAGAGAGCTAATAGCTTTAGGTAACGTATTGATAAACGATTTATTACGCATTGTTCGTAGATGAGTAAACATTGTAATCCTTACAAAAATATTATTTTTCAACTCGGTTAGCGCAAGAAAGTGTATCTTATAATGAATAAAAATTCGAGTAGAGTATTTATCATCTCAGCTTCATTAAGCGTACAATTGTTCTAAATTACCTATTAAATAACATGCCCAAATTTATGATTGAGCATTATTAATATTTAGACTAAAATAAGCCTCCGTGAACGAAAAAAACACACAAACATCTTTGTTTTCCCTTTATATTATCGCAGTTCAACTAAAAGAGTATATTTATGGGCCCTATCGCTCGAATAGCCGCAAAAAAAATCGCTAATAACATGCAACAAAAAAAAGAAGAAGCCACTCCCACCACCCCTCCTCCAAAATTTGGGGCCAGGATTGAAGCGGTTCAGAGTTCATCTACATATCCAACTCCGCAACAATCTATAGTAAAGAGCGCAGCGACAACTTTGGTTCGTGAAACAGGAACCACATTCATCAAGCAAACAGCAAAAAATGCACCTGCAGAAATAGTTGCAGTAGCTAAAGATAAAGGTCTGCAAACATTTGGTAATGAATTCAAACAAGAAGCAAAAAGTGCTGCAAAAAATCGCCTTCAAGGGGGCTCACCCACATCTTTGGCTGAAATTACCAAAAATGCGGCAGTGAATTCCGGCAAACAAATAGTTCGCGAAGGAGTAAGCAACGCAGCGATGCAAGCAGCACCTAAAGCATTAGAGGCTGGAGCTAAAAAAGCAGTAGGCGTGCTACTCAATGATGCAGTAGTACCAAAATCCACTGTTTCACAATCTACCCCCATGGCAACGAAAAAAGAACCAACAATATACTCATCTAATAGCACTAAAAGAAGCAAAGAGCCCTTGCCTATTTTACAACAGTTAGAAAATGCGGCTGACCAAGAAAAGCTTGCGATTTTAAATAGAAGTTATAACCAACAAACCGGATGGTTTGCTTTAGCGGAAATCTACATCGAACAAAAAAATTGGCTAGAATTAAGCGAATATATCAATATTTTAAAAACCCTCCCCAAAAATGAAGTCAATAATAATTTACTACATGATAGCAAAGAGCGAAAAAGTATTGTACATGTAATAAATAAAGAGATACCTAACAGTGATCTCTTTAATTTGTTCGAACATTTTAATATTGAAGACACCTACATTAAAAAGTTTGCGCGCATGGACGGTTTAAAACAGCAAATGTACCAGCATGTACTAACGCTACATTCAATGGGTAGCACGAAACAATTATTATTGTTAAATAAATGTGTCGCAGAAGACACTAGTTTAGGCAAATTTTTTCGTACTTCACGAAGATTCTTTGGTTATGCACAAACCAATACCATCGATTCGTTGCAACAAGAAATTAAAAGTTTAAGGCAAAAACAGCAGCAAGAGCACTCTAATTCAATTACCAAAAAGCTTAATGATTTATGTTCCTCTCAAGAAACTTTTTCGATTACCGAAGAGCGTCTTGCTCAAAGACAAACACCGCAGCAATATTCACCTACATTGTTTAACCAGTATGATATGCCAGTCCCAAATACAGTATCCTCTTTACCAGCAATTAATAGTGAACATACAAAACCGCTAATAAATAAATCGACACTACTTTTAGCATTAATGATAAGCTTGGGATTAGCTACTTTATTAATAAAATTCATGCCGTTAAATTCCTCAAACCATGATAGTAATGAAGAAGAAAATAATAATCCGTTAAAATATTTTTAAGCATATAAAGAAGAGCTACAGCAACTCAGATGACTCTTCTTTACCCTCTTATATCTTTCGACTTTTTAAAAACCCAAATCCGTCAAAAAGCACAAACTCAATAAAAAGCACTGTTATAAAATGTTCACCAATTCCTCTTCAAAACCAAAAAAGCGTAAATCTTTTATTCGTTGCGGATATAAAATTCCCTCTAAATGATCGTATTCGTGCTGCACCACACGAGCATGAAATGCGTCTACGGTACGCACAATGTGTTGCCCTTCAATATCATAACCTTGATAACGAATATGCTGATAACGTGGCACTAATCCTCTGAGTCCAGGAACACTCAAACACCCTTCCCACCCATCCACCATTTCCTCAGACAAAAACTCTATCGTTGGGTTAATAAGAACCGTGAATGGAATTGCCTGCTCCTTGGAATAGCGCTTATTAGACTCAAAACCAAACATCATAAT
The DNA here is from genome assembly GCA_964605275.1 of uncultured Legionella sp. Lineage (GTDB taxonomy): Bacteria > Pseudomonadota > Gammaproteobacteria > Legionellales > Legionellaceae > Legionella. The sequence goes on from CAZSAO010000049.1 coordinate 15,075, forward strand.
GCGCTGATTACACCCTATTTGCGGTGCAGCGATTCCTACCCCACCTTCTGCCTGCATGGTATCGTACATATTAGTAATAATATCTCGCAACTCGTGCGTTGCAAATTCACGAACAGGAACAGAAGCACAAGCCAGTTGTTGATTTCCCATTTTAACGACGCGCGAAATAGCCATTACCATTACTCCCTTGCAATAAAAAACAGTGCCCTTCATAATTACAGTAAGTTTATAATCAGATATAGAACACAATGAATCTTTGGATTGATGGGGATGCCTGCCCCAAAGCCGTAAAACAAATTTTATTTCGCGCCGCCATGAAACGCAAAGTTCCCCTATACATCGTTGCCAATCATATAATCCCTATCCCACCCTCGCCGTTTCTTAAACATATTTTGGTGGGTTCTGGTTTTGATGTTGCCGATGATTATATTGTTGCGCAACTACAGCCCAATGATTTAGTGATCACTAGCGATATTATTTTAGCAGATCATGTCTTGAATAAAAAAGCGATGGCTTTAAATCCAAGAGGCACTTTATATACCGCAAATAATATCAAACAAATGGTAACCATGAGAAATTTAAATGACGCACTACGCGGAAGTGGGTTAATTACAGGAGGCCCCAGCCAATTATCGCCTAAAGATATTCAACTATTTTCTAATTACTTAGATAAAATAATCACACAATACCACCGCGTCTAAATTAATTTTAATAGACAACGAGATAGAAATCACGAATAATATTCCTCTGAAATAAGCTCAGACACTCTATCCCTCTACAGAGCAAATTAACTCTTTATTAGTACTTAATTTTTAATTTGCTATTTTGTGTTACTCATCACATTTCATCGATAAAATAACGCCTCACAAATCACACAAGAGCATTATATAAAAACTGGAATATCAAACCAGTGTTTTTTTATACTTCTTTGTGTTAAAACTCACCTTACGCACGCCCCTTGTTTCGTAACTGAAATTAATTAAAATTCTT
>CAZSAO010000050.1:0-12982 GCA_964605275.1 uncultured Legionella sp.
ATCTTTTTTGGAGAAATTTAATTTAAAAAGTTACTGCGGAAGATGGGATCGATATTAGGTTGTCAGGCTTTATGCGTGAAATGCACATAATCTCACATCATATCAAAACCAGATTTCGCGCATAAAGCGCAGAACAGTGAGCTTAGGCTGTGTAATGCTGATGACTAAAAGGTTTTAATGATTTCTCAATTTTTTGATACAATTCGGGTAACCACTGTGGTTGTGTGGCATCGGAAGTAGAAGGTTTGTTATTATTGCGCATATCATTTGGAGCAATAATAATTTGAATGTTGTTTAAGCCAACACGTCGGGCTAAAATAAATAGTTGATCAATGGCACGATCCCCCACGGCTAAGCAGCCGACTGATAAGTTTTTACCATGAATAAATATATTATTACCTAAGTTTTTTCTACCATCAGAATAACCTTTTTCTTTATCAAAGCTATTAGGATAGTTTATCATCATCGATAAATGCATGCTGCTGTATGGATTAAAATTTACAAGTTTATAGACACCTTCGGGAATTTGTCTGTCATTTTCTCGTAATTTAGGCCCTAAACGACCGCTAAATCCTGTGAGTGGATAGTCATGAATATGCATCCATTTTTGTGCAGAGTTTTGTGCCCACAACTCGACTTTTCGCTCTGATTTAAAAGCAAGGATAGCAATATTTTTAGGCGGATAACTGACGTTTGCTTTGGCAAAGAATGTTTTTAGTTGGGGCTCTACTCTTAAGCCATATCGTCTAGCGGCTTTATCTACAGCATTTTCCATATTTACTTTTTGCGACATAGCGTGAGTAGCAAAAGAAATGGAAAAAATAGCCAGAACGAATAAATGCTTCATATAAATACGAAAATAATAAATTTTACGCATGGTATCAAATAAAACCTTTAAAAACAAATTAAGACAAAAAAATTTTAATCTAAAAGTAACATAGTATATTTAGAACCTACTTCGCTATAGATTCAATAGTCTTATAAGATTCTATTTATGATTACTTTTAATTAATAATAAATAGGGTTCATTTAAAAATAATGTGTGCTTAGTAGCATTCAACGGGACTGCAATTTTTTTCTGTACAAACTCTTTTGATGATAATGAAATATAATCTAAGACGTGCACTGCTGCAATAGGTTGTTTTATATTTGAAGTGTACTTATTGGGCGTTGAAACATATGCAGTCCCAATCCAAAGGGTTTCTGGGCTTTGATATAAATGATAATTAGATTTCCATATTAATAATTGCAACTCTAAACCGGTTTTATTATCTTTATAAGTCATTATTAAACTTGGACTATTATTTTGATATAGTTGTGTTAATAGCGGTAAATTTACGGAGTCAGGGCTATTATCAAGACGAACCATTATTTTTTTTAAAATGGAGTCATTAGGATGTGCCGTCCAACCGTTTTTAGTTAATGCGTTGCTAAGCAGATTTAAGCTACCTAAATATTGTATATTTAACATGCTGGTATTTTTTCCCACTCTATTCATGCGATACAATGGCAATAAGGGTGATTGCTGATCCCACCACGCAGAATGTTCTAATATATATTCTTGATGATTGGGTGTATGAGCATAGAGTGCGCGTGAAAAATTACAGTATAGTGATATAAGGGATGAGCTAATAATGCATGTAATGAGTAAATAAAGAATGATTATTGATGGTTTTTTGTGGATATCCGCAGTTTTTCTATAAAATAAACAAAATATTAAACATAGTGTGGTACCCGCAAAATAAGTCGCTAGTATATCGCTTAACCAGTAATCGCCAAGATAAATTGCGCCAAAACCAGATAAGCCAAGCGTTATAATAATAATGGATCGCAATGTAGTCGTTATAAAAATATACTGACTATTAATAAGATAAAAAACAAACCCATAAAGTGCTGTGGCAATTAATAAATTCATGTGAGGAAAAGCATCCCCTGTCATAGTAAGCATTAAGCCTGCAGGTCTTGGGTGATCTATAAAATGATTTAAGGTATAGGCAATAAAGCTACTGATAATAATTAAAAAAGAAAGATATAAAACGCCACGTTTATTTTGTTGAATTAGGAACCAAATACAACAGAAGCAATAGACACTTGCAATAGTAATGGTACTCGTTAGTTGAGTGCATGCGATAAAGACTATTTCTAATATATAGGTATGAATACTTTGTAAAAAAAGGAATATGGGAACATCAAGTGCTTTGAGAGAGCAGGTTTTAAGCAAAATAGAAAAAAGTATAGTCGTTAATAAACAGACTAAAGTACATAAAGCCAAACCGGCCGTAGCGTAATGATTACGCTCTTCTTTAGGGGTAAGAATACGCACAAATGCTATGGATTGTAATCGACACCAAAATGTATGTAAGTTCTTTTTCAAAAAAGAATATATATGTAAAAAGACCCACTTAATGAAAAAAGTGATGACCCAACATCCTAATAAGAATAATAAAATTAAAATAAATAAACGTGTTGCACTTTCGGAGGATAATTCATGACCTGCAGCACCAATAAGTACGCCTGGCATCACATATAAAAGAGACCAGCCAACAGCGGAAATACTATTGGCGATAAAAAATCGCCATTGCTTCATGTGAACTATACCGGCAATGACTGGAATTATAGAGCGTAACGGACCGACAAAACGTCCAATCAGTACACTTTTCCCACCATGGCGTGTAAAAAACTCTTGACCATATTCCAGCAACCGAGGATATTTTTTAAAAGGCCACATATAAATCAAGCGATCACTATAAAAATATCCCAAGGCATAACTCAAACTATCACCACATATCGCTCCTAAACTTGACGCAATAAGTGTTAAATCAATGCGCATAATACCACTTCCCGCCAATATACCTATCGCAGTCATTGTTACTGAGCCAGGAACAATACTTCCGATAATTGCCAGCGATTCGGCAAGCGCAATAAAAAAAGTAAAAAATAAGGACCAGTTAGGGTTATGCTGTAACCACATAGTTAACGGATGAATGTATTGCGCAAAAAAACTCATGATGTTGATGATTCAAAGTGATGGATAAAATGATGCTCAAGACGATGACTTACTTCACCTAGTGAAATTTCAGGAATAAAGTGGCTTATTTGTGTCATTTCCATTTGAGCAAATCCACAAGGGTTAATATTATTAAACGGGCTTAAATCCATAGTAACATTAAGTGCAATACCATGGTAAGTACATCCATTTTTGACTCGTAAACCAATAGACGCTATTTTTTTATCGTTGACATACACTCCGGGTGCACCGCATCGTATTTCGGCTTTAATGTCAAAATCTAACAAAGTATTTATTAGTATATGTTCTAGTTGAGTCACTAGCGCTCTGATTCCTAATGAACGATTAGGTAAATTCATTAATACATAGACGACCAATTGTCCTGGACCATGATACGTGACTTGTCCACCTCTGTCTGATTGAACAATGGGAATTGCTGTGTGATTGAGTATATGTTCGGCCTTGCCTGCTTGTCCTTGGGTGTATACCGGATAATGCTCTAAAAACCATAGCTCATCAGTTGTGTCTTGCAAACGATGAATGGTGAACTCTTTCATTTTTAACCATGTATCGTTATATTCTTGCTTCCCTAAATGGTGGATATTCATTATAGAACCATTTTTACTTGTTTATTTTGAGTTACATCACGATAATATGCATCAAGCATATCTTGATTTTCTGCAAAAACGGTAGCAGTAATTGCTATATAATTATTTTTTTGACTTGGTTTTTGCACCAGTGCCGTATCATTGAAATTGGGAAAATGTTTTAAGGTTATTTCTTTTATCTCATTAATAAATGATGAAGAATTTATTCCTATTATTTTTACTGGGAATTCACAAGGAAAATCAATTAATGTTGTTTGTGTCATTATCGACTCCAATTCAAGTAATTATAACTATAGATGAATGTTCAATTATAGTGTAGCTCGTATTTATCTAATGGGTAGGGCAACCCCATTAACTCGATTCAGCGCATCAAGCGCTGAAGGTAGGCACTCTGAGTTTAAAGATGCGTTTGCCTTGGACGTATCTGACGTATCAATTTTCAAATGATGACTTTGTTACATTCGGACGTATATGGCGCGCACTATAAAATATAATTGAGCGCCACATCTATTCTAACGTTAGCCTTCAGAAGAATTATACCAGCTATTAAATGTCAAACGAATTGAATCCTTGGCTCGTGTATATAAACCACCCGCTTCAATTGTTTGCAACGCGTACAGTGGCTTTGTCGCAACGACATCGTTATCAAATTTAACTAATAACTCACCTACTTTGTCGCCTTTTTTAATCGGTGCTTGTAAATAGGTAGGTATTTTAGTAGTAATATTTAATCGCTGATATTGGCCTGTAGGGATGGTAATCGATTGATTTTCAGTAAGACCCACAGTAATTTTTTCAACGGTGCCTTTATACAACGGTAACTCAGTAACCGCTTGACCTGCTTTGTATAGTTGATGTGTTTCAAAAAAACGAAAACCGTAATTTAATAATTTTTCACTATCATCAGCGCGAGTAGAATCATTCGGCTCTCCTAGTACAACAGCAAGCAATCTCATGTTATCGCGAATAGCTGAAGAAACTAAGCAAAAACCGGCATCGTTAGTATGACCTGTTTTTAAACCATCAACATTACTATCACGCCATAAGAGACGATTTCTATTGGGTTGACGAATGCCATTATAAGTAAACCATTTTTGTTTATACCAACCATAGTATTGAGGAAACTCGCTGACTAATGCACGACCAAGGATTGCTAAGTCTTTGGCTGTTGTATATAAGTTAGGATCAGGAAGCCCCGTACTATCAGTAAAGTGGCTGTTTTTCATCCCTAAATTTTGCGCCTGTTGATTCATTATATCGGTAAACGCATTTTCACTTCCACCAACGTGCTCGGCCATAGCAACACATGCATCATTGCCTGAGTCAACAATAATGCCTTTAAGTAAATCTTCAACGGGTACTTGTTGCCCTTCTTTAATGAACATGCGAGAGCCACCAATTTTCCACGCTTCACGACTTACTCTAACATTATCATTAAGATGTATTTGATTATTATTTAAAGCGTTTGATATCACATACAACGTCATCATTTTAGTTAGACTTGCAGGAGGAAGTCGTTCCTCACTATTTTTTTCGGCAATAATTTTCCCGCTATTCACATCGATAAGGATATATGCTTTCGCATTTAAATTAGGCGCAGAAGGCGTAACAAGTGGCTTATGAACTGTAGTAGGGGAAGGCTTTTCTAAATTAGTTGATGGTGTAGGAAGAACATCCTCTGCCATCAAATTGCTAGATTGTGCCAGCAAGGTAATAAAGAATAAGGATGTTACCAATAAAGAAGCAGCTTTTGTCATAGTTTTACTCATCAGTTACAAAATGCGGCTATCTTATCACAGGGTTACTGGGACCACCAATCAGCTAATAAAAAAAATTAATTTAGAGGATATTTATTCTGTTTTTTTATGCGAAGAATTGAATGCCTGTTGCTTTAAATAAATAAAAAACTTCGATAATGAGTGATTATTCTGTATAGTATGCCGACAATCATTCAAAAAGAAGGCTTATGAGAGCAATTATATTGATTTTAATTATGCTTATTTCTGGTTGTCAAAATACAGGAAAAGAAACAGTCCAGACGCAGAAAAACGCAAAACACCCCGTTGTTAAAACGAACAAACAAGCGATCTATGATCGATACAAAAATAAAAGTAATCGTTATACAAAAAAACAAGATTCAGCACCTACCCATCCTAAAAAGATGAGTTTTAAAGAACCTGTTCCTAAAACAGAACCATTGAGTCGATACGGTAATCCTGCCCAATATAAAGTTGAGGGGCGTAAATATGACGTGATGAAAAGCTCCTCGGGTTATAAAACACGTGGTGTTGCTTCTTGGTATGGTTCAAAATTTCATAATCAACGTACATCAAGTGGCGAGCCTTATGATATGTATGTGATGTCTGCGGCACATAGAACCCTACCACTACCGACCTATTTAAAAGTTAAGAATTTAGATAATGGCAAAACAGCGGTGGTTAAAGTAAACGATAGAGGCCCGTTTCGTGGTGATAGAGTACTTGATGTCTCTTATGCTGCGGCAGTTAAATTGGGAATATATCCTAAAGGAACTGCTCATGTTGAAATAGAAACATTAAAAGGTCCATCGGCTAAAGCACAATACTATTTGCAAGTAGGCGCCTTTTTCTCTAAAAGCTCGGCTACCCAGTTAAAAGATAAATTAGCGCGCCTTACACCATCACCTGTTTTTGTTGAGTATTATAGATTACATTATGTAGTTAGAGTTGGGCCATTTGCTAATGAGCGCATGAGTAATAATTTAAAAACAAAATTAGCACAAAATGGCATATCAAATTCTTTTTCAGTACTTGTTTAAAATATGCTATATTGCAGAAAGAACGTTAGTAGCTAAATCTACCACTAATTAACAAAATTAGTGGTTAATTATTAAGGAGTGTTAAATCAATGGTGGAAGGTTCTATTTTTTATACTCTTTTTCTTATCTTTTGTGGTGCGGCAATACTTTCTACAATTGTGTTATATACCAACCAATCTTTATTAGTTGCCTATATTCTACTAGGAGCTGCATTAGGACCATGGGGTCTTAAAATGGTACCTGAGCTTGCAACAGTACAACAAGTGGGTGATGTTGGCATTGTGTTTCTGTTATTTTTATTAGGATTGCATCTGCAGCCGCAAAATTTACTCCATATGCTACGCAAAGTAACCTCTATTGCATTAATCAGTTCGGTTGTCTTTGCGGCAATTGCTTATTATGTGGGTAAATGGTTTGGTCTTTCACAGACCGAGTCGCTAGTTTTAGGCGCCTCAACGATGTTTTCCAGTACTATTATTGGCTTGAAATTATTGCCCACGACTATTTTACATCATCAGCACACGGGTGAGGTGATGATCAGCGTGCTGTTAATGCAAGATCTTATTGCTATTATTGTTCTTATTTTGATTAATGGGGCAAATCAAGGTGGAGGCTTGTCTTTAAATAATCTGGTTCTAGTCGGTGTAGCCTTACCCGCATTATGTCTTTTTGCTTTTGTTTGTGAACGCTTTGTTCTTATTAAATTACTTGCCCGCTTTGACAGAACACAAGAATACGTTTTTCTTTTATCTATCGGTTGGTGTTTGGGTCTTTCAGTTTTAGCGAAAGAAATGGGATTATCAGAAGACATTGGTGCTTTTGTTGCTGGTGTGGCCTTGGCATCAAGTCCTATTTCGTTGTTTATTGCAGAAAGCTTAAAACCTTTGCGTGACTTCTTTTTAGTCATGTTTTTCTTTTCTATTGGCGCTACGTTTAATTTCGGTTCAGCCGCTCAAGTTCTGATTCCTGCGGTAATTCTTTCTGTGTGCATTTTAGTTATTAAACCCTTGTTATTTTATGGTTTATTAGTTAGAACTGGCGAGAAAAAAGCGGTGGCAAAAGAAGTTGGTTTTCGCTTGGGGCAGGGAAGTGAGTTTTCATTATTAGTTGCCAGTATTGGTTTGAGTACTAAATTGATTTCTGATGTAACCGCTAATTTGATTCAAGCAACAACTATTTTGACCTTTATTGTGTCTTCATATCTTGTTGTGTTGAAATATCCTACACCTATAGCTTTTTCTGATAAAATGAGAAAGGATTGATAATGAAATTGATAGTAATTATTTTATGTTTGCTCAGTGAGCGTTATTTAATACACTCCATATCATACACACGCTTTAATTGGTTTGAGCGATACATTTTATCTGTTCAGCAATGTATTGAACAATATCAATTACCAAAGCATCCTGTATCCTTATTATTACTTTATATAATGCCCATTATTTTAGTAGTGAGCTTGATCTATTTTTCTTTAAGCTTTGTGCTTTTTGGATTATTTGGACTAATAATTAATATGGTGGTTTTTTATTATTGCTTAGGTCCACACAATCCCTTTTATCCTGAAATAGAGGAAGGCGATGCTTTTTCTGCAACGCATCGCATTGGTCATTATCTAGCGGTAGCGAATAATCAATTGTTTGCGGTTATTTTTTGGTATGTAGTTGGCGGACCAATAGCTGTTTTAGCATTTAGACTGATATCGTTATGTCAATACAATACACCGACAAAAAGAATTGCCAGGGACTGTATCGAAATTCTTGAATGGATTCCTGCTCGTATGACTGTTTTACTCTATCTTTTAGTGGGGCATTTTCAAGCTGGATTTGGGCGATTTATGCATTTTATTGCTGCAAAGCCTGCGCAAAATCATCAAATGCTTGAGGAATGTGGATTACTTGCGTTGCGAACAAACGAGCTAGAAGAGATTCCAGTACCTACTGCTCAACGCTTAATAGAACAGGCGGTAACCGTTTTATTAGTTTTTCTTGCTTTATTTACCTTGGCTGCATGGGTATAAAATGTACTTAATTTATAGAAGATCGGGGAATTATTCATGACCAATGAAACTCATTTTGATTTAGATCCAATAGAAACTCGTGAATGGTTGGATGCGTTGGATGGCGTTCTTGCTAATGAAGGCAATGAGCGTGGGGCTTTTTTAATACAACAATTATTAAATAAAGCAAATAGCAAAGGGGTAAAAATGATGCACTCATTTAATACTCCTTATCGCAATACGATTAAAACCCATGAAGAAAAGCAAATGCCTTCTGATGAAGGTGTGGGTAAACGACTTAGCGCACTTATTCGATGGAATGCAGTGGCTATGGTTATTCGTGCCGGTAAATATGCCCCTGAGTTAGGCGGACACATTGCTTCTTATGCTTCTTCATCTGCACTTTATGAAACTGGATTTAATTATTTCTTTAAAGGCTCAAACGAAGAGCAATGTGGCGACTTGCTTTATATTCAAGGCCATTCTTCTCCTGGAATATATGCCAGAGCATTTCTTGAAGGGCGTCTGTCTGAAACGCAACTTGGTTATTTTCGTCAGGAAGTAGAAAAAGACGGATTGTCTTCCTATCCTCATCCTTGGTTAATGCCTGATTTTTGGCAGTTTCCCACCGTTTCTATGGGATTAGGACCATTACAAGCCATTTATCAGGCTCGATTTTTAAAATACTTAGAAAATAGAGGCTTAATTAAAGCGGATGGTCGTAAAGTTTGGGCCTTCTTGGGCGATGGTGAAACGGATGAGCCAGAATCTCTAGGTGCATTGAGTATTGCTGTGAGAGAAAAGCTTGATAACCTTATTTTTGTTGTTAATTGTAATTTACAACGGCTTGATGGTCCTGTTCGTGGCAATGGCAAAATAATTCAAGAGTTAGAACGTGTTTTTGCTGGTGCTGGCTGGAATGTGTTGAAAGTAATCTGGGGTGGACGTTGGGACTCTTTATTGGCTCAAGATACGAATGGTGCACTACAAAAACGTATGGATGAATGCTTGGATGGTGATTATCAATCCTATAAAGCAAATGATGGTGCCTATGTACGTCAACACTTTTTTAATTGCGATCCTGAGTTGAAAAAGATGGTTGATAAGTTATCCGATGATGAAATCTGGCGCTTAAATCGTGGTGGCCATGATACACAAAAAATATACGCAGCCTACGCTGAAGCTATCGCTCATAAAGGAACGCCTACTGTTATTCTTGCCAAAACGATCAAAGGATACGGTATGGGTGCTGCTGGAGAAGGGCAAAATATTACCCATCAACAGAAAAAAATGACGGTAGAGCAGCTTAAAGTATTTAGAGATAGATTTAGTATTCCAGTAAGTGATGAAGAGATTGCAGATGTGCCGTTTTATAAGCCCGCAGATGATAGTCCTGAAATTAAGTACTTGAAAAAGCAACGTGAAGCATTAGGCGGTTATTTACCTGCTCGCTCTTCGAAAGTACCTGCTCTAACTATTCCTGATTTAGCTGATTTTTCAGCAATTACGCATGGCTTAGGCGATCGAGAAATATCTACAACCATGGCCTTTGTACGTATTTTATCGGTGCTATTAAAAAATAAAGAGCTTGGGCCACGAGTAGTGCCTATTGTTCCGGATGAGTGCCGTACGTTTGGTATGGAGGGTTTGTTCCGGCAAATAGGGATTTATTCGCCAGTAGGGCAATTGTATACCCCTGTGGATCGCGAGCAAGTTATGTATTATCGCGAAGCACAAGATGGACAAATTCTTGAAGAAGGTATTAATGAAGCAGGAGCATTTTGTTCTTGGATTGCTGCAGGAACATCATATAGCTCGAATAAATTAGCGATGATTCCGTTTTATATTTATTACTCTATGTTTGGTTTCCAACGCATAGGCGATTTGGCTTGGGCTGCAGGAGACATGCAAGCACGAGGCTTTTTGCTCGGCGGAACTGCTGGACGAACCACTCTTGCCGGAGAAGGATTACAACATCAAGACGGTCATAGTCATTTATTAGCATCAACTATTCCTAATTGTATTGCATACGATCCCACTTTTGCCTATGAACTAGCAGTGATCATTAAAGATGGTTTACATCGTATGTATGAACAAATGGAATCCGTTTTTTATTATATTACCGTAATGAATGAAAATTATGCTCATCCGGATATGCCAGAAGGCGTTGAAGAGGGCATTATCAAAGGCATGTATTTGCTGCAAGAAGAGCAAAACAAGGCAAAAGAACATGTACAGTTGATGGGATGCGGTACTATTCTGCGTGAAGTAATTAAGGCTGCTTCCATGTTGCATGATGATTATGGCGTTACTTCTGATATATGGAGCGTCACAAGCTTTAATGAGTTACGTAAAGATGGCTTAGCCGTGGAACGTTATAATTCGCTTCACCCGCAAGAACAGCCTAAAGAAAGTTATGTTACCACCTTGTTAAAAGATACTCAGGGACCGGTTGTTTCTGCAACAGATTATATGCGTCTTTATTCTGAGCAGATTCGCCCATTTGTTCCTAATCGTTTTGTAACGCTTGGTACTGATGGCTATGGTCGAAGTGATACCCGTGAACAATTGCGCCATTTCTTTGAAGTTGATGCGAAATTTATTGTGTTAGCTGCTTTGAATGCATTAGTTGCTGAAGGAACTTTAGAAAAAGAAACCGTCCTTGATGCAATGAAACGTTATCATATTAATCCAGATAAATTGGATCCTGTTACGTGCTAGTTATTTGGTTCTAAACCATTAACTTATATTGAGGATATATATGGCAAATGAAATAGAAATTAAAGTTCCCGACATTGGTGGGGCAAATGATGTTGATGTGATTGAACTGTTAATTAAAGTAGGGGATATCATTGAAATTGATACCCCTTTAATTACCTTAGAATCGGATAAAGCCAGCATGGAAATTCCGTCTTCTACGGCAGGCACAGTAAGTCAAATCAATTTAAAAGTAGGGGATAAAGTCTCAGAAGGAGACAGCATTCTTTTATTACAGGTTGAATCACAGCAGGCAGAGCAAAAAGAGGAACCCACCAAAGAGGTAGAACCTCAAGCTACACCGGTAGCGCAAGCACCTGCGCAACAAAGTGGAGCAAATACTTCATTAAAGCAGCAAGATGTATGTGTGCCTGATATAGGTGGCGCTACTGATGTTGATGTCATTGATATTTTAGTTGCCCCAGGTGATACGGTAGAATGTGATCAGGCGCTTATTACTCTAGAAGGTGATAAGGCAACAATGGATATTCCATCTCCTTGTGCTGGTGTTATTCGCGAACTTAAAATTAAAGTAGGTGCGAAGGTATCTCAAGGTACGCTTATATTAGTGATGGATTCTGCGGATGCGAGTCCTCAACAAGAAGTGCCAGTGAATACGGCACCTGCTGCAGTCGCACCGCGCCATAATGAAGCAGTAAAGACGTCAAACGAACCCGTTATTCATTCATCAATTGGCTCTGAAGAGTCTAATGGTACATCATTTGCCGGTCCTGCGGTGAGACGTATGGCGCGTGAGTTGGGTCTTGATTTATCCTTAGTTAAAGGCAGTGGGCGTAAGGGACGTATTTTGAAAGAAGACGTTCATGCTTATGTTAAAACACGTTTAGCGCAGCCTGCAACAAGCACTAGTGCGTTTAATCTTCCCGCAGCACCTGTTATTGATTTTTCTAAGTTTGGTGACATCGAAACAAAGCCACTTAACAAAATTAAAAAAGTGACCGGTATTAATGTTCATCGCTCATGGGTTACTATCCCTCATGTAACTCAATTTGATGAAGCAGACATTACTGATCTTGAAGCCTTTAGAAAATCAGAAACAGAGCAAAATAAAAACAGTGACTATAAACTCACCCTTTTAGCTTTTGTTTGCGCTGTAGTCAGTAAAGCGCTCCAACAATACCCACAATTTAATGCCTCGCTTGATGCACGTGGCGAGAACTTAATTTATAAAAAATATTACAATGTCGGCATCGCGGTTGAAACACCTAACGGCTTAGTTGTTCCTGTGATTAAAAATATTGATCAATTAAGTGTAGGTGAGATTGCAAAAGAGATGGCTCGCCTAAGTACCAAAGCACGTGAAAAAGGACTCATGCCGGCAGATATGTCGGGTGGCTGTTTTACTATTTCAAGCTTAGGCGGTATTGGCGGTACGGCATTTACTCCTATTGTGAATAGCCCTGAAGTGGCAATCCTTGGTTTATCCCGCTCCGCAATAAAGCCCGTTTATCAAAAAGAACAATTTGTACCGCGTTTATTATTGCCCTTATCTCTTTCATATGATCATCGCGTGATCGATGGAGCTGAAGCGGCACGCTTTACTCGCTATATTAGTGAATGTTTAGCGGATATTAGAAAAGTGTTACTTTAAATTAAATAAATGTTACTAAAAATTACTTTATAAGAGACTTGCAAATGGCTAATAAAATAAAAACAGATGTAGTGGTATTAGGAAGTGGCCCCGGTGGCTATACGGCGGCATTTAGGGCGGCTGACTTAGGTAAAAAAGTGGTTTTAATTGAGCGTTATGACACATTAGGTGGCGTATGTCTTAATGTAGGTTGTATTCCTTCCAA
>CAZSAO010000050.1:12992-15536 GCA_964605275.1 uncultured Legionella sp.
AGTGGCTATTCTTGGTTTATCGCGTTCAAGTACTAAGCCTGTTTATCAAAATGGACAATGGGTTCCTCGTTTGATGTTGCCTTTGTCTTTATCTTATGATCATCGTGTGATTGATGGGGCGGAAGCTGCGCGATTTTCAAAGTATATCAGTGAAGCATTAAGTGATATTCGACGTATTTTATTATGAATTGAGGTTTTAAAACATGACACAGCAAATACAAGCAGATGTAGTTGTAATTGGTAGTGGGCCTGGTGGATATACAGCGGCCTTTCGAGCGGCTGATTTAGGTAAAAAAGTGGTTTTAGTGGAGCGTTTCGATACTTTAGGCGGGGTTTGCTTGAATGTCGGTTGTATCCCATCCAAAGCATTATTGCATATTGCGAAAGTAGTTGATGAAGCAGATGAAATGGCGCATCAAGGCGTTGTTTTTGGCAAGCCTCAATTAAATAGCGAACAGTTAGTGGCTTGGAAAAACTCGGTAATTAATAAATTAACGGGTGGGTTAAACGCATTATCGAAACAACGAAAAGTAGAAGTAGTAACTGGAGTAGGTCGCTTTTCTGGAACGCATCAAGTGATTGTTGACACGAAAGAGGGTGCGGTTGAAGTTGATTTTGAACATGCAATTATTGCTGTAGGTTCGGAATCAGTTAGTTTGCCATTCATTCCTGAAGACAAACGTATTTTTAGTTCTACTGGTGCTTTAGAGTTAGCTGACATTAAAGGCAGTATGCTTGTTCTTGGTGGTGGTATTATTGGTCTAGAAATGGCAACTGTATATTCTTCTTTAGGAGTAGAAGTTACTGTTGTAGAGTTTATGGATCAGCTCATTCCTGGTGCTGATGCGGACTTGGTTAAAGTATTGCAAAAACGCATGATGAAAAAAGGCGTGAAATTCTTATTAAAAACTAAAGTTACCGCGATGGATGCTAAAGACGATGCAATTTATGTATCGATGGAAGGTGAGCATCAAACCGATACGCCATTATGTTTCCAACAAATATTAGTTGCTGTTGGTCGTAAACCTAATGGAAAAAATATTGCCGCAGAACAAGCCGGTGTTACTGTTGATGACCGAGGGTTCATCAAAGTGGATAATCAGCAACGCACCAATGTATCTCATATCTTCGCTATCGGAGATGTGGTAGGACAGCCGATGCTTGCGCATAAAGCAATTCCCGAAGGTAAAGTAGCGGCAGAAGTCATTGCTGGCATGAAGCATTATTTTGAACCTAAGTGTATTGCAAGCGTGGCGTACACTGATCCTGAGTTAGCTTGGGTAGGATTAACAGAAAAAGAAGCAAAAGAGAACAATACTCCTTATGAAAAAGCAGTATTTCCATGGGCAGCTAGTGGACGTGCTTTAAGTATGGGTCGAGAAGAAGGTATGACCAAATTAATATTTTGTCCTACTTCTCATCGTATCTTAGGTGGTGGTATTGTAGGCATTAATGCAGGGGATCTTATTTCCGAAGTAGCATTAGCGATTGAGATGTGTTGTGATGTGGAAGATATTGCTTTAACCATTCATCCTCATCCAACGCTTTCAGAAACTATTGCACAAGCTGCAGAAATTTTTGAAGGTACTATTACCGATCTTTATATGCCGAAAAAGAAAAAAGCAGACTAATTGGTTTGCTTTGTTGAGTTCCCGGTGAGTGCGGGAACTCAACTAATTAAATGTATTAACTTGACAAGAAAACCCCTTGTCAAATCACAATCTTACAGTAGAATGGATTGATTTGTATTTAATCATGAGGATTATGTATGTCTGTTGCATCAGTACGAAAAGTTTATAACGTGTACGCATCGTTTTACGATTTTTTATTTGGAAGTATTTTTAATCCTGGTCGCCTATCTTGTGTTGATATCATCAATAAATCGGCGATGCAAAATGCAAAAATTTTGGAAATCGGTATTGGCACCGGTTTATCATTGCCTTTATATAGAGAAGACCTTCATATAACAGGAATTGATATTTCAGAGAAAATGTTGGAAAAAGCCCAAGAATTAGCAGAAAAAAATAATTTAGGTCCTCGTGTACAGCTAAAAGTTATGGATGCTGCGGATTTAAAATTTGATAATAATAGTTTTGATATTATTGTGGCTATGTATGTTGCCTCTGTAGTTCCTGACGTTACTTTATTTCTTGATGAGTTAAGTCGTGTAGCGAAGCCTAATACACAAATTATTTTTGTAAATCATTTTTCTTCTGAAAATAAAGTAATTCGTTTTTTTGAAAAGCAAATAGCAGGTTTGAATAAGTATATAGGTTTTAAATCAGATTTTTCAATTAACTCTATTTTACATTATAAAAAATTAAAATTAGTCCGCTCGCAAAATACCAATTTATTTGGTTATTGGAAATTATTGCAATGTGAAATTCAAAAAAATTAATTTAGTAGGACAGGCACATGGCACTAAATTAGTACCAGTTTCTCTTCTATGACGGATAAGATACGTAAGTGTTCAGCTTAGTTGAAGTAAAGGCCATCTTTGGCTCCTCTTGAAATAAAGTCAGGTAAAATGGTGCTCACATAGCC
>CAZSAO010000051.1:0-1794 GCA_964605275.1 uncultured Legionella sp.
AGGATGTATGGCTTAATTCAAAAAAGTCAGACCGGAGGTCTGGCAATGTAGGTTACAGGGAGGTTTAATTGAATTTTTTTAATATTTAATCCCAGGTTTAAAGAGATGGGGGCATAATTATTATTTTCAAGTTGTTTTATAAATTCTTCTATCATAATTTAGTCCGTAAATAGAGAGGTTAGAGAGGAAAGCAATGCGTGTATTTTTATTGCATCAAGTTGACGAAAAAATCATAAATTAATTGGTGTTAGTTTACTCATATTGGTTTTATTTTCACAAAAAGGAGTCGTTTATTCGTCGGAAATTAATGTGCTATTTTAAGCCATAAGAGATCGAAAGTAAACTCTGTGCGTTAAATATAATCGAAAACAATTAATTTCTGCTCTGTATTCAAAATAGAGCCGTACTCTAAGTGTCATTAATGTTCTTTATTTGCACAACCATTTAATCATATAGTTTGATTGCATCAAAATAACTTGATGTATTGAATGATTACCTCACTCCTCGTTGATAAAGTATGTTGCGATATCTTTTTGTTTCTAAGGCTGTTTTTTCATCTTGCAAAAGATGATGAATGAAACGTTGTAAACAACAAAAGCCTGAATTTCACGTATTACTTTTTAAGTCATTACTTAGTATTTGCTCAAAATTAACCCGCATTTTTTCCTGTATAAACGTATTATTATAAATACAGAGCCGCTACTTTATATGCAATTTTACTATGAATGCAATACGGTATTAATCGATATGACTTGAATTAAATAAAAGCAAACAGATCTTTTTTTGTCTTATCTGAGAATAAATGATATATATATGTAATATGTTAACAGAACGTGGGATAATAATCTTTCCGTACATATTTCAAGTTTAAATCGAAGGAAAAAGACATAAGCCTCGTCAAAGACCTACTTGCCGGCTGTTGTAAAATAGGCATGAGCCTCCGAGACTTAAATAGTGCTTTTATTTTCCTTCAAAGATACAAAACATATTTTTTAAAATATGTAAAAAAAATTATTACTTTTTATAATAAGGCTTGTTGTAAAATCTCCATAGATAAATTACCCCCAGTTAAAAGACAAACAATGTTACGATGATGTGCTTGTTTGGCTATTTGCAGTGCCGCGGCAACACTACACGCAGCACCTCCTTCACAAAGAAGTTTATTATTAATTAATAAATCACACATTGCTTGTTTAATCTCATCTAGCGGGATGGCAAGAGCATCACGCAAGATAGGAGATAGTAATTCAAAAACCACAGGCAATACTTCCGGTGTTCCAATTGCATCTACAAAAGATGGTATTCTATTTACTGGTGTTGGTTTTCCTAACTTAAGAGATACATTGAGGGGAGCTGCTGTGATTGGTTCACAAGTATAAATTGCGATATTTGGGTTATATTGATGAATCACTCTTGCCACCGCAGTACTTAAGCCTCCTACCCCCAAGGGGATGATAATGGCATCTAAATCGGGCAAATCCTCTATGATCTCATGAGCAATTGATTCGTATCCAGTTAATAATGCTTCACAAAAAACGGGATGAATAAATATGCCATCAAAAGCAGGCGTTATGTCCCCTCGAATGATGCCCCAAATTTCATCAAAAGGGCGTTCAATCAGCGTTGCACCTAATTTTTTAATACGCTCTTTTTTTACTTCAGGAGTGGTTTGTGGCACATAAATATGACAGGGAATATTTAATTGTTGCGCTACAAAAGCAATAGCTTGCCCCATGTTTCCCGCGCTAGCTGCTGATAAGCCTTTGTAGAGTATTGATGGGTCAGTATGTTTAA
>CAZSAO010000051.1:1804-14189 GCA_964605275.1 uncultured Legionella sp.
CCATCATAAAGTCACAACCTGTCCAATGTTCATGTTCATTGCTTTTTTATAAAAATATTCAGCAGCATAAATATCTTCAATACTCAGCCCAATCGATTTAAAGAACGTAATGTCGCTTTCAGCTTCTCGTCCCTTTATTTTTTTAGCGATACAATTGCCTAATTCACCCACAATTCGATGAGGAGATAAGGTTTTATTTTTTAGAGGAATGGATAGTTCATCACTTTCAAGGCTACATGATTCTTGAGAATCCAGATAAATTTTTAAAAAAGGATTATCTATTAAAGTAATTTCTTGAAATCCTGGTCGGCAAGCACCGACGGCATTGATGTGAGTTCCTTTAGAAAAATCATCAATGTGTAATAATGCTTGGGTAGAAGGTGTACATGTCACTACAATATCAGCATGTTGTACCGCGTCGCGTGGCGTAGGGCTTAGTACGATATCGATTTCATATTGCGAACAAAGGGTATCAATAAATTTTTTTGCAGAGTAGGGGGTTCTAGCATATAAAAAGATAGTTTTTATCGGTCTAATTGTTGTAATTGCTTTAACATGTTCAACTGCTTGGCGCCCACTACCGATAAGAGCAAGACGACTGGACTCAGGACGACTTAGCAATGCCGTAGCGGCAGCGCTTACTGCTGCAGTTCTTAATGCGGTAAGTGTAGAACCTTCAAGTAAGCATTTGGTTAAACCTGTTTCTGAATCAATTAATACAACCAAGCCTTGGTGAGGATTCAATCCTTTTTTTACATTATCATGAAAAACAGATATAGCCTTATAGCCTAAAATGGTATGCGTAGGAGCCATGGCGGGCATAAAGCCAAGTGCGGCATTGGAATTAAGATCATATACGGCACGTGGAAAGTTCGTTGCTTGATTTGTTGACATCGATTCCAATGCATTGGCCATACAAGATATTAGGCCGCTATGTTCGAGATGATTTTCTAGATCGTTTGAATTCAATAGTAACATTATTTGCATACCACCAGTTGTTCTGCATCTCACCATGTAGCAAGTAGCTCATTATATTATTTAATAATCCCGACTAATAATTGATGCAATGTGACGTTGAGCATTGTAGCCGAAAAGGCTCATTGGTTTGTTCTAACGCGTTATCAATATATGGTTCTGGATCATAATGCATTTTATTTTTGTTTATATGTTCACGTAAAGTTTTTTCAAAATTATTTAGTTCTTGTTGTGGAAGAGAAACTCTATGCACCCGACAAAAAAAGCCATTATCAAATGCTCTTATTTCATTAGCAATTGTCATTATATGCTCATTGTTACGTTCTAAAATACTGGAGCCACCTGCCGCATTGCTTCTCGATGAATGAATGGTCATTGGTGCTTCCATTCGATAGGTATTTATAACTCTATTGTCTTGGTGTTGCGACTCAGTATATACGGTAATCGCACTAAGATCGGTGCATATTGCTATCACCCCATAATGAGGTAGCATGCGTACTTGATTGTTTAGCGCCGAGAAGTCATTATAATTTGTTTTATCTTGTGTTAAAAAGAAACGACCAAACATTGTTGTGTCTCCGATATTATCAAAATCAGTAAATTATCATATTACATTTTTTTTTCAATATGTGTTAATTATATACCATGAATTATCGCTTCTAGTGTTGGCCTAGAAGTCGTCTATGGGAACGTACTAAATGCAACAATAAACGTATGGGGTGACCTCATAGGTATTCGTTTATCAGTCAAGGGCCCAGAACCGAAGATGTATTGAGGCGGACGGAGATGATCGTCGGGTGGCTGTGCTTCGCCAAAACGCATGAAGGAATAAAAAAATTAAAATGGCGCTCGGATTTATGCCATAATCTACTATACGCCTATTAAGGTATAGATATACTTGTCACTAATGAGTTTTCGGCTTTTATACTATCGCTTTGTTCGTTCCTAAAGTAAAAAAAGACTTAGAATAGAATAACTATTCCGCATCTTTTTTTACTTTAGGAACAAAAAAATCAAGTCGCCTAAAATGCCGAAAACTCATTAGTGGCAAGTATATACTCGTCATAGCATTCACGGAGAATTACAGATGATAAAAAAAAGCGCATCAATACTTACAGGGTTAGTTTTAACCGCAACTATTTTAGTGGCTCATGCAGAAACGGCGATTATTAAAACATCTCAAGGCACCATTACATGCGAGTTATTTACTACAGACGCACCCAATACGGTTGCTAATTTTATAGGCTTAGCAACGGGTACGAAAGCATTTAAAGACAGCAAAACGGGCGAGATGGTTCAACGGCCCTATTATGATGGTTTAACTTTTCATCGGGTGATTCCAGGCTTTATGATTCAAGGTGGTGACCCGGTTGGAAATGGCACAGGCGGACCAGGCTATCAATTCGATAATGAAAACACACATGGGAGTTTTAATAAAGCAGGTGTGTTGGCCATGGCAAATGCGGGCCCCAATACCAATGGCAGCCAATTTTTTATTACGGTAGCTCCTACACCAAGTTTAGAGGGAGGCTATAATGTTTTTGGCCAAGTGATTTCAGGTCAAGATGTGGCTGATAAAATAAGTAATGTGGCTCGCGATAGTCAAGACTTGCCAATCACGCCAGTGGTTATTGAAAGCATTACCATTCAAAAATAATAAAGAGAAGTATGCATACGACTTGTACCTTAATGTGCGGCGTATGCATTCAATGATGTGTTCAAATTCCAGGGAAATTTTAAATTGACAGAAAGACAAACCGCATTACCAGCAGAGAAAAAGGGCCTACACCCGCGAAATCCTCATCGTTTTCATTATGATTTTGATAAGTTGATGACATCTCATCCTGTGCTTAGTGAGTATGTGTTCATCAATAAATACAATAATCAATCGATTGATTTTAGCAATCCGGCGGCGGTTAAAGCGTTAAATAAAGCTTTGTTAAAGCTGTTTTATGGTATTTCATACTGGGATATCCCACCTCATTATCTTTGTCCACCGATACCCGGACGTGCAGATTACATCCATTATATGGCAGATTTATTGAGCACATGCAATGATGGCATACCGCCACGGGGTCCTACTGTGCGTGTATTAGATATTGGGGTGGGTGCTAATTGTGTGTATCCCATGATTGGTCATCACGAGTATGGCTGGCATTTTGTGGGCACAGATATTGACCCTCAAGCGATTGAATCAGCAAATAATATCATCGCGTCTAACGACACATTACAAGGAGCGGTTGAATGCCGTCATCAAGCAACACCTTTAGCTATTTATAAAAACATCCTAAAACCAGAGGATGTCTTTGATTTATCGATATGTAATCCGCCGTTTCATACGTCACCAGAAGACGCCCGCGCAGGTACGGCACGTAAATGGAAGAATTTAGGTATAAAAAAAGGCAGTGAAACTCGCCTAAATTTTGGTGGAAAAAACAACGAGTTGTGGTGCAAAGGAGGGGAGTTATCTATGGTTCAGCGTATGATTGCAGAAAGTGCAACGCTTCCAGACACCTGTTTATGGTACTCGACCTTGATATCTAAACAATCCAATCTCCCTGATGTATACCGTGCTTTAAATAAAGCCCAGGTTTTTGAAACTCGAACATTTGATATGGCTCAAGGTCAAAAAATAAGTCGGATCGTGGCTTGGACCTTTTTAAACCAGACACAGCAAAAAGCATGGCAAATCAAACGCTGGAAAAACCCAAGCTAAATATTTTATCGTTAAATAACGTCATCCAGAACCTAGCGAATCTTCTAGATACGGCACTGAGCCGATCCTTCAATGCGTTCTGGATGACGTGGTTTTTCACTGGGAATTGCTGGATTTAGATAATCTTGATGGATTGTTGGCTGATTTAATGGTAACGATAATTAATGCAAAACGATGAGGGGTTGGTATGACAATATCTTATGAAGATTTTGAAAGGGTAGATTTGCGTTCTGGCACTATTGTGAAAGTAGAGCAATTTTCACGCGCTAAGAAACCAGCATATAAGGTTTGGGTCGATTTTGGAGCAGAGTTAGGTATACTCCAAACCTCAGCACAAATAACAGTGCACTATACTCCTGAGTTGTTAGTGGGCAAAATGGTGGTGGGTTGTGTTAATTTAGGTGAAAAAAATATTGCTGGATTTACGTCGCAATTTTTATTGGTAGGTTTTTCAGATCAAAATGGAGCGATATGCCTTGCGACTATTGAACCTTATGTTCCTAATGGTATGAAAATGCATTAATATGACAAGGGTATGTTCACCATAAATAATTGCTAACAAATGATAATACAACCCTATTTTATTGCTTCAGTTCAGCGACTTCAAAAAATGTAAAATAACATTATTTATCTCTTGTTTAATCTTTTTAGAACCTCGATCGCATAGGTCGATGTGTTTTGCATTGGGAATTTTAATAAATGTAATGTTACACTTTTTTAATTGATTTTTTGGCGGAAGTACCTCCGGATCTGCTTTAGTGTCATTGGCACGAATAGTTAAAATAGGGAATTTTTTTGTTCGTGGAAATGGCATTCGCAAACTATCTAGATCAATTAAACTGCTAACTAAGCGAGGATATTTTGCTGCAAATAACATAATCATATCACCACCATTTGAATGACCAATTAAGGTGATTTTGTTTAGATTTAAATCCGATCGTGTTTTCTTTAGATAATGTAGTACCCATTGTATATTTTTAACGCCATATTCCCATATTGGCTTTCGAAGTTGATATAAATTACCTTCAGTTGGAAGCGGTGGATCTTGAGGTAATTCATGTTGAATGCTAATAACTATATAGTCATTAGCAGCTAGAGCTCGTGCTAAAAAAGAATATTCGGTATTCTGGGCTGTATAGCCATGATTAATTATAATGACATGCTTTTGCGTCTTGTTAGATAAATCCAAAGGGTATTTGCTGTATATTTGAATGGGAATTTGGCGATCGCGGGATTTATCATAAAGGGTCATTGCTGACTCTGTGATTGATGATGTAGCCGATAGTGAGTGGGGGGCTAGAAATAATATAATTAATAAAGTAGAAGCGATTATATGATAATTTTTCATAAGTTCATTCTTTTTTATCAAGAGTTTTCATTGTATTTTTGAATTCAGTCATTAGTGTAGTGCTTGAGAGTATGTTAAATATATAGGTCGTTTATTTTCTTAAAAAATAAAAAACGGCGTTATGTGAAAAATCATGGCGAGTAAATTCAATTTCAAATCCCATTTTTTTATTTCTCTTTAGATTTTCAGCCATCTAAGGGCTGATTTATATACCTTTCATATAGGAAACCACAACAATGTGCAGCTCATAGTTATCATAGAGAGATAATGTCGCTTTAATTTATCAAAAGTCCTCTCAAATGCATTATTCTTGCAAACAAGTTTTCAACTAAATGCCTTTATTTATATAAACACTAAACCATGTTCTGGTTGTCATTTTTCAATAAAGGTATAAAAATAAGTCAATTGATCTTTTTGTGTCCACGCAGTATAATATAGAACAACGACGCTGCTGGAAATAGAATATGGTATTTTCGCCATTATCTTTTTTTAATAACACTATAACATATACACTGGAATTTTTCTCTACCGCTGATCTCATCCGCTATTAAACAAGTATACAGAATCCAAATAGCATATTGGATCAACTGAGCACTCTTTTTACACCAGAGGATGCTTTGCTCCATTTAAAATCAAACATCAAAAGAATTTCAACGGTTATTAAAAGAACAAACATCTAACAATTATGAAATAAATAAATTACAAAAATTACAGGCATCGTGGCATGTGCTTAAAGAAAATAACATGCTGGGTTCAACAACCGATTTAGTACCTAAACACGGTATGAATGGATAAAAATTCCTTGAGAAAATATTGTGAATGACGAGCAAAAAATACAAATGATAAGCGCTTTTTTAAACACGCCTCCGGCAGATATGTATTTATCAAAACAGGCTCTTGCGTTAAAAAAAATGTGCGTGGATATTCTTCTTGAAGATATAGATAATGAAAATAAGATCACTAAAATACATCATGTACTAGTAACTATAATACCCACATTAAATGTTCATGAACGATTGATGACATGGTTTGAAGGAATCAAAGCATTTTGTTCTGCTGTATTGGCAGGAGAATTTACACGAGCTATCTCGTTAGCAACTAAAGCCGTACATGATAAAAAAGCACAAATATTTCATTTTCAAACTACCTTCTTTGGCATAATGTTCAAAAAAATGGTAGTGATTGGTGCTCAAAAAAACAATCCCGCGGATTGTGTACGATTTGACTCATATTGTGCAAAAAACAACATCACGTGGCGAGGACATAAAGAGCATTTCAATAGCTCACTCGACAAAATCACTCAAAAAGAATTTCTATCTGAAAAGGAATTTGTAAGGGAGCAAAAATATTTTATTGAGCAAATTTTAGAACATGTGACTCGTGATTTTAACTCATATTTAGAAAACGAACTGCCTGAAGATTTAGACGTAGATATTTTAATGATTGATCGCTGCGTCATCAATTATTTTGAGCCTAATTTTGAATCACTATTAGTAGTAAATCGTAAAACATATTCTTCTGCATTAATAAAACTTATTTATGAGTTAATACCTGAGTTAAATAAAAAAGTGATATCTAAATTTATAGAAGCATGTATGGCGCGATTAAAAAATAATGCCACTTTAATTATCAAAGCAGATGCACCTCATGAGCTGGCTGCATTCTTTGATTCGAGTAAACAATTACAAGACCCTCTACTCCTTGGCGCTGACCCGGATACAGCATTTGATGGCATGTGGGAGTATACGGGATTTAAATCGGATGAATTTAAATTAGCAGATAACTGTATTTCTTCACTCAATTTATAGTTCGCACGAAGAATCAGAGATATCATTCCTTACAGAATCAAAATAATAAATAAGATTTTATTATTTTGATTCTAGACAAGCAGATACTTAGCAAAGCATAATTAATACACATGAACAGCTTAAGAGTGCATATGTTTCATTTCATTAGTAATTTTTTTTCTCCTTCTAGTACAGATGTTGCTATTGAACTGGAATATTGGTGTTTTAAAAAAAGTCGTATATCACATCACTGCATGGACTTTAAACCGTGTTATAAAAACAGTGATTTTGAAAAGGTCTATCAAGATATTGCCAATATAATGACTTCAGAACAAAATGGAAAATATACCTTACAGATTACGCTACAAGGAACATTAAATAATAAAAAAATTGATCTTATGTTTAATAATTTGAATTTTTTCCGATCTTTTTTAGAACGGAGAAAGTTAATTAACGAAGGCATTACACCTCCGTGCAACGCTCATTAGTAAAAAGGGCTCCCTCGATAAGGAATGGCTGTATTTACCGCGCAACGCAACATTTCTTCGTTTACTTTTTCATTAGTAAACGTGCAACGGCTCTACTAAAGCAACTATTTCAATGACACTTAAAGATAAGCCAAATCTCCAACAGCTTGTTGGAGAAATTCCTTGGAGTCAGAATTTATTTATTTTAAGTAAAATAAAAGATGATAATGAGCGACTATATTATATTTTTGCTGTAAAAGAACAATCGCTATGTTAAATGACGCGGCACTATTGGGTTATCGTCATCATTTACCTTAATAAAGCAAAAAGTTCTCATCATACCGATTATTATCACTTTGGAATCGCTCAAATTTTGGTAAACGTTGATTTAAGCGTACCTATTAAGTAACAATGAGTTGAGGTAGAGCTACTCATAGTAGCGAGGAGTTGAGTATTGATTCCAATATGAGCTCAAATATGGCCGTTCGAGTACTTGTTTTAACATTCTTAGATATGCAAAAAGAACTATAACAAAGTGCCTTTAAAGCACTGGCTTCGCTAGGGAAAACACTGAGTATATGGAAAGACGAAGTCGCTAGAATGTGGCGGTTTAGTAAATCTAATGGAATAACCGAAGGCTTTCATCGAAAGATGAAGCTAATACAACGTAGAGCTTATGGATTTAATAATTTTGAAAATTATAGAGTGCGTGTTAAGGTGCTCTGTGGATGATTGAAGTTGCCCCCTTAAATGAGAAAGAGCCAGATTTTCGCGTTACTTTCTTCGAAAGCTATACAATAAAATTTATCATCACACATTCAACTGGCACCCTATTTGCACCCTTACCATGGTTTCATTTAGTAACTATATTAGTTGCCTGCAAAGAAAAACCTGTTCGTTCTTTTTACATGGATAAAGCGATAGCACATGGTTGGTCACGGCAACGTCTGGTGGCGCAAATAGAATCTAATTTATATAGCAGGGAAGGCAAAGCTATTACTAATTTTAACAATCAATTGTCATCGCCTCTCTCAGATCTTGCTAATAATACTCTCAAAGACCCTTATCTTTTTGATTTTCTTGGTTTAGGAAAAGATGCACATGAGCGCGAAGTAGAAAGAGCTCTTATCCAGCATATGGAAAAATTCTTGCTTGAATTGGGGGTTGGATTTGCTTTTGTTGGCCGGCAATATCATTTGGAAATTAGCAAAAGAGATTATTACATTGATCTCCTTTTTTACCATTTAAAATTACGCTGTTTTGTAGTAATTGAACTTAAAGATAAGGAATTCAAACCTGAATATACTGGCAAATTAAACTTTTATCTTTCTGCTGTAGATGATCTTCTAAGACACCCTAGTGACAACCCTTCAATAGGGGTTATTTTATGTAAAACAAAAGATAACGCCACAGCAGAATATGCATTGCGTGATATTAATAAACCTATTGGACTCGCAGAATATAAGTTAACTGATGCTTTACCAGACGAGTTAAAAACAAGTCTTCCGACAATTGAAGAACTTGAACATGAATTAACAAAAAATTTATCCACCTGTTGTAAAACAGGAACAGTTCTTTGGGCTTTGAGTAGCTCTGGATTGACGTTGTAGGGCAGAAGAAGTTGTATTTCTTGCTCATTATTGCATTTGGCAACACTCTCGAGTGCGAATTTAAAATAAGCAAAAACATCTACGTTGTGCTCTTTGCATGTTTGTACAAGGGAAAAGAGTATGCTTGATGCTTCAGCACCTTTGGTTGAGGTATTAAAAAGCCAATTTTTTCTACCAATCACAAACGGTTTGATAGCGCGCTCCGCGCGATTATTATCTATTTCAAGTCGGCCATCGTTAACATATTGGGTCAGACTATCCCAGTGCTTTATTGAGTAATAAAGTGCTTTTCCGAGCGGCGACTTGGGCAAGGTGGTTTTTTGTTGCGTTAACAGCCATTGCTTAAATTGAGCTAAAATAGGTTTTGTCTCGATAATCCTTGCTTGAGCAATTTGCTCCGTTGTTGCCTCATCTTCTTTTAATTGTTTCTCGATAGTATACAGCTTGGCGAACCACTCCACTGCAGTCTTAGCGATACCTGGTTTATTCTTAGTTGCTTTAACTACATCAACAAAATACCGTCTGGCATGCGCGATACAGGCCACATGCTTAATGCGAGTTTTATCCAAATTCACATAAGCACTGTAGCAATCGGCATGAAGATAGCCATTGAATGACTCAAAGAATTGCCTGGCAATAGCATCGTGCCGACTTGGATGATATTGATAAACAAAGCAACGCTTTTGTGGTGGTCCGCCACTAAAAATCCACATATAGGAGGTGCTGGTAGCGCATTTTCCCTGCTCATTAAGCACCTGAAGTATCGTTTCATCAGCGTACGCTACATCATATTCTTTTATTTGAACTACCATCGTATCTACGATAGGTTTCAATAACTCAGCCGCTTTGACCACCCAATTACCTAGATTAGTTCGACTAATCTCAACGCCCATGCTTTTAAAGATGTCCTCTTGACGATAAAGAGGTAGGTGGCGGTTAAACTTGGCGTCAATCACACGCGCAACAAGACCTGCTGTAGCGATGCTCTTGGGAAAGGGTTGTTTGGGAGATTTCGCTGTTATAATGGTTTCTTCACATGACTTGCATGCGTACTTTTTTCTAATGTTAATCATTCGATAAGTAATTTGAGGCAATACATCTGTTGCTTTATCGTATTTTATAATCTTAAATCGGCCTTTTTTCAAGCGTTTATATATCAGCACATAGCCATTTTTATCCCAGTACAAAAGCTTCACTTTATCTCGAGAACGGTTATAAAACAGCGTCACTGAACCATCTTGTACATTATAATGTGATAAGTCGCTAGCAAGATAACTTAAACCATTGATTGACTTGCGCATATCGATGGGTTGGCTGTATAAATATATGGAGTGCTGCTCAAAGGATATCATCTCGCATCACCCAATAATTTAATCAGGCTGTATGCCTTACTAAGGTCCGATTCGCTCTTGATGTGAAGTTTAATCCCTGTGGGGAGAATAACTTCCAAGAACGACAGTGGCTCAATCAGAACCTGTTGTTGCTGTTCTGGGGGTGTTGATACCTTTTATAGCTTTGGCTCTTTCTTTTCCATATTAAATTCATTGAGCCTACCTCGCCAATAAACAAATTGCTTATAAACCAAGCCTTGTTGCTCACAAAATTTTTTCTGCCCTAAGCCACTCGATTCCCATTGGGCATTTTGCTCCGACCAATATGAATTGTTCTTTATGCGTTGAGTCATCTCTGCTCCTTTGAATTTTAATGGAGAGCAGTTTGAGTGAGTTCAATAGGTTTGTGTAGATGTACTTCGTTTGGCGCTTACTTTTATACACCAAACAGCAATGTTAATGAGCCCCATTTGAATTCTAAGAAACGCATTTATTTTCAATTTGAATTGAGCAATATTTCTGAAATTTGGGTTGGCCCTAGATTGAATGGCGCACCATATCCAAAGATAGTTATTGTGAGTGCATTAGAAAAAAAATATTTTGCATTTTTCCAGGCTTCTTCAATGTATTCATTTTCAGAGTAATTTTTTTGTTCTATGGGGTAGAGCAACGGAACGGCAGAAAAATTATTATTACAAACAGGGCATGCATCATATGTTCTACCCCATTTTTGGTGCTTTATGCAAGAGCCAATTCGCACATTACCGTGGAGAAAAAATATTTCTGGTAATTTTGCAATATTATGATTACGCATCCAAGCATCAAATAAAAAAGGATCCCAATTAAAGGTAAAAATAGCGTCTTTTTCTCTCAATGAAAGCACTAATCTATCATAATCAGTTGCAATGTTTGGGAGGTATAGAGTTGAAAAATAGTCGCTAATTTTACTCTCTAAATTGTTAAGTAAAATTTCATCTGTAAGGTTTGAATATAGCAACTCGAAATTTTGTTTTGAGTTAATGCCATTATCTTCTAACATGTCGGAAAGCCCAAGCGTCTCAACAAGATCATTCATAATGGGAAGTCTTTTACCGTTACCATCTCCATTTGGAAAGGCGGCTCTGCTAGCGCCAGCACCAAGCACAACCACATGTGGACGAGGATTATCAGGACTTTGAATCAACACTTTCTTACCGATATATCCCTTGTCACCAAAGGCAAGCCCTTCAAGAGCAGACAGCAAAGATCCAGCTACGGCGCTATCACTGACATTACCACTGGTTATTTTAAATGCCATTAGTTCACCAAGTTGATTAATAACAACATGAACTTTTAGACCAAAAAACCAGCCTACTGATGTACGACCATATGCTGCACTTTCTTTGAAAACGTTGTTACGTTTTGATCGCTTAAGATGGCATACTGGCAAGCAACTTCCATCGATATAATATATGCCAGTTTTGCGACCACACTTACATTGTGAGAACAACGTTAATGGGACAATTGCTCGACTCATTAACTCAACAAATCGTTGATAACTAGGTAATTTAGGAAAATACTGCTTCCAATAAATCTGCAAAAATCCAGTGTAAAACGTTTTGAAATTTCGATAGCCGATCATTTGAAATAAAACTTGAATGGTCATCATTTCGCTAACCGATAAACAGCAATTAGGACCTCGACGACCTTTTGTCGGGCTTGTTAATAACGGTTGAGGCATATTTTTATCTAATTCCTTGCAAAAATCATCGATTTCGCAAAAAATAGAGACCAGCTGGCTCTCCTTCAACATACTGAAATTCCTTTTAGACAAGAAAAATCAGCATGTTAGGAGCGTCAGCTCCTTTTTTCAATGCCTATGAAACTCCGAACTGGGGTTATGAGAAAAAATAAAATGCAAAAAATGGAGAAAAAAGAAAACTAGTTTTATACTTATTTTAAAACCGTCGCTTCGCTCCGAAGTGTTCAACTTCATGCGAATGCGCAAGCCTCACCTTATCTCGAGAACGATTATAAAATAAAGTCACTGAGCCATCCTGAAGCCTGTAATGAGATAAATCACTCACAAGATAACTCAACCCATTGATTTAATTGGCGTCCCGGAGAGGATTCGAACCTCCGACCTGCCCCTTAGGAGGGGGATTTAATAAA
>CAZSAO010000052.1:0-11617 GCA_964605275.1 uncultured Legionella sp.
CAGCTGAGCAAAGGAGATGTCTTTTAATGGTTTTTCAAAAATAGGCTCACAGACGGTACGAATCGCACTTTCAAATTCTTCTATCCGGGTGGCACGATTCACCCAACCGGAGGCGACATGTAATTGGGCCACTTTTTTATAATCGCGATTAAAAAAAGCGAGCAAATTATCAGCAAGATAACGTTGGTCGCTATCGTTTAATGTACCGATGATGCCAAAGTCAATGCAGATATATTGAGGATCGTGCGGTTGTTTATACGAGACAAAAATATTTCCCGGATGCATATCCGCATGAAAAAAACGATCGCGAAATACTTGGGTGAAAAAAATCTCTACCCCACGTTCGGCCAGTTTTTTGATGTCTACACCGTGCGCTTGTAATTGCGCCACATCCGCAACAGGGATACCGTGAATACGTTCCATAACTAACACATTAGAGCGCGCATAATGCCAATGAATTTCGGGAATGTATAATAGGGGTGAATGATTAAAATTACGACGTAATTGTGCCGCATTGGCCGCTTCTCGCATCAAATCTAATTCATCTAATAAGGTATGTTCAAACTCTTGCACAACCTCAAGAGGTTTCAAGCGGCGACTCTCTGGCCAATATTTGTAAAGTAGCTTGGCAAAAGTATACATAATTTGCAGATCTTGCTCGATTACTTTTTGCATGTTAGGGCGGAGGATTTTTACTACAACTTCTTCACCACTATGCAAGGTGGCGCTATGTACTTGGGCCATTGAGGCCGAGGCTAATGGTTGAATATCAAAAGTCGCAAATAACGAATCGGGTGATTCATTATATGCGTTTTCAATAATTGCAATAGCGTGTTCGCTCGAAAAAGGAGCTACTTTATCTTGTAGCTTGCTTAATTCTATTGCAATATCTTCAGGCAAAATATCAGGTCTTGTTGACAACGCTTGGCCAAATTTAACAAATATAGGGCCTAACTCTTCCAATGATCGGCGTAAGGACTCACCTCGGCTGTAGTTATTTGTGCGGTACAGATTCCATGGGTTTAAATACACAATAAAACGAAAGGGTGCTAAAAAAGGTAAGCTGGTTGCAATTTTATCCAAACCATTTTTGGCTAAAATATAATTAATTTGCAAAAAACGACCTATTTGTTTGATTGATTTCATATCTCCCTCACCAGCTGCTGAAATTGTGCCTGTAAACGTTCGGCTGCTAAAGACAATTCATCAACATCCGCATAAAAATCTTCTAGTTCTGCTTTGGGAGGGGTTAGACGCAACTCTTCAGCAACAAATTCATTGATATTAAACTGTAATGATTCGCTTACTTGTTGTTGTAATTGCATGCCCTTACGTACAAAAGAGCCAATTTGATAGGCGACTACATCACCGGTGAATTGGGCTAAATGCCCTTCCCAGTCAATATCTAAGCCATCAAAAAAAGTTTTAACCTGTTGGCCTAATTCAATATTGCCACTTATCTTAATACTGTCATTAAATAAGGAGCGTGCTTGTGAGGCGGGCAAAAGGCTTAGGCGAATAAGACCTAGAGGGCTGCTTTGGATGATGGTATGAGGTTCGGCTTCATAGTGTTCAAGCAATTCAATGCCGGTAGTTGAAAAGTGAATAAAAAAATGAACCTGCAATGGCATAATCACCAGTTGCAACACTTTTTCGTTCATCGGCTGTAATTTTTCTTGATAGTGTTCATCCAGCGCAATCGCTTTATTGAGGGCTAATTCTAGAGTTTTTAATGAATATTTTTTTAACATAGTCCACTCAATATTTATAAGCAATATGTAATGCGACGATACCACCACTTAAATTATAGTAATGGCACCCTTCAAAACCGGCTTGCTCAATCAATGTTTTTAAGTGTTCTTGATCGGGGTGCATGCGTATTGATTCGGCAAGGTAACGATAGCTTTCTTCATCTTGCGCAAACCATTTGCCAATTTTAGGTAATAAGGAAAAGGAATACCAATCATAGATGGGTTTGAGGCCGGGAATGGTGGGGGTGGAAAACTCAAGAACCATGATTTTGCCACCTGGCTTACATACGCGATACATTGAGCGTAAAGCCTCTTCTTTATCGGTTACATTTCTTAAACCAAAGCCTATAGTAATACAATGAAAGGTATTATCAATAAACGGTAAATATTGCGCATTACCCTGCACAAAAGTGATGTTTTTATATAAGCCTTCATTTAATAAACGATCGCGACCTACTCGTAACATGGCGGCATTTATATCCGCTAGAACCACATGGCCGTGTTCTCCTGTTTTTTTACATAATAAACGTGTTAAATCGCCACTGCCACCGGCTAAATCAAGGACAGTTTGCCCTGGACGGACATGACTTAATTCAACGGTAAAACGCTTCCATAAATGATGAATGCCCATAGACAACAAATCATTCATTAAATCGTAATTCTTCGCGACCGAATGAAATACTTCCGCTACTTTTTTCTCTTTTTCATCCCAGTCTACAGAAGCAAAACCAAAATGTGTTGTTTTGTCATGTGAGTTCATAATAATCAAGCATCGAATTAAATAACATTGATAGTACCTTATCTTCTAGCGCATACCCAGTTAAAAATTATATTAATGAGTATGATGAACCGTGAATAAAAGGCATTATAAGTGACACTATAGTTGGCTTAAATGTTCTAAATATGCGTGCTCATCTGGAGCGCTATTATTTTTTTGTGCCAGCCATAAACATTCCGCTAATCTATCCATCATTAAATGTTCTACTGCCAATGGGTCTTTATATTTTGCCATTAATTGCTGAAATGCGGCGTGTATTCCTGACGGGCGATTGGTCGTTATTTGTTCACGAATAGCAAGATGTAAACCCATATGCAAAAAGGGATTACTTTGCCCTAGCTCTGGAAAATACTGATAATCTTGCAAGTTATTTTGCTCCATCATCGCATGATATTCAGGATGATCGAGAATGACTTGTACAATTTGTTGCTCTAAAGAAGACAATGGCTTTTGTTGTTGATAATTGTGCCAGCTGGTAAAGTACATGGTGCGAGTATCTTGGACTGAGTTGCCGTAAAACATAATAGGCTCAATGGGTAAAGTGATTATTTTAGCGGAAGAGAAAGGGATCTACAATAAAGTAATAATCTCTAAAGAATTTGTCCCGCCTGGCGTGCCTATTGATTTACCGCGAGTTAATAAAATATAACCAGTACGAGTTAAATAACCGCGTGCAATCAGTATTTCTAAAACCATGTTATTTAATTGTTCTGCAGCAAAGGCATGGAAATCAATACAAATAGGAAAAACATTATTTACTAAATTTAAGCGGCCAATCGTTCGCTGATTAGCCGAGACGGCAAAAATAGGGACGTTATTATGCTGGCGTGATATCCACAATGCGGTATCGCCTGATTCGGTCAGCGCAACAATGGCTTGAATGGGAAAATGGGTGGCTGCATGCGCCGTTGCTAGCGCAATGGCTTGATCGGCATGTTGATAATGACAGCTGTCGGCCGTAGGCGTGCGGTATGAAAAAAGCGCATGTTTTTCCGCACTAAGACAGGTTTTATTGACCATGTGAATTACTTTGATGGGAAAATGACCACTGGCAGTTTCTGCTGACAGCATCACGGCATCGGTGCCATCTAATACAGCATTCGCCACGTCCGATACTTCCGCACGGGTTGGTTGCGGATTAGTGATCATTGATTCCATCATTTGCGTGGCAGTAATAACGACCTTATCGTGTAGGCGTGTTTGCTCAATAATATGCTTTTGAATAGCTGGAATTTCCGCCGCCTCTATTTCAACACCTAAATCACCTCGTGCGACCATAATGGCATCTGCTTCATGAATGATTTCATTTAAATGCGCCAAGGCTTCAGAGCGTTCTATTTTGGCAATAATTGCGGTATTGTTACCTTTATATTCTTTAATTAAGGCGCGTGTTTGTTTAATATCTTGCGCATCTTTCACAAAAGATAAACAAATATAATCGACTTGCGCTCTCAATGCTGTTTTTAAATCGCGCTTATCTTTGCTGGTTAAAGCCCGGGCGCTTAAGCCGCCGCCACGCTTATTTAATCCTTTGCGATCGCTAATTAACCCACCTTCGATAACTAAGCAATGAATGCGCGTATCTTCAAGGGCTAATACTTTTAATTCGACCAGGCCATCATTAATTAACAAGACATCATTAATTGCTATTTCATGAATTAAATCAGGATAGGAGACAAACACTTCATTTTGATTGCCAACTAAGTCTTTATCGGCGCAATCTAAGGTAAATTGTTGCCCACTGACTAATGTCACGGCTTTATTTTGCAAGCAACCAATACGTATTTTGGGACCTTGCAGATCAGCAACAACGGTAATAGGGCGCGCTAACTCTTCTGCAATGGTGCGCACAAGCTGGATGAGTGCTACAGCACTTGCATCCGCATGAGAAAAGTTAATACGTACTACATCAACACCGGCAACGAGTAATTCACGTAATAGATGTGGCTCGCTGCTGGCAGGACCTAAAGTGGCTACTATTTTAGTTCGACGTAGCATGCTGGGCGCGCTCTAATAAGATTGCAACAGCCGGTAAGGTTTTCCCTTCTAGACACTCAAGAAAAGCACCACCGCCGGTGGATACATAGGAAATTTGTTGATTTAAATCATATAAATCAACGGCTGCAAGTGTATCTCCGCCACCGGCAATAGAAAACGCATCACTTTCCGCAATGGCTATTGCTAATGCGCGCGTGCCATAAGCAAATTGCGCCAGCTCAAAAACACCTACCGGACCATTCCAGACAATAGTTTTTGCTAATTTAATAATATTTACATAATCACTAACGGTTGTTGGCCCAATATCTAAAATCATATCGTCTAAAGCAACATGACCTAATGATTTATTAAAAGCCGGACAATTTTCTTTTAATGCTTTACCTACCACTACATCAGAAGGCAGAGGAATGATGCATCCTTTTTCTTGTGCCAATTGTAAAATAGCACGTGCTTCATCAAGTAATTCAGGCTCATAAAGAGAGCGACCAATTTCATACCCTTGGGCTTTTAAAAAAGTATTGGCTATGCCGCCACCTGGAATCAAATAATCAACGCTACCGACTAATTGTTTGAGTAAGGTTAATTTAGAGGAAACTTTCGAGCCGCCAACAATGGCAACAATTGGTTTTTCTGGTGCAGCCATAGCATGCTCTATGGCTTCTAATTCTTTAACTAATAAAGGCCCTGCAACCGCCATTGGTGCGTATTGTGCAACACCATAAGTTGATGCTTGCGCTCGATGAGCTGTGCCAAAGGCATCCATTACAAACACATCACAAAGGGCTGCGAGTTGTTGTGATAAGTGGGCATCGTTGTTTTTTTCGCCTAGATTGAAACGCACGTTTTCACATAAGACTAATTCGCCAGGCTGAATTTCTAAGCCATCGAGATAATCAGTAGCGAACCTCACCGGATGATTTAAATGTGATTTTAAGTAATCGGCAACTGGTTGCAAGGAAAAATCAGGGTCAAATATTCCTTCGCGTGGACGACCTAGATGCGATAACACGATAACCGCAGCTCCAGCATTTAATGCATTATTTAGCGTGGGCAATGCCGCTTGTAGACGTTGGTCGCTAGTAATCATCCCTTCTTTAATCGGCACGTTTAAATCTTCACGAATTAACACGCGTTTGCCGTTTAAATCTATATCACTCATTTTGGTAAGGTTCATCAATTATCCTTTAACAGCTCATCATATATAGTGCTGTATCAATCATACGGTTAGAAAAACCCCACTCGTTATCATACCAGGATACTACTTTTACGAGTCGACCTAGTACTTTTGTTTGAGTCGCATCAAAAATAGACGAGGCAGGGTTATGATTGAAGTCACAAGACACTAACGGATCATCATTGACATACAATACATGACTTTGGGTCGCACGTACCAGATCATTTACTTCTTTTTCTGTTGTATCTCGTTTTGCAATAAAGGTTAAATCAATAACCGAAACATTTAATACCGGAACGCGCATGGCAAAGCCATCTAATTTACCTGCCAGTTCAGGAAGAACTAAACCTACAGCAGAAGCAGCTCCTGTTTTGGTTGGGATAATGGATTGAGTCGCTGAACGAGCACGGCGTAAATCTTGATGTGTGCCGTCGAGTAAGACTTGGTCGTTAGTATAAGCATGAATCGTATTGAGCAAGCCTGACTCAATGCCAATAGCGTCGTTTAATGGTTTTACCACTGGGGCTAAACAGTTCGTAGTACACGATGCATTAGACACAATAAGATCAGATGCACTTAAATTGGTATGATTAACGCCATACACAATCGTTGCATCCACATCTTTGCCAGGTGCCGAAATTAATACTTTTTTCGCGCCAGCTTGAATATGTTTCATCGCAGAGGCGCGATCGGTGAAAAAGCCAGTACACTCAAGAACGACATCAACGTTTAACTCACCCCAGGGCAGCATCGCTGGATCGCGTTGGGCAAATACTTTAATAGCGTGACCGTCAATAATTAAATTATTATCTTTTGTTGCTACTTCAGCAGCAAAACGACCATGGGTTGAATCGTAGCGCGTGAGGTGGGCAATCACATCTAAACCGGTTAAATCATTAATTGCTACCAGTTCTATATCATTTTGTTTCTTGTATTCAAAAAGCGCTCTTAAAATACAACGGCCAATCCGGCCATAACCATTAATTGCTACTCGTATTGCCATATTACTATCTCCTTGTTGAGGTGTTGACCTCAGATAAAGGCTTCACCAAGGTTTATTGAGTTAATAAGTTAATATTCTCTATTATTTTTTCTACGCTAATTCCCAACGCATTATACGCATCGGCCATTGGTGCTGAAAGACCAAAACTATCAAGGCCAATTACTACGCCATCGAGTCCAACAAATTGATACCAATAAGCGGAGCTGGCTGCTTCAATTGCAATACGTTGACGAATGTGTCGTGGTAAGACGCTATTTTTGTACGCATCATCTTGTTGTAAAAAAAATTACGGTGCGCGCAGTGATTCCACACGAATATGTCGCCCTTGTGCACGTGCTTGCTCTGCTGCTTGCAGTGCTAATTGTACTTCCGAACCGGTGGCAATTAAAATGACTTCAGGAGTTTGTGTGCTATCGCTGACAATATAGCCCCCTTTCTTGATGAGCTCACCGGCATTACTTTGCGCGGGTAACGCCGGTAAATTTTGCCGTGATAAAAGTAACGCTGTTGGTCCTGTGTGGCGCTCAATGGCATATTGCCAGGCTACTGCTGTTTCTAATAAATCAGCAGGCCGCCAGACATTCATATTAGGAGTCATGCGTAACATTGCTGCATGTTCTACCGGTTGATGCGTTGGGCCATCTTCACCCAAACCAATGGAATCATGCGTTAACACATAAATAACACGTTGATTCATTAACGCACTAAGACGCAAAGCATTACGCGCATAATCAGCAAATACTAAAAAGGTGCCACCATATGGAATAAACCCACCGTGCGCTGCAAGACCATTCATGATGGCCGCCATCGCAAATTCGCGTACGCCATAATTGATATAGTTGCCAGAAAAATTGTGCGCCGATATCGCCTTAGTTCCCGACCAGTTGGTGTTATTCGAACCGGTTAAATCGGCAGAGCCGCCTAATAATTCGGGCAATACTGCGGCAAAGTATTCGAGACATTGCTGCGATGATTTTCTGGTCGCAATAGATTTTTCATTTAATTGGCACTGCTCAATGAAGGCGTGCGCTAAATTGGGCCACTCGTCTGGTAAATCACCATTCATACGACGTAAAAATTGCGCGTTTTCAGCGGGGTATAGCTGCTGATAACGTTGGTGCAGCAGTAACCATTCTTGCTCGTCTTGTTGCCCTTGCTCTAGATGATTCCATTGTTGATAGATGTTATCGGGTATAGAAAAAGGAGCCTCCGACCAATTAAAATATTCTCTAACGTGTTGAATATCCGCCGCACTTAATGGCGAGCCATGCGATTGTTCGCTACCTGCAACAGAAGAGCCTAAACCAATTGTTGTTTTACACATAATCAAGGTGGGTTGTTGCTGATTGGCTTGGGCGCTATTAATTGCCTGTGCAATGGCATCCATATTATGCCCGTCAACGTCTTCAATAACCTGCCAGTTGTACGCTTTAAAACGCAACGCTGTATCATCGGTAAACCATCCATCGATTTGTCCATCGATGGAAATACCATTGTCATCATAAAATACAATTAATTTACCTAGCTCTAACGTGCCGGCCAGTGAGCATGCTTCATGTGATATGCCTTCCATTAAGCAGCCATCACCAACAAAAGCATAAGTAAAATGGTCAATTAACGCTATATTCTCTTTATTATATTGCGCTGCTAAATTACGTTCAGCAATGGCCATTCCTACGGCATTGGCAAGTCCTTGACCTAATGGTCCGGTGGTCGTTTCAACACCAGGAGTATGACCAAACTCGGGATGACCGGGGGTTTTCGAATGTAATTGTCGGAAGTTTTTTAATTCGTCCAGACTTAAATTATAACCACTTAAATGCAACAAAGAATAAAGCAGCATCGAGCCATGACCGTTTGATAAAACAAAGCGGTCTCTATTGCACCATAAAGGATTTTTAGGATTGTATTTTAAAAACTTTTTCCATAAAACCGTAGCAATATCAGCCATTCCTAAAGGCATTCCCGGATGACCTGATTGAGCCTGATTAACAGCGTCTACGGATAATATGCGCACGGCATTGGCTAGTTCTGGCAGAATATTCATGCGTACTCTTTGTCGTTTAAATAAAGTCGCTATTGTCGCTCAGAAGGCTTGAATCGGCAAGAAAACAGTTCATTTTTCCCTGAAACTTATGTAAATTGGCACGAATATCTGTCCTGCATTAACCGAGCTTTGCTCTTATTGGCAAACAAGATATTAAGCTAATTTTACTTTCTGATCTTTTTTTGATAAGATAGATTGTTTTTTGGTGGTTATGTTACGATGAATAAAGAGCGCCATTGCTTTTTTAAATGGGATTATTGATATTTATTGCTTGGTTTAAGAGATGATGAATCCAATTTCACAACACATACAACAGCTATTGCCGCAACTGCCACCGACAACGGATGTTGATTGTCTCTTACGTTGGAATTTTGATTTATCCCTTAATGTATTAACGCCTGAGTTCTATAATAAAGCACTGCCTCTTCATCTTTTGCTGCATCTTGAGTACAGTATTTTATGCACTCAATTACATCAAGACTTGCTTATTCAACCGCCAATAAAGAGCGCCGTTCATAGTGCGCGCTTAATCGCCGCATTGCAGCTGTGTGAATTATTAGCCCATATTTACCAACATTATTTATTGATTCCGCGCGAAGTACAGGCTTTGCGCGAGCAGCAATTGATCTTAAGACAATTATTAAAAGAAAAAGAAGGTTATTCTTTTGCTAATGATCTGAGTGGACCGGCTGGAATCCCGGCATTGTTCTCACCGTCACAGTTTATCCGCATGCAAACCATTAGAGCCAACTGGGCACGTACTTTGATGGGGCGAACGAATAGAGCGATGAATTTATTAGGGGCAGTTTGTGTTGATTTGCCCTTATTACAAGGAGTAATTCGCCATCTTGAGCAGCATTATACAACGCCTTTTTTAGCGTGGTTTGGCTTATTTTTTCATGTTCCGCGCCTATCATCTAATACCTTTCTTTTTTTAAAGCATACAATTCCTGGTTTTTGGATGCAAAACGAAGAAGCTTCACTTTCTTTGATTTCTCGCCTTGTGGCGCAATTACAACGTCGTTGGTTTGAGTTTGGTAATGATATTGTGTGGACGGGACTTAGTGTCTTGAGTGTTGCGATTTTATTAGGCTGTAGTGTACCAAGTTTTATTTATTTTTCTCTTACCGCTTTTGCTTTTGATGCGGTTAATGCTCTGGCGCGAGCATTGGTTGAATTACCAAGATTGACGTTGTTACACCAACACTATACTGATTTATTGGCCGAAACAACGGATAGTGCTGAAAGAGAAGTCATTACCCAGCATCTGCACTATATTGAACAACGCCAATGGTTTGAGCAACAACGCTTAGGCTTAAGTTTTATTAATATGACCTTGGTTTTTATCGCGATGAGTGTGGCCTTGCCACTGCTTGGTGCCAGCACTCCTGTGTTGTTTGCCAGTGCTGTAAGCGTTCTTGCATTATGGGCTGCCGTTTATTTCTTAGCCACAGTTGTAGAGGCAAAGCGTCCGCCAGAGCGATTAATTATTCCCCCTGCAGATACTCCTCCCAAGAACGACTCACAAGTAATCAATCGCGCGCATTTTTTTGCACCAAAGCCTGCGAAAACAGATTCTGATTCATTTACACCCTCTTCTGTGGTTGAGCCTACTACGAGCATAAAGTAAGATCATGAGTGTTTGAAATTATTCCTAACGTGCCCAGGACAAAAGCAAGAGTGATTTAATTTAAATCACTCTTGCTTTTCTTCTTCTCTTTACAAAGACTTAGAGTGCTTTTGTCGTGAATATGCTATGCTTTTTATCTATTCACCAAAGGAACTAATATTATGTCAGCTCTAGTAGGATTACCTCAATTTAGCCATATTGATACAACCGCGTTTCAAGCTCGTTTGGAAGCTTTGTTACGCGCTAATTTAGAAGAAATTGAACGTTTGCTGCTAGAAAATCATTGTTATACTTGGGATAATCTTATTTATCCTCTTGATGATTTAGCGGATGCATTAGAGCGTTTTTGGTCGCCATTTTCTCATTTACACGCCGTAAAAGACTCACAAGAACTGCGTGATTGTTACGATGCTTGTCTACCCTTATTGTCCTCTTATGAAACCGCTATTGGTCATAATAAAAAATTATATCAGGCACTTAAATCAATAGATATGCACGCGCTAAATCCTGCGCAACAACATATTTTAACCGATAGTATTCGCGATTTTGAATTATCGGGCGTGGCTTTATCGGATAGCGATAAAAAACGATTTGAAGAGATTCAAGCACGATTAGCAGAATTATCCAATCAATTTTCGCATCATGTCTTGGATGCCACCCAAGCGTTTACCATTCACATTACGGATGCAGTGCAAGTAGAAGGATTACCTGCGCATGCATTGCATGCCGCACAAGAATTAGCGCAGCAAAAAGAAGTTCCTGGTTATTTATTTACCTTAGAGTATCCTAGCTTTCATGCCGTGATGACCTATGCTACGGATAGAGCGTTACGTGAGCAAATGTATCAAGCCTATGTGACTCGTGCATCAGATGTGGGACCGCATGCGGGTATTTATGATAATACGCCATTAATGAATGAGCTGTTGGCCCTAAGACAAGAAAAGGCACGTTTATTAGGTTTTGTTCATTATGCAGATTTATCAGTTGCCACTAAAATGGCAGAAACATCTGCCCAAGTCTTAAGTTTTATGGATGATTTAGCACAACGTGCAGCAGGCCAAGCCAAAGAGGAATATCAGCAACTGCAGCATTTTGCGCAAGAGCATTGTGCTTTGGACATGGTAAAACCCTGGGATGCGGCCTTTGTGTCCGAGCGACGACGCCAAGCATTATATTCATTATCGCAAGAAGAATTGCGCCCTTATTTTCCTCACCCCAAAGTAATGGACGGATTAT
>CAZSAO010000052.1:11627-12830 GCA_964605275.1 uncultured Legionella sp.
AAGAGTTAAAAGATGCGGATGTATGGCATCCTGATGTAGCGTGTTATGCCGTGGTTGATGAACATAATAATGTTCGCGGTTATGTGTATAGTGATCTTTATTCTCGCGCGCATAAACAAGGTGGCGCGTGGATGAATTCACTGCAAAGTCGTCGTCGATTAGAAGACGGCACGATTCAACTGCCTATTGCCACATTAACGTGTAATTTTGCCAAACCTACCGCGGGCAAGCCGGCGTTATTGTCACATGATGAAGTCACCACTTTATTCCATGAAATGGGTCATTGTTTACATCATTTATTAACGCAAGTAGATTATTTAAGTGCTTCGGGTATTAGCGGGGTAGAATGGGACGCCGTTGAATTACCCAGTCAAATTTTTGAAAACTGGTGTTGGGAGCAAGAGGCTCTCACGTTAATGACAGCGCATATTGATAGTGGTGAGCCATTACCCTCGGTATTGTTTGAGCGTTTAATTCAAGCAAAAAACTTCCAATCGGCCATGGCCATGATGCGTCAACTGGAGTTTTCTCTTTTTGATTTTCATATCCATCAAGAATTTGTATCTAATGAATCGTTTATTAGCGATACTTTAGCCGCTGTTCGTTTAAAAACTAATATTATTCCTTTAGCGCCCTATAATCGTTTCCAACACAGCTTTAGTCATATTTTTGCCGGTGGTTATGCGGCGGGATATTACAGTTACAGTTGGGCTGAAGTATTATCAAGCGATGCGTTTTCTCGTTTTGAAGAAGAAGGAATTTTCAATCAACAAACAGGGCATGATTTTTTGCATGCTGTTTTAGAAGTAGGGGGCTCAAAACCCGCAGCGCAAGCCTTTGAGCAATTTAGAGGACGCCCTGCCACTATTGATGCGTTACTGCGTCATAATGGCATCAACCCGATAAAATAAAAAAACAAGTCGCCTAAAGTACTGCAATCATAATCAATTGTGTTATAATTTAAGTATGGGGGCGACCTGGTTTCGACGGGGGTTGCAAAACCAGAGGGGCATGCCGAGAATGAGATCTCTCGTTAATAAAACTCAATAAATATAAATGCAAACGATGAAAACTTCGCTGGGGAAGCTATCGCTGCTTAATTAGAGCTTTAGTAACACAGCAACGTGTACTGACCTAATCCTCAGTGCCCCGTTGACCGAGCTCGCTTATCGGTATCGAATCAACGGTCATAGAAGATAAGCT
>CAZSAO010000053.1:0-11302 GCA_964605275.1 uncultured Legionella sp.
TGAACTTACACGAACAATATTAAGGTATCCTTAAGAGGCGTATTTTATTTTAAAAATATTAAATTACTCAGATCCTTTCTCCTGCCGCTAGCAGGAGAAAGTGTCCGAAAAACTGATGAAGGTGGTTTAAAATAAAAAACGCGAAAAAACATATGGATAGGATCACATAGTTAAATGAAGTCGATAAATTTCCGGATTGAATATGTCTTAGCACTCATCGCAGCTAACGTTCTTAGTTAGATAAAAGAGCATCAATTTTAGCAGCACAAATAAAATCATTATGAGTTAATCCATTCAGAGCGTGTGTCATGAACGTAACATTACAATAATTATAACCTACTTCTAAATCAGGGTGATGATTTTCAACATGAGCAATCCAGGCGAGTGCATTAACAAAAGCCATGGTTTCATGAAAATTATGGAACGAAAAACGGCGTTGAATACGCTGATTGTCAGCATTTACTGACCATAAAGAGTCTAATTGAGGTAAA
Source organism: uncultured Legionella sp. (assembly GCA_964605275.1). Taxonomy (GTDB): domain Bacteria; phylum Pseudomonadota; class Gammaproteobacteria; order Legionellales; family Legionellaceae; genus Legionella. The sequence goes on from CAZSAO010000053.1 coordinate 492, forward strand.
AGATTTTTAATTTGTTCGGCGCTAAGAGACGCCCCGATACCTTCACACGATTCACAATGTTTACTGCTTAAGTCACTAGCCATGTTATTCCTTAATAAAATAATCCGGGCCGGGAATGGGAGTATTTATCATAATAGCATCTTTGATTATTTTCAAATAAGGGCAGAAGCATAAGTGATTTAAATCTAAAATCAGTCAAATTTTTTATTATCGAAGTCTAATTTCTACGCACGATGGCTTATATATAGGAGCTAGTATAGAGCAAAATCACAGGATACCACGCATAAAGCGTGGTACGTAGGAAATTAGGAATACGTTCAAAAATTCAGGCTCTTACCTTAATTTTCTAATAATGGGGAAGAACCAGATTAATGTATCTTTTTAGCGTTGTATGTGCATTATCACTAGTGTATGAGCTAAATTAGGGAAATACATTCGAATTTCAGTAAATGTATGATAACTTAGGCTTTTATTGTGTTTTATACAATGGATTGTGATGTTGTTGCGATTTAAAGTTCGTTTAAAATCTGTTATTGCTTTGATGTTTATTTGTGCTGTGCCTACCTCATGTAAGGTTGGGCCTAACTTTCATGCTCCGGCTTTTCCTGACGTCAAGCAATTTACTGAATCCCCAATGCCCACCAAAACAGTGGCAAGTAAAGGAAAGGGGGGAAATAGCCAAGTATTTCGCAAAGACAAAGATATTCCTTTGTTATGGTGGGAGCTCTATCACTCACCTGAAATTAATGAATTGATCAAGACCGGTCTGGCTAATAGTCCCACTCTTGCTGCCGCTACTGCTGCCTTAAATGAATCTCGCGAAAATTGGAAAGCACAAATTGGTAATTTACTTCTTCCGGCAATAGATACTTCTACTCAAGTGTCACGCCAACATTTTTCTGGCAGTCAAATTGGTTTGCCTGGCTATACCGATACGTTTGCTCTTTATAATCCGGCTTTTAATATCGCTTATACTTTAGATATTTGGGGTGGGGCGCGCAGGCAAGTGGAGTCATTTCGTGCGCAAGTGGATTATCAGCAGTTTGAATTGATTGCGGCTAACTTGACCCTGACCTCTAATATCGCCACCACTGCAATTAATGTTGCTTCTTATAATGAACAAATTAAAGCGACCAAAGAGTTAATTCAGCTGGAACAAAATGTTTTAGAGATATTAAAAAATCAATATAGACTCGGAGGCAAAGCCCAGACGGATGTTCTTATTCAACAAACACAATTAGAACAAACCATCGCCACATTACCTCCTTTAGAATACAATTTGGCACAAGCAAAACACACATTGACTATGTTGATTGGCACATATCCTGATAGGCCTTTGCCTACGATTTCATTAGAAAAATTAATTTTGCCAGGAGAGTTACCTCTGACCCTACCGTCCATGCTTGTGCGCCAAAGGCCAGATGTTCGTGCGGCCGAGGCGCAGCTGCACGCAGCGTGTGCGCAAATAGGTGTTGCTACGGCTAATTTATTACCACAACTTACCTTAACGGGAAGTGATGGATGGATGAGCTCCTCATGGGCACAATTGTTTACGAAAGCGAATAATGTATGGTCATTAGCCGCGCAATTGTCACAGCCTATTTTTCACGGCGGCGCATTATTTGCCCAAAAACGTGCTGCAGTTGCTGCATTTCAACAATCTGCCGCACAATATCAGCAAACGGTTTTAGTGGCGTTTCAAAATGTGGCGGATGTATTAAAAGCAATTGAAACCGATGCTCGCTCGTTAAAAGCGCAAGTTCGCGCTGAGCGTACCGCATATGCCTCGTTGACGCTTATGCGCAATCAATATCGTTTAGGTGGGGTTGATTTTATTAGTTTATTGAATGTAGAACAGCAATATCAAGAAGCAAAAATTAGTCGTATTCAAGCTCAAGCAACTCGTTACACCGATACGGCAGCGTTATTCCAAGCTTTAGGAGGCGGTTGGTGGCATAAACCTTGGTGTGTGCAAGAGTGTTTATAAGCCTATTAATTTAAGAGTGAAGGGGATATTTTTGAAAAAGCAAATGATATGGATGCTCGTTGTTGTAGGTATTCTATTTGGTGCCATTTTTGCCTGGAAGGGGATAGTTGCATTAGGTATGAAACGTTATTTTGCTTCTATGGGCTCTATTCCTGTTACTGTATCGACCATGAGCGCGCAAGAGTCTTCTTGGCAACCACAACTTAAAACGGTTGGCAGTTTGCGCGCTAAAGTGGGCGTGAGCGTGACTACCGAGCTTGCGGGCATGGTGGAAGCAATTTACTTTAAACCCGGCTCGAATGTTAAAAAAGGGGATATTTTAGTGCAACTTAATGCCGCCGCTGAACAAGGCCAATTAAGTTCATTAAAAGCACAAGTCGAGTTGGCTAAAATTACTTTTGCGCGTGATAAAGCACAATTTAATGTGCATGCAGTGAGTAAGCAAGTAGTCGATACCGATGAGTGGAGTTTAAAAAACTTACAAGCACAAGCAGACCAGCAAGCGGCAACAACAGAAAAAAAGACGATTAGGGCTCATTTTGATGGCAAAGTAGGAATCAATAACGTTAATCCTGGCCAATATTTGAATGTAGGGGATAAAGTAACTACCTTACAATCGTTAGACCCTATTTATGCTGACTTTTATGTGCCGCAACAAGCACTTGCTGATCTTAAATTAGGACAAAATGTAAACGTAACCTCGGATACTTTTCCGGGTAAAACTTTTTCTGGAACCATTACTACCATAGAGCCTTTAGTCGATCTCACCACCCGTAACGTGTTGATGGAAGTTACTTTGCAAAATCCTGATTTTTTACTAGTCCCTGGAATGTTTGTGCAAGGCGATGTAAGCATTAAATCAACAGAGCATTACATTACTCTGCCCCAAACAGCAATTAGTTATAATCCTTATGGAGATATTGTTTATCTCATTAAAGACTCAGGTACTAAAGATAAAGACGGAAAGGCCATTTTAATTGCGCATCAAGTATTTGTTACTGTGGGGCAAACACGTGGTGATCAAGTTGCTGTCCTTAAAGGGATAAAAGCTAATGATGTAGTGGTTACTAGTGGTCAGTTAAAGCTTAAAAATGGCAGTCCAGTGGTAATTAATAATGCAATACAGCCTAGTAATGCACCAACACCTCAGGTTGATGAGCGATAATTAATAAGGATAGCGTTTATGCGTTTTACCGATATATTTATAAAACGGCCCGTATTAGCAACGGTTGTGAGCTTAATTATTCTGGCAATGGGATTACGCTCTATCGGTTCTTTGTCCATTATGCAATATCCGTATACTGAAAATGCTATTGTTACCGTAACTACTGCCTATGTTGGTGCTAACCCTGATGTCATTGCAGGTTTTATTACCACACCCTTAGAAACCTCAATTGCTCAAGCTAATGGTATTGATTATATGACCTCTAGCAGTACGCTTGGGGTAAGTACTATTACGGTAAATTTGTTATTAAATTACGACCCATTAAAAGCATTATCTGATATTACAACTAAAGTTAATGCGGTATTAAATCAATTGCCTAAAAGCTCACAACAACCAGTAATTACAGTTTCAGTAGGGCAAACTATTGATTCTATGTACATGGGATTTTATAGCGATGAATTACCCATTAATAAAATTACTGATTATCTTATTCGCGTAGTACAACCGAAATTGCAAGCAGTTAATGGCGTGCAAAAAGCTGAGATTTTAGGTAATCAAACCTTTGCGTTGCGCGTATGGCTTGATCCGGTGAAATTGGCAGGATATGGTATTACTGCTGCTGAAATAGGAGTGGCCTTAGCGAATAATGACTTTGTTTCTGCAGTAGGACGCACGGATGGGCAAATGTTCATTAAAAATTTTATTGCCAGCACCGATTTGACCAATGTTGAACAATTTAAAAACATGGTTATTAAAGCACAAAATGGTGCCGTTATTCATTTACAAGATGTTGCCCGTGTTGATTTAGGTGCACAAAACTATAATACTACGGTGAGTTTTGATGGTAAAAAGGCAGTGTATATTGGTATCGTGGTTGCCCCATCAGCAAACTTGTTAACGGTAATTAGCGATATTAAAAAATTATTTCCTACCATTCAAGCAGAACTGCCGGAAGGGCTAAAGGGCAATATTGTTTACGATGCCAGTTTGTTTGTGAATTCTTCTATTCATGAAGTAATGATGTCTTTATTAGAGGCATTCTTGATTGTAACCGGGGTTATTTTCCTCTTTTTAGGTTCGATTCGCTCCGTTATTATTCCTATTATTGCTATCCCTTTATCGATCATTGGTGCCTTTTGGGTGATGTTAATGCTCGGTTACTCTATTAATTTACTCACTCTTTTGGCTTTAGTCTTAGGGATTGGTTTGGTGGTTGATGATGCCATTATTGTGGTAGAAAACGTGCAACGCCATATTGAAGAAGGAAAAAGTAGGGTTGAGGCGGCTTTAATTGGCGCACGTGAATTAGCTAATCCTATTATTGCAATTACGTTAGTATTGGTAGCCGTATATGCACCCATTGGTTTTATGGGGGGATTAACGGGTGCTTTATTTACTGAGTTTGCTTTTTCACTAGTGGGGGCCGTCACGATTTCCGCGGTGGTTGCTTTAACTTTATCACCAATGATGTGTTCTAAGTTTCTAAGCGAAGAACACGGTGCGGCTAAAAGTCGTTTGATGAATTATGTTGATAAAGGCTTTGCGCGTTTAGAGCGACGCTATAAAAAAGTATTAGTGTCGACGCTGCGCTATTTACCGGTAATGGCCGTATTTGCAGCACTTATTCTAGTGAGTAATTATTTTCTTTTTGTTACCTCATCTTCTGAATTGGCACCACAAGAAGATCAAGGTATTGTTATTTCGCAAGCAACCGCTGCAGCTAATGCCTCACTGGCACAAACACAATTGTATTCCAATGAAATTAATCGTATCTATAAATCCTATGCTGAAACGGATCATATTTTTCAGATTGATGGTGCATCAGGGTTAAATACTGCCGTGGTGGGCATGGTTTTTAAACCTTGGGATGATCGGGTAAAAACAACCAATCAATTGCAACCAGAAATACAAAATAAATTAAATAATATTGCCGGAGCTAAAGTAGCGGCCTTTCAATTGCCATCCTTGCCAGGGAACAACAGTGGCCTACCCATTCAATTTGTCGTGAATACTACAGAATCATTCTATAATTTAAATGAAATTTCTCAGTCTATTTTAAATGAGGCGCGGGCAACGGGTTTATTTGCCTATATTGATTCGGATTTAAAGATTGATCAGGTGCAAACTAAGGTTAATTTAGATAGAGATAAAATCTCGCAATTTGGTCTAACGATGTTAGATATCAGCTCGGTATTTTCTTCCGCTCTTAGTGAAAACTATATTAATTATTTTAATTACGATGGGCGCTCGTATCAGGTTATTCCACAAGTAGAGCGTAATAAACGTTTAAATGCTGATGAAATTCTTAATTATTATATAAAAACGGCAACAGGAGCCTCCATTCCTTTAAGTACGGTGGCGAGTTTGGAAAGCCAGATTGTACCTGAGGCTTTAAATCATTTTCAGCAACTTAATTCAGCCACCATCTCGGCAGTAGCTTTACCAGGTGTTTCTATGGAAAAAGCGTTGAGCACATTAAAAACTATTGCCAAAAACGTATTGCCGCAAGGCTATTATATTGATTATGGGGCTCAGTCGCGGCAGTTTGTTAAAGAAGGTTCGGGATTAATTGTAACGTTCTTTTTTGCCTTGATTCTTATTTTTCTGGCACTTGCCGCTTTATTTGAGAGCTTTCGTGATCCGTTAATTATTTTAATCAGTGTGCCGATGTCGATTTGCGGCGCGATGATTTTTGTCAGTTTAGGCATCAAAGGGGCTACTTTGAATATTTATAGTGAAGTAGGGTTAGTGACGTTAATTGGTTTGATTTCCAAACATGGCATTTTGATTGTGCAATTTGCTAATGATTTACAAGAGCAAGGACAAAAAAAACTCGATGCGATTCGTTCTGCGGCAGTAATTCGTCTACGTCCCATTTTAATGACTACTGCAGCGATGGTTTTGGGCGTGGTGCCGCTTATTATAGCCACCGGTGCAGGAGCTGCTAGTCGTTTTAATATTGGATTAGTAATCGCAACAGGTATTTCTATTGGTACTTTATTTACTTTATTTATCGTGCCAGCTATGTATTTATTATTGGCGGATGACTATTCAAAAAAACGTATTATTTAAATAGTGTGTAAATAGAGTAGCGTACTTTTTGTGATGCTCCTTGGTTAAATAGTTCCCGCTGATGTTGAGTTTTTTTATTGCTTAAGTTTATCTTAATTATCCATGTGATAAAATAGTGAGCAAAAATCAACTGTTGGAATAAAATGTTTTTTACTAAATCAGATAATACGTCTTCTGTTTATTTTGGTTCATCATTTCCTAAAGCCATTTGGAATTTTACCGAGTTGTTCTTGGGATTTGAAAACAACGAAGATGATTCGCAAGATTCGTTTGAACAAAACAGTATAGTAGCCAATGATGATTCAAAGGCAATTAATAAAAATATCCAAATTAAAGAGAAACAAGATAACTCACAATATCGCATAAAACGATACGAAGAAGAGTTTTTAATTTTATTGGAGGCAGCTCAACGATTAGACGCTTCTTGTACTGAAGAGGAAATGGAAAAAGCGAAAAATATATTTTTTGTCCATAATCTCATCGAAGAAGTATGCTATAGGGCATTACCTGATGCTCTCAAAAAATTTGGAATTACAACGGACACTATTACACCTGCACAATCAATGAATATTTTGGCATATGTTAAAGAAGTGACGCACGTGGAATTGCGAAAAGAGGGTGGCTATACAAAAAAAGGACGAGAAATGATTACTCCTGCCCAGTTTAATGGTGTTTTGGCTAATATTGCGATTATTATTCATGATCGTGATGCCCGTTTAACTGATGCGCGCTATTCTAGCTTGACTGATCTATGTGCTGCCCTTGATGATCATAATAGCTATATTAAAAATATTTTATTTAAATCATGGTTCCGTTGCCCTCAATTATCCTGTGATACGCATCTTGCAATGATTAAAGATATTGTAGATTTTAATCAACGCATATCAGAGCAACTAGGGTTTAATTTTGAACAATCGTTAAGTGAAAAAAAGGCCTATTACGATATACATCATCAAAAAATTAGAGCGATAGAGTGCCCAACAACCGGGGAAAAAACAGCGAAGAGATTTGTTAACTTAACAGAGGTACGAGCTACTTTTGATGATGAAGTCATCGAGAAATTATTGTACATTGATCGTCAATCACCATTACTAGAATATTTAGAAAAAAACTGTTCTTATTCGCCAGAAGAGCTCTCTTCATTGACGAACACTCGCCGTGTTAGTTCGCCAGCCCGATTTGGTTTTTGGTCTCAGGAACAAATAAATCAACCTGCATTATTGTGTAATGATCTTTGTGTCGGGGATTTTTTAAAACAATATTATCCTGAAAAAATATCTCGTGAAAAAATAGCCTCACCTAATACGGCTTTTACTCCTTATGTTAAGCACTCTTTTTAATAGTCAGACAAACGCATAGAACATAAAATGCAGCGCTTATGTTCTATGCGTTTAATCTGCTTTTCATCATGTATTTGATGACCTACGTCCCATTTTAATGACTACTACTGCGATGGTTTTGGGTGTTGTGCCGCTCATTATATCCACCGGTGCTGGTGCGGTTAGTCGTTTTAATATTGGGTTAGTAATCGCAACAGGCATTTCTACGGGCACTTTATTTATCGTGCCAGCCATGTATTTATTATTGGCGGATGACTATTCAAAAAAACGTGTTATTAGTTAGCGACAAGTAAATTTAAGAATTAAAAATTGTATTAAAAGTAAACTTATTTTGTATTGATAAGCTCAATTGACGACGAGTTACATTTATTGTGCTATAATGTGTTTTTTTGTTCTTTATGGTTGTTAATGAGCCCACTGTTAATTAGCGCTATTCACTTCTTTAGGTTTAATATCCCTATACTTGTAAATTGTTTGCTCGCTTTAGGATATGCTCCTGATAGTTTAATTATTACTCGTATTCTTAGGGGGGAATTAGAGTGCTTGCAAGAACTTGATGAGTATGGTTTTAGTCCTTTACGCAACGCGATTCAAAAGCATCATGTTAATACGGTTAGATTATTAGCAGCTTTTGATCAAGGAATTAGTCAGTATGATCGCGCCTATATCTTGATGGAGCATGGCTATTTTGGCGCAATGGAAAGACTTTCTCTGCCTTCGCATGAGGAGATTATTTCTTGTGTACAAGCTTTATATCCCGCATTTGCACAGAGCACTCGTTCTGGAGTATGTTTTGGGCTTGCACATATGTACCGACAAGCCTTTTTCAATCAAGGTTTTTCCTTTTTTTTAAATAGGTTACGTAATATTAAAACCCATCTTGTACCGGTGGTAACATGGGCTATAGAACAAGAAAATAGTAATTTAACCACGATTAATGAGATATTAACGCGAGACTTTCCCTTGCGTTACTGGTTTGATTTATATGCTTTTTTTGATGGAGTATTGCTGTATCAACTTCCCCTCGTTAATCCTCTTCAATCAATTAGCAAAAACCAAGATAGCTTAGGTGGTGAACCTTTGGTTCGTCCTGTAGTGAATGATGCGGCTTCTTATGCGTGTGAGCCTTTTATTGGCGCCTATGAAATCGTAGAGCTGTTTGATTATTTTGCTTTATTACAGCAGGCCTTAGTTTTTTATCCCCTACCAATTACTTTTGAGCTTAATTTAGGCACGCATGCTTTGATGATTAGTTACTATCAAGAGGGATGGTGTTTTTTTGATGCGAATAAAATGGATTTGGGTCTATATATGGTACCTTATTCTCAGCTTGCACAATTAATAAGTAACGTTTACACAAATAATAAATGTAACTGGTTGATATTTAAAACAACTCCTTTTATTGCTCCTCATGCATCAATTATAGAGCGAGATCTATTTAAGCAAATAATGCAGCAATTAAAAACTAATATTCGTTGGCAAGAAGTACATACAATAACATTGCAAAAAAGTAGAGCACGAAATATTTTTGCTTGCTCGTTAGCTTATTTAGGGGCACAAGCTGGGGATATGGCGTTAGTTAAAAAAGTGGTACAAAGTGCAAAAGCATTTCCAGAAATTTTAGGATGGTCTAATTGTAACTTGTGCACTCCTTTGCAAATAGCGTCACAAAATGGATACGTTAATATTGTGTATTTGCTGTTAAATACTTTAAAAAAATTCTCTGCGTTAATCAACCAACCTGATAATAGAGGTGTAACGCCTTTGTATATAGCTTCTCTAAATGGATGTGTTGAAATAGTTGCGCTATTGTTATCATTTTTGCAGCAGCCTGCTGCGATTCATCAACCATGCAAGAATACGTGGACACCACTTTCAGTTGCATTGTATCAGGGGCATAGTGCAATAGTTGACTTATTTTTCAAAATACACATAAAACATCTTATGAGATCTAAACAAGTAGATGGTAGTGTTTTTTTTAGCTTGAATAGATTCTATGACTGTTTAACCTGCTTTGATTTACCTCAATATAAAGATATTTATACAAGTAGAAAAAAGGAGTTTACACTCTTTTTTCATTCGAAACAGGATAAAAAAAAGGCGGGTGAAGCACCAAATCTTATCGATTTAAATAGTGATTCAAAGCCTCAAGAAAACGAGCATTTTGCTCCTTTGTGCCCACGGTAACACGTAAATAATGTGATAAGTTATAAGGATGTAGTGGGCGAATGATAATGCCGCATTGTAATAAGTAGTGATATAACTTCATCCCATCTTCTTTTATGTTACATGTTAGAAAATTGCCCGCGGAAGGCAAGTAGGATATATTTAAAGCATCAAAACCATCCTTCATCTGCCGCATTCCTAAAGCATTCATTTGAAGGCTTTGAGTAATAAAAGCATCATCATCAAGGGCCGCTTCTCCGGCATGCAATGCTACTTGGTTTACAACAAAGGGCAATTGTGCGCGGATTAAAATACGCACAATATCCGGATGGGCCATTGCATAGCCTAATCGTAAACCAGCCATACCATAAATTTTAGAAAAGGTACGAGTAATCACTAAGTTGGGATAGTGCGCCAACCATTCTAAGCTGCTGTATTCTTGTTGTGATCGCGCATATTCATAATAGGCTTCATCAAGTACTAAAAGCGTATGGGAGGGTATGCGTTGCAGAAGCTCTTTTATACTGTCTTGACTCATTAATAATCCCGTTGGATTATTGGGGTTGGCTATAAATATGAGGGCCGTGTCATTAGTGCACGCATTAATAAGGGCGTGGATATCGACTTCTAAATGCTCTGTAGTGGGAACCGTACGTACAGGAATCCCTAATGTGTGCGCTTGAATAGCATAAGTACTAAATGCATAATCATGCGTGAGGATATGTTTATTGGTATGCAGTGCGAAGCAGGTAGTAAGTAGTCCAAAAATTGTGTCTGATCCATTTCCTAGAACGAGTTGTTGCGTTTTTATATTTAATTTTTGCGCTAACTTGGAAATAATCGGGTGGTTGGTATAAGAAGGATAGGTTGCTGCGGTTATTGATGGGAGTTGTTGGAGTGCACTTAATGCGTGTGGACTACATCCTAGCGGGTTTTCATTGCTGGCTAATTTAATAATATCGTTAAGATTGGTTTCTTGTTGTAGTGCTTCAATCGATTTACCGGGCTGATAGGGTTTTAATGATTGAATGCCAGGATGTGGCAAGGTATCAAATGATATAGACATAGATGTTCCCTAATA
>CAZSAO010000054.1:0-11112 GCA_964605275.1 uncultured Legionella sp.
CAGAGCAATCAAAGTATGTTCAAAAATTGGTGCTAAATTGAGGACACACCCTAGTAAGTTTGGTCCCGCAAAATAATCTTCAATCATTTTCTTTCCTTATAATTTACTTCAATGACATCGTCAGATTGGGTTATCCAATTGCTATACCAATTCATTAATAGTCTACGTTCTTCCCTAAATTCCGCTCTTAAGTACTTTCCCTTTACTCCCTGTACACGGTGAGCTAACTGAGCCTCTATTGCTTCGCTTCTAAAATTCCCTTGTTCATGTAACACACTGGAAGCTAGAGAACGAAATCCGTGAGCTGTATGTTTATTTTTAAATCCAGCATGATGTAAAAGTTTACGAACACTGGTTTCACTGATAGGCTGAACTTTCTTAAGTGCAGGAGAACTAAAAAGATATGGTGTAAAACCAGTTATTAATCTTAGTTCTTTTAATAGGCTTAATACATGAGACGTCAAAGGGATCCAGTGAGGTAAACCCATTTTCATTCTATCTGCTGGTATGTTCCACTCAGCATTTGACAGATCAAACTCATTCCACTTTGCCTCCCTAAGCTCTTTAGGTCGAGTGAATACATGGGCTAGTAACTCCATATACAATTTTACAATTTTTGTAGAATTGGTTTTCTTGATGACTTTCATCATCTCGTGGGCTTCACTTGAGTTGATAGCGGGCTGATTTTTAACCTTTGGCCGAGGAATTAAGGCTTTGTTTAAACCATTGAGCGGATAATTTTCTGTAAGAGATGCTCCTAAAGCAAAATCAAATATACTTTTTAATCTTGAATATAATCGATGCGCTACATCATGATGGCCTAAATCTTCATGAGGTTTAATAGTTAGCAATAAGTCTGCTTTGGTTATTTCATCGATGGGCTTATCAATGATTGAAAGAAAGTCTCGTGCAAGGCTTTTTGAATGGCGATTTCGTGCAAACTCTTTCCATGTTCCCTTATACTTTTGGAACCATTGATCAGCAACGAATCCAAAAGTTGTTTTCTGCTCAGATTCAGTATTTGTTAATCTAGGATCAATTCCCTTATCTACTAATTCTCGATAGGTTAAAGCCTGAGCGCGGGCCGGTCCAGAAAGAATGCTTGGATACTTACCAATAGTGATTGTTTGCGGCTTTTTATTCCATTGAAAACGGAAAATAAATACCTTATTGAGTTTTTTCTTGGTTGGTCTTAATTCTAATACCAAACCATAAAGATCAGTATGGCGTTTTTTATCACCAATCTTTAAAGATTTAATATATGCATCGGTTAACATGATAGATTACCTCAACTAGGCGGTAACTTTGGAAGAACTGGAATGAGAGAAAAAACTTTACCCAAAATATTACCCAAAGTTCTCGCGGTTATATGCGAAAAGTTACGAATAGTTGAGAAAGATCTGAAAAGAAGAAGTCGATGTTATTTTATTATTTATCAATTAGTTACGTACTAATTTGAACTCTTGCGAACCATTACAAAATGTGTAATTGGTGCCCAGGGCCGGAATCGAACCGGCACGGTGTTACCACCGAGGGATTTTAAGTCCCTTGCGTCTACCTGTTTCGCCACCTGGGCATAACTTTTGGAGGCTGAGGCCGGAATCGAACCGGCGTACACGGCTTTGCAGGCCGCTGCATGACCACTCTGCCACACAGCCTCATAAATTTCTTTTTGCTCTAAAAAAAAAGCGACTTCTTTTGTCGCTTTAATTTGGAGCGGGAAACGAGACTCGAACTCGCGACCCCAACCTTGGCAAGGTTGTGCTCTACCAACTGAGCTATTCCCGCGTCTACGAGTGAGGATTCTACAGTAATGCGCTTTATTGTCAACAAAAATTTTAACTTTTTTTCATTAAATCTGGCCATGCAATAGTTAGGTAAATAACCATCGACCAAATAGTTAAAATCGCTGCCACATAAAGCAAAACAAAGCCAATTGTTCCCCACCAAGAAACGAGTGGCGTAAACGCCAGTAATAACATTAATGCTAACATTTGTATCGCAGTCTTCGCTTTACCTATATATCCCACCGTCACACTGGCTCGCTTACCTATTTCAGCCATCCATTCGCGCAAGGCAGAAATAACTATTTCTCGACCTACAATAACTATCGCCGGAATAGTAATATAATCTATCTCTTTAGCACCAACCAGTAGCAACAAACTGGTAGATACTAATAATTTATCGGCAACAGGGTCTAAAAATGCGCCAAAAGTGGAAGTAAGATGTAATCGACGTGCCAAATAACCATCTAACCAATCAGTAAAACCTGCAGCTGCAAAAATACATGCAGCGATAAAATGTGCGCCATCGAAAGGAAGATAAAAAATAATAACAAAAACGGGAATAAGCATAATCCGTAATAATGTTAATAAATTGGGGATGCTAGTTACATTACTCACTTGGTAATACTCCTGTAGACGCTAAGGGTAAATGCAAGAACTCAGCAAGCTTGGAATAGTCATCAAATACAGCTAACGCGCCAGCATCTTTCAAAGCCTGTTCATTTTGATGATAAAAATCTACGCCAATGGCCGCAACGTTAATACTATGCGCCATTTCAATATCAGATACGGAGTCTCCGATCATCAATGTGGTCTGCGCGTTTTGGCCAAACAGTTCCATAATTTCTTCTAACATTTGCGGGCAAGGTTTCGCAGGCACCTGTCCTGCACAACGAGTTACTTGAAATGCAGAATCAAGACCTGCATAGTGTAGCGCACGTTGCAGTGAGTGCTGTCCTTTATTCGAAGCAATTGCTAAATCGACTTGAGCCTTTTTTAATTGCTCAATTACTTCTTTGGCACCAGGAATTAAATAAATATCTGCCGACTTAGATAACATGGCTCGTTGAACTGCATCTAATAATGTCTCATGTTGCGTTAAAGACAAATGAGGGAATAACTTTTTTAACGCATGAACTAAACCTAACTCGACATATTTCTTTGCCTCACCATGATTAAGCTCACCAAAGCCTAATGCTCGTGCTTCAGCAGCTACGGTATGTAAAATAAGGCCTAAGGTGTCAGAAATAGTTCCTTCCCAATCAAAAACAATCAACTGATATGGATTACCCATTGCTTCTTGAGCTCCTTTCACGCAATAATTTTAGTGTAGTAGCAAATCGTTCATCTAAGTTCGCTTGAAACGAATACTCTTCTCCGTTTAAGGTAAATCGAATTGCTCGCGCATGCAAATAAAGACGATGTAATTTATTATCTATTCCTTCTACTGTTCCGGCAATAGCCCCATATTTCTCATCGCCCACAATAACATGCCCTAGATGTGCGCTATGTACTCTAATTTGGTGCGTACGGCCCGTTTTAGGACTCGCCTCAACCCAGCATGCTTGTTGATAGTTTTCCAATAGCGTAAATTGTGTTTCCGATGCTTTTCCATCATCTTGTACTGAAACAATACGTTCACCCGATTTTAAAATATTCTTTTCCAACGCAGCGGATACCGTTATTTTTTTCTTGTTTTGCCACGGATGAGTGAGCAGAGCCCAATACGTTTTTTGAATGGTACGTGCTTCTAATAACGCATGGATGGCACGCAACACACTGCGTTTTTTTGCTATTAATAAACAACCCGACGTATCTTTATCTAAACGGTGAACGAGTTCTAAATAAGGAATATCAGAACGTGTTTTTCTTAACGCTTCAATAACACCCAAATTCAGCCCACTACCACCATGCACCGCAATCCCTGCTGGTTTATTGAGCACGATTAAACCGGAATCTTCAAAGATAATGCACTCTTTTAATCGTTTTGCCAATGCATCGCCTACAAATACATCTTTAGTTGTTGCAAGACGTATAGGAGGAATACGTACCATGTCGCCAGCCATTAATCGTTGACTGACTTGGCATCTTTTTTTATTTATCCGAACTTCTCCACCACGAATAATACGATAAATATGACTTTTAGGAACACCTTTAAGTACTCGAATTAAATAATTATCGAGACGCTGCCCTTCCTCTTCTGAACTAATTTCTTTGTAGATAACTTCACTCATTATTAATAAACCTATTTGCTGAGCGTGAATTTTTTGTTATTATCTTGACTTGCAAAGGACAATTCCTTGCAACCGATACAAACGAATTATAACGTATAAATAGAAAAAAAGTTTATTAGTCGATTCATTATCGGCAAAAAATTAAGATGCGCTTTCGTTTTTTAAGCTAGTAGAGAAAAGGAAGCAACCCAATACCAGAGTTAAATTGACTATAATTTCAACAGATACCTACGCATGCCAGACATGCTTACACAACATACACATTTTTTCAGGCTTTAAATACGGCTTACGAAATTTTATTTTTAACGCAATAAACGTAAGTACTAATGCCTGTTGCATGCACCTTTGATTAATACAAAGGGACATGCGTACGGTCTGTTTAGAAGGTTATGGGTTACTTAAAGATCAATGCCCTATTTTTTGCTTAGAGTAGCTCTCTAAACAAAAAATTAAAGTTGCTCAATGATGTAAAGCTGTTACATACAGTGTTTTTGTTAGTACAGGAGTACAACAAAAGAACTTACTTGAAGCGTTTTAACATCACCAATGACAACTTTTATGGCAAGAGAATGATATTATTAAGCGCCTATTTGGCCAAGATATGAATAAACCTGTCGCTTGATTGCTTACAAACAGAGTAAGTAATAAGGCTTCATACCTACTGTCTTGAACATTGCTATGATAAATATCAACTCCCTCATTGAGCCTTTACTGTCTCTGCTTAAAGCGACGTTCGCGCCCTAATGCATGAGGTTACAAATGGAAAAAATGCTCATTAATGCAATACAAACCGAAGAAATTCGTGTTGCACTGATAAAAGACAGTCAATTATTTGATCTAGACATCGAATGTCCTGGTGAAGTAAAGAAAAAAGGTAACATCTATAAAGCAGTAGTTACAAGAAGAGAACCGAGCCTTGATGCCGTTTTTGTAGAATACGGTTCTAAGCGACAAGGTTTTTTACCTTTAAAAGAAATAGCACCTGAATACTTAAGTAAAAATCCTGAAGATTTTGGTGATGACAAACCCCCTATTACGACATTGATTCGTGAAGGACAAGAATTACTTATTCAAGTCGATAAAGAAGAACGCGGTAATAAAGGTGCTGCATTAACTACTTTTATTACGCTTGCGGGCTGCTATTTAGTATTAATGCCGAACAATCCTCGCTCTGGCGGGATTTCTCGTCGCATTGAAGGCGATGAGCGTGACGAATTACGTGAAACATTAAATGCTTTAGCATTGCCTGAAGATATGGGTCTTATTATTCGTACAGCAGGTGTTGGTAAAAGCCAAGAAGAATTGCAAGACGACTTAAATATGCTACGTAATCAATGGGAATCCATTAAAACAGCATATAATACCGAACCAGCTCCTTGTTTGATTCATCAAGAAGGAGATGTAATTATTCGTTCTATTCGTGATAATTTACGTAAATCGATTAGCGAAATTATCATTGATGATCAAATATCGTATATCAAAGCAAAACAATATATTGAGCGTGTAAAACCTGAGTTTTTACCCAATCTTAAATTGTACAATAGCAGTATTCCTTTATTTAATTTCTATATGATTGAAAGTCAGATAGAAACCGCCTATCAACGCCAAGTAATGCTGCCCTCTGGTGGTGCGTTAGTGATTGATAGAACGGAAGCATTGGTTTCAATAGATGTTAACTCCGCCAAAGCCACGGGAGGTTCTGATATTGAAGCTACCGCACTAAATACTAACCTTGAAGCCGCGAATGAAATTGCTCGTCAATTACGCTTACGTGATTTAGGTGGCCTGGTTGTTATCGACTTCATTGACATGAACTCGAGTAAAAATCAACGCGAAGTAGAAAATCGTCTAAAAGAAGCACTACAAGCGGACAGAGCACGAATTCAAGTAGGTCGTATTTCTCGTTTTGGCCTGTTAGAAATGTCGCGTCAACGATTACGTTTATCTTTAGGCGAAAGTGCACAAGAAGTATGTCCTCGTTGTGAAGGACGCGGTACTGTGCGCAATATTCAATCGCATGGTTTATCGATTACTCGCTTGATTGAAGAAGAAGCATTAAAGGAAAAGACCGCTGAAATTCAAGTGCAGCTGCCGCCAGAAATGGCTACTTTTATTATGAATGAGAAAAGAACGTTCATTAAAGAAATCGAAAAAAGACACCACGTAAACGTTGTGGTCATAGCTAATCCGTATATGCATTCGCCGCAATATACCATCACACGTTTAAAAGAAGATAACGTCGGTAAGGCTAAAAAGCCAAGTTATTCATTAATTCAACAACCTGAATTACATGTCTCTGGCAAAGATAAAGAAACGATGCATTTAGATGAGCCTGCGGTAAAATCTTTTGCAGAACACCAAATTGGCAAAAATCCACAAAATAGCTTTATCAAACGTTTGTGGACGAGTTTATTTGGCATACATACCGTCATTCAAGATACTCCGCCAGCAGAGCCACTGAAAAAATCACATTCTGCATCGGGTAATAAACAACATTATAAAAATAATGACAGACGCTCACAAAACCCACGGCGTAAGCGCTCTGGGCCACAACAACGCTCGACCAGTACTCAAGCACAAAGTGGTGCTCATGCTAATAGTAACACTGGCAATAACAACACCAGTAATACCAATAGCAACAACAACGGTAATAATCAACAAAGAAAAAGAACCAATCCCAACCAAGGGAACCAGCAAAATCGCGCACAAAAAAATGAGTCTAGGAGAAGAGAAGTAAACGCTCCCAAAGAATCAACCGAAAAATAGTTAATCTTATGTAGTGGCACCATTTTAGCTAATTAAATGGTGCCACTTATTATCAAGACTTATTTAAATAACCCTATTCACCCAAGCCTTACTTCATGATCTTACCTATCAAACTGCTTAAAATAAACTCTTAATAATGCATTGCTCGTGCGCTCGATGATATCTGTTCCGTGGATATACTTGATTCGTTACTTATCATCCCATGATAAAAAAAAGTGCTTTCATTCTGTAATGTACTCGTTTTTTTAGGATACATACTTTGTATCGCAAGTAGATTGACTGACTCCAATCGTTGCATTATTTTTTGTTGTTGCGTTAATAAATTATGATTATCTTCGCTGCTTTTCTTCATATCATCGGTTGCATCTCTCAACTCAACTTGAGTATCTTTAAAACGTTGCACTAATCGTGACGCCAGCATCTTTTCTTGGTGAAGCATGTTCGTTAATTTTACTTCTATATCGTCTTGTTGCACCGGTTCATCAATTACATCTACGGAAAAATGAGATACTACTTTTTGTAACGATTTAGATATGATTCCTGCTTTAACGACTTCAACCATCATCGATTTACGAACTGTAGCTAATTCGTTTACCTTTAATTTTAATTCATCACAGGTTTGTTGGTACTCATTTTCTACTAAACGTAATTCGTGTTGCGTTTTAGCAAATAATTCACTTTGGTGCTCATTGGATTGCTCTAACGCCTTACACGTCTGTTCTAATTGTTTTTTGTTTTGTGCTAACTCAATATTTAACTTACTCAATCGCTCTACTTCATCACAAAAAGTATCGACCTCACTATGCAACTTGATTACTTGCTCTGCTAACTTAAAATTTTCTTTTTTGAATTTATCAAGTTCTGCTTGCAACTGAAAATGAATTTTATTTAAAGCATGAATAGTGATTTCTAAAATACCTGTAATACCTGCAATCCCATCTTTTATTTTTTGCTTGGTATCGTTACTGCACGCATGATGATCTTCAAGAATAATGCCACTCGTGGTATAAACTATCCCCGTAATGCCTCCTAAAGTAAGAAGTGTTGCAACGTTAGCAGCCACGCCTACAAGTATCGGTGGAAACGTTAATACTAATCCCGTACCTACTTTTTTCCAAGTCGATAACTCTCCCCAGGCATTGGCAGCTCGTGTGACAAAACTAGGATTAGCCATAATTGTATCGATAATAATATTAAGATTTTTCTTAATTTCAATAATTTTATTTTTAGTTTCATTAAGTTCATTTAAATGATTATTAACATCACTAGAACCATTAAGCGCATTGACATCTCCAGGTGCATTATCGAGCACCAAATCAATTTTTGAAACAGGTTGTTTTAAATCCTTTAACGCACTCATTAACTCTTGTTCTTCTTTATCCATGTGCTCTCTCCTGAGATTAAAAACAACTCGCTACCTCCTATTTTTAATCATAACGATTATATAATACAAGAGATAATTTATAGCCCGAACTAATATAGAGCAAATTAGATGCCAAAAAAAAATAATTCCATTTTAAAAATGTGAAATTTATGGCTATTGTAACAAATATTGATACAATTAATATTATTGTCTAAACGACTGCATCAACGGTCGTAATTAAATAAATAGGA
Source organism: uncultured Legionella sp. (assembly GCA_964605275.1). Taxonomy (GTDB): domain Bacteria; phylum Pseudomonadota; class Gammaproteobacteria; order Legionellales; family Legionellaceae; genus Legionella. Next base: position 8,399 of record CAZSAO010000054.1, read on the forward strand.
ACGTGTATATGACATTCACCATAGGTCAACGTTGGATTAGTAACACAGAATCTCAGCTCGGGTTAGGTATTATCACGCGTCTGGAAGCAAGACAAGTTAGTATTAACTTTCCAGCAGCCGAAGAAGAACGCATTTATGCCATCAGTAATGCGCCATTAAGTCGTATTATTTATAAAGAAGGCGAAGAAATTACGACTAATGAGCAACAAAAAGTAACCATAACGGCCGTTAATGAACATCAAGGGCTCATGATTTATTCTGGCGTTGACGAGCAAGGCGATGAAACTCATATCACTGAAATCTCACTGGATTGTTTTATTGAATTAAACTCCCCTGAAAAACGATTATACAGTGGCCTATTAGATAAATTAGACTCATTTAAACTAAGAATAGACACTCTGAATCACTTGAGCCGTTTACAACAATCAAAAGTACGTGGCTTACTCGGCACGAGAACCAATCATCTACCTCATCAAGTCTATATTGCCAGAGAAGTCGCTCAACGTTATGCGCCTCGTGTATTACTTGCAGATGAAGTGGGCTTAGGAAAAACAATAGAAGCCGGTATGATTTTGCATTATCAATTACATACAGGACGTGCGCGCAAAGTATTAATTATTGTTCCTGAAAGCTTAACGCATCAATGGCTTGTGGAGATGATGCGCCGCTTTAATTTACGTTGCTCCATCATGAATCGTTCTCGCTACGATAACAGCGATCATATAACCTCAGAACTCGGTGATGAAGAGCTCAATGATTTTGCATGGACACAAACTGCTAATAAAGCAAACCCATTTGAGCATGAAGATGTAGTGCTTTGTAGCCTTGATTTTCTTATGACACACAAGGAAGCCCCACAGCATGCATTGCAAGTCGCTTGGGACTTAGTAATAGTAGATGAAGCACACCACCTGCAGTGGTCAGAAAGCAGTGCAAGTGCTGAGTATACCTTTATAGCGCAATTGGCTGCATTATCTAAAGGCTTGTTGTTGCTCACGGCCACTCCTGAACAAGTGGGCATTGAAAGTCACTTTGCACGCTTACGCCTACTCGATCCCTCTCGATTTTATGATTTAGCCGCATTTCAAAAAGAAGAAGAACACTATCAAGAAACAAATAGCTTAGTACAGCGGTTGCTGGACGTTCAAAACATCAATCCTAATGAACCGCTCAATGATGATTTATTAACGCAGGTCAAAAAATATTTAGGCGATGAATGCAGCAATGATGTACCTGTAATCATTAAAAATCTCTTAGACCGTCATGGCACGGGACGCGTATTATTTCGTAATACGCGTGCGGCAATTCAAGGTTTTCCGCAACGAATTATTCATGCATACCCTCTAGAGAATCCCATTATTTATAATTCGTTAGCACAATTACAAAGCATTGATCCTCTTCATCCAGAACAAGCATTACAAGAAAATGGCTTTTGGTTAGAACACGACCCTAGAGTTTCTTGGCTCGTTAATATGCTAAGAAATGTAGCACCTAAAAAAGTATTAATTATCTGTGCTCAAGCCAAGACTGCCATTACCTTGGAACAACATTTAAAATTCAAAGCGGGCATTCGCAGTACAACGTTTCATGAAGGACTCTCAATCATCGATAGAGATAGAGCCGCCGAATATTTTGCCGATGCAGAAAATGGGGCACAAGCGCTTATTTGCTCGGAAATAGGTAGCGAAGGACGTAATTTTCAATTTGCCCATCATTTAGTCTTGTTTGATTTACCAATGAATCCAGATTTAGTGGAACAACGAATTGGCCGTTTAGACCGCATAGGGCAACAACATTCGATTAACATTCACGTACCTTATCTGTGCGATACCGCACAAGAGCTATTATTTCGCTGGTATCATGAAGGAATTAATTTATTTCAACAAAGCTGCTCGGTAGGCTTTTCTATTTATCAACATTTTGCCGAACGTTTAAATCCATTGCTAGCAACCAATAAAGCAAGTAATGAATTATTTGACTCATTGCTTGTTGATACACAACACTATAGCCAAGAATTACAACGCATATTGCATGAAGGAAGAGATAAATTACTCGAAATGAACTCGTGTGATAAACCCAAAGCTTTGGCATTAATTGCAGAAATTGAAGCAGAAGAAAATTTATTAGAGCTTGAAACCTATATGACTAAAGTGTTTCAAGAGTACGGCATAGACTATGATCATCATGCAGATAATACAGAAATTCTGCGTCCTACAGGACATATGAAGAGCGCTCATTTTCCTGGATTAAAAGAAGAAGGCACGCTGGTTACTTATTCTCGTGCTAAAGCCCTGGTACATGAAGACATTGAGTTCTTAAGTTGGGAGCACCCCATGGTTAATGAAACCATGGAAATGACCATAGACAGTGAATTAGGCAATGCCACAGTTGCAACTATTGCCATTAAAAGTATCCCCGCAGGAACCGTATTTTTGGAAACGTTTTACACCATTAATTGTGCGGCACCCCAATATTTACAATTAGATCGTTTTGTTCCTCTGGCCCCTATTCGCTTTTTGATGGATGCCACAGGAAAAAATTTAAGTAAAATATTAGATTACACGCAGCTTAATAGCATGTGTCAATCGATCAAACGTCACTTAGGATACCCTATAGTCAAACAAATTCATTCTATTATTGAAACGATTATTGCGCAAAGTAAAGAGTTAGCGCAAGAACAAATGGCCAGTACTATTAAAGAAGCCAAACAAACG
>CAZSAO010000055.1:0-10449 GCA_964605275.1 uncultured Legionella sp.
TCAATTTTGAACTTTTATTGCTTAAAAAATGGCTTTAAATTGAGGACACACCCTAGTCCTTTTGGCAATTTTTTTGATGTGTTTAAAAACATAATGATCCGTCCTCAAATTTCATTTTTAGTGCGAGATAACCGTCTCTATATTTACTTATTGTTATACTCGAACTAGAATACTGAGACTTTAGTAGGAATGGCTTTAAGAAACATCGGTGATTTTTACTGATGCTTTTATAAAAAATGGCTAAGATCTGTTGACATATTATTTATCAACGCATTAAGAAATAAGGTAAGCAATTAACCTGCAACATAATTTTGATGCAGGAACTTAATCCTTTAAAAATTTAATCGATGGTTATCAAAAGCAAATTGATGATTCTCTTCAATTATGCTTCCGTAGTGGCCTATAGCATGTTCATTTTCATGGCTACTTGTGTGAAATATCAACGGTCTCGACTAACGTCCAAGGAACGCATGTATATATCTGCTTCATGTAATTCCAATTCATTGAATACCCTAACTCCATTATCATTAAGTAATTGTGCTGTAACACCAGATCCTGGAATAATTTTCCCACTAAAACTACCATCATATACTGTGGTATTCCCGCAAGACGGACTATCCTTTTTAAGAACAGCTATTTTTATATTAAATTTTTTTGCAAGTGATAATGCCTTAAATGCACCTTTAACAAAAGCATCAGTCCTATCAATACCCGTGTGAGTAAACACGCTTGCTTTGCCTTTCAATACATCGTTTGCGGTTCCATGAGTTATTTCACTAGAAGGTCTTGGAATAGGTAGTCCAGCTGATACTTCAGGACAAATAGATACAATTCTGCCTTCTTTTGTCCATCTATCGATTATTTGGCTATAACATAGAGCATCCCCCCCATGATACCGAACTTTTAGCCCAACTAAACATCCACTAATTAAGACTTTCTCAATTTCCATATCAGCTCCTAATTAAATTGAATGCTCAAATAAACTCTGCGTTAAAAATTTAATATGTTCGTGAGTCATCATTTCTTTTCTTGCTAGATAATTTAAAATTGTTTGGTCATCTGCTCTTGAAAATGTATCAGAAAATAATGTTGATCCTTCTAGAGGCTTATTACTTAATCCTATCTGTAATAATTTGTATTCTATGGTGGTAGCATCTTGATATATTGGACACTCTAAATGAATATGATACTTTTTTAAAAAATTTGAAATAAATTCAATTGAAGATTCTCGCTGTTCTGGAAACTCTTCTTGATATTTTGTAAAGCCACAGTTGACTACACTGAGGCGAGTTCTAAGACAAAAATCTGCAACGTGTGCCATAATAGCTAACATCTCACCAACAACAACCAAATTTTTTTTATCTGTTAAAATATCTTCTTCAATACGTTCAAGAGCAATACTTCTAAAGGTCCCAGAAATATCCAAAATCTTGTAGCCAACAACTAAATTTTTTCCAAATTTTTTGATTAATTCATTTACTCTATATTGAGTTATATCTCGATGAACCGAAGCGCCACTATTAGCGGATAATAAATATATAGGGATATTTCTCATCATCAATAAAGCCGCCATTAAAGTACTATCTCGTCCACCAGAAAAAAGAACAACCTGAGTGTTGTTTGGCAACACTTCAGTATTAGCACTAGATTGATTTATGTCTTGATTTTCCATTTATATACATCCTTTAAAACAATGACTCATTTGTGAATAGCGAGTCAAAAATCCACTTTTTCTGATGGATATATTCGATTAACAAGTCTGTTGTATAGCAATTTGATTTTAATTTGATGTGATTAACATGCGTTTCTACGGTTCGGGGTGATATTCGCATTTTATTTGCTATACCTTTAATACTTAATCCTTTACTTAAGTAATAACAACATTCTATTTCTTTATTACTTAGAGATAATTCGCTAGTAATTTTTACTTTCTTTAAATCAAACAATTTTTTTGCTCAACGCATTTACTCTTTGTTTCATTTGCCAACATACATGGAAACTGTATGTCCGTTATAATACGATTTTTTCTTTCCTCTGCTTCATGTAATAAATTCATATTACTCATGAAATAAATAATAAACTTATTGAGAAAATTAAAATTATTTATGTAAAAATTTTGTATATTTGAGTTATTAACAGATGATGAAAAAGAAAACACTTCAATTTGATTATTCTTTGGTATATAAACATTACAGCCATTCCATATCCCATTAGCATGCAAAGCACCTAAAAGTTTGTTGTCGATTTCATTTGGCCATAAATACATATAAGGCCTCTCAACAATCCCCTCTTCTAATTGTTTTTCGAATAAAATTTGGTACTTAATATTTTCAGAAAATCTATAATCAATCCACCTTATGTCTGTAGTTAAATTAATAACAGAACCATCAGAACAAAACTTTAAATAACTAAAGTTTGTGATCTCCGTATTTATGAATAATGGCTCTGCTATTTTTTTCATAACTGGAACCAGAGCTCTTGAAAAATCTAATGCATTCACATTGTCTCTAAAATAATTCTTACTCATAGAACACCCTGCAATAAATCTTGAAGCTCAGATATAGAATTAATCTGATGATTTGTTATAGAATTTTAGGGAAAAAGTCTTTTCTCTGGATTTAGCCAACATGTATCAAGTTTGGCATTAATCCCACCCAGCATGTCAGTCTCGAAAGTATCTCCCACCATGAGTACTTTTTCGCGTTCAGGGTTACCCGCTAAAGAAAGTGCATGTTCAAAAATTCTTGGATCTGGCTTGGCAATACCCACTTGCTCAGAGATAACATGTATTTCAAAAAAATCTTTAAGTTCTGTGCGCTCAAGGCGAGTTTGTTGTAGCTCGACAAATCCATTTGTAATAATACCAAGCTTTACTTTATTTTTAAGAAAATCGAGCAGACTAACCACACCTTGTAATGGCTTACTTATATCTGCCATTGTTTGCATGAACATACTATTCAGTTGTGCGGTGGATATTTGTAATTTTTCAGCCCAAGAGCAAAAACGTCGTTCTTGTAAATGTTGCGCATTGATTGCGCCATTTTGATAACTGCACCAAAGTGGTTTACTTATTGCTTGAAACGCTTGATAGTCTTTCTCACAAAATTCGATCTCAAAATGTTTTTTAAACATACATCTAAGGCCTGAAAAATCATCGAAATGGAATAAAGTATTATCGGCATCAAATAAAATCCATTCATAAATTTTCACAGCTTTTCTCATCGTTAAACTAAATCCTGATGCTCAGTAATATTTCCATCTAGCTTGTATTTTGTCATAAAAGCACGTACAAAGACAGTAAATAATTACATGCTAAAACTGTAAATATGTCTAAACTAAATATTGATGAACTAAGAAAAGATACTCTTGGATGTCAACATATTTTACACTTTAATAATGCTGGAGCGGCCTTACCACCGATGCCAGTTACTGCGGCTATAAAACATCATATAGATCTAGAGGCCTCGATTGGAGGATATGAAGCAGCAACAGCTGTAAAAAATGAGAGCGAACTTTTTTATGACCTTGCAGCACGCCTTATCAATTGTTCCCGAGATGAAATTGCCTATGCAAATAATGCAACTCATGCTTGGAATATGGCTTTCTACAGCCTTGATTTTAAAGCCAACGATAAAATCTTAACCTGCCAGTCAGAATATGCCAGTAACTATCTAGCTTTCTTACATATGGCTAAACATAAAAATATTGTTATTGATATCATTCCTAATGATGAGCATGGGCAACTCGATATTGAAATGTTGAAAAAAAAGATCGATGAGCAAGTGAAACTTATTGCTATTACCCATGTTCCTACTCAAGGGGGATTAATAAATCCAGTAGACGAAGTAGGTTCAATAGCAAAACAACACGGCATTTTATTTTTATTAGATGCCACCCAGTCGATTGGGCAAATGCCTGTAGACGTTAAAGAAATACAATGTGACTTTCTTTGTGCAACAGGAAGAAAGTTCTTACGAGGACCTCGGGGCACTGGATTTTTATACGTGAATAAAAATGTTATTCACGAATGCGATCCGCCATTTATTGACCTTCATTCAGCAACCTTGATTACAACTAATCGTTATGAATTAAAAAATAATGCTTCTCGCTTTGAGACATGGGAACAAAATATAGCAGCTAAATTGGGACTTAAGGCAGCGATTCAATATGCTCTTGATTTAAGTTTGCCAGAAATCTGGAGAAGAATTCAATATCTGGCCAAGCTATTGCGCCAACATTTGGCCGAGATCGATAGTGTAAAAATTCAGGATTTAGGTTTAAATAAATGTGGAATTATTAGCTTCACTTGCAAAAATAAGTCTCCAAAAGAATTAAAAAACTATCTAGCTACAAAAAACATGAATGTCTCAGTTTCACTACAGGAATATGCTCCGCTAGATTTAGTACAAAGAAAAATCACTAGTTTGATTCGAGCATCTTTACATTATTATAATACCGAAGAAGAAATTGTTTTATTTTGCAATGAGTTGATTAAAATAATCACTCGTTTAGGTGATCAATAACCTCCATCTATTCAATCAAAGAATAATTTCAACGGGCTCAGAGAGATTATTATTATTGATATCCAGGCGACGGTCATATAGATAAGTTTTTAAATCCTGCCAGTGATTAAGCGCATAAAACACTGCGTTACCAATGGGACTTTTAAGCAGTACTTTTAAGGATGCATCATCCAGAAGCACTTTAAATTCAAGGATAATTGGATTAGCTTTTTCAGTGCGCGCAATACGAATAGCCGCAGTAGATGCCTTGTCTTCTTTAAGTGTTGCCTCAAGATGATAAAGTTTGGCCATAAGAGCAATGACTTGTGGTTCTGTGACTTGGTACTTACTTTCGATGCCTTAATCACAAAGATCAACAGATTAGTTAAACCTCATCTAAAATATTATAAGCGAGGAAAAACAGTGGCGGAGCGGCAAAATGCTCATAAAGCGCTATTTCAAACTCCCTTGGAATCGAAATTTTAAAGAAAATCTGTGAAGTAACTAATAAAGGCTGGACACTAGGAATGCCGCTTTCAAGAAAGCTGTAGCTCAACAATTAAATCGACAAGTAGAGCCCAGTGAAAAAGGAGGTGATAGAAAATCCATTAATTATCTAAAAAACAATGAAATCAATCCAATCTGCCCCCTTTTATTGTTCAATTATAGGTTTCTATTAAAATCCATTGATTGATGCAAAACCCGAATAACAGCGATGCCGTAATGAGTGGTTTTGAAAAAAACAATATGAGAGCCAACATTAAAAGCTCGTAAATCTGGACGAATATAATCACACTTTCGAGAAATTAATGGCTCATCTTTGAGATACTGAAAACTTGATTCGAGCGCCAAAATATAATCTTCTGTTCTTTTGTTGCCGAACTCGCTTGTACTATACAAATAAATTGACTCAAGATCTTCTATTGCTTTTGGATAAAGACGATATGTTCTACTTGGCATGGGATTTTTTCTTCATTGCCTTAAGAAAATCATGTGCATCCCATGTTAGAGGAGCGCCACTAGATTCTCCCTCATCAATAAGGTGACGTAACTGCTCCAGTTTTGATTTGGCTTGTTTTTCACGAAGTAAACGTAACGATTCTCTCAATACCTCGCTATTACTTCTATAATCTCCTGAATCTACGAGTGATTCGACGTAATAACGAAGTTCAGTACCCAAATCAACAGTCATAGTGCGAGCCATAGCAACCTCTATAATGTAAGATTTTATCTTACATATAAGTATATAAGACATTGTCCTACATTTCAAATGGAGGAAGGGCTACACTTTAAAATAATTAAGAATCAATAAGGTCAGACTGGATTGATTTCAATTTGTTTAAGCAAGGAAACTTTTTTCATGAAATAGTATGATTATTTTCTTCAAAAAAACCAACAAGTAAAAACCAATCCAGTCTCACCTCGTTGACTCCAAAAGAATATCAATGATCTAGTTATCATCATAATGCTATGGGCAAAACTAATGCCCTTATCCAACCTCATCTAGAATATTATAAACTAGAAAAAACATTGGAGGAGCAGCAAAAAGCTTATAAAGCGTTATTTCCAATTCCCTTGGAGTCGAAGATTTTAAAGAAAACCCGTGAAGTAACTAATAAAGGCGGACACTAGGAAATGCCGCTTTCAAGAAAGCTGTAGCTCAACAATTAAATCGACAAGTAGAGCCCAGTGAAAAAGGAGGTGATAGAAAATCCATTAATTATCTAAAAAAACAATGAAATCAATCCAATCTGCCCCATTGACCCATTAGTTTTAAAGTAGATTAGACGTGATTTCATAAACCCGAGCTCAAGCTTATTTTTTTGAGCTCGGGTTTATTTTATAGATTTGAAGGTTTATAGTTAAGATCATCAACATTATCCTGATCAGAATCAAGCTTATTCAGATCATCCAATACTGCTTTTCTAGTATCTCTTACTGCATTTTCAGAACGATTATGCTGAAATAATAACCAATTTCCCGTTTTTACTTTATTGATGGTATTTACTATAAGCGCTACACCAGTAATATGTGTAATAAAATTGGTAAGTAGTTTAAGTATAGTGCGCATAATATTACGCTCAATGCCTAGAGCTTGTTCTCTAAATACACATTCGTACTTGTAGACATTGCGAGCAAAATGTTTTTTATCTTGTACACTTGGCTTATCTTTTGATAAAAACTCAAAGCTATCGAGAAAAACTGACTTTTTATAGTTGTTTGCATGCAGGTTAATCATTCGACTTTTATTCGAGGTATTATCTACAGTTACATAGGGCAAATAGTCACAAACTTCGGTAATTTTATTAACGATCTTAGTAAATTGCTCTGCACGTTTAGAGCCTTTTAATACTAATTCGTAAAGTCTTATTTTTGTTTCACTATTAATATACTCGTCAGATAAATGAGCTATCGCAATAATTGCGGTAGCTTGTTCAGGTTTTATAATGCCCTGAACATCCCTATTACTTTGAGCTAAAAATTCTTTCGCATTTTCTATTAACATGTCTAAATAAATGGGATCTTTACTAAAAGCTCCATCAGCCCCATATATGGTTTGCATAAATTCATGGGGAGTGAAATAACTATTTCCATTGTTTTGATACCATTTTCTTATGACGGAGTCATCATTTAGAGAATGGGTTAATCCATTTTTTGCCATAAGTTTATTGATATGATTATGGATAGGAGAGTTAGAAAACCAATCTAAATGATGCTGATGTGGAAATAGAATGTGTTGTGCATTCACCTCGGCGGGGAATTTAGCAACTATTTGTCGGAAAAAGTAATTATGGACGAAACCTTGTTCTAAGTTGTAACTAGCCAAAAAAGTATGTGCTGATTTAATGTTACGGCAACCTCTAAGATCGCAATATCGCGAATATAGACGTCTAGCAATTCCCGCTTCTCCTGGAACTGGTTGGTTGGCAATAATATGCATAGGAATATTAAGATTATCGAGTTTTTTAGCCATAGCAAATGTAGTAACAGCACCCCGACTAAATCCTTCCAACGTTATGTCATCTACTTTTATCTTGCTTTTACCAAACATCGGACCGCGAATTGCATACAAACCATCACCAAAATTTTCTCTCAACTGATCAAGATCAAGTTCATTGCCCTCAAATGCATTACGAACATTATTTGCTGCAATTTCTAGATCTGGAAATAAAAAACCATTTCCTACGCGTTCTTCTTGGCATCCCTTAACGTAAATGCGAATTACATCATATTGGAACGCAGATTGATTTTCTTTCATAGATGTATAGCCTCGGCCATCATCTCCAGTTCCAGCAAAGGAAAAAATTACTTTTGGCATTACTATCTCTAATGATTTGGAGAATTAATACACATTTTAGCATAACTAAATTAAAGAAATGTTAAACAAAATAAAAACACAGGGTTATTTTTTAACTTAAAACAAAGAGAGCCTATTAAACCAGTGCATCTCTGCCATTGCCAAATTTATTAGTTAATCGCATTGTTTCATAGATAGCAGTTTTTACTGCCTTTCTAAAGCTTTTAATCCTTGTCGTACGTAATCCATGCGCGTTACGCAGTAATATTTGGCAATGCATGCCGAAGCTTAATGCTGTACTTTTATTGATCACACATTATACTGCGCGTCTTTAAATTTCTCAGGTAAATATTATAAAAATGCAAACTCTAAATATCTATATTAATGGAACAGATGAAGCAAAATCCATAAGAAATTGGGGGGTGACATCTCTAGCCAAAATTAATCGACGCCAAAAATACCAGCACTAATGAGACAAAAAAACTGTTCGATAGTATTCATGCCTGGCTCATTGCTCGTGAAGATTTAACAGGAGAAAAAAGAATCATTGATAGTGAAAAAATTACAGCAATTAATCTTCCTGTATACAGAAGCAAAAATTTTGCGATGGAGTATCATAATAAAAAATGGTTTCTCGTTGGCGATGCCGCATTAGGCGTTCCCTATTTTAGGGCGCTCAATGCTGGATTAATGAGCGGTACACAATTAGGTAAAATAATTTATACTTGTTTCCATCCGCCAGTGGCAAAAGCCAGAAGCGAATGGGGTAGCTTCGCAAGGATTTCTCAAAGTTTAGAAGAAGGAAGCGTTATAGATAAGTACAACTATCAGATATCACGCATCGCAAATCATGAAATATCATGGGCTCGCATACGCAACAGTGGTGTTAATATGGCAATGTCATCCGCAGCCTCATCACAAGCCATGCCGGTATCTTCATCATTCCTGACCAAAGAGACACGGGACAAGGTTGATAATATCCGAATTGCGGAAGATAAAGGAAGTTCGCTCACAAGCCCTGGTTCTTTTTGTACCATTAGTTAAGATCGCGCAAGGTGGTAGTGTTTAACCACCTTGCATCACACGCGTGCCATGATTGTTTAACCCAATTTTTCGTTGAGAGGAGCTCACCTGAAAATTTTATATCAGCATGCAATTCTTATTCTATGGCCCATATTCGATGAATAACATTGACCAAAATTTATCACTTTCTCTCGCCTCAGAGTTCGGAATATAGTTACTATTCTGCGTTCTGCAAAATTCTCTGTTTTACGCACTTTGAGCAATCAAGCTCGCCGCATGCTCAACATCAACAACTTTTTCTTCGCTTGTGGTTTTACTCTTCTGGAAGAAAAACAATGTGCGATTTTCTGTTACTTTTGAATGAATCAATTTTCCAGCAATAAACAAGAGCCCAACACCTGTCAAAGCAATTGCGATATTGGCAACTATTGTTCCCCATGCAATACGATAGGCACTCATTTCTTTATCTTTGCTGTGCAACAATGTTGAAAATCGTGCATCGAATTCAGCAAAATTACGTTGTTCCGGCTCTTTGTCAAAAAATTCATTTGCCATGGTTGTTAGTTTACTCGCTAAATCAATTGCAACTTGGCCTTTCGATGCACCTTGTTCGCTAAGTAGCGCTCCATAATGATGCATCGCTTGAATTTTATAAAAAAACTCTTCTTTAGGATTAAATAAATAGGGTACTAAGTCATGGTATTTCATCATTGTAGCGATGTCAGATGCTCTTTGGTCATCATTATTTTTAATAGTGAGATCCGCTCCATTACGAGTCAACAATTCAACCAGTTCACGCTTATTTTGCCTAGCCACACAATGCAATGCCGTTTCACCAGACAGATCTTTTGCATTTATATCTACTTGTTTAGTATCAATCAACCATTGGATTAAATCTGCATTACCAGATGACACAGCATAATGAATAAGAGTCTCATTGCTGTTTGTTAACGCCATTAAGCTAAGTCCTCTGTCAAACAAATGTTTTACTGCGGGTAAATTCCCAGAACGACATGCTGCATGTAAAAGCGTGGCATCACAGTAATCTTTTAAATTCAAATTAGCCGGAGAAAGCAATTTATCCAGTACTTCTACCGTTACATCTGAATTGTTGGCGAGTAATGAATGCACGGGGGTACGAGCATAGTTATCTTTAAAATTTATCACATCGCTATTTAAAGCAATTAATGCCTCTATTTCACCATGATTATTATTAACATCGTTAAGAACTAAAACATGCAACAATGTATTACGTGAGCCAACCATTCCCTGTAGAGAAAGCTTAGCTCCTAATCGAGCTAAGTTCATAGCCGATAATTTGAAATTATCAAACGAACATGCGCCACTGGTGAATGCATCGATTAATGATTGCAGCGCGGTGCGACTACCGTACAAGTAACCATCTTTGCTGCCTAAAACTGCAGGATTTAATCGGGCTAATTCAGCTATCTCATTATTGTTTGCACCATTTATATTATTACAAGCAAGCACATGTAACAAGCCAGGTTTAGCTCCTTTAGTAGATGCTAGAGTTATGTCCACACCTGCCTTCGCTAAGCTCATAGCCGATGATTTGAAATTATCAAACGAACATGCGCCACTGGTGAATGCATCGATTAATGATTG
>CAZSAO010000056.1:0-10229 GCA_964605275.1 uncultured Legionella sp.
GTATAAAGCCAAGAAAATAAAGCAGTACGCACACCACCAACGTGTAAAAAACCAGTAGGACTTGGTGCAAATCGGGTTCTAACAGTCATAAAGCCTTCCAAGAATAATTGAATAACTCATTAAAAATAGGTTATGTTGCAAAAGTAGCAGGGCAAACACAGGTGTGAGTTAAATTAAATCACTCCTGTGCTTTGTATGTTTTAAGTCCAATTTCTACGCCCTAAGGTTTGTTCACAAGATTCAGCAATAAAGAACAATCGTTGGATGCCGCGCATAAAGCCCGGTACGTAGATAATTAGAAATATTTTAACCCATTCATGCTATTGCCCTAGCAAAAGTAGCATTTCCAGATATCTTCAGTATAATAGCCCACTTTAGAAGCAACGCAAAGATTCCCCTTTCAATAATCGTTGGTGAGCTGTGAATTTGTTTCATTGCGATAATTCGAAATATATCAAACAATAAATTATCTTAAGCTGCCCAATGAGAGTGTAGTCATGAAAAATATAGGTACTAAATATCAATTAAGGGTGACAACTCTCATCCCCACTTTTTTAGTAGCGATACTTTTTGCGCTTATTTATAACGGCCAGTTTGGCCATGATGTGCAACAACATACGACGCACATGGGCGAAGCCTATATTCATCAATTAATTCCTGCCGCTCAATTAGCCTTATTAAGAAATGATGAGCAAGCATTACAAAGTTTGATTAAAGCATCGATTGTTAATCCAGAAGTACAAGCACTGGCTTTTTACGATAATGAAGGCAATTTATTAGCCTATAATGGCGGCAAACACTCCATTCATAAAGATTTTGATCCACCAGGTTTTACTGGCGATTATGTGGAAAGCAAGCGCCTCAACCCTTTTACCATTAACTTTATTGCCCCTATTACTATTCCTAAGTTTGATTTGTATTCCAATCGCTCTTTTCAGTACATTCCTAGCCCAACCGCATTACAACGAGAAGATATATTAGGATGGCTATCTATTGATATCGACACGCAATCCACCTTAATTAAACAATACCAAATGCTCATTATCACCATTTTTATAACCTTGCTGGGTTTAATAATGGGGCTTACTATTCATCATTTTTTAGGCAGACGAATTTATATACCCATTTCACGTTTACGACGCAGTATGAAGCAAATTATTAGAAATGAATTTGAAACAGAAATAAAAGTCGGAAGTTCCGGGGAATTAGGCCTTATTGAAAAAGGTTGTGCGCATTTGCAAAAAAAATACCTCGATACGATACGCGATCTCAATCAACATATTGAAGAGGCGACTATAGATCTACAACAAAGTTTAGAGTTATTAGAAGAGAAAAATATTGAACTATCGCTAGATAAGAAAAAATACGAAGAAAAAAGTCGGCAAAAATCTGAATTTATCGCCAATATGAGCCATGAGATACGTACACCGATGAATGGCGTAATTGGCTTTACCAACGTGCTATTAGAAACAAAACTGGACACATTACAACTCGATTACGTCAAAACGATAAAATCCTCAGCACAAGATCTATTAATCATTATTAATGATATTTTAGATTACTCAAAAATTGATGCGGGAAAACTGCATCTAGATTGTATTCCGTTAGACGTTAGAGGATGCATTGATGAAGTGTTGGCTTTAGCAAGCCCAACGGCCCACAAAAAAGGCGTTGATTTAATTCCTATTACGCAAATTGATGTGCCCAAAACAATATTAGGTGATCCCTTACGTATTAAACAAATTCTTAGTAATTTAATTAATAACGCCATTAAATTTACTGATCACGGCTATGTATGCATTCGAACTAAAATAGAAGAAGAAACAGAAAAGGATTATCTATTACAATTTATGGTCGTCGATACTGGAATAGGCATTTCAGCAGAGGATCAAAATAAATTATTTACCGCATTTAACCAAGCGGATACGACTATTGCTCGTCGTTATGGAGGTTCTGGTTTAGGTCTAATTATTACCAAAAAACTATGTGAAGAAATGCAAGGAAGAATTCATTTTTCTAGTGAATTGCATCAAGGCTCTATTTTTACTGCTCATATCAAGGTGGAGAAATTAGGGGCTTATGAAATTGAAAAAAATCAAACACATCGTTTTGGCCATCTAAAAATTATTGGCTTTGATGAAAATCCACTGCATCTCGAAGCATTGTGTAATGGTCTAGGCTATTGGAAAATTGATTGTGTGGCTGTAGATTCCTTTGGAAAAATTGGCAAAACCTTACAAGAAAATAAAGATGCTAAAATTGCCTTTATTAATGTAAATCAAGGATGTGAGCAACAAGTTAAAGAGTTAATTAGCCAACATCCCTATTTTCACTATGTACTTATTTCCAAATGGCCTATTAATGATTACGCTAATTTAGGCGCGCAAGGATTTTTATATAAGCCAATTAGTATTCAAAAACTGCAAGATTTAATTGAATCGCTAACAAACCAAGAGCCCACAAGAGCAACTAATATTCCACAGCTCAATAGCCTACGCCAACAGCTTAGTTTTCTTCATCCGGCTATCCTTATAGCGGAAGATAATCCGGTGAATAAAATGTTGCTTCATTCGCTGTTAAAAGACAAAGCCATTGTCACTGTAGTAGATGATGGCGAGATGGCCAAACAAGCATGTGATGAGAAAAAATTTGACGTTATCTTACTAGATCTTCATATGCCCAAATTAAATGGTTCTGAAGCAGCTCGGTACATACGTCAGCATTCACTACATAATAAATACGCGCCTATTGTATTAATTAGTGCGAACAGTAGCGATTTAAGCGCTATTGATCTTAAAAAATCAGGTATTGATTTTTGTATCGAAAAACCAATTGATGAGCAACAATTACTAACTCATATTCTGCGTATTGCCAATAAAGTACAAACAGAAGCCATTAATTGGCAATTATGCGTACAAAAAGTATCGGGAAATTATGCTTTAGCCGAAGAGTTTTTAATTAAATTTATTGAAGAGTTACAACAAAATCGACAGGAATTTATTGCGTTAATGCAGTCCAAAAACAAACAAGGCTTAGCTGATTTAGCTCATAAACTTCATGGTGCATGTTGTTTTTGTGGCGTACCTTTTTTGCAAAAAACAGTAATGAACCTAGAAAATAAAGCACGACAAGCAACTCATATTGAAGAGCTTACTATCACTGTTAATGAATTATTAGAAGCTATTGACGCAGTGATTAACGAGTTTGAACATAAATACAAAAAATAAAGTACATAAAATAATTCAAGTATCTAAATTAATGGAGCAAACATGAGTGTAAAAAATGCTATTTATGCCCAATCAGGTGGTGTAACTGCCGTAATTAATGCATCTGCCTGCGCAGTCATTCAAACCGCTAAACAGTATCCAGAACATATAGGAACTGTGTATGCCGCTAAAAATGGAATTATTGGTGCCTTAAATGAAGAGCTTATCGATACCTCATTAGAAAGCGATGAAGACATTGCCGGCTTAATGCAAACACCGTCTGGTGCATTTGGCTCATGTCGTTATAAATTAAAAAGCGATGGCGATGAATACCAGCGTTTAATTGAAGTGTTTAAAGCACACAATATTGGCTATTTCTTCTATAATGGCGGTGGCGACTCCCAAGATACCGCTCATAAAGTATCACAACTAGGCGAAAAAATGGGCTACCCTATCACGTGTATCGGAATACCTAAAACAATTGATAACGATCTTCCGTTTACCGATGCCTGCCCAGGTTTTGGTTCGGTTGCCAAATACGTTGCTATTTCGACAAAAGAAGCAGGATTTGATGTGGCGTCAATGGCGGCCTCTTCGACTAAAGTATTCATTTTAGAAGTAATGGGACGTCATGCAGGATGGATTGCGGCCGCTAGTGCATTAGCTTCAGAGCGCACCGAAGAACCACCGCATATTATTTTGTTACCCGAAGTTGCGTTTGAACAACAACGCGTTCTTGATAAAGTTAATGAGTGCGTGAAACAATACGGTTATTGCGTGATTGTAGTATCAGAAGGTATTCGCAATAAAAACGGTCAATTTTTAAGTGATGCAGGCTTAAAAGATGCCTTTGGTCACGCTCAATTAGGTGGTGTTGCGCCAGTACTTGCTCAATTAATTAAGCAAGAATTAGGCTATAAATATCATTGGGCTGTTGCAGATTATTTACAACGCGCAGCACGCCATATTGCCTCGCAAGTAGATTTAGATCAAGCCTACGCATTAGGTAAAGCAGCTGTTGAATTAGCCGTACAAGGACATAATGCCATTATGCCCACGATTGTTCGTGAACAAGATGAACCGTATCAATGGTCTATTAGTCATGTGCCACTATCTGAAGTTGCCAATCAAGAAAAAGCAATGCCTAAAGAATTTATTAGCGATGATGGAATGGGGATTACCCCTGCTTGCCGACGTTATTTAAGTCCATTAATTCAAGGTGAGGCATACCCTAACTATCTTAATGGCATTCCACAATATGTGACATTAAAAAATCAACTGGTTACTAAAAAACTCTCTTAAAATAAAAAGTTATCTCGAGTTAGCGTAGCGTTGGCCACGCTAACTCGATATATGTGAATCAAAAGTCGACTGCCGATGTCTTTCTTGCCATTAAAGCGGCAGCTAGCCTTCCAAAACTATATGTTGCCAGGCCAGAGGTAGAGCGTACCAGCCCGGCATATTGAACCCCTGTTTTCCTCTGAATCCAGCCGAACAGGATTTTAATGGCCTCTTCAAAAAATCTAGGCCTTCCCAATTACAAGCTACTTTATGGGTTTAGCCCCCCAATGGATACTCAGGGACAGCTCACCACAACAAATATTAGTAGCATTGGAAACTGAGCCCATTGTGTATAATTGACGATTATTTTTATCCACATATAATTAATTTTGCCTTAATGGATTAATAATGATACAATTTTGACTTAATCACTCAAATGTGTAAAAACATATAACATAGTAAGGTTGTGTATATGATATATAATATTGAAAGCTTAGAGGAATTGCTTAAACAAAATGGAGAAGCAGGAAGCGATACAAAAACATACCGTTTTTCACGATTGTGGTTTTTCGAAAAAACATATACATATACACAAAGAGACGTGAGTAAATTTAACATAGAATATCTCGTTGGACCGAGGCATCTAGTTGATCCGAAAAGAGAATATTTTTGGAAATTGTTAAGAAAAACAGCTGCTACAGAATACGTCACTGAAGGAGGGTATCCTACTGTAAAATTCAGAGAAGAAGTATTGGAACATGTCATTAAGATAATTCATGATCCATCCTCCAAGGAACATAAAGATAATTTGATTAATCTTGGAAAAAAACTTCCCTTTTATTCTAGCTATCAAGATCCTTTGCGGGTTTTTGGTATATTATTATTGACTTTAATGCTAGTTATCCTACCTATTACTTTAATTCCTAGTGCTGGCGGTGTTGTTTTTCCTTTTGCGATTGGAATAACTATTTCAATTATTAGTCTTGTAGCTGGTCTTTTATTATTAGCTGCCAGTTATCTTGCAGACCGATCTGATTGTAGTCGTTATCAGTATCAACTCCAAAACACTCAAACAATCAATTTCGGACTGTTTCAACCTAAGACGACATCAAGCCAAATAGAAATGGAAACCCATGAGATGCCTGAAGAAAGTAATTCCTCCTCAACCGAAATACGCCCTTGGCTTTTTGTGTGCAGGAGTATCTAGGGGTTTAAATACTATTTGCAGGTGGGCTTAATTATGCGCTTACGAAATACATCTTCTTTGTCGCATTATACCAATACTCGATACTTCTTTAGCGACACGTGCGATGTATGCATGCAGCCTTTTTGCAAGAGTTATGGGAAAAGAGTCCACTAAATATACACCTTCATCATACTCATGAATACTCGATAATTGTATTAATTCAGATAACGCTCGAAGTGCTTCACTTAACCGATTGATTCGATGTACAAAAGCCGCTGAATAGGGAAGACCAGGAAGATAATCCCTTAAATGATTGTGCGCATAGTGATGAAGCGTTTTCATTGTTTTGAATCCCGACAAAATACCAAATAAATAAATCGTCAATATCTCTTCATCCGTACACCATTTATAGCCTCCGTTACTAAAACGTTCACACTCAAACCAAAGCGATTGCTCATAACACTCGCTTATTTGCAAATAAAGTGATATTAATCTTAATATCCCAGCTCATTTTAACTCCTTTTTCGCTTCGCAGCTAAAAGGTACTTCTTAATTTAGGCTGGGACTAACTCTTTTTCGATTTTTGATTCACATATATATAATCAATTTTTAGACAAAGAGGACTATAAATACTTAGGACCTTTGCATGAAGCCGGAAGAAACTTATACATAACCGTAGTGCCTACCGTGACATCACATTTCCATGTGATAGGATCACCAGTAGCGGCTTGAATAGGTTGAAGTACAATCATACCCCCACTAGGAATAGGTGGGTCGTTATATACTATATAGATAGCTCCGCCGCCTTTTACAATAATTTGCTTCACTGTCTCAGTTGACGCTGAAGTGTAGCCCGTATTTGTTTCGGTAACAGCTGATAAGCCACCTTGCGTTTGTGCCGTTTCGGCAACAGCCAATTTAGCCGCAACAGCCAGGGATAATCCCTCACTAACTTTAGCTCGAATAACATAATCTTGATAAGCGGGAATAGCAACCGTTGCCAAAATGCCTATAATGGCAATGACTATCATTAATTCAATTAACGTAAAACCTTTTTGCCTCATGTCTTCTCCTAAAAAATGATGCTAAAGAATTGCTTCTGACATATAATAACACAATGTATTATTTATAATGATCTATTATGCTAACACGCAAAGAACGAATCGAGCAGCTGCTAACAGATGAACTATCACCTAATGAATTATTAGTGGAAAATGAATCCCATTATCATCATGTACCTAAAGATTCAGAAACTCATTTCAAAATAACGATGATGTCATCTTCTTTTATTTCTTTATCGCGTATTGAACGTCACCGCTTAGTTAACAAACTGCTGCAGGCCGAATTAGATACTGGGCTACATGCATTAAGCATGCATTTATATACCCCTGAAGAATGGCAAAAGTTACATCAGAACGTTCCACCCTCGCCAGCATGTCGTGATGGGTATCAAAATTAAAGAAATGTTGCAATAAATTGTATAAAACAGTTAGATGCGCATACCCTGACTGTGTGAAAAAAATTACGCCATTTTTTCTCTTTATGCTACACTATTAGATTCGTGCCTAAAATTATCACAAAAGTAATGAATAACTGGTCTGCGCATAAAATATCTGTTTTTGCTCTTGTTCTCCTAATTACGGGGGCCATTGATAGCATTCGTAATTTACCAGGGACTGCTCTATTTGGTTCCACTCTGATTTTTTTCTTTATTTTTTCAGCTCTTGTTTTTTTAATTCCTGTAGCATTAGTTTCTGCTGAACTGTCTTCGACTTGGTCTGATGATGAAGGGGGAATTTACAGCTGGGTACGTCATGCATTTGGCGAGCACATTGCTTTTTTGGCTATTTGGTTGCAATGGATTAATACCTTAGTTTGGTATCCAACCATATTATCGTTTATCGCAGGCACTATAGCCTATTTAATTAATCCAGCGTGGGCGCAAAATAAATATTATTTGGTCGGCGTTATTTTACTCACCTTTTGGACATTAACGTTTATAGGCATGTCCGGGTTAAAAGCTTCGGCTCGTTTTGCCAGTTTTTGTGCTATTGTTGGCATGATTATTCCCATGGGGTTTATCATTTTATTGGCATTGATTTGGCTTATTCAAGGCAATCCTATTGCAATAAACTTAAGCTGGTCTCATTTAATTCCTCAATGGCAAGACACAAACTCTTGGATTTCTTTAACTGCTATCATGACCTCTTTTTTAGGAATGGAGCTGGCTGCAGTCCATGTGCGAAATGTACAACAGCCTCAAAAGAACTTTCCTAAAGCCATGATGCTATCAGTCATCTTGATATTATTCACTATGATCTTGGGCTCTTTAGCTATCGCTTTTGTTTTACCAAAAGAACAAATTAGTTTGATTGATGGTGTAATGAAAGCTTTTGATAATTTTCTTCAGGCTTATCACATGTCTTGGATGATGCCTATTTTGGTGCTACTTTTACTGATAGGAAGTATAGGCAGCATGATTAATTGGATCATTTCTCCGGCCAAAGGATTACTGATGGCCGCGAAAAGTAACTTTTTGCCCCAATCATTATGCGTGCTAAACAAACATCACGTAGCCTCACGTATTTTGATTGTACAAGCACTGGTGGTTACCCTTTTATGCAGTGGCTTTCTACTCTTACCCAATGTAAATGCTATCTATTGGCTGTTCACTGCTTTAAGTACGGAATTATATATTCTCATGTATGTTTTAATGTTTTTAGCTGCCTGGCGCATCAAAAGTAAACATGCTCAACTAAACAGGCCATTTGCTATTCCAGGTGGAAAAATAGGATATTATTTAGTTTGTTTATTAGGTCTGTTCGGATGTACTATTACTTTAATTGTGGGATTTATACCACCAGAAGAAATGATTGATGTCGGTGGTGCGGCTCATTTTCGCACTATATTTTCCTTGGGAATTATTGCGATGCTTTTGCCCGCATTATTTTTTTATTGGCGCAAAAGGTATTGGGTGAAATAAAATCATTTATAACTATTTTGCTTAAACTTCAGCACGTATCTGTTTAGCAGATATTATACTTGGCTATTAGATATGAATTAAATAGTTGTAGAGAGGATTAAATATAATCCTCTCTACAACTATTTAATTTTTAGCACGCCACATGCCATCCTGGTAATCGACAAGCACTCTAGCGTTCATTCACCGCGCGAATATACAGCTAAGCAACGTAGAGAGTTACACATTTCAATTATTTGATTAATGTTTAAATTTTTTATTTTCAGTAGGCTCTGTTAAGTCTATAGTTTTTCTCTTTTGCTCAAAAAGAGTATTTCGATATGATGATGAGGTGGTTTCTTGTGAATCAATAGATCCTGACACTACTTTAGTTAAAGTCACTTTCTTTTCTTTAACGTCTTGATTTAATTGTTGTTTAAGCAAATAGCTCGCATTATAATTAATTGTTTTTTCCAATGCCTTTTCAAATGCACTATCAAATATCTTTTGATCTTTTTCGTTGAATAAATGTTGTTGATCTAGCAAAAAGAAGCGCGAGATAAATGCTCCAGATGAGTGCAGAAACTCAATACGGCAAATTCATCACGTATTTGAGGTAATCTTAGAACAGCAATTAGCTCATGTAGTGAATGACCGCCGCTAAAGCATACAATAAGAGAAGAAAATAATTTAATATAATTATCAAAGTCTACAATGGTATCGGTGATCATAGGAAAAGTAGTTTTATTGTTATTTAAGCTTTGAAGAAAGCATAATCCTTTGAGCATACAAAGCATCGTTCCAGAAATAGAATTTGAAAAAGAATGAACCGAATGGTAAAAATTATCTTGTACCCATTGTGCTTTTTTATCGTAAAAAGATTGTTCTGAGGATTTTGTAAAAGAAAATGGGGTAGAAGAGAACGCCAGATCATCTTGCGCAATAGGCATATGTCCTTTGATCAAACCATAATGTTGGCTTCCACCAATATCACTGTCCCATTTTATTTTATCATCACAATCTAATGCGCTCGATAATTTGAGCTCCTTTCCTCTTTGAGCAGCAAAATAAGGTTCGCTTTCATAAATATCTAAAGGCAACTGACGATCAACTTTTGATTGAGCACAACTTACGGACAAAAAAGAACATGCAATTATTAGTTCAATTTTTTTTCGATCCTCTTGACTGTATCCTTGCGCATCAGTAAATAATATATTATCGCGAATACGATTAAGATAATCAGAAAATTCTCCACATGATTGCTCTGAAAAAGGATCTTTAGGACGATTTGGGTTGTTACGATTTTTAGGAAACACTGGAAGTTTGCCGGCTAAAACCTCTTTGCTACGTTTCGATACATCATGATCGTAATGTGCTAAGATCATTTGCAACCGATCATACATTTTATCAAGCTTAGTTAAACATGTTTTTTTAATGCCTTTTTGAATAGATTCAAATGCCAAATGAGTTTCAAAATATCTTTTAGTAGGATCATTATCAATTATAAAATCATCAAATGAAACGTCATATTTTTTTAAAAGCTGACTAGATTCACGAAGAAGATTAGGCTCTACCGGAATTCACGGGGTATGCGTTA
>CAZSAO010000057.1:0-10163 GCA_964605275.1 uncultured Legionella sp.
GTATTGATGAGCACGTTGCGCAAGGTATTATTCCCCCAACACGTGTGGGTATTGGTATTCATTACGGTACTTCGGTCACGGGGACTATTGGCGCTTTTCAACGTCAGGAATATACTATTATTGGTGATGTCGTAAATTTGGCATCTCGGATAGAAAAACTTAATAAAACCTATCAGAGCCAATTATTGATATCGGAAGATGTTCATCAGTTGCTGCAAGAAAAAAAAGGAGTATTGCTTGGTGATGTGACGGTGATTGGACGACACAAGCCGATTAAAGTATACCAATTGCGATAAGTCATCCCGTATTAGTACTGCATAATACGGGACAAGTATATTTAGGTTCTACCGGAATTGCCGGGGTTGTCATCCCCGTGAAGACGGGGGATCCATACCTCAGTATAGCACTGTGCTATGCTCTAGATAGATCCCCGCGTTCGCGGGGATGACAAAAAATAACGCATACCCCGTGAATTCCGGTAGAGCCTATATTTATCGGTTTAATGAGGTTAGTAGAAAAGAAACAATATCATTAAGAGCAATCAACTGTGCTTCATTTTCTATTCGTGCTTTATATTCCACACACGATTGTTCTAGATTACGATCGCTAATCACCAATCGATGAGGGATACCGACTAAATCATGATCGGCAAACAATACCCCGGGTCTTTCGTTACGATCTTCTAATAACACATCAACGCCTTGTTGCTGTAGTTGCTCATATAATTCATTCGCTTTTTGCGCAACGACAGTTGATTTGTGGCTATTAATAGGAATAATCACTACTTCAAACGGTGCTATAGCTTGAGGCCAGATAATCCCTTTTTCATCGTGATGTTGTTCAATGGCTGCGGCGACTACCCGCGAAATCCCCAAGCCATAACAGCCCATCATCATGGTTTGTAATGCACCTTGTTCATTAATTACTTGCGCATTCATAGCTTTGGCGTATTTATCACCCAATTGAAACACATGGCCTACCTCAATCCCACGACAAGAACGTAAGGTGCCTTGACCATCTGGACTCATATCGCCTTCTTTTACATTACGTAAGTCAGCACTTTGGTAGTTGCTGATGTCTCTATCCCATTGAGCATGTAAGTAATGTTTGTCTTTTTGATTTGCGCCACAAACAAAAGAAGCTAATGCTAACGCGTGGTTGTCGACCAGGATAGGAACATCTAATGCAATAGGTCCTAATGAACCAACTGGCGCACCGATGTGCTGCAAAATGTACTGTTCATCAATAAAGGTAAGAGGGTTATGAACTAATGGATGTTTAATGGCTTTTACTTCATTTAACTCATCATCCCCTTTAATGACCAATGCAACCATGGGTTGGTCAGCACCACGTACAAACAATGTTTTTATTGTTTGCTGTGCGCTAATATTTAAAAATTGGGTCAGTTCAGCGATTGTTTTAACCGCTGGGGTATCAATTAACTGCAATGCGTCATTTGATGTAGTCTGTGCTTTTTCTGGCATTAAACTGGTGGCTTGTTCTATATTAGCCGCATAAGTACTCTTATCACTATAAAAAATAAGATCCTCTCCTGCGTCTGCTAATACTTGAAATTCATGCGATGCAGAGCCGCCAATTGCGCCTGTATCTGCTTCTACTGCACGATATTTAAGTCCCATTCTATCGAAAATAGCACAGTATGTGTTGTACATCGATTGATACGTTTCCTGTAACGATTCGAGGCTTAAATGAAAGGAATAAGCATCTTTCATAATAAACTCACGCGCACGCATCACACCAAAGCGAGGACGGATTTCGTCACGAAATTTAGTTTGTATTTGATAAAAATTAGTGGGTAGTTGCTTGTACGATTGTAATTCGGTACGCATGATATCGGTAATCACTTCTTCATGTGTTGGACCGTAACAATACTCTCGCTCATTGTTATCAATCATCTTGAGCAATTGACCACCAAAAGTTTGCCAACGCCCTGTTTCTTGCCATAATTCAGCAGGTTGCACGGCAGGCATCAATAGCTCCATAGCATGAGCTTTATTCATTTCTTCCCGCACAATCTGCTCTACTTTGCGTAATACTTTTAAACCTAAAGGCATCCAAGTATATAAACCTGAGCCTAATTTACGAATCATTCCTGTTCTTAACATCAGCTGATGTGATTTTATTTCAGCATCATTTGGTGTTTCTTTTTGTGTTGCCAAAAACCATTGCGAGACGCGCATTACTGCTCCTGAATTTAAAAATAACAAAAAAGCATTATATACTTAAGAATATATACTTGTCGCTCTTAAGTGTTCGGTATTTTAGGCGACTTGATTTGTTTGCCCCTACAACGCAAAGGAAAAAACCAGCCCTACACTGTAGTAATAATCTATATTACCTAAATAGCCGGATATTCTATGTCCGCACGAAGCATCTAGCGCTATATAAGGTGCTAAAAGATATAGAAAACCGGTATCCGAACTCACTCCCCATCCTTGATTAATAGCGGATTTACTTTGCGTATACACTTCGAAATAGCCGGTTAGTTTGTTGGTAAATGACCATCCGATATCAATGATAGGATTGAAGGTGTAATAATTAGGGGCAGGGGAGGTGCTAGGAGCTGCATTGCCAGCATAACCCAAAGAGGTTGTGATACTTAATCCAGAATCAAAGGTATAGTTATAGATGCCATTAAGTAAAAAACTGGTATTTACTGTACCATAATATTGACTGCCGGACGGAGGAGATACATAGCCTTGAAGCGTTAAAATATTATGTTTATTTGATGCAATGGTGTGCTTTAAACCTATGGCGCTGGCACTGGGGCCGGCAATAGAAGGTTGATTTTGTGCGATGTAATTAGGTAAAAATACATCAATTTCGCTGTCATTAATCATACCAAAGCGCACTTCGGTTTGCGGGAGATTGAAACCGTAGCCATTAGGCGTGGCAATAATATAGGAATAACCGGATTCAACATGGATGGTTTTATTGAGTACAGTACAGGCACTAAATGCAACGGAAGGTCTATCCGACATGGCAAGCATAGCGCCTGGTCCGGAACATAATACTGGTTCTTCAGCAAACAAAGACGAGGGTATCAGACAGTAAATTATTATTAAAAAAGCAGGATAGTTTTTCAGCAGCATAGCACTAGATTAATTAAAGCATGTATTGGCTGTGCATCATGGCATTACTAAAAAAAAAGGTCTATAACAGAAGAACATATATTTTGGTTGATGTTATTGTGGATAGTGATGATTGATTAAAAGTATTGATGCAGAGAGAATAGGTTGGGGCGTTGGTCCCAACCTATGAAGAGTAAAACATGGATAAATAAATTACGCATGAATTTTAGATTCATCAATTAAATGGGTGAGTTTATCTTTAAGAATTAAAGAGCCTTCGCCATGTAATTGCTGTAGTTCGTGCTCATAGTTTTTATAGGTCACAATACCGCTATGAACATCATATAACGCGCCGACCATACCAATCTCGTTATTGCTAATCATTTGATGCAAGATATCACTTTGCGAAAAAATTCCTTCCAAAGTATTCGCCACGTTAATTTGTGTTACTTGTGTGACAAAGCTAGGATTTTGTCCGCAACGATTTTCTTTTGTGTGTTGTTCTGCATGAACGGCAGGCTTAATTTTAGATAGCAATTCGGTGATATGTCCTTGTTGTACATCATCACAGGCTGATTGAATCGCACCGCATCGGGTGTGTCCTAAAACAACAATAAGCTTCGCGCCTGCTACCTTACACGCGTATTCTATACTGGCGAGAATATCGTTATTGATAACGTTACCGGCAACTCGAATACAGAATAAGTCACCAAAGGTCATATCAAAAATAGTTTCTACTGGTACACGAGAATCAATACAGCCTAAAACCACCGCAATGGGATGTTGGGTTTTGGCGGTGTAACGAATGTCTGTGCGGTTAGAGCGATGAATGCGCGTATCTTTTAAAAAGCGCTGGTTGCCTTCATACAATACATTAAGAACTTGAGCGGGGGATAAAATATTTTGAATATCATAGGTAGTTACCGTAATGAAATCAATGTAGTTATGAACTTTATAATCATCTTGAAACCCAATAAAGTTTAAGGCAATGTGTTTGTTTTTAGCATCTTCTTTAAACTCATTTAGTAATTCAAGAATTTCTTTATCAATATATTGCGTATAACGTGCATCCACGATTAACTGCGAGTTTGTAGGAATCGAATTGAGCTCAGCAAATAACGCGCCTTTATTTAAAAAAGTGACTTGCTGTGGTAGCAATAAACGATTGGTTTCACCGGTGGGATACACTTCTTTAATAATATCAATGCGTGCTTGGCTGTTTGATTTTAAAATGTAGAAGAAACTCACGGCCAAACCAATTAGTATGCCGGCAAGCAAGTTAAATGTAATAATACTAATTACAGTAACAATGAACGGAATAAATCTGTCGAGTCCTTGAATATAAATCGAGTGATAAATAGCCGGTTTGTTAAGCTTATAACCGGTGTAAATTAGGATAGCGGCTAATGAAGATAAAGGAATTTTATTTAACGCATCAGGAATCAACATGACGGCTAATAAAATAAAAATACCATGGAAAATAGTTGCCGCTTTAGTTTTCGCACCCGCTTGAATATTAATAGACGTTCTGACAATTACGGAGGTGATGGGAATACCACCGATTAATCCTACGGCTATATTGCCAAATCCTTGCGCGATTAACTCTTGATTAGAGGAGCTATGGCGTTTGTACTTATCTAATTTTTCTCCAGCTTTTACATTGAGTAACGTTTCTAAAGAAGCAACAATGGCGATAATAACCGCATACAAGTAAATTTTAGGGTTGGTCCAAGCCGACCAGTTAGGAAATTCGAATTGGCCAAAGAAATCAGATAAATTACTTGCTTTAGGGATATTAACTAATTGTGGTGAGTCTTGGGTCATGCTGGAATCAAACCACATGAAAAACTCATTAAAAACAATACCTAAAATAACTACTAAAATTGGCGCGGGGATTTCTTTAAGAATTTTATTTTTTGTTTTATCAAAATAAACTAAAAGGGTTATTGATGTTAAGGTAATAATTAATGCGCCCATGTTAATGTGATGCGCGAGTGCTAAAATAGGATGAATAGATAATCCTTCTGCTGTTTCTAGCAAATGGTGTTTCAATTCATTAAAGTCGGCTGATAGGGTAAACGCTAGAGGAATTTGTTTAATAATTAATAAAATTCCGATGGCGCACAGTAATCCTTGCACTACGTTGGTTGGCACGTAATCAGCAACAAAACCAGCTTTTAAGCTACCTACTAATATTTGAATAGCTCCTGCCAGTGTTAATGCGAGTAAGAAATTATTAAAGTCACCTAATTGTACTAAGGCTGCGACGACGACGGCTGCCATTCCTGCTGCAGGTCCGCTTACACTAACATGTGAACCACTTAAACAACCAACAACAACACCACCGATAATGCCACTTAAAATCCCGGAAAATAGGGGGGCGCCAGAAGCTAATGCAATGCCTAAGCATAGGGGGATTGCTACTAAAAACACAACAATCGCTGCGACCAAATCAAATTTTAGTGCTTGTTTGCTGTACGTTTGCAACGATCGTACATTAAGGAAATTATTTAATGTCATGCATACATCCTTTTCTTGGGTTTGGTGGTGAACAGTATAAAGGGAAAAAGTCAATTAATATACATTGTGTAATTATACGTCCAGGGCAATCGCAGCCGAATACGCATATGTTATGCTCTAGATTAGAACCCAATAGATCCCGCGAACAAGTTGCGGGGCATAGAAACTTGGATTCTTAATGGTTCCTAGTCCATTTTCTGCTTGAATAATGTTCTATTGTATGAGCTGTTTTTACTATTAAATTGTATTTTTGTCAATTGGATTTATAGCGTTACAACAATTGTTGTTCAATTGATAGATTATAAGCGTGTGGTGGTGATAATTGGAGACAACGTATTAAAATCCCAGATTACAGCATTGTTTAATCTGGGATATAATGTGGCAATAGTGTTGTAATAACTTAATTATTTTCGGTTGCTTCTTCGTTTGTTTGTTCCCATTCATCAGCAGATAAAGCTAACTCGGTATGTGGATTATTGGATTCATTAGTTAATAATCCTTGTTCCAAATTTCTAAAATCCCATAGGTCTTGATCCATTAATTGGCTGGGTTTAATGCTTTGCAACGCATGCAGCAAGTTACTCGGTACTTTAGGGTTTTCTAAAGCCAGTTGATCAATTAATTTCGCAATTTTTTTACGCATCAAATTTTCTTGCGAGCCACATAAATTGCAGGGAATAATTGGAAAAGCTTGTTCGGTAGCATAAGCAATAATATCTTTTTCTTGCACATAAGTTAGTGGGCGAATGACTATATGCTTTTTATTGTCACTGAGTAGTTTAGGTGGCATAGAACGAGTATCGCCATTATAAAACATGGACATGAGTAAGGTGCGAATTAAATCATCGCGATGATGGCCTAGGGCAATTTTATTAAATCCTTGCTCTTCTGCATAACGATAAATAATACCGCGACGCAATCGTGAGCATAAAGAGCAATAGGTTTTTCCTTCCGGCACTTTTTCTTTAACAATGCTGTAGGTATCACGCGTTAGTATTTCATGAGGAATGGCGCGATCATTGAGCCATTGTTTTAATATCGAATCATCCCATCCGGGCTGGGCTTGATCAAGAGTAAACGCGAACAATTCAAATTTATTACCTGAGCGTCGGCGTAATTTATCTAAAATAGTGAGCATGGTGAACGAATCTTTACCGCCTGATAAACAGACCATCACGCGATCATGGCGTTGAATCATGTTAAAATCAGCAATAGCTTTGCCTGTATAATGGAGTAATTTTTTTTCAACAGCTGAGGGATTGGAGGACATATTAAGAACCTAATTATCTGGTTTTAGGGGCAAAACCTACAACTCATGTTGTGGCAAGCCAAGCGTTTACATGTAACATAAGATGCCCAGCATTTTAAAGTTAATATCTAATAAATCAAGAGATATAACTCCATTCACTGATGCATCACATAACAAAATTCGAACTACTACTTTTTAAAGTACGTAGCTCGATTACTTAATTTAGAATACAAATTCTTTGGTTTTTAATGGATCAATAAGAGCGGGCACGTCTGTTTCAAATAATAACTGCTGCTGCCATGAACCATCATGATGCAATGTATGCATTACACCCTGCATCACAGGACTTTTGCCTTGAATAGCGACTAATTTACCGCCAGGCACTATTTGCAATAAATGCGTTTGTGTTAATTCTTCTAATGCTCCGGTGAATATCACCACATCATAAGGTGCTTTATCTAACCAGCCACGTGATGCATCGCCAGTGATTAATTCAACGTTATCACATTGATGCGCTTTTAATTTAGTGTGTGCGCTACGTGTAAAATCGGCAAAATAATCGACACTGATCACCTGCTTACACAGTTTACTTAATAATGCGGTGAAAAACCCACTCCCGGTGCCTATTTCTAAAACGGTTTCTTTACCGCTTAATTTTAATGCTTGTAATATAGTGCTTTCTTCTAAGGGGGTGAGCATACGCTGATCGTGCCCTAAAGCAATTTGGGTATCCGAATAAGCAAATGCGGCATAGTGTGCTGGAACAAACTCATGCCGTGGAACCATATCATATAAATGAAGGATGGATTCATCTAAAACATTATTTGTTCGGAGCTGTTGCTTGACCATATTAATGCGTGCAATGTTATTATTCATATGATGTACCGAGTTAATTATCGTGAATAGGTGAAAATCTTTTCTCGATTTTAGCAAAAATTTACTAGATGTGCTAAGAATAATCGCCGAAAGATATATTTCGGCGAATACGCCATATAATTGCCCTGTTAGGAGACTCAATGAGATTTGCTCGCCTGTTCGCCTTGTTCTTAGCTATTTACAATCATTCCAGTTATGCTTGGTGGGATGCAGGTCATAAATTAGTAGCGCAAATAGCTTTAGAGCAACTTGATTCTTCTACTCGTGCCCATCTTAATCACTTAAGTACGACATTAAAAAAAGATTATCCGATGACGCATCTGGCGACTTGGCCCGATGAGATTCGGAAAGATGCCATTAATGTATATACGCATTGGCATTATATTGATATTCCTTATAGTAGTGATCAATCGCCAACAAAAATGAGTATTGATACGGATAATGCGTTATGGGCCCTAGGACAACTTGACTCGATTTTATTAAGTCCACGAGTTAAACCAAGTGAGAGGGCTCGTTTTACTTCATTACTCATTCATATCGTTGGCGACTTGCATCAACCGCTGCATTGCATTTCACGTGCTAATGCTGCGTTACCCGAAGGGGATAGTGGCGGTAATTTATTTTTTGTTCTAGATCCTAACTCGAATCATCAACGCATTACCCTGCATGCGTTGTGGGATAGTAATTTAGGCTTGTTTAATACATTAAATGATGAGCGCATTGGTGTAATGGCGCACGATTTAATGAGTCGCTATCCAAAAGAATCGTTTACAGCAGAAGAACTTAATGCACCACCTAGTACGTGGGCACAAGAGGGATATCAGCTGGCAATAGATTGGGTGTATCGTACTGCTGAAGAAGAAATACCGAGCGCATATTATCAAAAAAAATCCCGAGAATTAATTAATCAACGCATCACCCTTGCAGGTTATCGCTTGGCATTATTAGTGCAAAAATACGCGGTGCAACAACAAGTCATCGCGGATGATTTGAGTATAAAAGTAGCAAAAAGAAGCAAGTTACGGTAAAGTAGATTATTACTTCCTTGTTTTATAAATCAATTTTAATTATAAATTATGCTAGAAAAAAAACTTACGATAGAGTTATTAGAAGAATTAGTTCATGAAGCGGAATCAAATCACGAAGGTAAAACCGCGGATTATATTCCAGAATTGGCCAATGTAAATAATGATTTAACCGCTATTGCGGTACAGCAAATTGGTCAAGCCCCTGTAGCATTTAGCAATTATCCGCTGCATCCCGTAACGCTACAAAGTACCGCCAAAATGATTCCTCTCATTGGTTTGTTAGAAGAGCTGGGAGCTGAGCAATTTTTTGAATGGGTAAAAGTGGAGCCATCAGGGGATGATTTTGCCTCGATTACGCGGTTAGAACAATTTGGCTCTAAACCATCTAATCCGATGCTTAATGCCGGAGCTATTACTCTGTGTTCTCATATTCCAGGTGTTGGCGAACAAAAATTTGGTTGGTTAGAATCTTGGGTACAAAAGTTATTTAATCAAAAACTGAGTATTAACCCTTTGGTTTTTGCTTCAGAAAAAAGAACGGGAAATCGTAATCGTTCCTTGGCTTACTTATTGAAAAGTCGTAATAGATTAGGCTCTTCGGTAAAAGAAACACTCGATTTATATTTTGCCCTTTGTTCGTATGAAGCGACTTTAGAACAAATGCTCTATCTTCCTTTATTATTAGCTAATGCGGGTGTTTGTCCTGAACGTGGCGAGCGCATTATTTCCACGCAAACGTGTAAAATTACTTTAGCTATCATGGCTACTTGTGGTTTGTACGATGAGACGGGCACCTATTTAGTGAAGGCAGGAATGCCTGCTAAAAGCGGGGTATCTGGCTATATTATGGCGGTTGTTCCCGGAAAAGCTGGAGTGGCTGTATTAAGCCCTAAAGTAAATCACAAGGGGAATAGTATTCGTGGGCAAATAATGCTCGAAGGATTATCTCGATCGATGGATTGGCATTTTGCACTACCCTAACCTAATCATAATAATTGCTTTTTTAATGCGTTAAAGAGCAATTATGCAAATTTAGTCATATACTTTAAAGCAATAGCCTACAAAAAGGAAACACACATGGACGTAAAACGCAGTGTTGTTGCTTTGTCACTTTGTACTTTAATTAATTGTTCTTTGTTTGCAACGACTTTAGAAGGAGAAGAGGCCTATCAGCAAGAACATTATGAGAAAGCGTTTCTTTTATTATCCCCTGAAGCAGATAAAGGCGATGTCAAAGCACAATATCTATTAGGTAAAATGTATTATAACGGGCAAGGCGTTACCTATAGTCCCGAAAAAACTGAAAAATGGTTGCTCGCGGCTGCTGATAAAGGTAATAGTGATGCGCAAGTATTGTTAGCGGCGTTTTATTGGTACCAAAATACACCTGAAAGCTTG
>CAZSAO010000058.1:0-10028 GCA_964605275.1 uncultured Legionella sp.
AGGAGTATCTAGCGGTTTTAATGTTATTTGTAGGTGGGGTTAATTACGCGCTTACCCTAATTTAAGAGCGCTGTAGCCTTTATTCGAATTACTGACATTGTAATATCGTGCTCCTGCAGAATCAGGATAATTAAAAATAAAAAAGGGCGTATCACTAATGTATGGTTTATTAAGAGATGAAATCAGCATGTTTTTATCACAAAAATCATCATTTATCTCGAATCCTTTGCCTGTACTATCAGGAGAAATAATCAAAACACTTTTAAATTGCAGTGAAACTGCGGATAGCACTTTTTCCATAACTGTTTTGAGCGAGTCCTCTTCTTTAACATCCGTTGTAATCTTATTAATTAGTCCTTGTGATATATCTCCACCGTGATAATGGCTTAGTATTGCTGGAAGTAAACCGTTAGAGGTGAAGGCAACGCTATTCCCTTTAGAATCCAACGCCTTAATTATTAGGAGTTACCTTTTTGGCATCAATCGTTGTATCATTATGTGTACAGTGACCATTTTTTTGTAAATCGAATTTCCAGCAATGGCGAGGGCAGGTAAGGATGTCGTTTTCAATGCGCGCATTTAATAAATCGCCTCCTTGATGAGGACAATATCGTAAAATAGAATAGGCTGAATCCGCCGTAGTCACTGTAATACGTTCATTTTTCGATAAAATAGTGTGAAATAATTGACAAAAATGTTCTAGTCTATCGCCATCTAAGGTTAGGTAGGCGTGTGACAATGTATTATAAATTTCTGGTTTGCGCTCTAGGGTGACGCGAAAAGTAAGAGCAAAATCCGCCCAGCTTATTTGATGTGATAATACTTTAGCTATTTGCCACGCTGGTGCGCTAATGGCAAAAAAATTAGGGTCATCGGGTGAGTCGAGAGGTTCATTTTTAGGTATTGTGGTGATGGTGTTTTTTTGAAAATCAATACAATACATTGCCTCCATATAGTCATCTAAAGCAAAATATAATGGCGTAGGAATATTTTTTCGTACCAGGTGCATACGATTTAATTTAGCTTTTAATTCATCATTCAAGTCTTGAAATACGGCTTTAGGATTAATAAGTGCATTCTCACGTGTTCGCTTTGCAAAAAATTCTTTATATTCGTCCGCGTAGGTTTCAATATAGGGCATAAACTCACTGTCATCTACTCGTTGAGTGCTGCGTTCAATAAATTCATTACAGGTAGTATCAAAAACATCTCCTGGCATGAGTTCAGGCATTAATGTACGGCATGTTTTATTGGCAAAATAGTGGTTTAAATACGCCAGTAATTGTGGGGCACGTGGATGAGTGTTTACCTTTTTGTAATGAATTGGCATTAATAATGGGTCTAAAAAACAAGGGGGGCCTGCCGATGGGAAAAAAACGTGTGGGTTTAACAACTCTATTGCGTGCGCAATTGTGGCAAATTTATTATGATTTTTTTGTTGGCAAATGTCATTGTAATGCTCTTCTTCCATTTTATAACAGGTAGGATGCCAAATAGCGCCGGAAAATTGGCTGGAAAAAATAGTAATCGGCCCATATTGTTCGTTTATGGTGGCGAGTCTATCGTGTGGTTTACTGTCGTTTAAATTAAGAAATACATCAGTATTTGTTTGCACTAGAATAGCAGAATCTGCATCCAACTCCATGTCGATAATAAACAAAACGATTTGTCCGTCTTGAAAATGAAACGGGCTATTATCTTTAAGAATAACAATATCTTTGCATGAAAATTGGTGTTGCTCTAAATCATTTTCAACGATGGGGTGAAAGAAATCGGCTAAGATTAGAGTAAAGTCACGGTTGTTAAGTGATTGTAAAAATTCAATATCATAATGATCTTTATGTTCATGACTGATGTAGATAAATTTTTCTTTGGGACTTGTCGCAAAAAGTTTTTGTACTGTATCAGCCATATGATGATTTTTAGGATATTGAAACCAGGCGGCATCAAAGGCACCGTTTTTTGATAACCACGGATCCATTATGATAATACTGTGCTTTGTCTCAACAATAAACCCTGAGTGGCCTAAGTAGGTGATATGCATAGGAATAACTTACTGGAAATTAAATAGTTGGTTATTAAAATATGAAAATAATGGTGATTGGTCAATTAGTTTTATATTCTTTTTCCTGGAAGCTTGTTTAAATTGAAGCATCATTGGCATGAAATTAAAATCCATTGTTCATGCTAACTTCTTATATGCGCTCCTTTTCGAGCGCACAGTCTTTCAATATCCAAATGTTTTATTAATTCACTTTGATAAATAATTGTCTTTGTCTATAGTTTAAGAAAGGGACGTGTGATTTATTCAGGAGAACATTATGTTTAAAGAGGGAGTTACTTTTTCTCATTTAAAAGAGGTGGTTAGTCTCTTTAGAATAAATGCGGAAGAAATTAATGCGATTCAACAATGTGCTGCACAATCAAATAATTATTTAGATGAGTTTATTCAAGATTTAAATCAATGGATTCCTCGCACACCAGAATTTGCTCATTTATTTGCTCTTCCTGGTACCTTGGAACAAGTTAAGGAAGAGCAAAAAGAATATTGGCGACTTTTATTCTCCTGTCAATTAGATGATAACTATTTACAATCGCGTTATAAAATTGGCGATGCATATGCGGAAAATAATTTACCTATTAGCGCGTATATTGCCGGCATGGGATTCTCTGCTGAGTGGTGGATAAAAAAATTAACCTCTTTTAATAATATCGATATGACGCTTGTGGTAGTGGCATTGAATAAAGTGTTTTCTTTAGATATTGCTTTAATTTCTGCTTCCTATACACAAGCAAGTAATACCTTAATTGAACAACAAAATCGTGCGTTAATGGATTTATCCATTCCAACCATTCAATTATGGGAAGATGTGTTGATATTACCTATTTTAGGCGTTCTCGACTCTCAGCGTGCGCATAATATGACGGAAGTAATGTTAACTAAAATATTAGAAACTTCAGCCCACTCTATTATCCTTGATATTACAGGTGTTCCTGCCATGGATAGTAGTGTTGCTAATCACTTAATTAAAATAACTAAAGCTACTAAGCTTATGGGCTGTGAGTGTATTTTATGCGGCATTGGCCCGAGCATCGCGCAAACGTTGGTGCAGTTGGGAATAAATTTAGGAATGGTAGAAACTTCGGCTAATTTACAATCTGCATTTGAAATTGCCTTGAAAAAAAATGGATTAAGCATCAAAGCGATTCAACAATAGGATGAATCATGAAATCGAGGCTTTTAAGTTTAGGGATTAGTGCTTATGTATCCCAAAATGTGTTGATAGTGCCTTTTCAATCCGATTTTTATGAAGAGGTAATTGATGCTTTAAGAGCTGAGATTTTAGCTAGAATTCATAATAATGCGCACATTCAAGGCGTGATTATAGATGTTTCGCAGGTACATTTAATGGATTTAGCCGATATTCATGTTATTGAACAAATCATGAGTATGACCACTTTATTAGGCATCTCCTCTGTTTTATCTGGGCTACAGCCGGGGGTTGCCATGACTTTAATAGAGTTAGGCTATGATAATACTCATCTTAATATTGCATTAAATATTGAAAAAGCAGAGCAGTTAATTAAAAAGCATAAATACTAAAACTTCATTGGCAATAAATAGATACCATTATGGATATGAGCAATGAATAAATATGAAAATAATTATGCAAAAGCACGGCGTTTTACTATAAAAAATGATTTTGATGTATCCCATGCGGTTTATAGTACTTTAGCTTTAGCAAAAGAGGCGGGTTTTAATCCAACGCTACAAACCATGATTGCTACTGCTGTATCTGAACTTGCGATGAATATTGTCAAATATGCACATAATGGAAAAATCACCATTGCAGTAATTTTACAAATGAATCAAACCGGGATAGAAATCGTTGCTGAAGATAAAGGGCCTGGTATTGCTGATAGAGTGAGTGCTTTACAAGACAATGTCAGTATGGGGAATACGTTAGGTGTGGGGTTGCCTGGTGTAAAGCGGTTAATGGATGAGTTTCTAATGGATACCCATGCCGGATTGGGGACAAAAATAGTGGCGCGTAAATGGAGCCCCAAATAATGATTCATTACGATATGGCGCAATTAAAACGACCTATTCAAAAGCCGCGTAGTAAAATTATTTGTGGTGATGCGACGTTGTGTGTTGAAACGCAAACCATTATTTTCTTGGCGGTATTTGATGGTGCAGGACATGGTTTGACTGCAGCAAAAATAGCGCATAGCGCCATTACTTTTTTAGAGTCACATCGCCATTATGAATTATGTTTTCTAATGGTTGAGCTGCATAAATTATTGCGCGGTACTATTGGCGGGGTTGCTGCCATTTGTTGTATTGAAAAAGCAACAGCTTTGTTAACCTGTAGTGGTATAGGGAATATAACTACTCGTTTATTTACGCCCGATAGTTTTCGCTTTATTCCTGCAGATGGCGTATTGGGTTATGAAATATTAACGCCCAAAATGTATCAACATCAATTAGAACATAATAATATTTTGATTATATATTCAGATGGTATTCAAGATCATTTTGAGCTTAACGCATGCCCTCATACGTTTAATTTAAATGCGGCGCAATTATGCAATAAAATAATGGATGATTTTTCTAAGCCCTTTGATGATGCTGCGTGTATTGTGCTGAAGGTGATTTATGATTGAATTAAAAAATATAACCATAAGTCAGTTCAATAGTATTATTGAAGCACGGAACAAAATATTCCATCTTCTAATTAATTTGCACGCTCCCCTTAATGATGCAACACGTATTGCTGGTTTATCCTCTGAATTGCTAAGAGTTCTTTTTCAAGAGAAAAAACAGGCTACTTTAAAGTTAGTTTTTTCAAAAAAAAGAAATTATTACTCTATCCATATTTTAATTGCTTGTTCTATAGAGCAGTATAATGTGTATAAAAAGCATAGCGCATTTCAGTATCCTAGATTAGTTGAGTTAGAGCCAGAACAATGGTTCTTGGAGTTTAAACATCAAATAATGGATCAGTCATTTATTCCCAGCGAAGAATATTTACATGACGAACGTGAGCGCTTAATTCAACAGTCTAGTGGCGAGATGTTACAAGAGATTCGACAAAAAAATATTGAGTTAACTCATTCCTTAAATGCCTTAAAAAAATCGTCGTTAATGATTCAAACAGAAAAAATGCGCGCCTTAGGTAGTATGACTGCCGGTGTTGCGCATGAATTAAATAATCCAATGATGGGTATTTTAAATTTTATTCAATATGCTATTAAGCACACAGAGAAAGAGGATAGAAAATTTCAACCCTTGTTGGATGCTGAGCGTGAAGTAATGCGTTGTGCCGCAATTATTTCTGATTTGCTGACTTTTTCACGCATGGAAGGGGAAGGTGCTGAAGGATATATAAATACCACGCTTTCAAAATTGTTTGAGCGAACATTATTATTGCAAGCATATAAACTTCGTTCAGCAAATATTCATGTGATTAAAAATTTTCCTGAGAATGAACCTATAATTAAATTAAAAGAAAATAATATCCAACAAGTGGTTTTAAATTTAATGACTAATGCTATTGATGCGATGAATGGCTGTAAAGTGCGCGAGTTATATTTGACCATTATTGCAGAAGAAGAGTATATGGAGTTTAAAGTGCTTGATACAGGCATGGGAATAACCGAAGAGCATATGGATAGAATTTTTGAGCCGTTTTTTACGACAAAAGCTGTGGGTGAAGGTACTGGATTGGGATTATCCGTATCTAAAAGTATTGTTGAAGATCATGGCGGTAGTATTGTTTGTGTCAGCGAAGTAGGGAGAGGGTCGTGTTTTAAAATAACATTACCTTATAGTCATATGTAAAACTGGAATGGAGTTTTTATGGATGACGAGAAAAAAATTTTAGTGATAGATGATGAATTTTCTGTTCGTCGTTCATTTGAATTAGCATTAGAGGATTCTACTTATATAGTTATAAGCGTAGACAGTGGGGAAAAAGGGATAGAACAATTGAACCAATCAAG
Source organism: uncultured Legionella sp. (assembly GCA_964605275.1). Classification (GTDB taxonomy): domain Bacteria; phylum Pseudomonadota; class Gammaproteobacteria; order Legionellales; family Legionellaceae; genus Legionella. Next base: position 6,007 of record CAZSAO010000058.1, read on the forward strand.
ATTCGATTTAGTTTTTCTTGACTTAAAAATGCCTGGCATGAATGGTGCACAAACATTGCGTGAAATACGTAAATTAGATTCTAAAATCCCTGTTTATATTGTTACAGCATTCCACAAAGAGTTTTTAGTTGACTTAGAGGATGTGCGTAAAGATGGTTTGCCATTTCAACTACTTCGTAAACCGATTGGCAGTATAGAAATTCTAGCATTGGCACAAAGCATACTAGAAAGTCCTTATAGCTTTTAAAAGGATCTATGATGGATGAGAAAAAATATGTCTTACAGCTTTTTTTAGCAGATACAACAACACAAACCAAAGACGCTATTGGATATTGTGAGCGTTATTTAACAAATAAACTAGGTAAAAATTATCACTTAGAAATTGTTGATGTATTTGAACATCCTTATTTAGCTGATGCGGCACAAATTATTGCAACACCAACTATTAAAAAATTGTTTCCAGAACCCGTACAAAAAATCGTACTTGATTTACATAATGAGAAAAAAGTGTCGATGAGCCTTAATTTTTTATTACAGGATGATAATTTGTGGAGCAATTAACTACAATTGAATCGTTACAAAAAACGATTGAAGAACTTAAAGTCAAATTAAAGACGATGGAACATAAGTTAACAATGAGTCACTCGGCTTTTTTAAATATTGTGGGTAAAAGTTTAGATGGTATTGTTATTTTAGATAAAAATAAAATGGTTGTTTATACTAATTATGCAGCTATTCAATTATTTGATAGAAATATTGCTGATTTACTAGGTGAACCTTTAGAATTGGCCATTAATATCGCAGAAACGGTCTCAGAGATTAATATTCCTCATGCCGATGGCAGTATCTCTATCGCTGAGGCAAGTATTTTACGTACGGAGTGGAATAATCAGCCCAGTTTTTTGGTTAGTCTACGTGATATTACCGAACGCAAAAAAAGAGAGTCTACTTTAGACTATTTGTCGCATCATGATTATTTAACGGGATTGCCTAATCGTGCCTTTTTTGAGCAAAAAATGGCTGAACTTTTAAGTGATGCACAAAAGCAGAAAAAGCATGTTGGTTTATTATATATTGATTTAGATAATTTTAAATTAATTAATGACACCTTAGGTCATGATATGGGGGATCACTATTTAAAAAAAGTTACAGATGTATTACAAAATAATGTACGTGAGGGGGATTTAGTTGCTCGATTAGGTGGGGATGAATTTGCCGTTTGTGTACAATTAAAAGCAGCTAAAGATGCAAAAGGTATTGCTAATCATTTATTAAAAAAATTGATAGCGCCTATTCGACTGCAGGATAAAGATATTATTCCGAGTGCGAGCATTGGTATTGCCGTTTTTCCTGAATCGGGAAATACCATTGATGATTTATTAAAAAATGCAGATACCGCAATGTATTTGGCCAAACAAAACGGTAAAAATAGAGTAATTGATTTTACTAATGTTCCTTTATTTCTGAATAATGTGCCGGTAAATGATACTTCTAGCATGAATATTATTCATGACTTAAATCCGTTGTCAGTAAAAGAGGAGTTTTTTTTAGAGTATCAGCCTATTTATAAACTTAAGGATTTAAGTTGTTTTGCAGTAGAAGCTCTTATTCGTTGGCAACATCCACGGTTAGGCTTATTGCCTCCTAATGATTTTTTGCCGCAAGCTGAAGAGTTGGGAGTAATGCATATTATTGATGCATGGTCTATTAAAAAAGCGCTTACTGATTTTTTACAACTAAGAAAACATTGTAAATTTATGACCATTAATTTGTCGATGGATGAATTAATTGGTTTATCTGTGGTCGACACTATTTTAAATACCATTAAAGAGCTGTGTTTTGACCCTTCGAGTATTATTGTTGAGTTAACTGAAACATCTACTCTTTTATATCCAGAAGAAACCATTCAAAAATTAAAACAATTGGTTAATGTTGGAGTGCGCGTTGCAATTGATGATTACGGTACGGGTTATTCTTCATTAAGTTATTTAAAGCATTTGCCCGTGTCCATTGTAAAAATTGATAAGTTATTTATTGCTGATATTGTTGCGAGTAAAGCCAATCGCATTATTGTTGAATCCACTATCCGGCTTGCTCATCGTTTGAAATTAAAAGTAGTTGCTGAAGGTATAGAAACTCCGGAGCAACTTTTGGTTTTGAAAAAGCTTCATTGTGATTATGCGCAGGGGTTCTATTTAGCTCGACCCATGCGCTGTGAAAAAATAGAAGATTTATTTCGCTGAGTGAGACAATGTATTATCCAGCCACAGAGGTTTTTTATTAATAGTTTGTTGGAAAATAGGGCATGCTTCATCATGCGCATGGGGCAATACACCAATACTGGTTAAAAACTCTCTGACGATTTCTCCGCCGGTAAATTTAAATGTTTTTTTGAACAATTTTGTCCATTCTGCTACTGATAGAGGATGATGATGCTCTATCCATTGAATAAATGATCCCCATTCTTTTTGTAATTGTATAATTGTCCTAGCGTTTTCAATTGCCGCATTAATCTTTAAACGATTGCGAATGATACCCGCATCATTGAGTAACCGTTCTTTGTCTACTTCTGTGTACTGTGCAACACGGTGAATCTCAAAATTGCTGTAGGCTGTTGTAAAATGTTCTTGTTTTTTCAAAATAGTTTCCCAGCTTAATCCCGCTTGGTTTATTTCTAAAATTAGACGGCCAAAAAGTTCATTATCATCATGAATGGGAAAACCATATTGAGTATCATGATAATGTTGGTGTAAATGTCGGTTTTTTTCTGCAATCTGGCTTATTGCCTGACAATATGACATAAAGATTCCCTTGAAATAAGAGCGTTAAAGTGGGTTAAAATATGAGTTCTTTGTGTTAAAGTCATTCGATTTTGTCTTAATTAAAGGAATATAATGATTTTAGCGGATATTAAAGCACGTATACACTCTATGCAAAATATTTCTTTAGCTTCTGAGTCGCGAAGCCTGTTAAATGATATTAATGTGCGGTGGCACTCGTTAGTATTAAACCGCTTGCGCTCATTAGTTCTCGAGCCATTAATTGAGAATGAATGTACTTCATCATTGCAAATGCTATTGCTTTATTTTGGGGATGTTAGTAAATGCTCGTTAATATCTTATACCGATCAACCGAATTCAGACATTACGCAACTTTTAGTTGATATTGCTTATTATGTAAATCCTGGTAATCCTTTATCGGTATTAATGCTTGGAGTGGTGCAAGAAAGCATTGATGATAAATACCCTGATTTAAATGAGCTTGATCTAAGAGCGTTATTAACGACGCATATTTTATCGGATAATGGTATTTATCTTTATCCGGCAGTAATGATGAAAGATGTGGAATTATTAGAGACAAAAAAAATCTTTGTAATCCTTATTACGATTATCTTTTGCATGACTCTAAACAGAGTTGGATGCTTGCATTAGAGAGAGTATATCCTATTTTAAGTGATCATCCGCATTACAAAGACGGATTAAGCAAATGGCATTTAGTTTTTTTCTCAATCGAAAATGGGCAAGCGTAGAGAGAAGGTTGAATCTATTACATGTTCAACTGACTTGAGTAAGTAAACGTTGCGCCAATAACTATACTTGTTGCTAATGAGTTTTTGGTATTTTGGCGACTTGATTTTTTTGCTCCTAAAGTAGAAGAAGATGTGAAATAGTTATTCTATTTTAAGTCTTTTTCTACTTTAGGGGCAAACAAAGCGACGGCATAAAAGCCGAATTCTAATCGATTACCCGGTGAAGAGTATATTTGATCTAATCATTTAGTTAATGCTGTTTTTAATAGTTTTACTCCGCAGCTATTTATTGTAATGGGCGCGTAAATTATGACCACCGCTAATTCTGAATGCATCATCACTATGCTCGATGCAAAATTTTTGTTTTTTAGCCGATGACCGGCTTTTTATTGTGATGCTTTGGTCTTGTATTGTTCTGTGTGCTATATATTATGAATGATTGTTTGTTTGTTTGGTGTTGTCATGACTAAAAAAGAAGACTTGGTGAAAATGC
>CAZSAO010000059.1:0-8109 GCA_964605275.1 uncultured Legionella sp.
ATCATTGGATCTCGTTGCTACTACAGTACAAGTAACTATATTTGCTTCCTAATATTTCAGGATTTAATCGGGCTAATTCAGCTATCTCGGCGTTATTGGCGCCATCATTATTCCTACACACAAGTACATGCAATAAAGTAGGATGGGCTCCCGAAGTAGAGCGAACTGTAATATCGGCTCCTTGTCGGGCCAAGGTCATTGCTGATTGTTTGAAATCTTCTAAAGAACACTTATTGTAATGCAAAGCGTTTATCAAAGATTGCAACTGTTCTGTTAGTGTAGACATATTTATTACCCTATGAAAAATCAACTGTTCAATAATAACAAAAAATTATACTTGCAGATCAAATTAAACTCAATTCATTCGCTTATTTCACCCCGCATCTGCAAAATGACAACAGATATAAAATATATTTCTATTCGTAAGCTTGAAAACGATAGTGTCGCTACTACGGGATTTATTTTATCCCTTCATGGCTAAAATAGACTCAAAAATGCGGGCCAATAGGACAAATAGTTATTTTATCGGCAAAGTCTTTTCCAACAATTGGTCCGCAATCGCCTTGCTGGTGAAGTAATAATCTTACGGGCTCTAAAAAAATATAAGTTGCAATAAAAATGTTTAAATAAATCGCTGACGTTGTTGTATCCAAGCATCGCAAGTACGTTCACATGCGTCAATTTTTGCAAGATAATCAAGCTTTTCCGTCGCCAAGCGAATCCAAGCATTACCCAAGTAATTAGCCGTCATAATTTTAGCGGCCCAACCAGCCATTAACATTATATAAGCAGCCAGCACACCATCAGCAATTAGATGACAACTTTTTGCTTCTCTAATAAACTCTTTATAGGTACAGGGATTATCAACAAGCTCTTTTGTTTTAGTTAATAGCCTCATAGACTCAGCTGATGATAGTAGTCCCGTGGTGTTTAAGCGCAAAACCCATGCACACAGATCTTGGCAGGCGCGTTTAAAATGATGAGGAAAGCCTTGTTGCAAAAAGGCGAGTTCAATCTGATAGTGCAGGTCAGGTAAATCACTATGGAATTGTTTGTTTAAAGTACTTTTAATGAAATCTACAATACATACTCTCGACTTGTGGTTCACCACCGATGCGTGCGGATTTCCGTCAAAAAATAACTCTTGAGTTACAACATGTGCTACAGAAAAACGATGACAACCTATTGTTCCTAGGGGAGAGCGACTTAACTCATAGTCCATCCTATCACTTTGTTCTTCAAAAGGGGCTTTTGTTAACAAAACATAAGTTGTTTCATTGTTATTCGCACATAGATTTTTTTGAGTCATTACACGTAAATGAAATTTCTCATTAAAATTAGCGGCTAATTCTTTGGCTAAAGAGGGGAATTTTTTTACTACTACGTTTAAAGGATATACTCTTGCTTCTTTTTTATAAAAAGAAGCCATTTTTTTTGCCTCAATCTCAATGGCACGAATAAATGACAGAGCAAAACGCTCATTTATTGTATAATTTATTCGATGCTTCGCATCGCTTATATTATGCTGCGCAGCATAATATAAAATCAGCCTAGGCATGCATTCATTGGATTTTATATCCGTATTCTTATATCGCTCATAAATAGCACGCATGCGCTCTAGATGAGGCGGGGAAAGAAAAGATAACGAAACAAACTCTAAAATGTCTTCCGCGCCAGCAAGATGATATAAAGGTATTGCCTCGCCACACCCGCCAAGCAAAGGTTCTTTAATATTATTAGAAAATCTTAAGTGTAGTTTTTTTTGCACCAAAAATAGTAAATCTTGTGCTGAAAAATAATTCACTGTTTTCTCTTAAAGTTTTTGCCTTTATTGCGCACTATAATATCAAATAAAATTCTTTTTGCAAATATTTCGACACTTTGACAAAACAATACCATACGCACATTAACCAATTAAGCGCAAAAAATTAAGCACTCGCCGCTGGAATAAAGGCACCTAAATCTTGCCCAAAGCGAATAGAAGAACCTGCTTTAAGGCGCGACTCCCATTGCATTTTTGCACCTTGCGCAAATAAAAGAATCACGGTAGATCCTAATTTAAATAATCCCATTTCTTCACCCTGCTCTAAAATATAGGGCGTTTCTTGCTGGCTATAATCAAAAACTACTTTTTTATTGGTGCGCTTTATATCACCATGCCAAGCCGTTCCAATCGCACCAACGATAGTTGCCCCCACTAAAACCATAGCCATTGGTCCTAGCTCCGTTTCAAAAAATACAGCTAAACGCTCATTACGGGCAAAGAGTTTAGGGATGACTCGAGCAGTAGCCGGCTGTACAGAAAATAATGATCCAGGAATATAGTTCATTCCCAGCAATCGCCCTTTGAGCGGCATATGAATACGATGATAATCTTTAGGCGATAAATATAACGTTGCAAACTGTCCATGCGCAAATTGCTGCACCAATTCGTCATCGCCCGCGAGTAATTCTTGTACCGAATAAGAACGCCCTTTAGCTTGAATTAACTGCCCTTGACTGATGGGGCCTAACTCACTAACACATCCATCCACAGGAGATACAATATCGGCTGCAGCCAAAGGACGACACTGGGGCTTTAATTTGCGAACAAAAAATTCATTAAACGTTGAATAAGCACTAGGATCTTCAATCAACGCTTCGTGCATATTTACTTGATAAGTTTTAATAAAATAGCGAATAATCCAATCTTTAATAGCACGATGTTTTTGATTAGCCAAAATTCCCGCCAACATAGTTAACCTTTTTTTTGGCAGGAGAAATTGCGGTATTGTTTTTAATAAATCATCAGACATAAAAAGCACTCTTCAATATAAAATGACGAAATAATACCGCAAAGGAGCTACAATTCATATCGTAGCGGCTGCAGTTAACGACGATGAACGCCCTTTTTGCTTTTGCGTTTGTTCCACTGCATAAAATTTTAACTTCTCTTTTAAATATATATCCTGATGCGACTTTTCCGCTGGATCATACTGAGCAATAAGCACAGTTCCTTTTGTATGTTCATTACCAACACTATTATTTTGTATGTTTTTTTGAAATTCAGCGATCAAGGCATGAAATAAAATACCATTTAGCGTGGAACTCTCATCTCCTTGAATAAAGATAGAGGCGATTGTCTTTGCTTGCCCCACCATAGAGCTATTAGAAAAAAGTTTACGAATACGGTCTTGATTTCCAGAAAAAAATCTAGTTTTGTTATAACGATCATTCAATGCTTTAGACACTAAAAAGTTAAATCGAGACGTATCTAAAGAATCCACCAAAGAATAAAAAGTATGGAAAAATAATTTAATACTAAAGTCATTAAACAAATGAATTAAACGAGGCTCAGTTTTAGCAAAAAACACCGCCTTTTTTACAAATGTCAAAAGATACTGCTCTAGCTTATTTTTTCCATCAGCCCCCGATAAACCCGGAATAGGTCTAGTCTGTAATGCTTCAGGAAGCAGGCGTCGAACAATTGCGGTATTTAGAGTACCAGTATCACTAGTCCCAGAAGATAATATATAAGCTAAACGATGATCACCATCGTATTGTTCACTAAAATCTAAATATTTTTTTACACTCGCAACTCTCGCACCATTATAATATTTATCGATAATACTATTAAGTATTTGCGTCAATTCTTTTGCATTGTTCTGCGCCGGAGAATATTTTTTAGCCCAACTAAATAAAGCATCATTAATTTGTTCAATAACGGCTGGATCACTAATATTTAACTCATCTTGTTGCCGCACTAAGAATTTATCTTCCATTTGCGCATCGGTTGTATTTAGGTGAGCAGTAAAATTAATCTGTTGCGCCAATATACTCATACGCGCAATTAACGTATCAAAACGCGCAGCCCAACTGGTCAGATGACCAAGCTTTTCGCTAATATTTACTTTATAGTTATCAATTAATCTACTAATTTCTCTAATAAATAAATTATTATCTTCATTAGTTAAAATAGAACATGATTTGCGATAATAGTTTTTAACTACAGTATCAAACTCATTGGTATATGCAATTAACATCGGCACTGCTTGATGTAAAGGGCTGTTTTCCTCTACATTAATATTGGGTTTAATTTTTTCTAAGTTAAAATGAGACAATGTACTAAAAAACTGTGCTGATTCCGTAAACTCTTCATCTGCAGTGATTTTTCCTTCACTAAAATTTAAATGATGAGCAACAGTTTGACTACTTTTTTGTGATGCAACATACTGTAAATAATCTGTAGTTAACGCAAAAGCATCATTTAATACTGCATTTAATAATGGGGCAAACGAATCGCGCCACACCTGATGATAGCGCTGTTGTAATGAGTCATAATTAAATTGAAGAGACTCATGCCCATAGAACCTAGTATTTTGCTCTTCAATCCAAGCCTTTATTTCTTGATAAAAAGACGGCTTACGATATAAAGCTTCAAACGTAGCAGGGGTAGATAAGCCATAACCATTATCAGAACAACCCATATAAAAAACTACTATACGATACAGGTTATCATAATGCTTTTGGTATAAACTCATCATGAAATCCACAAAAGAGCCCTCACTAGTTTTTTTATTACATAATGAAGGATAGTGTTCCTCATATTTTTTACGAAGCCTTGCACCAAGAGATGCATAATTAAAAGGTATCATACCCAAAGAGTCAATTAATCGAGCTCTCATCACTTCAGGTTGATACGTTAACAAAATTTTTAATGTTGCCTTCATTTTTTGTGCTTGCGCTTCTCTATTGCGGGCCAGTGCTTGGAATTGGTCGGGGGCACTGTAGGCTTTAGGCAAAACCAGCGTCATAATGCTTTCTTGCGCAGGCACAACATTAGGCATTGACTCTTGCCCGGGGTGAGTATAGGTTGGCCAATGATAAATATTAGCCTCTTTAATCATGGGAAAGCGCTCCCAATCGGCAACCGTCAAATTAACACGTCGCTCACGAGTCACACCTAGACCTGGTCGAGCTCCTTTCATTTCCACAGTAAACCAATACCAAAACATATCAAAATCGATATCTACGCTATGATCACCACTAAAACCAAGATTATGGGGGTGCGCATCATCATCATCAAGAAAATAACGCCCCAATAAAATTTCCATAATATTTTTATCGATTAACGTCTTGGTACTGGGTATTACTTGCTCTCGATCATCCAAATCACTAGGAGTCGTTTCTGTATTAAAATTAAAGGGCTTAAAACCATCGATAGCCACCGATAAGGTACCAATTAATCGCTCATTATCATCATAAACCAAACGTTCTTCTGCCGAATGATCGCCTTGAAATGAACGCTTAAAAATTGACGTGGCAACACTGATTAAAGCCAGTAATTCGCGATAATTATGCTCGTCACTAATTCGTTTAAAAAAAGCTTTTTTGCTCTGCCCTTGCTCATTAAAAAAGCTGACTCGTTCGATTTGATGAGACGCCCCTTGCACCAAAGGATTATCTTCTTTAACTAACTGACTCTCTTTAAGGGCTTTTTGGGGTATCGTCATTTTATCAAATCCTTCGAGTCACTTTAGCGTTACTCATAATTAAGCAGAAATAAAGAATAAGTTCAAGAACAAATCCACGCATAAGCCGTGTAATAGACAATCTTTTTAATTAAAAATGAGTAAATTAAAAGTCAATACAAAAAAACAGGCAATTTTATGCCTAGAGATAAATGAGTAGGACATCAACATACTTCTGTTTATTGCGGCTTGAGAAGAGAGCTCACATCTCGCTCTAACATATTTAACTCTTCACCAGATACCGAGTGCGTAAAGAACCAAACGCTATTTGTTTGTTGATATTTGATTTGATTGGCAATCGTCAACGTTAATACACTTATAAATATATTCGCAATTACAATTAAGGCCTGATAAAGCCAATATTCTGTTTGCGAATCAACAAAAGCCAATGCTTTTTTTTGTGCGCGAATTAAATCGATACGTGCATCATAACCCGTATTATTCAGAGCAGTATAAGCAATCGTATACAGCTCTCGCCTATATTCCTGTTCAATGTTCTGCCATTTTTGTGCCTGCTTCTTTTTTGCATTAACTTCCAACATTCGCTGATGAATTAATTGGCATTGCGCCTCAACTTTTAAAATAATGGTGCGAAACTTATGCGCTGTTGCATTGTCTTGTGTACTAAAGAATATTATTTGGTCAGAAAAACCTAATTGCTGCATTTGAATAGCACAGGTTAAACGTTCTTGTAGCAAACACGCTTGTTGCAATAAACCCTCTTCCGTTATTAGGTTAATTTTTTGATTTAAAGTTCCAGGCAATGCATTCATTTTTACACCATCATACAATAATACAATCAATTGATCGCGATAAGCATGAGCCGACATTTTGGTGAAGGAAGGCAAAAACATACGTAACAAATGTCCCTGCGCTGTATTTAACATCGCCTGCTCAAAACGATCACTGGTTGCCTTTACCTCCTTAAGCACGGTAAATGAAGATCGCAAGCGTTGTAATTCCAGAGTACTTAATTGATTTAAATCGTTTTCTTCTGTAAAAAAAGCGCGATAATGGGTAATAATTGAATAACGTATAGCTCGCATTGGATTTAAAGCAATACTGATTATGTCAGTAATAGAATATTCACCGGTTCTATCTAACGCCATTAACGTTGGAGCTAAAAAATGATCTCGCAGACCTGCGTTAATTATTTCCTCATACTCTAGGCGCGTTAACGTACTTTTTATCCACAAAATAAGGCATATTTTTTTTAAATCATTATCCTTAATAGTGGCAAAAAAAATTAACTCGTCTTTTTTGTTAGGTAGAGCAAAAAAATCTTTTATCTCGTCGGTTAAATTAAAATCTGCGAGTATTGATGTCGCTTCATAATATGCAGGATTTGACATGATAAGTTGTATCAATTCAGCAGGATAGTTGCTTTTCATTAAAAAAGGTATTAGATGAATTTGCACCGTGTTGCAAATAATCCCCGCGCGCGCAGCAGGAAATATTTCTGTGGTCAATTTTTCATAATATGTACAATAAATATTTTGCTCATAAATATAAAGGATCGTTTCTATTAAACACTTATCTTTGACTTTTTCCCCGGTTAATCGCTCGGCAGCAAGAAGCTCATGCAACCCACTATCCACGTCCAAACAGCACAATAGCATCTTAAAAGAAAGAACGATTTGGTGATTCATTATTACATCAAGACAGCCATTTTTGCTAAAAATCTGCTTAGGCGTAATAAGGTTAAATGAAATACCATCATCAAGCAAAGACTCGTGCAAAGGATTAATCACGCGTAACAAATGACGGATATGATCATATTTACAATCGATTGAACCATTATCGGCAGATAAACTATGCTCAACCATTTGTTCGATAAACGTATTATCTATTTGTTCTAGCAAAAGATTATGTAGCTTATCTACGCGCAGGGGTAAAACGGCATCATCCATATCAACAATATACGGGTGCAAATCAAAACTAGTCAATAAAGTTATTTGTCTCTCGTGTGGATTCAGATGCGTATTTTTAGCAAGAGCAAACATCCAAATAGACGGGTCATCACGGCGATAAATAAGACTAAAACCAGCCGTTTGTTGTGCATCTGTGATATAAGCAAAAGAATGAATCACTTGATTAGCTAAATAATCGTCTATTGACTCATTATCGGTTAAAAATAAAAAATCGTCACACAACAAAAAACTAAGATTTTGCGCGCTCATATCTCCTTGAGTATAAAACGCCGCATCCGGTGTATTTTCCCAGAGCTGTGCGTGCAAAGTTGCTTGTTCTTCCGAGCCCAAAAACCATGTTCGAGGCAAATCATTTTTAATTACTCGCTCACCTTCAACACGATCTGTTTCTTGTACAAGCCAATTTTTATCAAATGTCTTGGCAAGTTGTTGTGTAGTTCCATGAATAAGATAGGGCATAAGCAACCTAGATTTAAAAATTTATTTAATCATTGTAACAAAAAAAAACCATAAGTGCATTTTAATCTCTTTAAGCGCTGGTTTTAAACAACAAGACAGCAGCATAATGATTACCACCGTGAGCACATAACCAAAGAAAAAGCGCCGTTCATCTTAAAATAAAAATCATGCATATACTCTGCGCTATCAGGGTATACGCATCTAAATTC
>CAZSAO010000059.1:8119-9617 GCA_964605275.1 uncultured Legionella sp.
TTACTCGGCGCTTATTTGTAAGTGAGTGACATTTTGTAATCCTCGCGGTAATGAATTGCCTCTTCGCCCTCTCTCACCTTGATAGTGCGCTAAATCAGTGCCCTTTAACGTGAAATGACGTTTACCCGCATGTATTGTTAATAATTCATTTTCTTTGACTACCTGTATATCCACTATATATTCTTCACGTGCCAATGCTTTAGCTGCGGGAATACTAATTAACTTATTTCCTTTTCCTCGCGTTAACTCAGGTACTTGTGTCAAAGGAAATAAAAGCAGACGCCCTACATTGGTCGCACAAGCCACCCATAATGAGTCCGCCAGAGGAATAATACGTGGTGGTAAAATATGACTATTATTTATTAATTTAATACACGCTTTACCATTGCGATTTTTTACAAATAAATCGCCAATAGTCGCCACAAAACCATAGCCGGCATCACAGGAGAGTAAAATCTTTTGCTCCGCATCACCACTGATCATCGCACTAAAAACATGTCCTTCAGCAGGATTAAGTTTACCTGTCAAAGGCTCACCTTGACCACGAGCCGAAGGCAAGGAATGTCCAGGCACACTGTATACTTTTCCTTCGCTATCAAAAAATAAAACCTGCTGATTGGTACGCGCCGGCGTTTGGGCGCGAAACTCATCGCCCGCTTTATAACTTAACTCTTTGCCATTAATCTCATGCCCTTTTGCCGCTCTTACCCACCCATTTTTAGAAAGAACAATGGTAATAGGTTCATTCGCGACAATATCCTCTTCTCTTAAGGCTTGTGCTTCTTGGCGACTGATAACTGGGGCGCGCCGCTCGTCACCAAAAGCATCTCTATCTTGAATAAGCTCTTTTTTAACTAAAGCTTTAAGTAACCGCTCACTGGCTAAAGTTTTTTGTAACGAGTTGCGCTCGGCTTCTAATGCATCTAATTCGCCTTTTAAGCTCATTTCTTCTAATTTAGCTAAATGCCGTAGCTTCATATCTAAAATAGCATCAGCTTGTCTCTCTGATAGATTAAAGCGTGCCATTAAACCGTGCTTGGGATGCTCATGCTCTCTGATAATCGCAATTACTTCATCAATATTTAAATAAGCAACTAACAAACCTTCAAGCACATGAATACGCTCAAGTACTTTGTCTAAACGATAGGTCAAACGTCTGGTGACTGTCGCCATTCGATAGCGCAGCCATTCGATTAAGATTGTTAGTAAACCTTTGACTCGCGGACGACCATCTAAGCCAATCATATTAAAATTCACGCGATAACTGCGCTCTAAGTCGGTGGTCGCAAAGAGATGCGACATCAACCCATCCGTATCGATACGATTTGAGCGAGGTACAATCACTAGACGAGTAGGATGCTCATGATCGGACTCATCACGCAAATCATCAACCATAGGCAATTTCTTTTGCTGCATTTGTGCCGCAATTTGTTCTAAAACACGAGCACCAGAAACTTGATAAGGAAGGGCGGTAATAACTATTTGCTGTATCTCTAAC
>CAZSAO010000060.1:0-9406 GCA_964605275.1 uncultured Legionella sp.
TCTAAATTTAGTTCATTGGGCATCAATGAAATACGGTTATACGGCGAAATAGCAGCACCCAATTTTTTAAAAATAAAGAAATAACTTGGTTGTGCATTTGATGTATAATTAATGCTATAAGGAGCGATATCATAAAAAAATTGGAATAATTTACTAGAGATTATTTTTTTTAAAAAATCTTTGACTAAATCATATCCTTTAACATTGGTAACTTGCAAAGCAAAAATTCCTCCGGCACGTAAGTAAGCGGCGCTATTGGTAATATATTTGGGAATAAAAGCCTCCACCCACTGCGCATAACTTCTAGATGTTCTGGATTGCGTTTGATTTAAGTTTTCTGGATCATATTGTTCTCTATCAAAAAAAGAAGGGGAGGTACAAATCATATCCACCATAAATTTACTGCGATTAGATGATGTACAGATATCATTTTGTATCAATTGATATTGAGGTGGTGGTTGTAACGGAGTATTTTTTAATAGAAAAGCTTGCAGTGCTTTTTTCGGTTCAATTAACGATAAGTTAGGGTCATTATCGACGAGATACGAGATATTACTAATTGCCGCGCCTAACATCGTACCTCCCCAGCCCCCACATGGGTCAAAAATACTATTAATCGTCTCACCATTTACACGAAGAGTATTAATAAGACTTTTAATATAAAGAGGACGAAATGATGTGCCAGGAACCGTATTTATGTATATTTGATAAAAAAATCTTCCTGCTTGCTTATCATTATTAAGGCTATTTAGTATTTTTTTAATTAATAGGGGAGATGTCATTATATCCTTATAAGATGTGCATGCGTATTTTGGTGTTTGGATTTGCACATGTTCCATAAAGTGTGTAATTATTTCTCGCCCGAACGTGCTGTTGGGATAACTATCTTTGGAATTAATTTTCGGAAGATTAATGACTCCAGATGCTTGTGTAAAATTTAAATTTGCAGTCGGATGGATTAACAACTCATTAAAAATTTTATTGAGCTTTTCATTAGTGTGATTAGCTAATAAAGGAAATGAAGTAATACGGTGATGAATTCGTTCTAAATAAATTTTACATGCCACAATAAAATGAATGAACTCAGTATGTTCTTTATTATAAAATTGGTTTATTTGTTGGTGATACTGAGTTATTTTATTTGTCATCCAAGAATAAGAGCTATCCTTCAATGATGCTTGCTTTGTTTCGTGTGGTTTAACTAAGCGAATATCGTTTGCAATAACAACCCAGTTTTCGTCTTTTTCTAATAAAATTTTTAAAAATAGTTCTTTAATTTGTGATTGGGCGATTAACGTATGCGTGATGTGATAATATTGCTGATAGTGAGTTCTATCATAAGAGCTGCGAAAAGAATAGGCAAACTCTTCTTTGCGAGTGCTTAATTTACTATTATCGAGTGGAAGCAATTGCGTGAGTAACTCTTGTATGGAGGGTTGGTATTCCACGGGAATTACACTATTGTGTAAAATATGATATAAAATTGTAGCGTGACCTAAGGCATTAGTTGCTTTTTCTTGTAAATTAACGCGTATTTTATGTTGATCATAAATTTGAGCTAAGAACACGGAGAATGAGTCATTTAATGATGTACTATTCGATGCTATTGAAGGGCTTGATGTTTCATTTAGCTCTATATTAATAGGTTCACTACGTTGTTTCATAAGACACTCCAAAAATGATTTTTAATTGTACTTTATATCTATTTATTAATCAAGTGCGGTTTGTGTTTTTAATAACCATTTGGCCCATGTTATGGGTGAGCTCCAATGTATTATCATCGTTTGCTATTCATTTTTGCATCAGTAACTAAAGTGGTAGAGGGATTATTTAGTTCTATTGATGAAGTAGATGATGAGCATCCCTTTTCTGAAAAAAATGTATGATAGGAACGTTTTTTTGTCGGGCTAACTGCTGCTGAAGGTGCTTCTTCCAATGAAGACATTGATGATAATGAAGAGGATGAATTAAAAAGCTGAATCATAGCTTGTGCTGCCTTTTGCTCATCTTCGCTTTTACTTGATTGTGTAGCGATATGTTTAGGAATAGTACGATATAATTTAAGTTGTTCACCAGTTCTATTAAAAATATAAAAAAAGTGTGTGGTTTCATTTTTTTTATTACAGAATGGAGCAATACGGTAGCTAGATGCAAATAAACCGCTCAAGTTTATTAAAGTTAAAAAATCTGATAGTGGTTTATTAGAAGAGCTATCTTTTAAAATGTGCACTGCAAAAATACCTTTTGCTTTTAAATGGCTAGCACTATTTTGAATAAAGGGAAAAACAAACGTACTTTGCCACTGTTTATAAGAGGCTTTAACTTTGACTTGATCGTTTCCTCTTAGCCCCTTATATTGTTCTGAGTCAAAAGAAGGAAGAGAAGTACAGATCATATCTACTAGCTGATCACTATCATGTGACGGCAAGCTAATATTTTTTTGTTCTAATTTGATTTGCAAAT
This sequence comes from uncultured Legionella sp., assembly GCA_964605275.1. Lineage (GTDB taxonomy): Bacteria > Pseudomonadota > Gammaproteobacteria > Legionellales > Legionellaceae > Legionella. The sequence continues at coordinate 2,464 of CAZSAO010000060.1, forward strand.
TGAGATGTAGCGCAGAATTTTTTAATAAAAATGTTTCCATTGCTTGGTTGGGGCTATTAAATTGGGGATTGGGATTATTATGCTTAATAAAGTGAATGTTAGTATCAATGGCAGCTCCCAATATAATTCCACCCCAATAACTGAGAGGATCAAAAATACTATTAATTATCGCCCCTTGTTCCCGAAGGGTATGAATTAAATTTTTGATATAAAGTGGACGAATCCATTCTTTAGGAGTTAAATTATGATACATATTTGTGTTAAATGTACTTTGATATTTATCGGATTTATTAAGACTATTTAATATTTGCTTCACAAATGCGGGTGATTTGTAACATCCTTCATAAGATATAGTCGAATTACTCATAGAGGTTTTTATTTGAACAGGTTGCATGAAATGAGCAATTATTTCTTTGCCGGTATTTGGGCTAATAAAATAATCCTGACTCATTAGGTCATTCATGGATGATGAATTATGAAGTGCGACACGGGTTGCTGGGGTAGCAATTAAGGACGTTAATATATCATCTAACTTCTTTGCTGAGTGATTTGCAAGTTCAGGTAGGGAATCAATCTGATGATGAATTCGCTCCAAATATATCTTGCAAGCCACAATAAAGCGAATAAATGCAATAGATGGTGTTACGCCTAAGTTATCAGCTTCTTGTTCATAGGCTAAGATTTTATTAATCATCCATTGATAATACTCATTTTTTAAAGAAGCATCATTTGTTGCACATGGTTTTATTAATCGAGTATCTGTAGCAATCACCAGCCAGTTAGCCCCATTTTCTAATAAAATATGTAAAAATAAATTTTTCAAGGCAGGATTTTTTACTATTTGTTGGATAATGTTTAGATATTGATGAAAATTTGCCTTATCTACTCCTGCTCGAAAAGAGTAGACAAAGTCATCGCTACGTGTAGCACCATTTTCTAGTGGTAATAATTGGCTCAAAAATTGTTGTAGGGATGCTTGATACTCTAACGGCACCAAGCTATCTTTCAATATATAATATATTATTGCGGCATGTCCTAACGTTCTATTGGCGTTTAATAAATTAAAACGCTCTTGATGTTGCTCATATGTGTAGGTTAAGAAATTGCTGAATGTTCTATTCGATTCTAACGCTTCATTTATTATAGGGATAATTGCTTCACATGCTGGTGTAGTATTTGATAACTCAGGTATTTGTTTTATGCGATCGCTCATGAAGGAGTGCTCCCGATGAATTTGTGTGCAAATTTTAATCTAATTATTTTTTTTTTGCAATCTCTAATCATGAGTCAGGATAATAAATCTAAATTTTGAATATAAAATGCAGTGCGTATGTCTACGCTCTGTGCGTTGAATGCGGGCTACGTTAGATGCTGCATTTCGCGTACAACGCTTTTAATGAAGGCTAAATGACCTTGAATTAGCTAGAAAGATGCGTTGAACCTGATTATGAATTTACTTTGACCTAAATAATTGTTTGATTATAATAAGGAAAAGAAATACCAACCCCAAAACATGGATGAAACAACTTCACGGATTTTCTCTCATTGAGATTTTATTGTCTCTTAGTTTACTTACGAGCCTGATTTGTTCATTTGCTTATCTGCAAGGGCATATGCGTTTATCTGCACAGCACTGTTTGACAATGCGCGATACATTAGCTGCGCAAGATAAAGCGGATGAGATGCTTTTAACTCAGCATTTGGCTGCAGGTTAGTATTTATGCGAACACATCATTTTGGTTTTACTCTTTCTGAATGTTTAACTAGCCTATTTATTATGAGCTTTATTAGTATATTGCTCGTACAGATTTATATAATGCATCAGCGTTATTATTGGCAATTCAATCAACTTCTTGATGAAGATTTAGACGTACAATGGGTGAGTGAATTGTTAACGCATAGTGTTCGGTCGGCAGGATTTACACCTTGTTTATCTATTGATAACTTGGAGAGTGTAGATACTCGTTTTGCAGGTAAACACATTAAAAGTATGTACGTTGAAGAGGGAGTAAATTCCAAATTATCGATTAATCGAATGGAAGAACATTTTGCGCAGGTAATCGATATCAGTCAAAATCAGCTATTAGTTGCTGATAAATTATCCTATTCAAATACCCCTATTATTTTGATAGCCGATTGTATGCATGCGGAAATTCATCGTGTAGGTAGGCCACAAAAAACAACCAGGGGATGGCGGCTTAATTTAGAAACCCCATTGGTTTTTTCCTATCCTGGTACCGCTTATGTTGGATTATGGTTAGAGGAGCAGTGGTTTATCAAAAAAAATCACCAACAACAACGAGCATTATATTACAAACAGCAACACAGTGAAGAGTTAACGCCTTTTATTCAATCATTTGCGGTCACAAGTCATTGGCAGCAGCAAATGAATGAAGTATCGATTGTTTTAGGTTTAAGTAGTGCCAGGAAAGAAGAGTTGCATGTGCGGGTGCGTGCATGAAACAAGAGCCTGGATTTATTTTGTTATTGACCTTAACGATTTTGATGGTGATGAGTTTATTGTTATTGAGTAGTATGCATCAACTATTATTATCTCAACGTGCTTTGGCTCATAGAGCACTTCAACATCATCTTTTTTATCAATTAGAGCACGTGATTCGCGATATTAGTCGTTTAAATAAAAGCGTTTGGCAGCCGTGTATTTTAGAGCAAGATGCAGCTAATGATGTATTAAAGCAGGTGATACAAAAAAAAGGGTGTGTTATTGCAAAAAATAATGTTCGCTTTCAGTATATTGTTGAAGATCTCGGTACTTATTCTTGTGTGCTGATTAAACAACATGATATTGATCGCGCTACTCATCATTGGCGTATTTCGGTGCGCTCTTTGGCGGAGAAAAAGAATCCTATGATGATTATTCAGGTGCGAATTATCCAACCTGCAAATGAAGATAGTACATGTGCTCTGATTGTTCATCATGCTAAAGCAGGTATAAGTAGTTGGCGATTTTTGCATTATAACGTTTAAATTCCACGTGTTGTTTTTTTTTGATTATACCCGTGGTATTTAATGATTAAAAATTGTGTCAAAAAATTTACCTGTTGATTTTTATTTCATTTGGAGTAAAATTTAATCTTTGCACATTAGATGAATTATATAACTTATGAGAAAAAAGCTGATTTATGCTGTTGTCGTATTAGTTGTAATTGCTATTGCTTGTATTAGTTTTTTTAAGCGACAACCAGTACTTAAACCTTTATTTAAGGTGGTTCAATTTAAACAATTGCCGGGATGGGATAGAGGCGATGTACAACAGTCTTTCAGTGCATTTCAAGTGTCTTGTCGTGCGTTTATCAAACAAGAGCCTGAGCAAGTAGTGGGAACGGATGATATTATGCTGCAAGCCAAAGATTGGCATCCCGCTTGTCATGCTGCACTAGCACTTGATGGAGCGCAAGCAAATACCGCAAAAGATTTTTTCCAAAAATGGTTTGCTCCGGTTGAGTTTAATGGTGAGAATGAGCCTATCCCAGGTTTATTTACGGGTTATTATATGCCTACTATTAAAGGCAGTTATACCCGCAGCGCGCAGTTTAATGTACCTATTTATGAGTTACCTAATGATTTAATTAGCGTGGATTTAGGCTTGTTTATGCCACATCTTAAGAACAGGAAAATCGTTGGCCGTTTGAGCGACAATAAAATTGTTCCGTACTATTCACGGGAAGAAATTACTAAAGGGGCTATTAAAAAGAAGGCGCGTGTTTTAGTGTGGATTCATAGTCCTATTGATCGCCTATTTTTAGAGATACAAGGATCGGGTGTTGTTGAGTTAGAAGATGGTTCGCCTTTATACGTAGGTTATGACGGGCAAAATGGTGCACCGTATACGGCCATTGCTGGTGTGTTGATAAAACAAGGTGTGATGACCAAGGATAATGCATCCATGCAAGCCATTAAGCGTTATCTTGAGGCTAATCCTGAACAGTTAAATCCAGTTATTAATCAAAATAAATCATTTGTGTTTTTCCGTAAGTTGCATCTCAACGGTGCTTTGGGATCGCAAGGGGTAGTATTAACGCCAGGATATTCTTTGGCTGTAGATAGGCAATGGATTCCGATGGGCACACCGTTATGGCTCAATACGTCGCGCCCAGATAGCAAGGCTCCAGATAAAAATAAACCTATGCAGCGCTTAATGATTGCCCAAGATACGGGCGGTGCTATTAAAGGTAAAATTAGAGGCGATGTGTTTTGGGGGGGCGGTGATAGAGCAACGCTTATTGCGGGGCATATGAAAAACTCTGGCCATTATTGGTTATTATTGCCACGTCATACACTTGCTCGTTTAGAGAGGAAAGGATAGGGCTGTTTTTTTCCCTCATCCGCCCTTCGGGCACTGAAGTGGTTTAATACAAGCGGACACTTTTATAGGTTATAATAAAATCAATAGGAGTGAATTAAAATGAATAAGCCAGTTAAACGAACATTTACATTAGAATTCAAGCAAGATGCGGCGCAATTAGTACTAGCAAAAGGATATAGTATAACAAATGCTGCGACTAGCTTAGGCGTTTCAGAAAGTGCTTTAAGGCGGTGGGTAAGTGCGGAGCGAATTACAGCAACAGTAGCTTCTTCTTCTACTTCATCCTCAGCAAAAAAAACATTAACGCTGCAAGAACATGAAGAGTTATTACATTTGCGTAAAGAAAATGCGCGTCTGAAAATGGAGCGAGAAATTTTAAAAAAGGCCAGCGCTTTCTTTGCTCAAGAAATGAAATAAAATATGAGTTTATTCAAGAGCAAGAGAAAGCCTACCGCGTTAAACTGTTATGCAAAATAATACACGTTAGCCGTAGCAGCTATTACGATTGGCGTCAAAAAAAACCAACGTATAACCCAGCGGAGGAAGTACTGAAGCAAAAAGTTGACTATTTATTTAAAAAAAGTAGAAAAACGTATGGTTCTAGGCGGTTAGTTAAAGCATTAAAGGAAGCAGGAATTGATATGGGGCGTTTTAAGGTTCGTAAACTAATGCACGCATTAAATTTAGAGGTTCGTTATCCTAAACGTTTTAAAGCAACGACTGATAGCAAGCATTCATTAGAAATAGCCTCTAATATCCTTAGTCGTCAATTTAATCCCACAAGCCCTAATAAAGTTTGGACAACAGACATAAGTTACGTATGGACATTAGATGGATTTGTCTATTTGGCAGTAGTAATTGATTTATATTCACGTCAAATTGTTGGCTGGGCTATTGATGATAATATGAAAACATCCCTATGCATCAATGCGTTGCGAATGGCCTATTGGAAGAAAAAACCGGATAAAGGTGTAGTGCATCACTCTGATAGGGGGAGTCAATTTGCGAGTTATGCGTATAAAGAGGAACTAAGCCACTTAGGCATGATTCCAAGCATGAGTCGTCTTGGTAATTGTTGGGATAATGCCCCTACAGAGCGTTTTTTTAGAAGTTTAAAATCAGAACATTTAGTTTACGAAAAACTGGGATGTAAGAAACAAGCAAAACTTAGCATACTCGATTATATTGCTTTTTATAATGGAGAGAGAATCCACTCAACGTTAGGATATGTCACCCCTATCGCTTTTGAACGCAATTTTTATCGCAAAACTGATTGAGTAGGAGCGCCTGGATGGCGCGGACTCAAGCAGTCGACAAGCCGCGGACGCGGTGCGTCAGTAGGGATGAAGTTAATCCTTTAATTACAATGTATAAATTTTAGAAACTGAAAAAATCTATACTTTTGTGTCCGGTTTTACTTGACCATTACACACCTTCTCCCGAAGATACGGGAGAAGGGAGCTAATAATTATGTTGGTAGGTATGTGGGATTGATTTTATGATTGCGCTGGGTTTATATTTTCTTTTTTCTTGGCTTGATCACCGATAGCCTGAGCTGTATTTCCTTTCAGAGCGTCACTTAAGCTAATAAACTGGTAACCATTCTTTTTATATAATTCAATAATATCGCCTAAACATAAGCTGTTAAGTAAATTAGCGTGTAATAAAAGTATTTGTTTGACCGGTTGTCCCTCTACTTTTTTCGCTCTTTGCTCGGCTTTTAGTGTTTGTTGCCAAATATAGGCAAGATAACGTTTTTTAAATTGCTCAAGGCGCTCTGTGCGTTGACGATAAGGAATTTTGTAGAATTGAGCGTTAAACTCATAATCTTTACTGTCTACAGTTACCGGTGCTACGGTATATTGGTTGTCCGCTAAATATTCTAGAACTTTTTGTTTTTTCTCTCCATTGCCTTCTGCTAAATAAGGATAGCGAAAATATTTTGGCTGGGTCATGATAGGGGTTAATTTTTTATCGGCGCGTTCAATGTCGGCAATATAGGTTTCAGCGCTCATACCATTTAAACTACGATGAGAGTAGGTGTGGTTTCCTAGACTTAATCCTTGACCTTGAAATGCTTCTAACAAAGCCCATTCATTTTTAGCGATTGCTCCGCCAATAATAAAACCAGTAGCGGGTACTTGATTTGTTATTAATGTATTTACTATGGCCATAAATCGATCTTGGGTTCTTTGTAAATCTTTAGGAGTACTGGTACCTGAACCAACAAAAGGCAGGTCGTCGATGGTAATGGCAATTTGATTTTCAGCGATGAGTGTGGTAGTAAACAAATAAAATGCACTGGCTAGAACCCATTTTTTATTGAACATAATGTCCTCTCATGACGGTAATCCATACCGCTTATTATTTTTATTTAGGCTGTTATATTTAAACTATAGTCGATAATTTTGAAAAAAGTAGTAAAAAAAGAATAGAAACAAATGATATTGGCAAATGGGGTATTCTTTATTTTTGTTATATTCTGATGCATAACTTTTGATTTTTTGAGCTGTTTTAATGTTCTTTGATTGTATGATTTAAATGATTGTGCTTATATGTAGAGTAATTATATCCTACATTGCCAGACCTCCGGTCTGACTTTTTTGAATTAAATTA
>CAZSAO010000061.1:0-4318 GCA_964605275.1 uncultured Legionella sp.
ATACTTAATGGAAATGTTAGGTTTCTTTAGTGTGTTACATTGTTACTATTTTAATTGGATTCTGGTCATGTTTCTTTTTGTGTTCGTTTGAACTATCGTTATCCACCTTAAATTTTGAAACGGAATAAACGTAAATTACTGCTAGTGTGAACAACACTGTACTTATTCCGCAAAACCCGAAATATTCACCAACAAAAACGCATCCGTAAGCAGATAATATCAGCATTACAGTTTTTGAGCTGGCAATTACTAATGCAGCTTGGGTGTATCGGCCAATAATGGGAAATGATTTAATAAATACGGCATGGGCAGGAATTGAATCTAAGCCAAGTGTTACTAAGAAAAATTGAATAGCAAATATTGGGGCAATACTTAAATTACCAATGCCATTGATAAATAAAACAGGAAACAATAGGGTTGTAAGAGCAAATAACATTGTCCTTATTTTAATTATATTCATGGGGTTAAATTTAAATGCTAAATGTGCATAAATAAACTTAAATGAGACTTCAACAACACCAACACAAAGATTGTGTGCTAAAACGTCTTTGGTACTGAAGTTAAATTTGTCTTTCAAGATTCCGCCTAAATAAATGTAGCAAATGTAAAAACATACCGGGTACAGGCATTCCACCCCTATGTAGCACAAAAAATTACGATCCTTTGTTATCTTAGGTAGGAAATCTTTCAGTTTTTTTCCAATTTTAGCGGAAGAGCTTTTTACACGTAAAAATTCAGGTGTTTCTTTAATGCTGCTTCTGGCAATTGAGCCTATTACCGCGATGCTTGCGCCGAAATAAAATGCTAGACGCCAGCCGTTGGTTACATCCATGTACACAAAAATTGCTCCAATCAAAAGTGCAAATAAGCTGCCCATTGCTGCGAACCCTTCGAGCATGGTTGTGTAGTAATAAGAGTGCGGTGGGGTGGTTATTTCAGATATGTAAACTCTAGCGCCGACTACTTCACCAACAGCCGAAAAGCCTTGCAACATCCTGCAAATAATTATTACAAAGGAAGCGGTTATACCAATTTTTTCATAAGTTGGCAGTGATGCTGTAACAAAAGATGTTAAGGCCATTAGCATTGTGGTTATTACAACTGTTGATTTGCGGCCATATTTATCGCCTAAATAACCAAAAAATAGTGCTCCAAGAGGTCTTAAAAAGTAGGTGGATGAAAATGTTAATGCTGCCATTAATGATGTGGTGAAAGGGTCGCTTTTAGGAAAAAAATTTCATTTAGTACTATGGCCATATGTATGTATAGCATGATATCGAAATACTCTAAGAAATTGCCAATTAAAATTAGGAATATGGCTTTCTTGTGTTTTTGTGCTGTATAGCTGCTTTGCATTAAAGAATACGATCAGGAACCACCAGTGTCTGTCTACATGAAAAGAAGTGAGAAAGCTAAAATTTTTTTCTCACTTTACAGATTGTTTGGGGGGCGGTATTTGGAGTATTTCTAGCACAGAATCTTTAGAGACATCTCTGTTACAGGGAAGGTCATTGAAAGTAACGGCAACTTACCAGGGTTTTTTGCCATAAATTATGTTGAAATACGCTACATTCAAGGTTTAAACTTCTCTTTTCCAATATTGCCAAAAATATTGATGTGTCTTTTTTAAAAACAACAAAGCTGGGTCCATAACATAGTTTCCTAATCCAGATATTAAACAATAAGCAGAGTCATGATCACCTTTATGGTGTTCCATATGTCTCTCCCTGCTCAATATAATTCCGACTCTTTGCAATAGTTTTACAATAGGATTGTTTTTATAGCGTCCATGAGCGCAAGCATGAGGAAGATGTCCAAGAGACCCTATTGCTGACGAGATATTTATCGTGTGCGCTAAAAATTTATAATCTAAGTAAAGTAATGTAAAAACAAAAGGGGTCGTTGTAAGCGAGAAAAGATGAGCCTCCTTTGCTAATGTCCAAAATGGTGGTTCATTAAAACTATTAGGGTGTTTGTGATGGTAATGAGCGCTTCTGATAACACCAATGAATGGCCAAGGAGCTGTGTGAGGATTACCCCTATCAAGAAAATAATGAAATATACCAGAAGTCCAATCAGCTGTGGCTAAGCCAAGTGGGAAAGCGACTCCAAATCTGCCAAGGTCTAAAGTATTGCCAGTATCAAATAGTGCGTACAATACGGATGCATAGTAAGGAATAGAAATTATAAGTTGTTCCGCTAAAGCGTTTGCTTCAGGCATGATTAGGGTTTTTCTGTCCCTAAAAAGAGCATCTTCTTCAATTTGATGTTGCTTTATTGGGATTCGTTTAGTTGAAAAGTCTTCTTGAGCGGGATTGGATGCAAAATTTTCGTTTGTAAATGTAAATAGGCTTATCAACAATAGCCACTTTTTCATATTTTCCCGTTCTTGTTTCGAGCTTTTATATTAAATCATACATGCTGAGTGTTTGGTTGTGAATTAATTCATGAATCTAAGATACCAGAATCTCCATATCAGTGTGCAATCTTAAAGATATGAAAAAGAAATGCCAATTCTTCAGCAACTTCTTTGAGGTAATCAAACCTGCCTGAAGCACCACCATGGCCTGCATCCATATTAGTTTTGTAAATCAGTGTATTGTTATCAGTTTTATGCGCGCGTAGTTTTGCTACCCACTTTGCAGCTTCCCAATAAGTAACACGTGGATCAGTAAGTCCGGCAGTTACCATAATATGCGGATAAGCTTGCGCCCTGATGTTATCATAGGGTGAATAAGATTTGATATAATCAAAAAAATTCTTTTCCTTGGGGTTGCCCCATTCTTTAAATTCTCCTGGGGTTAATGGTAGACTCTCATCTAGCATAGTATTTAGTACATCTACAAAAGGAACATGCGCTACAGCTGCTTTAAATAACTCTGGTCTTTGGTTAATAACATTGCCAATTAAAAGCCCACCAGCACTTCCTCCGCATATCGCAATATTGCCAGCACTGGTATATTTTTCCTGAACCAAAAATTCTGCAACTGCAATAAAGTCAGCAAAAGTACGTTTTTTGTTGAGAAATTTTGCCGATTCATACCAATCTTGGCCAAGTTCATCACCACCTCTAATATGTGCAATAACGAATATGAAACCTCTATTTGCCAAGCTTACGGCTACATTTCTAAATGCTGGTGGTACTGCATGTCCATAAGAGCCATAACCATACAAATATATGGGATTAGATCCATCTTTTTTAAAAAGCTCTTTTTTATAAAATAAGCTGATGGGAACCCTAACATTTTCACTATTAACAAAAACTCTTTCAACTTTATATTCTTCCGAATTAAACCCTGAAGGAATTTCTTGGGTCTTTAAAATATTAAGTTGGTTTGTTGCAAAATCATAGTTATAGGTTGTTTGAGGTCTATTTAAAGAAGAATAGGAAATGCGAACGTCATCTTCTATAAAATTTGTTGAGCTTCCGGTTGCTACATAAGCTGCATCAGGAAACTGAATCTGCTTTAGCTCTCTGGTACTTAATTTTTCAATTTTTATGAGGGGTAATCCTAGTTGACGATAATTTAAGATTAGATAATCTTTAGTAAAGCTAAAGTCCACCAGGTATAAATCTTGCTGTTCAGAGATATATTCTTGCCATGTGGTGCGCAAATCTTTGGTTGGTACTTTGCTTATTTTGTAATTTTTTGCGCCTTCGTTTGTTTTTATATAAAAATAGTCACCGTTATGATCCACTTCATAAAAAATATCCTGCTTACGCTTTTTAATTAATTTAGGGGTGAACGTGCGATCATCCATAGAAATAAAGTAATATTCATTCCTGTCATGGCCGCCAACTATTATAAAAATAAATTCTTTGCTGCCTGATTTTTTGAGATTAACGTTGTACAACGTGTCTGTTTCTTCAAGTATCAGCGTGTCATCAATATAAGCGGTAGCAAGTTTGTGGAATTTAACTTGCGTACGTCGCCAATTCTCGTTGACTGGAGTATAAAAGAATCCTTGTAATTGCTCATGCCAAATAATGGAACAACACGTGTTTGGAATTTCGTCCTTCAGGTAAGTTTGTTTTTCTAAATCATAAACTTTAATGGTGTATCTTTCATCGCCTGCAAAATCCACGGAGTATGCCATTAATTGATGATTTGGTGAAAAAGCTATGGCCCCAATTTTAGTAAAATTATGTCCTTTGGCAATTTCATTTACATCAAGTAGAATTTCTTCTTTAGAATCCATCCCTCCGGATTTACGACAATAGATAGGGTATTCTTTGTCTTCCTCAGTTCGTGAGTAATAGTAATAATCATCTCTTTTAATATAAGGAGTCTCATCCGCAAGCTTAATCCTACCTTTT
>CAZSAO010000061.1:4328-8111 GCA_964605275.1 uncultured Legionella sp.
CATTAAAAAGTTCTGATTTTGTTTGATTCAAGGGGACAAAAAATTCCTCAAAATACTGATTTTCGCTTTGTAAATATTCTAAGACTTTTTCATCTTTAACATCAGGCCAAGCAGGATCTCGCAACCAAGAATAGTGATCTACAATTTTTTGGCCGTGAATTTCATTAATAGCTGGTATTTTAGATGCGATGGCTGGCTGTTTCATATTATCCTTTTGTGCACAAGAACTTATTAAGCAAATTAATCCTATGAGAAATATAGTACGCATTGATATCTATTTTTTAGCTTTTTAGCATTCTATCCAAATGAGCTGGTTTATGAAAGACATATGGTATTAAAGTTAATTACGAGATTGTAATTAGCAACCTCTTTATAAGAGTGGGTTATGTATTTAGGTGAGGTCGATAACGTTGTAGATTCTGAAAATATAGATCGGCTTTTTATTGTAACAATTCAACAAATTAGGCGATTATGATATGTGAAATTTCGATACTAAAGAAGAAGATGCTCATGACCCTTTTTAAAAATTACCGCGAATCTATCATTATTAAAGATCATGTTCAGTATAAGCATATTATTGCGGGTGATCATTCTTATTATTCCGCGCATGTTAGCAGTAAAACCTTGCAATACCTTGCATTGTGAATCTTGTTTAAAAATTTATTTACATTATTTTTATAATTATAGTATGTATATCAGACATATAGAATGCTGTAGGGGTGCGATGAAATTAATTTATATGTTTTTTACTTTATTAGTAGCTCAAATAAACTTGTATGCTGCAACTGATAACCCTATGCAGCCAGAAAATTTTACGCGAAGAGTAACAGAAGCAGAGCGTATGCCTTTTTACCAACAGCTTAACAGAACTTCGCGTAACGTAAATGGAGAAATTGCAAGAGATGCTCTTGAGCCTGTATTCAAAATAATATCTACAGGTTCTATTGATAGCGTAAAAGAGATACCGGATGATATTTTTAGTACATTTTTAGCTGATTACATGGTTGCTCGTTGTATTTTTAAAGAAAGTTTTAATGTTGTTCTCGTGTTTTCTACAAATAGTCGTATTGGAGAGGAACCAAAACACGATATGGTAGCAAATCTTCCAATTACTAAAATGGACGACATGTTGGTTTGGGCTTGGTCTGTGCGGTGTCAAATAGTAGATCCAAGACAACGAATGCTGAAACAAATGACTTTCGTGCAATTTAAAAAAGTAACTGAATGTGGTGAACAAAAGTTATTGCCAACTAATCAAATTTTACTAGCAAAAAAACCAATTGATTCGGTTCTAAAAAAATACGGAATGTCTAAAAAAGTGCTGCCAGATGCTCTATATTACGAAGAACTGACACAAACAGGGGTACGTTATAGAATATTTACCAAAACAATGTGTGATGATGGTAGTCCATATTCTTGTTTTGAATTACCTAATCATCCTGCTTTTTATTGCGTATTTTTAGGTGATGTACAAATTCCTCAGGTTGATTGGGTGCTAAAAGATACGCGCGATGAAGATTATCTAGTTAATCCAAGGTCTGAATCTTTTTATCAGTGTGGAGTTCCAACTGTTAAAAATGGTGCTATTTTTCTAAAAGACGGTACACTTTTTAATCGAAGTGGAATTGTTGTTATTCCTAAAAAACCTTTTAGACATTGTTATTTACTGCTTAGTTATTATAGACATCCTGAATTTGATCAGATGTGCTTAGAAGAACGTGCTGTTATTACTAGGCAGTCGGTAGATAGATTAGATATAGGGGCTTTTATAGCGTCTTTGGGTGGATTTGAAAAAATTGATCATGAAAGATTAGGATTCCTTGAATGTCTAGATGGAGATGAACCTAGTCATGAACGGGCAGGTTTTGAATATCCACATTATCACCAGATGAAGCTGGAAATTTACTTCCTTATTTGTATTTGTTAAATGAAGATTCAGAGAAATCGTCTGATTCTTCGCAAACAGAAGGTGTGATTACATTACTTGAGAATATTTTGGCTGATGATACAAAAGATTTTATGAATGATGATGAAAAATACGAGGACGGGTTGGAAGAATTGCCAGCGATGGTAACAACTGAAAGTATGGCGGCTACCCCATCAGCAAGAACAACATCTAAGGGCGTCAACAAAGAAGTGGATACTCATTCTAAACAACTAGAAAAATTGGAAATGGAGAGTTTTGCCAAAAGGACTCGTAAGTTAGAAGGAATTAGAGAATACTTCAAAAGAAAGGCAGCTGAACTTAATCACCATAGCCTTGAAGAAACACAAAATATTTTAGCTAGACTGCATACTGCGCTATCACATCATGGTATCCATGCAACAGGAAAATCCAGAATACGCGGTGATCATCTTGGTTTTGAAATTACGGCTGAATCAACAGGTAATTCAACTCTTGTTGGTTTAGTTTTACGTGGAAAAGAAGGTTTTAAATCAGGAACACTGAAGAAAATTATTGGTGACCACGTTAATAAGGCTCTTAAATTACTTGGGGCAATGCAGCAAAAATGAAACATATGTTTCAATAGCTTTAGAAATCTGTTGGTTTTTTACAAATTTTGAAGTCCTTTTGGTATATTTAGAATTAACAGCTTTTGTTTTAATAAATTAAATGATTGTTATTTGAATAAAATTACCAAAAGGTTCTGCCATGACAATTTTTAAAAACTACCGCGAATCAATCATTATTAAGGATCATGTGAAATCCAAGCACATTATTGCTGGTGATCATTCTTATTATTCTGGTTATTACCACGGCAAACCTTTTGATGAATGTGTTATGTATTTGGATGAAGCAGATAACGCTGTTGATTCTGAAAACATAGACCGCCTTTTTATTGGTAAATTTTGTTCAATTGCAACTGGTGCAAAGTTTATGATGTGTGGCACCCAAGGGCATAATTACAATTGGATTGCGGTGCATCCTTTGGCAGGTTTTGATGATGCCTTTTTTCCAGGGCATAGCTGGAAGGGCGATACAGTTATTGGTAATGATGTGTGGATTGGGGCCGAGGCATTGATTATGCCTGGCATGCAAATTGCTGATGGTGCTGTGATTGCATCTAGATCGGTTGTTACTAAAAATGTTGGCCCTTATGAAATTTGGGGTGGTAACCCAGCGCGCCTAATTAAGAAACGCTTTTCGGATAATGATATTGAAAAATTACTCCAAATTAAGTGGTGGGATTGGGATTTAGAAACATTAAAGCGCAATTTGCAGTATCTAAGGTCAGCGGATGTGGCATCTTTATGGGAAAAATTTAAAAAAAATCACTTTGCTATTTTAATTACATAATATTATACTTCACTAATTAAGTTTTATTTTAGGATTTTTATGAAAAAATATTTATTAATTGCGGTGGTTTCGATAACCGCTCTTTTTGCTGCTTCGGATGATAGAATAGAAGTAGTGCCATTAACAGCTGGTGATATTGAAACTGTACGTGGTATTACAAGGTATCCATTAGGTTCTATGGAAGAAGATGATTGTTATCGCGAGAAAAATCACAGTAAGTACAAGTTTGATGGTGGTGACGTGATTGTTCACACCTATGTAGGTAAATTATACGAAAAAGCTGCAGAATTTGCTGAGGAATTAACCGTAACAATGCGTTTTTTTGCGGTATCAACAGGAAGAGCGGATGAAATTTTTGGTTTAGATGTTTTTGAAAAATTAACTGGCCAAACTTATGATCTTATCGTTTCAAGAAAAAACAGTGGTGCATGGTCTGTATTGGCTCCGGCTAAATCAGAATCAGCTGTTACAGCATTCTGTGCTGC
>CAZSAO010000061.1:8121-9102 GCA_964605275.1 uncultured Legionella sp.
GTTTGATTTGGCGACTGTGGCATGTGGTGATTCGGGAATTTCTTCAATGTAAGGTGTGTCGTCATCACTTTCTTCATCCTCATTATCGGTGTCATAGGGGCTTGTAGCGTTTGGGGGAACAACCAATTGTGGGGGTGTTTCATCGGTTAGCTCAAAAGGGAATATGTCTTCATCTTCAGTAAAGTGTGAAGATGATGCTTCGTGATTAAGTGCAGATTTGTGTATAGTTTTTGATGTGGACGCATCTTCATCATCTGACCCCAAACCATCTCCAATAAAAAATTTTGCACGTGTTGCTGGGAGAGCTGCTGGCTTCGGTCCTTTGCTTTGTAAATCATCAAATCCAAACATGCAATCATCATCTGTATCGCTTCCAAACATGGATGGTACAAAGCAAGCAGCAAAAGAAAAGTTTAAGGGGCTGACACCTGACTTTTAAGAAGTTAGGATGTAAGAATGTATGTAAAGCATTGCAAACTGTCACGTTCAGAGCAGTTAAGACTGTTAGAATATTTTGTTGCAGGAACCCCTGCCAGAACAGCAGCTGATTTAGTTGATATTCATCGAAATTCCGCCATTAGATTTTTCCACAAATTGAGAGAGAAGATTGCTATTAAACAGCAAAATCGAAGCGAACAATTTTGTGGGAAAATCGAGCTTGATGAAAGTTATTTCGGAGGTGTTCGAAAAGGAAAACGTGGAAGAGGTGCTGCTGGTAAGGTCCCTGTATTTGGTATTTTGAAACGTGGCGGTCATGTCTACACTCAAGTTATTGATGATACAAAAACATCAACCTTGATGCCCATTATTCGTGAGAAAATCATGCCTGACAGCATTGTTTATACTGATTGTTATCGTTCTTATAACGCCTTAGATATTTCTGAATTCAAACATTATCGGATTAACCACTCAGAACTCTTTGCCAGCAAACATAACCACATAAATGGCATTGAAAACTTCTGGAACGTGCGTCATGAGGGG
>CAZSAO010000062.1:0-8972 GCA_964605275.1 uncultured Legionella sp.
GGGTTCTGATATCATGGCTCATGTTAGCGATGAATTCTGTTTTGGCACGGTTGGCCGCTTCGGCTCGTTCTTTAGCATTTCGTAGATCTTCTTCCAATTTTTTTTGTTCTGTAATATCAGTTGAAATGCCTAATATACCTATTATATCCCCCTGATTATTATACATTGGAGTTTTGCTGGTCAAAAAATAAACATTTTTGTTATTGATAGGAATTATGTCTTCAGCAACATGACTTATCCCTTCTGTTATTATTAGATCATCTATTTTTCTTAGTGTATTAACACGATCTTGGCTCCAACCAATATCGAAATCTGATTTGCCTACAATTTCACTGGAATTTTTTAAATTTAAACCTTCTGCCGCATGTTTATTACCCCCTAAATAAAAACCATTTGTATCTTTCCAATATACAAGTTGGGGTAGATTCTCAACAATCGATCTTAAATAGTTATCAGTAGGGTGTGTTAAATGATTTGGAATGATATGACACACATATAAATAATGAAGAGTATCTAATACGATATCTAATTTTTTCCAAATTCCAAAAGAGGTGTCATTAATAGGAGATTCAGAAGAAAGTACAAGTCCTGATTTTCCTATAATGTGGCCCAAACCTTTTTGAGATAATAATATAGGTAGTGATAAATCTATTGAGTCCTTTTTTCCCTGATGAAGTATATTTGAAGCACAGGAGTTTACTGCTGTAATTTCTAAACATTGATTGGTAACAAAGCAGGCGATATTTAGAGAATCTTGCAATGTTAAGAAGGTGGTCAGCGCTTCATTTGATAGATTCATTCGTAGTTCCTGAAGTAGCAATTTCTTTTTTAATTAACTTAATTATAGTTGCGCTGTTTTCTTTGTTAATTATGGTGTCATGAGTACCGTTAATGGGGTAATGCTTGATGGAGCCTTCATTGTGTGAAGACCAACCATTATCCCACTTATCAATCATTTGATATGCCGATAATAATTCAGATGCTTTAAAAAGAATTATTTTTTGATTTATCTTGGCTGGCTCATGTTGTCTTAATAAGTTTTCTCTTTGCCAAGCTAGTTCTTTAATTTCATTAGAATAATATTCTGTATTGTGCTGGATGCTTTGCTGAAAGAGCGTTTTACTTTGATGTAAGGGAGAATGTAATGCCCAACTGTCAATAAAAGCAAGTAAAGCAATTTCTTGCTGTTCTTGGTGAATTAAATGAGCCATTTCATGAAGCACATTACCCCCAAAAGAATATCCTATTAAATAATAGGGGCCTTGTGGTTGTATTTTCTTTATGGCACTCCAATAATCTTGCGCCATATGATTCAATGAATTATAGATCATTTTATTATGGTCAATACTGGGATCTTGCAAAGCATAAAGAGAAAATGGTAAATCATAATGCTTTATTATAGGATCAAAACAATTGGCCAATCCAATTATAGGATGGCATATAAAAATGCAAGGGGTTTTTATATTGCTGATTTTTAATGGAACTAATATTGAATTTTTATTTAAATCTTTCTGGTTCATAACGGTCGTGGCTAATTCTTTTATTGTAGGTGTCAGATAAAGTTGAGATGCAGGAAGTTTTTTATTAAAAAGTCCATTTATTTTTTCTAAAAGTTTGATGCTTTTTAAAGAATGTCCACCCAAATCAAAAAAATTATCGTTTATTCCGATAGGATTAATATGTAATATTTCCTCCCATAAATTGATTAACTGAGATTCGGTTTTGCTTGTTGATGGAGCAAAATGAGTTTTAATACATATATTTTCTCTCTCTGTTTTAACTTGAGATGTAGAAGAATCTTGAGTAAGCTCTTGGAACGATGTGAGATAGGAAGCAATGTCCTTATTAGATACTAAAATTTGTGTTTCAGAGCCGTTTAATGCAGTTAAAAATATATTTTTCCCTTCGGTGGAAGAAATGTCGTTTCCTAAGCCAATAAAATGAGGTTGGTCATTTTTTTCTGCTTGGAACGCTAAGCCTACATCATTCCACGTATTCCAATTTATATTAATAATAAATGAGGCTGAAGGAAAAAAATCCTCTGTATTAAAAGAATTTAATGCTGAGTTCGCTGCTGCATAATCAGAATAGTATATACCGCCCAGTTCAGTCGAAAGGGAAGAGGTCAGCATTACAAAATCTAATGAAATAGAATGCAACATTTTAGCTAGATTATAAGTCCCATAGAGTTTGGGGCCTAATACGGTTTGAATATTGTTTTTAGATTTGTTATTTGCTAGATCGGGTTCAGCTACCCCTGCTGCGTGAATCACTCCGTGGATTGTGGGCACGCGAGAAAGACATTCTGTAAATATTTTTTTTAACATGGCTTCATTAGTGATATCAGCTTTAAAAAATAAAAAGTGTGCCCCTTTTTGTTTTAACTTTGCTAAGCGAATTATTTTTTCATATCCAGGGGCCTGCTCTTTTATTAATATATCCCAATATTCTTCAGAAGGCGGAATGTTTCGTGCAATTAAAATAAAGGTAGGACTCTGAATGGCGCTAACTATGGCATCACAAAAACTTAATCCTATGCCTCCTAGTCCGCCTGTGAGTAAATAAACCCCTTTATCTCGTAAGCGATGATTCTTCACAGGTAATGATTTTTTAATAAGCCCAAAGGTCATATTCCATTCGTATCCATGCCTATAGAATGTCATCATTCTCTCTATTGTCCATGGATTATCTATGAGGGAGCGTAAAATATTAGGTATAAGAGATGTTTTTTTATGATGGCATTCTTCCATATTTAAATCGAGCAGTTTGATATAACAATCTGGGTTCTCTTGCATTAATACCTTGCTAGCGCCTATTAATGAAGCGTTTATTGGATTCACTACTTCATTTCCTAATATTTTTTTTAAGCCATGAGTTAAAAAAGCAATTTTAAATTCACGTGTAGGATTTAATTCGCTATATGTTTGGTATAAATAAAATAAACCATACAGAGTCTTATCTAATTGGCTATTAATCACCTTGTTATCAGGTAAAAGTGAAGAAAATGAAGTATAGGAGGAGCAATGAAGTATGATTGGGTTTTTAAGGAATGCTTTTAAAGAGCGTACCATTTGTAAATAATCTGACTTGTTTTTTGGATTAATTTCATATGAAAACTCATTCTTTTTCTTATAAGAAGAGGCATGCCGTATGATTATAGGGCGAATGTTATGATCTTTTAGTGTGGAAATGAATTGCTGACTTAACCCTAGTTCATCTTCAAAAATAATCCAATCATGTTGTTCAATACGGTATAACAAATCTGTAATATTGGATTGATGCACTTTTTGGTGTGACCATAGAGGTTTATATTTTTGTGCTTGATCATTAGGGTTTATAATGTGTAGCGAGGGTTCAGCCTCAACCCAATAACGCTGTTTTTGAAAAGAATAAGTAGGAATAGCTAGCTTTTGCTTCTGGGTTGCGACATCCAAATTATCCCATTTAATAGGTACGCCTTTAGTCCATAAGATTCCTAAGGCCTGAAGCAGTTGATGCCTCTCGGAGACATTCTTTTGGTAGTTGGGTAATGTGGATACACTGATTGCTTTATTTTGAGAGAGTTCTTTGACACATTGGCATAAACCTTGGCCTGGTCCTATTTCAATAAATAGCGGATGTCTATCCTCTAATACCCGCTTGATACTGGCGCAAAATTGAACGGTTTCTCTCATGTGACGATACCAGTATTCTTTTGACATGGCTTCAGCTACGCTTAACCATGTTCCTGTTACATTTGAGACGATGGGTATTTTGGGTTCGGATAGAGTGATATTCGAAAATAACTCTTTAAAAGACTCCTCAAGAGAGGACATCAATTGGCTGTGAAAAGCGTGTTCTACCGGGAGTATTTTGTAGGGTGTGTTATTGATTTTAAGTAGTGCTTCTAGTTGTATGATTGCATGTGATGCGCCTGAGAGCACAAATTGGTGCGTGCTGTTATGTAGTGCTACATCAACAGGGACCTCTTTTAAATAATGATGCAGCTCTTCGTTACTCGCTTCTAATAAAATCATTCCTCCTGCGGGGGCTTGTTGCATCAGCAGACCGCGTTCGCATATCAATGCGACGCCGTCTTCAAAAGTAAAAACCTCTGAAAGGCATGCGGCAACATATTCGCCCAGACTATGACCTATTAGCACCTCAGGTTGAACACCCAAATCCATTAGTGTTTTAGCCAGCGCGTATTCTATGATAAACAAAGCGGGTTGCGCATAACGGGTTTCTTTAAGAAGCAGCGATTGAGGATCTTGAATTAAATGAAACAAGGAACAATGAAGATAGGGCTCTGCCAGTTTGCTTCCTAGGGTCATGTAATGTTTGACTAAGGGAATTGAGTCACAAAGTTCCATAGCCATACCAGTATATTGGGTTCCTTGCCCACTGAATAAAAAGACCAATTCGTGATGTATGTCTTCATTATAAAAAGAGGAAGAGAGTTGGGGTAATCCGTTAATTATTGACTTTTTATCGCTGCCTACTATAAAGCCACGATAAGAAAAGTCTTCTCGTCCCTTTTGTAGCGTGTATGCGATATCAGTTAAGTAGTGCTCAGGATGTTCTGTTATATGAGATGAGAGCGCGTGAAGCGTGTCTTTGAATGCCCCTTCATTTTTTGCCGACAGCAAAAGAATTTCATCCTGTACTATTAGGTCCGTGCGTTTAGGTTTTTGTGGCGCTTCACTTAAAATCAAATGAACATTAGTACCCCCAATGCCAAAGGCACTGACGCCTGCATAACGAGGGTGCTCTTTTTTATTCCAATCAATAAGATCGGTATTAACATAAAAAGGACTTTCTTGAAATTTTAATTCTGGATTGGGTGATTGAAAATGAATAAGAGGTGGAATTTTTTTGTGGTAAAGGCACAATGCTGTTTTTATAAGGCTTGCAATACCTGCCGTAGCATCGGTATGCCCTATATTGGCTTTAACGGAGCCTAAAGCACAAAATTGCTTTTTGTCGGTATCGTTTTTATACACACTACTTAACGCCTGAAATTCGATAACGTCTCCTAAAGCGGTTGCCGTACCGTGTGTTTCGACCAAATCGATTTGAGCGGCGCAGATGCCTGCTTGCGCCAGTGCGGCACGAATACATGCTTTTTGTCCATTAATACTTGGGGCTGCAAATCCAAGTTTGTCGCCACCATCATTATTAACAGAGCGTGCTTTAATCAACGCATAAATAGTGTCATTATCTGCAAGTGCATCTTCTACGCGCTTTAAAATTACGACACCTACGCCGTTTGAAAATACGGTGCCGTTTGCCTGTTGAGAAAAGGGGCGACATACGCCATCGGGAGATAAAATTCCTCCTTCTTGATAGGTATAGCCCTGTTCTTGAGGCAAAATAATAGTACTGCTGCCTGCAATGGCCACATCACTGGTGCCATTCAATAATTCTTGACATGCATGATCTACGGTTATTAGGCCAGTGGAGCATGCGGTATTTACGTTAACGCTTCGTCCTTTAAGATTAAGTCTGTAGGACGTTTGTGTGCTGAGCATACTCATACTCGTAGCAATACGTTGTGCAAACGAGTCATGCTCTTTTAAGAACCATGAGTTTTTTAATAAATACTCATGTAAGTAGGTGCTGTCGGTCATCCCCGCAAAAACACTAATAATCTGCTCGTTTATTTTTTCAGGAGCAATTCCTGCATGTTCCAATGCTTCCCAGACGCATTCTAAAAACAATCGATGTTGTGGGTCGGTAACGGCTGCATCGGAAGGGTTGAACCCAAAAAAGGACGCATCAAATAAGTCTATATCTTTTAATGTCCCTCTTACCGGTACGTAGTGCTCCTCCATTGAGTCTAATGAAGGCGTGCGGCTTAAGCAATCAACTCCTTGGCATAAGTTGGTCCAATATTCGTCTAATGAATGGGATTTAGGAAAGCGGCAACTCATCCCGACAATCGCAATTTCAGTGGTGTTGTTGATTGCTTTTTTCGTTAGATTATCTTCTTCGATAAGTCCTTCCATGAATAATGCCAATTTATGAATGCTAGGGTAGGTAAGCAGGTCGGTAATCGTGATATCGGCGTTCAACTCTTTATTTATTCGCGTGCAGGCTTCCAAAAGTAATAAAGAGTTAGCGCCTAAATCAAACAAATTTTTATGGGTATTAATTGCTGTTCGATTGAGCAAATCACTCCAGATTTTTTTGATATGTTCTTCAATAGGATGGTCACAGGAGGTATCGTGATGAAAGGATAAATCAGTATGAGGCAGGCTATCCAATGCTTTTTTGTCTATTTTACCTATACGTGTTAAGGGCAGCGTATCCACCATGACGTATTTAGCTGGAAGCATATATGCAGGAAGTTTTGTGGCCAGATACGAGCGAAGTGCATCTGCATGGGTAAGAGTCTCTTTAGAAGAAAACACCACATAGGCTGTGAGTATTTTGTGATGTCCTCCTCCAATCTCTACTAAAACTGCGGCCATATTGATTTGAGGATAATTCATTAAATGATGTTCAATTTCATTTAAATGAACACGAAATCCGCCTACTTTGACTTGATCATCAACACGCCCCATAAACAGTAAGTTTCCTGAAGCAAGTCGCTTCACTATATCCCCTGTTTTATAAATCCTTTGATACGGAGCATTATCGCAAAAGGGATTTTTAATAAACCGTTCTTGATTTTGGTTCGGGCAATGATGATAGCCTAGGGCAAGTAATAAACCGCTTATATAGAGCTCGCCTTCTTCTACTGGATTTAATTGTTCATCAAGAATATATATTTCACCATGAGTAAATGGGGCACCAATGGATGCAAGCTCTTCTTCATTGTCTGTGTCATTGAGGTCGATGAGTTTTCGACAGGCCACTACCGTGGCTTCAGATGGACCATACCCATTAATCAGTTGTGTTGGAATAGTTAATTGTTTTCGATGATGAATGAATTCTTTTAATAACAAGGGATTGACTGCTTCGCCACCAAAAATAATGGCCTCCACACTATCCAATGTAGTGATAGCTGATTTAATTAGTTGATGAAAATAACCTGTAGGGACTAAAATATGATGAATTTGGAAGTCCACCAGGCTTTGTTTTAAAAGCAAATGATTGGTTCTTGCCTGTTCTGGAATAATATATAAGGAGGCACCATTAAGTAGTGCGCTCCAAATTTCAAAGGTACAGGCATCAAAAGCAAGGTTATTGTATTGGGCGACTCGTTGTTGTTCTTTGACTCGTCCGTAATTTTCAATAGCCACTAAGTTGACTACAGCTTGATGTGGAATAATCACGCCTTTAGGAGTTCCTGTGGAACCTGAGGTATAAATCATATAGAAGGGTGCCTCTTGCTCTACATAAATTGCTAGATTTTCTTTAGAGCAACTAATGGCTTCCATGCGAAGTTTTTTAAGATGAAGTACCTTATCGCTTAAACTATCAATCCGGTTGTGATGACGTTCATCACTAATAATAAGTTGAGGCTGTGCATCTTTTAAAATAGTATTCAATCGCTCCTGAGGTGCTTGCGCATCTAATGGAATATAGACTGCTCCAATTTTGATGATGGCCAACAAGAGGCAGATATATTCAGCTCCTGGTTCTAATAACACCGCAATAAATTCGTTTTGTTTTATCTGTCGTGCTAATAATGCATGAGCTAATTGATTGACTTTTTTATTGAGTTTTTGATAGGTGTATTGGTTAAATTCATCAACTAATGCTATATAATCTGGAGTTTTTTCTGCTTGCGCTTCAAACCATTGAACGACATTATAAGCTAAAGTGTTCTGAGAATAATCCATTATTCCGCTCCAATGAGTTTGCAATAAACATATTAAATACAACTATAGTACATTCTATGACATGCCATCATTGAGTCGTAATAAAAGCACCTAATCCAATTCATTTAATAAATGAAAGAGCAGGGCGCATTACATTATAAAGGTCCATTGAAAGACAAATAGTGCAGCTGATTTTTGTATAAATACTAGGCATTTGTTATTTTTTATAAGTAATCTGCACTGTTCCTGCATGTACGTGGGAATGAGCTACTCCTTGACTTACGGAGTTATTAATAGGTGAATCAGGTAATAACGCCTCATAGGTATACATTCCTTGAATAAAACAGGTGTTTGTCAAACTAATATCTAGGCCCGATGATAATGCACCTGCAGCTGCTATAGGGTAGCCAATACTGTTTGTTGCTAGTGGTACGGGATTGGTATCGTAGGTAATGGAGTCTAGCAGGGCATAAGTTTTATTTACCGCATAACGCGTATTTATTTGAAAGGACCACACTTCATGCCAAAGGGTGGGCACCACATATGTTCCGCTGGTAGTATTAGTAACATTCGATACAAATGAATCTTCTGGCCATTGTAAATTAGCATACGAGCTTGGCAGTATATTAAATCCTATAACCCATTGGTCATTGACTCTCAATCAATCTTTGTCGGATGTGAAAATATAAAGTAATTGAATCAACTCATAGTCGTTTGTTAATTGACCTTTGTGTTGTTTTTTTTTGATATAGTTCGGGCTGGTTAATTATTACATGTGTCGCACTATGAAGTCAGAAAAATCAAGATTAGAGATGGAACAATCTCAAGAAGGAGGACAAATAGCCGCTAATTTTATTCCAGAAAATCCTGCCGCTCGAGTAAAATTAACTATGGCTATTGCTTCCAGTACACTATTCTCTCTTAAAGAGCCTCCTTCTAAAGAAAAGCCACTATATATAAATGGTGCTAACGATACGGCCAAATATCTTTGGACAGCTTTAATGGTGTTTAGTCAACGCCAATCCGCTGTAAAGTTTGATCATACTGCTATCAAAACACGTTTTTATTATGAAGATGAAATAAATAAAGCATGGTATATACCCGGATTTTTTTCGAAAAACTCTTTATATGAAAAAGAATTTAAGCATCATCTAACGGATGATATGCTTATTACTCACCTTACGCACGCCCCTTGTTTCGTAACTGAAATTAATTAAAATTCTT
>CAZSAO010000063.1:0-8836 GCA_964605275.1 uncultured Legionella sp.
AGGATGTATGGCTTAATTCAAAAAAGTCAGACCGGAGGTCTGGCAATGTAGGTTATATATAAGAAAACTTGTATTTAATCTGAGTATCTCCTGGAGGCTTAGGACAAGCAGGGGTACGTAGAAAGAGTATTAACCACGGTTTATTTTTGACGCATTCCTTGAAATTGAGCACTTAATTGAATGGCCATTTCTAATGATTGTTCATAGTTTAGTCTTGGATCCACTAAGCTGTGATACGCTAATTTTAAATCGTTTGCACTGAGTCCGCGTGCTCCTCCAATACATTCGGTCACATTATCGCCAGTTAATTCAAAATGGACACCACCCAAATAACTGTGCTGCGCACGATGTATTTCTACGGCCATTTTTAATTCATGTAATATCGTATCAAAATGGCGTGTTTTAGTGCCATCAGCTGTAGATTGAGTATTGCCATGCATGGGATCGCAAGACCATGTTACTGGGATGCCTGTTTTTTGTATTCTCTTGATTAATGGTGGTAGCAAACGTTCAATATGCTCTGCACCTAAACGAGTAAATAACAACAGTTTACCCTCTTCTCGTGCGGGATTCATTTTATGTACAATATCACTTAGCCATTCAGGAGTTGTTTCTGGACCAATTTTAATGCCTAAAGGATTTTCAATCCCGCGTAATAACTCTAAGTGAGCACTGTCCAAATGAGCGGTACGCATGCCAATCCATGGAAGATGGGTAGAAAAATTATACCATTTATCATTGAGTTTTCGGGTTAATGCTTGTTCATAATGCAAATGCAATGCTTCATGAGAAGTATAAAAATCCACTTGATCAAAATTATTTTTTACGCCGCCTTGAACTGATTCAAATAAACTAAAGGACTCTTTTAATGAGTGCACAATACGTTGGTATTCTTCTTTTTGCGGGGAATGGTCGACAAAATTTAAATCCCAACGTTGTGGGTGGTGTAAGTCAGCAAATCCACCGATTAAAAGGCCACGGATAAAATTTAGGGTCATTGCTGAGCAGCTGTATGCTTGTAATAACAATAAAGGATTAGGCTGGCGTGCTTTGGCGCTAAATTCAGCGGAGTTAATGATATCGCCTCTATAACTGGGCAGAGTAATGCCGTTAATAGTTTCATAATCAGAAGAACGAGGTTTGGCATATTGCCCGGCAATGCGACCGATACGAATGATAGGCTTATGCATGCCATGCATAAGTACTAAGCTCATTTGCAGTAATATTTTTAATTTATTACTGATAATCGCCGAGCGACAATCATTAAAGGATTCGGCACAATCCCCACCTTGCAAAATAAAGGCATCACCTCGTCCTGCGCGCGCGATGTCACCTTTTAAACGCTTTATTTCTCCACTGGTCACCAGCGGCGGTAATAAGCTTAATTGATGTACTACATTGTCGAGTTGTTCATTATCGGCATAAGGAGCTGCTTGCAAATAAGAATAGTGCTTCCACGAATCTAATGACCAACTATGCATAGCAAACCTGAATGATTTTTTTCTAGGCAGTAAGTATGGAATAAATGGATAATGAGTGCAAGATATCTCTTCATTCGATGGATAATGATTTTATGGATGAATTATGGTTAATAAATACTCAATGGTCTATAATTTTAAAACAAACAGATTAATAAGGATATTTATGAACGAACTATTAAACTTGCTGGCGGTGATCATTGTTTTTGGTTTGGCTTTAGGATTAATTAATGCGTTTATTCCAATGCCTGCAGCAATAAAAAGCTTATTAAATATAGTAGTACTCATTATTTTAATCATTTATGTATTACAATATTTTGATGTAGTACACGCACTCTTACCTCCAATTAGAATTTTAAAATAATATAAATAATTCAGGGGAGCAATTGCTCCCTATTTTTTTATTTTATAAATAGGTATGAATTTTTTTATAATTCCCTCTTGAAATTTTATAAACATCCCCCATTTGTTATAGTCAGGTCAGTAAGGAGCATATGAATGAGTAATCAAGATAAGAAAAAAGATTGGGGCAAATTAAAAGAAGAGTTTGAAGCCCAAGCAGAACAAGAACTTAATGAAGAGTTAGCCGAAGAATCGGCTGTTAGTGATGATTTGAAAAGTGATGCGGCGTTAGAGCATCCTAGTTATGTTGCTTTAGAAGAGAAACTTACGCTAGCAGAACAAAAGGCGCATGAGAATTGGGAAAAATCAGTGCGTGCTATGGCTGAACTAGATAATGTTCGTCGCCGCATGGAACGTGAAGTAAGTAATGCGCATAAATATGGGGCAGAAAAATTAATTTCTTCTTTATTACCGATTATTGACAGCTTAGAGCAAGCATTGCAATTAGCTGAAGCTAATGGTGATACAGGGATGTCCGAAGGCTTACAATTAACAATGAAATTGTTTGTTGATGCATTAGAAAAATTTGATGTAACGCAATTAGATCCTATGGGTGAAGTATTTAATCCACAAGAGCATGAAGCTATGGCAATGCAAGCAGTTCCTGATGCGGCACCCAATACAATTATTGCGGTCTTCCAAAAAGGATACAAACTAAGTGATCGCGTTATTAGAGCGGCACGTGTAGTTGTGGCAAAAAACAGTTAAATAATGATTATTATGTAGTAAAACACTTGAAATAAAACAAATGATCCCCATATCAAGATCATTGCATAAAATAACTAATTTGGAGTAGGAAAAGAATGGCTAAGATTATAGGAATCGACTTAGGTACCACTAACTCATGTGTTGCTGTAATGGAAGGTGATAAACCTAAAGTAATTGAAAACAGTGAAGGACACAGAACTACACCATCCATTGTTGCATTTACTGATGATAATGAAACGTTAGTAGGTCAAGCGGCCAAGCGTCAATCGGTAACTAATCCTGAAAAAACGTTATTTGCTATTAAACGTTTAATTGGTCGTAAATTTGACGATGCAGTGGTACAAAAAGATATTAAAATGGTACCTTACAAGATTATGAAAGCTGATAATGGCGACGCCTGGGTACGCGTAAAAGATCAAGAAAAAGCGCCACCACAAGTTTCTGCAGAAGTATTACGCAAAATGAAAAAAACAGCAGAAGAATATTTAGGTGAAGAAGTAACTGAGGCGGTAATTACTGTGCCTGCATACTTCAACGACTCACAACGTCAAGCAACAAAAGATGCGGGTCGTATTGCTGGACTTGAAGTAAAACGTATTATCAATGAGCCGACTGCTGCAGCCCTTGCTTATGGCATGGACAAAAAACGTGGTGATTCTGTTATTGCGGTATATGACTTAGGTGGTGGTACTTTTGATATTTCTATCATTGAAATTGCTGAAGTAGATGGCGAGCATCAGTTTGAAGTATTAGCAACTAATGGTGATACGTTCTTAGGTGGTGAAGATTTTGACTTAGCGCTCATTGAATATTTAGCTGCTGAATTCAAAAAAGACAGTGGTATTGATTTACATAATGATCCATTAGCATTACAACGTTTAAAAGAAGCTGCAGAAAAAGCGAAAATTGAATTATCTACAGCGCAACAAACCGATGTTAATTTACCTTATATTACTGCCGATGCATCTGGTCCTAAGCATTTAAACATCAAGTTTACTCGTGCTAAATTAGAATCGTTAGTAGAACAGTTAGTTGAGCGTACTATCGCTCCTGTTAAAACAGCATTAAAAGATGCGGGTCTTACTGTTTCTCAAATTAATGATGTGATTTTGGTAGGCGGTCAAACGCGTATGCCATTAGTACAAAAAACAGTAGAAGAGTTTTTTGGTAAAGAGCCACGTAAAGACGTAAACCCGGATGAAGCAGTTGCGGTAGGTGCGGCGATTCAAGCGGCAGTATTGTCTGGTGATGTAAAAGATATATTATTACTTGACGTAACACCGTTATCTTTAGGTATTGAAACAATGGGCAGTATTATGACCAAGCTTATTGAAAAAAATACGACCATTCCAACTAAAGCCAACCAAGTATTCTCTACTGCTGATGACAACCAAACTGCGGTAACTGTACATGTGCTACAAGGTGAGCGTGAACAAGCGTCTGCGAATAAATCATTGGGTCGTTTTGACTTAGGCGATATTCCACCAGCACCACGTGGCGTACCACAAATTGAAGTAACCTTTGACATTGATGCTAATGGTATTTTAAATGTATCAGCAAAAGATAAGGCAACAGGTAAAGCACAATCTATCGTGATTAAAGCATCTAGTGGTTTAAGCGACGAAGAAATTGATGCAATGGTTAAAGATGCGCAAGCTCATTCAGAAGAAGATAAAAAATTCAAAGAAATGGCTGAGTTACGTAACCAAGCAGACAGCTTAATTCACAGCAGTGAAAAATCAATGAAAGATTTAGCAGCCGAATTATCTGCTGAAGAAAAGCAGGGCATTGAAACGGCTATTAGTGAGCTAAAAGAAGCAATTCAAGGCACTGATAAAGCGCACATTGAAGAAAAACTAAAAGTATTAACCGATGCCTCTGGTAAAATGGCTGAGCGTGTTTATGCGAAAAAAGCAGAAGAAGGTCAAGCGCAGCAAGAACACGGTGCACAACAAGAGTCAGCTAAACCCGCAGACGATCATGTAGTTGACGCGGAGTTTGAAGAAGTAAAAGAAGATAAAAAATAAAGTAATAATGTGAGTTTTGGATACGTTTTTCTCTTAATTCTCTCGCCTCCTCGTATAGGATAGGGGAGGCGGCTAGGAGAGGGGGGAATAAAACCTCATCATTAGCCTCTCCACACAAGGAAGAGCAGTTCTGATAGTAACATTATCTAAAACTCGCATTAAGGTACTTTTTTCTGTCATGCTCGCGAAAGCGGGCATCTATTTATGGATTGGCACGAAAGTATGCTAGTAGGTTAAGCTAAAAGAGCTGAGCACAGGGATATTGGGTAATCGAATATTCAGTGAAAAAATAGAGTATTCAGCATCTTGCTAAATGGTTGCCCGCCTTCGCGAGCATGACAGTGCTCCTAATAAAGTACGAGGTACGATCATTAACTTCATTAATGACAATAACCTTAGTTTTCTCTCACGCAAAACTGGGGGCAGAGAGAAGAAATAGCGAAGATTATCGAGACAGGTTTTAATTTAGCCCGTATCCAGAACACGCTGTGATGCGAATTATTTTGTGTTATTTTTGTTCTTTTAATAACCAAGTTGAGCTGCCTCGTGTTATAATAGCATTTGGAGGGGCGTCAAGAGCGTCCTATTTTTTTATCAGCCGTAACTCTAAAATGAATCAACTTCACAGCATTTTTCTGCTCATTGTGCATCGACTAGAAGCTAATTGAAATTGATAATACTGGATAGTACGGACATTTAGTTTAATTGTGAGTCGTTATGAAACAGCAGGATTATTATGAACTTTTAGGCGTCAATAGAAATGCTGATGAGGCGGAAATTAAAAAAGCCTATCGTAAACTAGCAATGAAGTATCATCCTGATCGTAATGCCGGTGATGCAGCCTCAGAAGAAAAATTTAAAGAAATTCAGCAGGCTTATGCCATTTTATCGGATAAGCAAAAAAAATCAGCTTATGATCAGTTTGGTCATGCCGGTGTTGACCCTTCTATGGGCGGTGGCGGGGCCGGCTTTGGTGGTTTTGGTGATGTGTTTGGTGATATTTTTGAAAATATTTTCACTGGTGGTCGAGGGGGCGCAGGAGCGCAATCACGTGGCTATCGAGGTGCTGACTTACAGTTTAATATTCAATTAACACTGGAAGAGGCGGCTGTTGGTAAAGAGGTGGAAATTAATGTTCCACGTCACGGCTCTTGCACTACGTGTAGTGGCTCAGGTGCTAAAAAAGGTACTACACCTAAAACGTGTGAAACGTGTAATGGCATTGGCCAAGTTCGTATCCAACAAGGCTTTTTCTCTATTCAACAAGCTTGTCCAGGTTGTCATGGTGAAGGACGCGTGATTACTGACCCTTGTACTTCTTGTCATGGTAATGGTCGAGTACGAGAGAGTAAAAAATTAACCGTTAAAATTCCTGCTGGTGTTGATAATGGCGATCGCGTACGTTTAAGTGGTGAAGGTGAAGCCGGCACGCATGGTGGTGGTTCTGGTGATTTATTCGTGCAAATTAATATCAAACAACATGCTATTTTTGAGCGCCACGATAATGATTTACACTGCGAAGCGCCGATTAGCTTTATTACAGCTGCTCTAGGTGGTTCTATAGAAGTACCCACTTTAGAAGGTCGTGTTACGTTAAAGATTCCTGCTGAAACGCAAACGGGTAAAGTATTTCGTTTACGTGGTAAGGGAATGAAATCGGTGCGCGGTCATGGTCAAGGTGATTTGTTGTGTAAAACAGTCGTTGAAACACCGGTCAATCTTGCTAAAGAGCAAAAAGATTTATTAACTCAATTACATACCTCTTTCGAAGAAAGCAAAGGAAATCATTCGCCGCGCTCTTCTTCTTGGTTTGCGGGTGTAAAAAAGTTTTTTGAAGACATGAAGTTTTGATGTACACTGGGCAAACCTTTTTTACACAATAAACGGTGTGTCTGATGAGCGAGTGTTTTAATGAGTACTAAACCTGCAATTTTGGCGTTGGCTGATGGAACTATTTTTGAAGGTATTTCCATCGGTGCTTCAGGTGAGAGTATTGGCGAATTAGTTTTTAATACCTCGATGACTGGTTATCAAGAAATGTTAACCGATCCTTCTTATACGCGCCAAATTGTGATGTTGACTACCGCACACGTTGGTAATACCGGATACACGCATGAAGACATGGAGTCCAATAAAATTTGGGCTGCAGGTCTTGTAATACGCGACTATTCTTTGCTTTATAGTAATTATCGTGCCGAATTATCTTTAGCTGATTGGTTAAAGACCAATGGCATTGTTGCTATTGCAGGTATTGATACGCGCGCGTTAACATTAAAATTACGTGAGCAAGGAGCTTTAGGCGCATGCATCAGTAGTGATGTATCCCATCCTGAGCAACTTATTGAGCGTGCTCGTGCCTTTCCTGGTTTGCAAGGTAAAGATTTAGCTAAAGAAGTCTCCAGACAAACTATCGAACGTTGGAATGAAGGTCGCGGAAGTTGGGCAAAAGATACTCATCCGCCCTATTTTCATGTGGTTGTTTATGATTTTGGTGTAAAACACACCATCTTACGAATTTTGCATGATAAAGGGTGTCATCTAACGTTAGTGCCTGCACAAACTCCTGCTAGTGATGTTTTAGCGATGAATCCTGATGGTATATTTTTATCAAATGGGCCTGGTGATCCGCAAGCATGTTCGTATGCAATTAAAGCCGCAGAAGAATTTTTAGCGCAAAATATTCCTTTATTTGGCATTTGCTTGGGTTTTCAAATTTTAGCTTTGGCCTGTGGCGGGGTGACTAAAAAAATGAAATTTGGTCATCATGGTGCCAATCATCCAGTAATTGAAACGCAAGGTAAGAAGCGTGTATTTATTACCAGTCAAAATCATGGTTTTGAGGTGGATGAACAGCATTTGCCTGCAACATTGAATGTGACGCATCGCTCTTTGTTTGATAATAGTCTACAAGGTATTAAGCACGCTACGAAACCAGCGTTAGGTTTTCAAGGCCATCCCGAGGCAAGTCCTGGACCGCATGAAATAGAAATTATTTTCGATGAATTCATCAATTTAATGCACAGTAGGGTACGATGATTTTGATGTGCTCCTACCAACGTGTTTTAAATTTTTAAATATGTATTAAATAACCAGTGGGGCTAAATAATGAAAGAAGGATATGTTTTTACCTCTGAATCTGTATCAGAAGGACATCCTGATAAAATCGCAGATCAAATTTCTGATGCCATTCTTGATGCAATTATAGAACAAGATCCTTATGCACGTGTTGCATGTGAGGTAATGGTTAAAACGGGGATGGTTATTGTCGGTGGGGAAATTACCACGTCTTCTTATGTTGATGTAGAAGATATTACCCGTAATGTTATCAAAGATATTGGCTACAATAGTTCACAAATGGGCTTTGATTGGGAATCATGTGCTGTGTTATCAGCCATTGGCAAACAATCTCCGGATATTGCTCAAGGTGTAGATAATCAAACCACTAAAACATTGGGGGCGGGCGATCAAGGAATTATGTTTGGTTATGCCACGCGTGAAACAGATGTGTTAATGCCAGCTCCTATTGCTTATGCGCATCGTTTAATGGAAAAACAAGCAAGCTTACGTAAATCAGAGGCACTGCCGTGGTTACGTCCTGATGCGAAAAGCCAAGTCACGTTACGTTATGAAAACGGTATTCCGGTAGAAGTCGATACAGTGGTTTTATCAACGCAACATGCGCCTGATATTCATCAAGATGATTTAATTGCAGCTATTAAAGAAGAAATTATCCATACCGTATTACCTGCTGAATGGTTAACTGCTAAAACACGCTATTTTATCAATCCTACCGGTCGTTTTGTTATTGGTGGTCCATTAGGTGATTGTGGTTTAACGGGACGAAAAATTATTGTTGATACTTATGGTGGTATGGCACGCCATGGCGGAGGCTGTTTCTCTGGAAAAGATCCCTCAAAAGTAGACCGTTCTGCTGCTTATGCTGCACGTTATGTCGCAAAAAATATTGTAGCCGCAGGTCTTGCTGATAAATGTGAAATCCAGCTTGCCTATGCTATTGGTGTAGCAGAACCTATGTCTATTTTTGTTGAGACGTTTGGTACAGGTGTTTTACCCAATCATGAAATTATTAAATTAATCTATGAGCACTTTGACTTAACACCACAAGGCATTATTGAACATCATGACTTGTTACGTCCTATTTATCGACAAACAGCTGCATACGGTCATTATGGACGTGAGCATTTTCATTGGGAGCGTTTG
>CAZSAO010000064.1:0-6575 GCA_964605275.1 uncultured Legionella sp.
CGTCTAAACGAACATAATTAATTCAAATCGCCTACGTTCCGCGCTTTATGCGCGGTATCCAGTTCAAATCTCGATTCAACATCGTCTGGCTACTGTGCATAAAGCACTGCACGTAGGTAAAATAGGTTGTTTTATTGTTCAAAATTTAGATGCGTTTGCCCTGATCAATAAAGCTATTGACAAAATGAATATTTAATGAGAGTCTAAAATAGTGGTTTTTTATTAACCATGCTTTATGAATCATTAACCAGGAGACTACTATGTTACATAATCTATACCATTTTTTCGCAACCTCTCTAGGTGTTCAGGACTCTCTTTGGCGCTAACTCCTCTTTTTCATTTCCCGATTTTTTAATTAATACCCCAACAAAAAGCGCATTACTAAGTCAATATTTATCGGAACATCCTCAATTAGAACAACATTTTAAACCTATTTATCAAATAGATGATGAAAAGTCTATTTTAGTAGCGCATGATCTTTTACCTAGCGGTGTTACACGTATTTTAAGAGAAAAAAAACTTCCTATTGCTTTATATGAGCACACCCTAGATTTTGAATTGTTTTTAAAAGGGGCTGTACCAGGAAAACAACATGTAGCTATCATCAAGGCAGGATGTGTCAGTGGCTTAGAAAATGAGCTAACACATTATTACGCCGTGGTATACGAAATAATCAACGGAAAAAAAAGTTTATATGCTTATGACTCGTACCGAAATCCCACCGTTTCAGACGCAATGCAAACGTTTTTAGCAAAGCACCAAATCCAACTGTATTATTCAGATACACCTCGTAGTTATGCATTAAAAGGAACCAGTTTTGCTTATGCTATTTATGATGCGGAAAAGCTACGGAATACTCATACGTGTTACGAAATAATTGAGTCGAACGAACAAATACCCCACCATCAATTTAAACTAAGCTCATTATTTCGATACAATGGCTTAGAAGCAAAACGAGCATGCTTTCAATTATTAATAGATACAGATGCACAAGATGTAGCATCAATACCTACACGTAGAGGATGCTACGACTAATAAAATACAAAGCCTTTGGGAGAGTATTCTCCAAGGCTTTGTTCAAAAATCAAATATTCAAGAAATCTCTTACAACAAATCAAGAATTTTTCGGATGAAATCATACCCATTACTGGATAGACTGTTATTCAAGAGGAAAGACATCGGATTGTCTTACAAGGAACGATTTAAACTTCATGGACTGAAGTTTTATCACAAGGAAGTGTCTCCTTTGTATCCTCTACCAATTTATAGTCAACAACTGCTTATATTAAATAAAAACCATCAACTACAATATACTCCATATAACAGCATCGACACACGCTACTCACATGTTTATCCACAGATTTTGTGGATAAAATCATCGCTGTCGCGAAATAATTTGCCCGATTGATTCGTTATCAGTTGTTGAATCGCTACCACTTAAAGCACACTGTATAGAGCTTAAGAATGGAGTTTACGCATTACGGTAAATGCGCGTCATTGCAATTCCCGGTGAAAAACCACGTCATCCTGAACGCAGTGAAGAATCTCCTGAAATTAGGCCCAGAGCCCTATCTAGAAATCCTTCACTGCGTTCTGGATGACGTTATTTGCAGAATTTATGAAATGACAATCTACGACAATATTTGTTCATTAATGAAAATATGTATTATTTTTCAATTAGTTGAAATTTACCGGGAATCGCTGCATATCGTATAGACTTGTCACTAATGAGTTTTTGGCGTTTATGGTCTTCGGCCCGTCAGATTGAAGCCATTAAATATTCTCGCTATGATTGAGTGTATTTTTAAATTAACTATCAGGAAGAGCACTTAATGAATACTTTAATTATCTGTTTATTTATCACGATATTGTTGCCCTACATTGTTAAAATTAGGGTAATGAAATTGATTAAAAAAGAAGCTCCTTATGATAATAATCATCCGCGTATGCAACAAGCACAACTCGTTGGAGCTGGAGCAAGAGCAATTGCTGCGCATCAAAATGGTTTTGAATCGTTGAGTGTATTTGCAACAGCTGCATTAACTGCAATGGCCACAAATCATATAGGCGTTACTATACAGCTTCTAGCGGTGATTTATATTATATCGCGAATTGCATATAATATTCTTTATATCAAAAACTTAGCGTCGTTACGCTCCATGACCTGGTTTGTCAGTTTACTCTGTTGCCTTAGCATACTGCTCCTATGCTTGGTGTAATACAACAGGATCAACACCGACTATTCACAGAGTTATCCACAGATTTTGTGGGTAACTCCAAAAGAGGTTCTGATAAAATAAAGAATTGACTAGGCTCTGTTAACACTTCAGATTTCGATCTAACGCAACGTCTTCTCAAGCGCCATTGGATTCTGTTTAAGGTCAATAAGCGTGTATATCAAGCACGATGTAGGATTTTTGCGAGCTGTTCACGGGATACAAAGTTCACCAAGAAGAGTGGCAACCGCTTTTAATAAATATAAAAAATGTATTAAAAAAAACAAAGCATTGAAAAAAAAAGAAGTTCGCGAATAAAGTTATCCACAGAGAAGAGTAACGAATTTCATGCTGGCGAATAATACCATAATTTTATGGGTTATTTCGAAAATAGATGAATTATTTTTAAAATAATTTAATTGACATTATCTAGATAATAATTTTTGACATTTAGAAACGTAGTTCTTACGATTCCATCTCCACTATTTCGAATATGCTGTTATCACACCATAGCCAGCACAGCAATGAGTTAAAAAAAACAACAAAAAGAAAATATTTCCACGCAATTGTTCTTTTTATGATAAAATAACTCCTATTTTAATCACGGAGAGTTTATGAGTACTTTTCTTTTTCTATTATTATCTCTATGCTTTTTTATTATCCCAGCACACGCCCACTCAAAAATCAGCCTACGCGATAAAATTGGTCAAATGCTATTGATTGGCTTTGATGGAAAAAAAGTAACCGCGCACTCTCCCATTGTACAAACCATCATACACAATAATATTGGTGGCATTATCTTATTTGATTATGATTCACGCACTAAAACCTATGACAAAAATATAGAAAGCCCTAAGCAAGTCAAACAACTAAACCATGATTTACAACACTACTCTAGACAAGGAAATGTAACCTATCATCGCGCCCCATTACCTTTACTAATTTCAGTAGATTATGAAGGTGGTGAGGTCAATCGCTTGGGGGAGCAATACGGATTCCCCTCCACACTATCAGCTGCAGATATTGGCAAAGGAAGTATCAAAAAAGCAAAATCAAATGCTAGATTGATGGCACGCACGTTACAGCAAGCCGAATTTAATTTAGATTTTGCCCCAGTATTAGATGTTAATGTAAACCCCGACAATCCTGTTATTGGCGCACTAAATCGCAGTTTTTCTAGCGATCCATCGATAGTAACTGATGTAGCGGGTATATATTCTCAGCAATTTTTAAAGCACAACATTCAGTGTGCCTATAAACATTTTCCAGGGCACGGTAGCTCCACAAAAGACTCGCATTTAAATTTCGTTGATGTCACCAACACCTGGCAAACCTATGAGCTCGCCCCGTACCAAGAATTGTTACACGCCAAGGATGCATGTGGCATAGTAATGAGTGCGCATATTGTTAATCGCCAATTAGACGAGTCAGGACTACCAGCTACTTTATCGCACCATATATTAACGGATATTTTACGCCATCAATTGGGCTTTAAAGGGGTGATTATTACTGACGACATGCAAATGAACGCGATTAGCAAACATTATGGTTTAGAACAAGCAGTGGTTTTAGCTATAAATGCGGGCGCAGATATGTTAATTTTTGGTAATAATTTATCGGTAGCCCCGCAAGATCCAAAACAGCTTATTGACCTTATTGAAGCGAATGTACTGTCTGGCGCTATTAACTCGCAACGAATAGATGAAGCATATGAACATATTGTCTCATTAAAGCAAACAATATAACTGTAAATAGTCACCTTTTGACAATTCATTTTAATTATTAGAGGATCACGTACATGAATTGACACCTCTTCAAATAAATCAACTTTAGCACGGGAAAAATATGTTTAATTTGTATGCCCTAACCTCACAACAAGAAATTTTAGCTGCACTAACACTCCAATGTATTTTATTATTTATATGGGCTTATAAAAATAAACATTATCAACAACAATTAAACCAAACGCATGAAGCAGCGCAAAAAGTATTAACGAATCAAATCCATCAGCTGCAATTAGATTTAAATAATACCTTGCTGCACAATCAAGCTCAAGTGAACGACAAGATTGGTCAAGGGCAAATGAGCATGCACACATTAATTAGCGATAATATACAAAAACAAATGAGTGATGTGCGCGAACAAATGAATCATAGCTTTCAACAGCATGCCCATGCTTTAACCTCACATTTACATCTTCTTACCGAAGAAATTCGCACTCATTTACATACCTTAACCCAACAAGTGCAACACAAACTCAATGAGGGCTTTGAAAAAACTTCCTCGACTTTTATTGATGTCGTAAAAAGATTAACTATTATTGATGAAGCACAAAAGAAAATTACTGAATTATCGTCTCATGTCGTAAGTTTGCAAGATATATTAGTAGATAAAAAAGCCCGCGGGGCTTTTGGTGAAGTGCAATTAAGCTCACTCATTAGTAATATGCTACCTAGTACTAATTATAAAATGCAATACACTTTAAGCAATCAAAAAAGAGCCGATTGCGCGCTGTTTTTACCCGAGCCTACCGGTACTATTGTAATTGATGCCAAATTTCCTTTAGAAACCTACCAACGGTTAACGCAAACGGAAGCCACTTCCGTGGAACGTAAATCACTACAACAACAATTCAAACAAGACATTCAAAAGCATATCAAAGACATTGCCGAAAAATACATTATTCCGAACGAAACCACAGATGGCGCGATGATGTTTATTCCGGCCGAATCCATTTTTGCTGAAATTCATGCTCATTACCCCGAACTCATTGCTTTATCACAAAAACTTAAGGTATGGCTCGTTTCCCCAATTAGCTTGATGGCTGTATTAACCACAGCAAAAGCGGTGTTAAAAGATGATGCAACCCGCAAGCAAGTGCATATCATTCAAAAGCACCTCCATTCTTTAGCAGATGATTTTCAGCGTTTTGAAAAACGTATGGATAAATTAACAAAACATATCGACTTAGCCCACCAAGATGTGAATGAGGTCAATACATCTGCAAAAAAAATCACCTCTCGCTTCCAAAAAATTGAGTCAGTGGAAATCGAATTAACGGAGTTTGAACATAGCCATTTAGCTCTAAATAGTTCAGAATAAACGTAATTGTCATTCATGCGTTATACTAACTAGTTGTAACGTATGAATAAAACAGTGCAGGGCAAAACCATAAATAATTGAGAATATTTCTAATTGCCTACGTACCACGCTTTATATGTGGTATCCAGCGATTTTGTCACATTGCTAGATTCTGTGGACAAGCCACAGGACGAAGAAATTAGGCGTAAACAATACAAAAAAATGTGCGTGGTTTAATCTATATCACTAATGCGTTTGCCTTGTAAAACAGTGTATCTAGGACAAAGGAGTGGTTTCACATGCTTAAAAGGGATATTTCAACAACCAACATTCTCATCGCCTCCGCAGGTGGCATGATTGGTTCAGGATGGTTGTTCAGTCCATTTATTAGTGCACAAATGGCCGGGAGTAATGCACTTATTAGCTGGGTTATCGCGGCATTTTTTATGCTATTAATCGCCCTACCTTTATGTGAGCTAGGGACTATGTTTCCTGTATCAGGAGGTATGTCTAACTACCCTACTTACACGCATGGACAAGAAGTAGGCTTTCTTTTTGCGTGGACTTCCTGGCTTTCATATGTCGTTATGACTCCTATTGAAATCCAAGCGATTTTACAATATTCCAGCCATTTTTTCCCTATTTTAACCCTGAGTAATACCTCTACATTAACGTTATCAAAATATGGTTATTTAGCAGCTGTAGCCATTATGTTTTTTGTAGTATTTCTCAACTCTTATGGCATTAAAATGCTGGCCGAATGTAATAAATATGCCAGTATTATTAAATTCACTCTACCCACTTTAGCCATTATCTTTTTTATTCATGCAGCCCCCAACTTTAGTAATATCAATATCCAGCTGGGAGAAAAACAACACTGGGTTGGGATTTTCACCGCATTATCAACCGGTGGTATTGCTTTTGCCTTTACTGGGTTTCAAAATGGATTAATCTTAGCCGGTGAAGTTAAAAATCCCCAACGTAATATTCCAATTGCCATTTTAGGCGCCGTATTAATAGGTTTTGTGCTGTATTTTATGTTACAGCTCAGCTTTTTAGCGGCTATCCCACAAAAACTCCTGGCCCATGGTTGGAGTGCATTAGCTTATCCTGGTGATAGCGGCCCGTTAGTAGGATTAGCCTTATTACTAGGTCTTGGTGTTATTGCAACGTTATTAATGATTGATGCGGCCTTTTCACCTTTTGGTACCACCCTAGTTTATACCGCAGCCACCTCACGTATTGTTTATGGCATGGCTTTAAATAATCATCTCCCTA
>CAZSAO010000064.1:6585-8663 GCA_964605275.1 uncultured Legionella sp.
AAATCGTCATAAAATTCCTTATGTAACCCTTTATGCTAACTTATTAGTTGGTATGTTTTCTTTTTTACCCTTTCCTGGTTGGCAAAAGCTGGTTGCTTTTTTGTCTTCTGCCAGCATTCTTTCTTATAGTATTGGCCCTATTTGTTTATTAGCAATGCGGCAATTACAACCCAATACTGCTAGACCGTTTAAATTAGCAGCAAGTATATTCATGTCACATGTGACTTTTTATATTTGTAATCTCATGCTTTATTGGTGTGGTTTTGAAGTGTTATGGAAATTAGATGTGGCATTGGTTATTGGGTTAATCATTCACATGATCTATTATCGCCGTGCTGAACTGACTAGAAACTACCCGCTATATTGGTTCATCTTTTATATGCTTTCGATGCTGAGCGTCTCTTATCTCGGCAGTTTTGGTGGCATTGGTCTGCTGTCATTTCCCATGGATTTACTGCTTTTATTGCCATTAAGTATGATTAATCTTTCTCTATCACAAAAGGTAATAAATAGAGCAAACCATAAAGAAATTATATGCTCTATTGATGGCCTGCACGCTTAAAAAAATAAAGATGAACAGAGTAAACTACTCTGCTCATCTTTTATTTATAGCTATTCTATCCGTTCTTCATTCATTAATTTAAGGCGATACAGAAAGAGAAACTGCGTTCTCAACGTCCAAAGAAATGGCTAATTGCCCTCCCTCATTATACGTTGCCGCTACATCAGCTAATAAACTGAGGGATTTTTCTTTATAAAAAAAGCTATTCCTTTTGGACGATGTGAGCTCGTGCTCATCTAGAGGCTCTTCAGATTTCATTTTTAATATGACGCTCTCGAGATGAACTGGTTTTGCTCTCTTTTTTGCAAAAAAAAACAAGAAATGATTGATGCTGATTAAGGCTTTCAAAAATAAACGAGCGTTATTCACCCAAACCAAACAAATAATGAACTACACTTTGTCATATGCAAATCAAAGAGTTCACAAGAAAAAACAGGTGCGAGAGGTTATAACAAGGAGGAATGATTCATGGAACATCAAATGGTAGTAAGGGCATAATGAGGAGTAAAGCCCTAAAGGTAGGCTGGTTTTTCATAAACAAGGAGGAATAATTATGTTCTACATAATCGGTTGGCTACTCGGATTACCAATAAGTATTTTATTACTTATTTGGCTCGTTTCTCACATTTAAGATAAGGATTCTAAAATGATTACTGATAACAAAGTACAAACAGTACATTCTTTTTGTACGCTCCACTGGTCTGCAATTATTGCAGGGGCATTCGTAGGTTTAGGCCTAGGATTTTTATTGAATTTATTTAGTATAGCCATTGGCTTGAGCGCTTATGCCGCACCCACAGATAGTGGTACGACCATGATTGCGATTGGCGGTGTTCTTGGTTTAATCATTGGGACGATAGTTGCAATGGGAGCCGCGGGCTTTGTAGCGGGATATCTTGCACGTATTTATCATTGTTGTTGCCATGCTTCCGTAGTGTACGGCTTTATTACCTGGAGTCTTGCATTAATATTAGCAACTATATTGTTAGCACCAATGACCAGCTATCTTTCCTCTTATGAACAAACCTTAAGTCCTAATGCGAGTATTTCCACAACACATGATCACGTGACTATTTCAAAAACGCCCGTATCTCAAGAGAAAAATACAACCATCAATGCGAGTCCTAAACATTTAATGGGAAGTGCATGGCTTATGTTTGGTCTATTTTTCTTAGGCGCATTTTCTAGCTGTCTTGGAGCATGTTGGGGGATGTGTTGTAACAGTCATAAAGAACATGATCCTTTGGCTGTATTAAAATAAAGTAATTAACCTTCAAAAGGGGTATGCAGCGCTTTATTAGAGTGTCAATAGCGCTGCATATACACCTAAGGCATACTCATATAATAAATTAATTTAAGCTCACACCACCTAGATTCTGCGATTGCTCTGATCTACACGGATGAAACATAAAAGAACACTAAGCTGCTTCTAATTTTTTTATGAACACGCCTTATACGCTAAGGAACGGGCCAAAAATAACTTCCCACTCTTGTGCAATTAAAAGTCATGCCTGCA
>CAZSAO010000065.1:0-2258 GCA_964605275.1 uncultured Legionella sp.
TTATTTCAAGAGGAGCCAAAGATGGCCGTTCCTTCAACTAGGCTGAACACTTACCGTCAATGTCCCGTGTTTTATACGCGGGATCAGAGATAGAGCAACCTACTTGTGCAAAAGTCAGCTTCCTGCAACCATCATTGACTCGAGCAAAACAGACCCACAACGAGTAGCGCTATTCGGATTAATATCATTACCCACGGCAATAATATTGCGAAACATATCTTTTAAATTACCCGCAATAGTAATTTCATCAACTGGATATTGAATGACTCCATCTTCGACCCAATACCCACTTGCACCTCGTGAATAATCACCAGTAAGACCATTCACACCCTGCCCCATCAACTCGGTTACTAATAAACCGTTACCCATCCTTTTGAGCAATGCTTTTAAATCACCCGCATTAGAGTCAATAGTTAAATTATGCACGCCACTACTATTTCCAGTGGATTGTAATCCCATTTTTCGCGCCGAATAACTACCTAATACGTATTGTAATAAACGCCCCTGCTCTACTAAACGATTAGCGCGTGTAGACACTCCTTCACTATCAAATGGCGAACTTCCTAAAGCACCTAATAAATGAGGTTGCTCATAAATACGAATAAATTCAGGAAATAACTGCTCGCCGATGGAGTCAACTAAGAACGAGTTTTTCTTATATAAATTAGACCCACTAATGGCACTAATAAAACTACCAAATAGGCCACTAGAAATTCGTGAAGAAAAAATAACCGGTGTTGTTTGCGTGGCAATTTGCCTAGCACCTAAACGACTTAATGCACGCTCAGCCGCATTATGTGCAATCTCCTCGGCCGCAATTAAATTATCCGCATTACGTACCGTTGAATAATCATAATCTCGTTGCATAGCGTCATTTTCAGTCACAATCAATGAACAACTCATACTATGACGTGTGCTATTAATAAAACCTTGTCCACCATGAGTATTAGCATATCCATGGTGTGATTCATAAGAAGATACATTAACCCCATCTGAATTAGTAATGCGCTTATCAACTGCCAACGCCTGTTGCTCACACTGCAAAGCTAAATCGATTGCTTTTTGTGGTGTTACATCCCAAGGATGAAATAAATCTAAATCGGCATGTTCGTGCTTCATTAAGTCTTTATCTGCTAAACCAAAGCACGGATCTTCTGCACTTACTTTAGCTATATCGCACGCAGCCTTCACCATTGCTTTAATTGCATCAGGAGACGTATCAGTACTGCTTGCCGCTCCTTTTCTTTGTCCCACATACACGGTAATACCAATGCCTTTATCTTCACTAAATGCAACTGTTTCAACCTGTCCCATACGGACATCCACAGAAAAGCCTCGGTCATTATTTACTGCAACAGCAGCATTCGTGGCCCCTTCTCTTTGAGCCAAATCCAGCGCTTCATTCATTAATTGAGTTAACTTAGCGGTTGACTTACCTACATCAGTGTTGCTATGTTGCATTTTTATTGGCATAAAAAATTCCGTGGTGTTAAATGAGATATATAAGGATACAATAA
The DNA here is from genome assembly GCA_964605275.1 of uncultured Legionella sp. Lineage (GTDB taxonomy): Bacteria > Pseudomonadota > Gammaproteobacteria > Legionellales > Legionellaceae > Legionella. Next base: position 1,518 of record CAZSAO010000065.1, read on the forward strand.
CATGTCTTTGCAAACCAATGTTAATCGCCCAATCCCGATTGATATTTTAAGGTTTTTACTCACATGCTGCCTTATCTTACTTTCTTTTAGCTCGTACTGTTCAAGCAGATGGCAAACACTCACGCCAGGCATTGAATATCAAGATCTTGAAGGAGGTATATTAACTCCTTGGTCGCATATTTATGCGTTTAAAATTGATCCCAGCACCCATTCCCTTGCTTCTATATCCGCGCATGAGATGGGCGTTAAAAACGCATCTGCCGATCAATTTGCTCAATACGCGAATGCTTTAATTAGTATTAATGGCGGCTTTTTTGATCGAGACTTTAATTCACTCGGGTTACGTATTAGTAATAAAACCATTATTAATCCACTCAAATCAATCAGCTGGTGGGGCGTTTTTTATATAAAAAACAATAAACCCTATATTGTTCATGCTAAAAATTTCTCACCGAGTAAAGATATTGACTTTGCCATTCAAAGCGGGCCACGTTTATTAATTAAAGGAACTATCCCGTCGTTAAAACAAGGCATTGCGGATCGTTCTGCGTTAGGAATCACGGCCGATGGTAAAATAATTTTTCTCGTCTCATCTAATGCTGCCATGACCACTAATGAATTAGCCCAATTATTAAAATCCCCACCCCTATATTGTACTGATGCGATTAATTTAGATGGAGGCAGTTCCAGTCAACTCTACAGTCATATCAATTCTTTTCATCTTAATTTACATGGATTTTC
>CAZSAO010000065.1:2268-8500 GCA_964605275.1 uncultured Legionella sp.
ATTAGAAGAAAAAACAACAACATAAGGAGAATGAATTTACATGGATTTTCGAATGTAGGCGATGCAATTGTTGTCAGAAAAAAGTAGCTTTTTTCTAGAGTTGCAGCAAAAGTGCCTATGCAAAAACCAGATTATAATGCAAGCATTTTATTGATAAATAATTCGCTTCCAATAACGTCACAGTTATTCTGAGCAAATAAATTGGCTGAAAATAAGGACTTAATTAGTCTTCTTTTTTTTTATTAAGCTTAAACTCACAAGTTATCCACAGAATACCCCCATCTTTTTCCACAGCAAACACATCATGTAGTTTGCTTTTAACAAAAAATAACTATATATTGCGTTTCGGTGTATTTGTTAACTATAATAAATGTAATAAATGTATTATTTTAATGCGTTATTACAACCAACAGCAGAGTGGGGAGAACATGTCTGAAACTTTAGAACCAATGAACGTGACGCAGGCCAGCCAATTCGAATTGAATGCAAACGCTCCTGGTTTACTAAAAACAATCAAACGTAATGGCAAAGTAGTTAACTACGACGATACGAAAATTAAAATAGCTATTACTAAAGCCTTTATTGCTGATGAAGGTGGTGCAGCACCCAGCTCCGATAGAATACATCAACAAATAGAAGAGCTGACTCACCAAATTACTCAGACATTTAAACGTCGCCTACCTAGTGGTGGTGCAATCCATATAGAAGACATCCAAGATCAAGTAGAATTAGTTCTCATGCGTAGCGGCCAATACAAAGTAGCGCGCGCCTATGTTTTATATAGAGAAGAACATCGCAAAGCACGTCAAAAAGAATTACAACAAGCAGCAGATAGCAAAATACTGATGATAACCATGCCTAATGGTGAATTAGAGCCATTAGATATTCTTCGCGTTCAAACGATTGTTGCTGAAGCATGTCGCGATTTAGAACATGTAAGTGCTGAGCCCGTTATTAAAGATGCACTGCGCAACTTATATAATCAAGCAAAAATTGAAGACGTACATAAAGCGTTGATTATGTCTGCGCGTACTTTGGTAGAAAAAGAGCCCAACTATACTTATGTCAGCGCACGGTTGTTATTAGATAGTTTACGAATGGAAGCCTTATCTAAATTAAGTATTCAAAATACAGCAACTTTTGATGAAATGTGCTCTCTTTATCCTACTTATTTTAACGCATACATCGCTCAGGGAATAAAACAAGGTTTGCTTGATCATAAAATGATGGACTTTGATCTCGAACTATTGGGCAAAGCGTTATTACCCGAACGAGATATGCAGTTTAGTTATTTAAGTCTACAAACATTATATGATCGTTATTTTATTCACGAGCAAGGCGTACGCTATGAACTGCCTCAAGCATTTTTTATGCGTGTGGCCATGGGCTTGGCTATTCGTGAAGCGAATAAAAATGAAAAAGCAATTGAATTTTATCGTCTGCTTTCTTCTTTTGATTACATGACATCAACGCCCACATTATTTAACTCAGGTACGGTACGACCCCAGTTATCAAGCTGCTATCTGACTACGGTTCCTGATGACTTAGACGGTATTTATGGTGCGATAAAAGATAATGCTCTATTATCTAAATTTGCCGGAGGTCTAGGTAATGACTGGACTCCTGTTCGAGCAATGGGCGCTCACATCAAAGGAACCAATGGCAAATCACAAGGCGTAGTTCCCTTTTTAAATGTAGCCGATGCTACTGCTGTGGCAGTGAATCAAGGAGGCAAGAGAAAAGGTGCGGTTTGTGCTTATTTAGAATGCTGGCATCGGGATGTCGAAGAGTTTTTAGAGCTGAGAAAAAATACTGGCGATGACCGACGTCGTACTCATGATATGAACACCGCTTTATGGATTCCGGACTTATTCATGCAACGAGTCACCGAAGATGGTGAGTGGACTTTATTTTCGCCTGATGAAGTGCCTAACTTACATGATCAGTATGGTAAAGAATTTGAAGCCTTATATACTGAATATGAAGCAAAAAGCCGTCAAGGACTACTCAATAATGTTAAAACCATTTCTGCCGTAAAATTATGGCGTAAAATGCTCTCAATGTTATTTGAAACAGGCCACCCATGGATGACGTTTAAAGATCCATGCAATGTACGCTCGCCTCAACAACACACAGGCGTGGTCCATAGCTCAAACCTATGTACTGAAATCACGTTAAATACTTCTGCTGATGAGATTGCCGTATGTAATCTAGGCAGTATTAATTTACCAGCCCATATTACTAACGGTGTTTTAGATACAGCAAAATTAAAACGTACTATTAGCACCGCCATTCGCATGTTAGATAACGTCGTAGATATTAATTACTACTCCGTACCCCAAGCGCGTAACTCTAACTTGAAACATCGCCCTATTGGTTTAGGCGTTATGGGATTCCAAGATGCATTATATGAGCTAAAATTAGATTATGCATCGAAAGAAGCGATTGAGTTTGCTGACTCATCGATGGAACTTATTAGTTATTACGCCATTGAAGCATCATGCGATTTAGCAAAAGAGCGCGGCAGTTATTCTTCTTATGAAGGGTCGCTATGGAGCAAAGGCATACTACCTATTGATTCGATTAGTTTACTACAACAAGCACGTACGCAATATTTAGAACAAGACCGCTCACAGCAACTGGATTGGGAACCGCTACGCGTTAAAGTACGAACTCAAGGAATGCGTAATTCAAATGTCATGGCTATTGCGCCAACGGCTACGATCTCCAACATTTGTGGTGTGTCACAATCTATTGAGCCCACGTATCAGAACTTGTATGTTAAATCGAATCTTTCTGGTGAGTTTACAGTAGTAAATCAATATTTAGTAAGAGAATTAAAAGAGCTAAATATTTGGGATGAAGTCATGATTAATGACTTAAAATACTTCAATGGTAGTGTTCAACCCATCAGCCGTATTCCGGATGAGTTGAAAAGGCGTTATGCAACCTCTTTTGAAATGGATTCTATTTGGTTAATTGAAGCCGCTTCCAGACGTCAAAAATGGATAGATCAAGCTCAATCATTAAACATTTACATGGCTCAACCTTCGGGTAAAAAACTGCACGATGTTTATATGCACGCATGGTTACGTGGTTTAAAAACCACTTATTACCTTCGTAGCTTAGGAGCAAGTAATGCGGAAAAATCAACGGTAACTGATGGTGCGTTAAATGCAGTAAAAATAAATAACGAACCTAAAGTATGCTCTATACTAGATCCTGATTGTGAAGCATGCCAATAAGCAGCATCAATACACTGCAGCAAAAGCAAGCGTAACAGGATTAGAAGTGCCTGAGATGGGCGCACGACGCATTCATGTTGATGACAAACAAATCATCAACTGCCGAGCTGATTTAAATCAGCTCGTGCCTTTTAAATATCGCTGGGCTTGGGATAAATACCTGACGGCATGTGCGAACCACTGGATGCCCAATGAAATCAACATGAGCGCGGATGTGGCTTTATGGAAAGATCCAAATGGCTTAACCGATGATGAGCGTTTAATTATTAAGCGTAACTTAGGCTTTTTTTCTACCGCCGACTCATTAGTAGCCAATAACTTGGTGCTTGCGGTATATAAACACATTACCAATCCTGAATGCCGCCAATATTTATTACGCCAAGCATTTGAAGAGGCACTACATACGCATGCGTATCAATACGTCATTGAAAGTTTAGGACTGGATGAAACCGAAGTCTTTAACATGTATCGAGAAATTCCTTCTGTAGCAACTAAAGCAGCCTGGGCTCTTCCCTTTACCGAAAGTTTAGGCGATGCTGAGTTCCATACCGGTACAGTAGAAAACGATCAGCGTTTATTACGTGATTTGATTGCTTTTTATGTAATTTTTGAAGGTATTTTCTTTTATGTAGGCTTTACCCAAATTTTATCAATGGGTCGACGTAATAAAATGGTGGGCACTTCAGAACAGTTCCAATACATTTTACGTGATGAATCCATGCATATGAATTTTGGTATCGATGTAATTAACCAAATTAAAATAGAAAATCCTCACTTATGGACTCCTGAGTTCAAAGAAGAGATCATCCAATTAGTACGCGATGGTGTTGATTTAGAATACCAATACGCAAAAGACACCATGCCACATGGTATTTTAGGTATGAATGCCGAAATGTTTGAAGAATACCTCCATTTCATCGCTAACCGACGTCTCAACCAAATTGGCCTAAACGATGAATATCCTGGCGCGGAAAACCCATTTCCTTGGATGAGTGAAATGATGGATTTAAAGAAAGAGAAAAACTTCTTTGAAACACGAGTCATTGAATATCAAGCCGGTGGTACATTAAGTTGGGATGATGAAAATTAATCCCTAATCATTTAGGCATTGTTCCCCCAAACGTATGTTATCGCATACAGGGGAACAATGCTTAGCGATAAAAGTAAACGTCAGCAAAAAAACAGCCTCAGTCATCGTTTCGCCAGTATAGATAAAAAATAAGCCACTAAAGCAGTCTTCCCCAGCGTCTGCAGTACTATGAGACACTAAGACTTCTTACAGTTGATGTTAGTGGAATAATTACAACTAAATGCTCGGGATCTAATTCAATAGTTTCTAAATAAAACTGTAAGGTTTTTACAAAATCCTCGGCTCTATATAAATGATGTCCGTATTGTGCTAAGCATTCAGTATAATTCGATATAATAATATTTTTAAGTGCAACGTCGTCTTCACGACATGCGGTTAAGGCTTTTTGATAATACTGAATAGCTAACTTAAAATTATTGTCGATATTCTCTTGCACAGCCTCTGCATCTTCTGTTACTTTTTCAAGTGCTTCTATATATTTCTCATACCAGCCAACCACACTGTGTAAGAACATCGGATTAGTACTGCAAATTTCCAAGGCGTTTTTTAGAAAAAGCTGTGCTCCTCGAAATAATTTAAAACTGTTTTTAAGATCGTGTTCTAAATAATGTTGAGCCGATTTTATATAGAATAGTCCAAGGTTATGCCATGCAGATGCAGCCAAAGGATTAATTTTAGTCGCGGTGGTATAGCTTCATTTTCTTTATTTTCAGCTTCATAGCATTGTCCTAGTATCTCAAATGCATAAGATACGTTTGCAACTTCTTCTGAGTTATATTGATTAAATTCAATGTATTGTTTTAAATGAACAATGGCTTCGCTTTTTTCATCGCAGAAAAAATAAGATTTTCCCAAACATAAATAGCTTTCTGGTACTTCAGGATTTTTATCAATTGCCTAAAGAAATAAAATTTTCGCTTTTTCATAATTCTTTTGATTAAAAGCTTTTAAACCCTCTAAATGGAATGAGTTGAACATATCAATATCCCTGTAAATTAATTATATTTGTGGCTCTTATTATAACAAATTATTAATTTATGAATCAATGGAGTCAGATTGTATTGATTTCATTGTTTTTTTAGATAATTAATGAATTTTCTATCACCTCCTTTTTCACTGGGCTCTACTCGTCGATTTAATTGTTGAGCTACAGCTTTCTTGAAAGCGGCATGTCCTATTGCGTGCTCGTGTCGTGCATTCAACGCCGCACCAAGAAATACAACCAATACCCGTAGCGAGTAGCCTTGGCAAGATAGGCCTGTTTTCCGCAGATAAGCCTGCCAACCCCTACAAAGAGGTCATCTATCTAAGAGAAACAGATTCAGCGACACGCAGCCTTTACCGCGGTTATGTCACAGCTCATATTTTGTTCCATATTCAACCAATGTGCGATACAATAACTCAACAGATAGTAGATAATTGGAGAACTGGCAATGCAAATCGAAAATAATACATTACTCCGTGTGGAGCCGGATAAGATTATTAATGGAACAGTTGAAATTCCAAAAGGCATTACGTCAATTGGTGATAACGCATTTTTGGATTGCCACAACTTAACCAGTACCACTCTGCCAGACGGCATTACATCAATTGGTGATTACGCATTTTTGGTCTGCAGCAGCTTAACCAGTATCACCCTGCCAGACGGCATTACATCAATTGGTACTAGCGCATTTAGGGACTGCCGCAGCTTAACCAGTATCACCCTGCCAGATGGCATTACATCAATTGATAATAACGCATTTAGGGACTGCCACAGCTTAACCAGTATCACCCTGCCAGACGGCATTACATCAATTGATAATTACGCCTTTTCGGGCTGCAGCAGCTTAACCAGCATTGATATTATTGCTAACACGCCAACAGAGTTTGAACGTATAAAATCACGTCTTCCAGA
>CAZSAO010000066.1:0-6915 GCA_964605275.1 uncultured Legionella sp.
AGAATTTTAATTAATTTCAGTTACGAAACAAGGGGCGTGCGTAAGGTGAGTAAATAATTATAGTCAATTTATTTTGCACAACTGCATCCGCGTTAGCAGATATAGTTAGGTACAATAATAATTTTGGATCGTTATTTGGATCGACTTAGATATTGTTACGAGAGGGAAATTTTTCAAACCCTTGCTGGGCTTGGTCGGGACGGAAGGATTTGAACCTTCGACCACTAGCACCCCATGCTATCGATTATCTATTTCAAGAAATATCAAAAAGCTTCAAGCACACCTCAATACCCTTGATATATATTGAATTTAACCCTATTATCACATTCAACCACTTTCAACAAACTTCATGTAAGCACTAATTTAAGTGTACCCCGAAGTGTACCCCAATCTGATGAGGCTGTGATGGGCAATTTTACTGATACCTACATTAAAGGCATGAAACCTAAAGCAAGCCGTTATGAAGAATACGAAGGTGGCGGCTTTGGTATTCGAGTCACCCCCAACGGCATAAAATCGTGGATTTATCGTTATAAGATAGCTGACAAAACTGACAAAATAACACTAGGGCATTATCCAGCCATGAGCTTGGCTAGAGCTAAAAAACGATTTATTGAACTCAGCGAATTACGTCGCGAAGGACAAAACCCAAAGGAACTCATCCAACAGGATAAAGAAAAAGAGAGTAATACCGTAAAAAAGCTGGTTCTGGCTTGGTACTCTGGTTATATTGAAAAAGAAAGGAAACAACCACAACAAATTAAGCAGCTCATCGATGCTGACATACTGCCTTTACTAGGTGACATTGAATTAACCAAGCTTTCCCATGCTTTAGTTACAAGTGCTCTTGATAAAATAGTAAGAAGAGGTTCCCCAGTTCACGCCAATAAAGTACTAGCCGCATTAAAACAAGCCTTTAGCTATGGGGTTAGACGTGGCGCAATGGCAGAAAATCCAGCCATGCTATTACAAGCTCGTGATATTGGGGGAATCGAAAGGCCAAGAGATCGATATTTAACCACGAGCGAAATTAGGACTCTGTTATTGTTTTTAGATAGCAATAATAATCGCATGTCCTTACAAACCAAACTTGCCATAAAAATAATTTTACATACCGGAATACGATCCGGTGAACTCAGGCTAGCTACTTGGTCTGAAATTGATTATCAAAACTCACTTTGGACAATACCTAAAGAACATACCAAACAAGATGAAATCATGCGGATTCATTTAACGGAACCCGTAAAAACCATGTTTCAAGAGCTTCAATCTGTATCAGATTCTGAATTTATATTGTCTGCCAAAGCAAATGAACCTTTAAGCCCCAAAGCACTATCCCGAGCTATTAATCGTATTCAAGAGCGTGTTGGCATCCCTCACTGGACAGCACACGATCTAAGACGAAGTTTTTGTACTCAGCTTGGGGAAACTCTACACGTTGATCCAGTGGTCATTGAAAAATGCCTTGGCCATAAGATGCCCAAAATCATGGCTACTTATAATAGAAACGAAATGCTTCACCAACGTAAAGAAGCATTAACTAGATGGAGTGATTATCTTGAGTGCTTATTACAAGAAAATGTAATACCCATTTCATTAAGTAAATGTTCATGATGGATGGATATCTAACCCGTGACATATTGTCACAGGTTGAATTTATACATAGTTAAAATAGTAAAGGGGGGGGGCAGATTGCCACCCTCCTTGGGATTATCTAAACAAAAATTAATAATAAGGATAAGACATGGCTCAAGAAATCCAACCTACAGATACACAATTTTTACTCTATCAAACAGCGGATGGAAACATTCGTATTGAAACCCGAATGGAAAATGAAACCGTATGGTTAACTATAAATCAAATGGCGGAGCTATTTGGTGTCGATAAATCCGGCATTAGCCGTCATATGAAAAATGTTTATGAATCTGGCGAGTTGGATAAAAATTCAGTTGTTGCAATTTTTGCAACAACTGCCAGTGATGGTAAAACTTATCAAGTTGAATATTATAATTTAGATGCGATCATCTCGGTTGGTTATCGAGTGAATAGTGTCCGTGGCACACAATTCCGTATATGGGCAGCACAACGTTTACGCGAGTACATCATTAAAGGCTTTACTATGGATGATGAGCGTCTTAAAAACGCAGGTGGTGGCAATTACTTCGACGAATTACTTGCCCGTATTCGAGATATCCGTTCCTCAGAGAAAGTATTTTGGCGTAAGGTATTTTAGTAAGTGAAGCAGAGGCTAAAGGGCGTGTTGTTGGTATACGATTAGAGATTATTGAGGAGGAAAATAGAACGCCTTGGAAACCGCCAGTACCATTGCCGATCATTGATACATTGCCAAAAAAAATTCACTTAGTTCTCAGTAATGAGATTTTTATTGAAAAAGAATCATTGCCTTCTCCGTTATTAAATCGACTGATTCGGATAGCAGCTTTTCAAAATCCTGATTTCTATAAAGCGCAAGCGATGCGATTACCTGTCTATGATAAGCCTCGTATTATTGGTTGTGCTCGTGATTACTCGCATCATATTGGTCTTCCCCGTGGTTGTTTTGATGACATTGCGAAATTACTGCGTGAACTAAAAATTAAAAACACTATTCAAGAAGAATTATTTGCGGGTGACTTATTAGATATTCAATTTTGTGGTGAGCTCAGACCGGAGCAGCAGCTTGCTGTAGATGCGTTAATGCAATCAGATATTGGTGTGCTTTCTGCAACGACTGCATTTGGTAAAACGGTTGTTGCTGCTTGGATGATTGCTAAGAGAAAAACTAACACATTGATTATTGTTCATACGAAACAACTGCAAGATCAGTGGGTAGAGCGGCTACAAACCTTTCTTGGGCTTCCTGCTAAAAAAATTGGTCGATTTGGTGGGGGGCGAAAGAAAATTACAGGATTTATTGATATTGCACTAATTCAAAGCCTCACCAAGCATACTGAGATTGAGAGTATGATCTCTCAATATGGGTATGTCATTGTTGATGAATGCCACCATATTCCATCGGTCAGTTTTGACGATATTATTCGCCAAGTTAAAGCAAAATTTATTACGGGGTTGTCAGCCACGCTGGTGCGTAAAGATGGTCGCCATCCTATTATTATGATGCGTTGTGGTCCTGTTCTTCATCGTGTGGATGCTAAAGCGCAAGCCATTGTTAGACCTTTTGAGCATTATGTTTTTGTGCGTCCAACCAGTTTTCGTCCTTACAAACAAGTTAATGAAAATTTGCGTATACAATTTCAAGATTTATATGAAGAGTTAATGCATGATGAATATCGCAATCAAATGATTTGTAATGATGTGATTCATGCCGTCAAAAAAGGACGGTCGCCTATTATTTTAACGGAGCGCAATGAACATTTGGATATACTGCATCAACAATTAAAACCTGAAGTACATCATTTAATTGTGCTTAAAGGTGGCCTTGGTGCCAAAGAAATGAAACAAGCAATATCGCAATTAACATCAATTCCTCCAGATGAAGAGCGTGTTGTGCTTGCCACTGGTCGATTTGTTGGTGAAGGATTTGATGATGCGCGGTTAGATACTTTATTTTTAACCTTACCTATTTCTTGGAAAGGAACGATTGCTCAATATGTAGGACGTCTTCATCGATTACATGACACAAAAAAAGAAGTGCATGTATATGATTATGCCGATTTCGCCGTTTCCATGTTAGAGCGTATGTTTCAACGCAGATCCAGTGCTTATGAATCTGTTGGTTATAAAATAATACAGCCAGCGAGTGCTTACCCTAGATGGCCATCAGATGTTGTTCTTCCTGCGGAACCCCTTTGGAAAAATGATTATGGCGGTACCATTAGACGTTTGGTTGCAGATGGTGTTGATAACTCTTTGGCACAATTATTCTCAGATGTTGCGATATTAGAATCCGACCAAATTGATCGCGCCCGTAGCCTCATCGAGGCATTCTTGTTTTGTCGATTAGAGACATTATCCGAGACCAAAGGGCGATTTCAATTAAATCATGTATTAACAATTCCATTTGATGGACTGGGTGGTATGGAGGTAGATCTGTTTTGTTATGATGCTCGTGTTGCTATTGAAATTGATGGGATTCAACATCTCTCATCCAAAGAAGCTTATCGTACTGACAGGCGCAAGGATTTGTTACTACAGGAGCACGGGTACATAGTTTTGAGGTTTCTTGCCGCAGATGTCAGTAAACGACTTGATATAGTGCTTGATACTATTTTGCGTGTACTTTATAAAAGTAAGCCGAATCAACAGATTATTAATTAAATCAGACAAAATCTCTCCATTTGTTTATAACTGATTAGATTATGTCTGATCTTCTCAGGCTGCTATATATTATTTATTAAATCCAGTCCCTTTTTAGTCAGACGATATTTTTGTAGTCGGCTGTTCGGTATGTCTGGAATAGTCATTTCTATGCGATCGTCAAAAAATGAAATACGAATAGGTGCACCACGTTGCGAGTAATCTGTATGAACAAGTGCGTTGATAATTGCCTCACGTAACATAATAAGAGGGATGCTCCAAACATCTTTTCTTTGTACGTTGGAAAAATCAGCGCCACGTAAAGCATGTTTTTTTAAAAAAATCATAATGCTCTCTACTGCAAGAGGCAGATAATCATGGATATCAATATGATCAAAAATACATGATTTATCTTTATCAAGGAAACGGCCACATTGTACCCCTGCATCAGGAAATTGTGTGTCGCGATTTCTACCAAATAACAGAGTAGCCCCTTTAGTAGGTACTAATTTCCCCTGATGAGGAATAAGTAATTTTAAAGTCAAAAGGTTTTTTTCATTAAGATTTTTGATATCTGTAAATAGTTCTTGGGCTTTAGCAATATCAATGTCATTTACCAATAATCAGGTGCCCACCAGCAGTATTTGCAAAAGCTACTATAGATTTGAGCAAAGACTTTGGCGAAGACAAGTCTCTTTTAAACTCAAGGGTTTTTCCTTCTTGCTGTGTAATTAGATTTACTATCATCTGTTTTATCCAATAAATGCATCATGCCAGGTATTGTGCAGTATACAACTAACAATAATTTCTTGAGCGTTACTTTTTTTAAAGACTTAAAGGTAGGGGCAATTTGCCCCTACCTTTGTATAAAATCAATCCGTGGCAAATTGTCACGGATTGGAGTTCACGTGTTATGAACATTTACTTAATGAAAGTGGTACTACATTGTCTTGTAATAACATAGCGGGATTTTCTTTTAAACTACTACGTCTTACTCTGTAGTTAAAAGCCTGTTTTAATGCGAACAAAACTTTATTGGTATGAATGCGTGCACTTCGTTTTGCAATTTTATCAAGCGAGATTGTTATTAAAGCAAGGGAAAGTTTGGCTAAATGAACGTTAAGATCAACACCTGATTACCAAAAATTAAAAAGCGTTTGGTAAGCCGATCGTGCTTGGCTTAGGGTCATTGTAGGATAGTAGCCTAGTGTGATACTGTGATCCTTTTCTGCGTAGTAATAACGATATAGCTAAGCAGTAATTGAAAAGGGGAAGTCGACATAATTGTATTTAATTTAGTGTGTAATGGTGCAAAAAGATAAGAATTATAAACTCACGATTGCGCTATTGCCGGAAAGACAGCACATTTTTAATGGGGCAGCTGTTTTACCATTTACTTTAGCTATAGCAAATCTAGGTAAATTTAAGATAAGATTATACTTAGACACTTTAAACTTGCATGTGATCGCGAAATTAATTAATGAATATTGAATAACTGGATTAAAGTGCCCTTCTTAATTGAGATATAGCTAAAATAAAAAACATCGACAGGATCTTTTTTTGGGTATACTTTCAGATTATTAAAAATAAAAAAACACGGATAAATTATGCTACAAATAATTCAAAATATTTTGATGGCAGTAATTAGCGGCATATCTAGTGCTGTGACTGAAAAATGTCTGAATAGTATCTTGAATAAAGGAGTGGCTAAATATGATACATCGTTTATTAGTTTAGAAAATACTAAATCAATTTATAAGCAGATAAATGAGAGAGTGTTTTTGTCTCAATGGACATATTATTATGTTACTATACTTTGGCTTTATTGTATTTTAACTTTTAGCTATACGTTGATTTTTTATTATTCAAAATATACACATCATTCCATTCAAGATAATTTTATATCACATGTTGCCTTTGACTATGTTCGAGGTACGATAACACCATGTTCAGTCCTATTTATTGTTGTGCTTTATCGGATAGTTAATTCGGCCTCAATAATTGTGGAATTGGTTCTGAAGATATTGAAAAAGATAAACTTTAATTTATCCAAATCAACAGAACAACAAATGCGTATGAGGATAACTATGTTTGCATCATTAGTATTGTCCCTGGGTTTATCATATGTCATTTATTAAGAAACAAAAGCAAAATCTACGAGCTTATTCACGATAAGTTTTAGTATGATATCCCATCTTACTTTGTAGTGCTTAGTTAATGTCATAAACTATGACAGTTTACAAGAGATAGCATAATTAATTAAACCGTTCTCAAGCTTTTTTTCTTTCTCAGTTTTTATCTCTTTATTGAACAACAGCGCAGGTGCATTTATTTCCTTTTGTTTGTAATACCACAAGGCTATTATGCTTGAGTTTTAAGGTGCCACAACGGATGTTAGGGCCACTGACGGAGTCTTTTCTATAACCGAAAACATAGGTTTGATTAATTGGGCCTTCACCCACATAACTTTTTCCGGCACCGCCGCTTTCTTTGCCTCCTACGGTATAACCTATACCTGCAGCCGAAGCCTCATTGGTTTGGACAGTAATGGTAATATTTTCTGCGGCTAGAACGATTGAAGGAGATAAAAAAATAAATAAAGAACTAGGGTGTGTCCTCAATTTAGCACCAATTTTTGAACATACTTTGATTGCTCTG
>CAZSAO010000067.1:0-6519 GCA_964605275.1 uncultured Legionella sp.
GTGGCGGGGCGTATAGCAATAGCCATAATGAGTAACAGCCGCATCTAAAAACGGCCCGGCAAAGATAAACAAATGCGCACTATACGCTACGCAGGTTGCTGCGCTGCCATAAGTGGTTATTTAGGCAGCTTAGCGTATACGGCTATTTTTAGATACCTGCTTTCCCATTTATTAGATAGTTCTACAACCACGTCATTTGTTGTCCATGTTTCCCAAGAAGTGGTATACCCTTTTGTGAAGCCGTTTTCTTCTACATATTTGCGCATAGTATCTATATCGGCTTTTTCTAAACCGGAAAGATCTACCTGCACCATTTTGTCTTCAAAGTTTTTTACTGCCAGAAATCTGCCTGCAGTAACTTTATCCCAACCGGCAAACGCTTCGCAGGGAGCGTTTTCGCGGGTAGCCAGATTGTAGGCATTGCGCACCGCTTTAGACGGAGCCCAGTCTGTATGACCCCATGGCGTAAGCCACGTGCTTTTTACTACGTTCATAAACGATTTCACATCCTTGGTGGCCGTACATTTTACAATAGCCTCCGGCGGCAGCATTTGCGCCGATACAGTAGTAGTAATAGCCGCAACAAACGCTGTAAGCAATAAGTGTTTCATGAATAAAGGTTTTTATATCCGCAAAACAAATGATTATTTTTGTGGCAGGGTATTACACTTTAGTGGTAGATTTTGTGGGGTGGGGGGTATAATGTTCTACGCATTACACATTCGTCAATCAGAGATTGACTGCCGTGGAAGCGTAGTTGGAGACTACGCTTAACGAGGGGGCAGGAAATAAAATCATAAAATAAAATGGAAATTTTTATAACTAGCGATGCGAATTGGGATGCGAGATTAGATAAAATTGTATTCGCCCTTAACAACGTTGAAGTACAAGATTATTTTTATCTAAAAAATTATGGAACTTCTATTAAAAGATTAGTAGTAGTATTAATGTGAAGAGATCCTGAATATAACTTTAAACAACGGATTAGATATTCTAAGAAAGAATGCAGGCTCTCCTTTGATATTATGCTTGACTTAGATCAGTTTAGAATAATAGATTTGGCAACTAAAGAAAAAATAGTAGCTGAAAAATTATTAACAGAAATTCCAAGAATTATCGCCAAATATAAATTTAAGAACTTCGATTTGCAGATGTTTGAAAATGATCTTATGATATTGGTGAAGAAATTGATATGGATATAGTATCGGATTGACTGCCGTGGTAGCGTAGTTGGAGACTACGCTTAACGAGAGGGAATTGTGGGGTGGGGGGTATAAAGTTCTACGCATTACACATTCATCAATCAGAGATTGACTAGCGTAGAGGCGTAGTTGGAGACTAGGTTCAACGAGGTAGAAGTAGCCAACCCTAACAGTGCTAATGAAGTAACCATTCGTGATGCTATCATTTTGATTGTTTTGATTGATAAATTATAAGGCAAAGATAGCCACCCGACATGCGGTTTATGTTACACATATCGTGTGTGTTGTTATGTAATTTGCAGGTAGAGGTGGTGTTGAGATTTTACTTTTTGAGTTATGTTTGGATTATTTCCAGTTAATAGTTACATTTACTATATAATACTCCTTTTTATGAAATATTTATTGGCTTTAATAGCCCTATTGCCGCTTTTCGCAAATGCTCAAATCATTACAACAATAGCAGGAACCGGGGAGAGTGGCTTTTCGGGCGACTATGGACATGCAACTGCTGCAAAACTTGCACGCCCACATGGTGTGAGTGCTGATATTAATGGGAATATATACATTTCTGACATGAATAATAATCGTATCAGGAAAATTGATGCTAATGGTATTATTCAGCCTTATGCAGGTTAAGGTAGCTTTCCTTGTGGAGGTGATGGTGGTGCAGCAACTTCCTCAACAATGAATAGTCCATGGGGGCTTGATGTAAATGAAGCAGGTGATTTGTTCTTTGCTGATTGTATGAGTAATTATGTGAGAAAAGTTGGACTAAATGGAGTTATTAATCAATTTGCAGGTACTTGCGGAACATTTGGATACTTTGGCGAAGGAGTGTCTGCTACTATTGCAAGATTTAGTAATGTTTGGGATGTAAAAACAGATGTATTAGGTAATGTGTTTATATCTGAAGGTAATACAATAATCAGAAAAGTTAACCCATCAGGTATAATAACAACAGTTGCGGGCAATCGTGGCTCATTTAGCGGTGATGGTGGACCGGCGACTTCGGCGGGTATAGATAATTGGGGCATTGCGGTAGATTTAATAGGTAATTTATACATTGCGGATAGGACAAACAATAGAATTCGCAAAGTAAATACAACGGGCATAATATCTACAATAGCCGGAACAGGAATAGCAGGGTATAGCGGCGATGGTGGACCGGCAACAATTGCCCAACTTAACTACCCTTCTTTTATTGTTGCAGACAAAATAGGTAACTTATATTTTACGGAAGCACGAAATCATTGTGTAAGGAAAATTAGTGCCTCAGGTATAATTTCAACAGTTGCAGGAAATGGACACTCCGGTTATAATGGAGACGGAATAAAAGCTAGTCATGCTAAACTAAATGAACCTTCTGGGATAGCAATTGATAGGAATGGTGATATTCTTGTATGCGATGGCGGAAATGATAGAATCAGAAAAATTGGTCTTCGCGAACCAAATTGCTCGGATAGTTTTTGTGCATATGTAAGTGACAATTGTTCTGGCGCTGTTTTTACATTTATTACACAAAATTATGTTGGTGGTATGTTTGTCAAAACATTTTTTGGAGATGGCACAAGTAGTTCTGATTTAATCTTGCGCGCACCGTTGGGTGGGTATTCAACAATTAATCATAAGTATGCTTTTCCCGGTGTTTACAGTGTGAAGCATCTTTTGATTAATGGCTCTGCAATCATTGACTCAATGACATATACCCAAGAACATAAACTTTGTAATACGCTTTCTCTTAAGTTGTATTTTGATGAGAATGGAAATTGTAGAAATGACAGTGCAGTTGACTTCCCAATTTCGCGTCCTGTAACCATTGATATAGACTCAAATGGAGTGATTATTGATAAAATTACTACATCGGGTGGCGTATATTATAATGCCTATGGAAATGCAGGCGATGTATATAAATACACCGTTAGGTCTATGCCCGCCGGATATTTCACTACTTGTCCGGTATCAGGTGTGATTTTTGACACTCTGCGAATGAATTCTGAACTTAAAACAGCGAAAAATATTGGATTTAATTGTTCTTCAATCCCAGGTCACGATTTGGGAGTTGTGGCTTCACTTAGAGCTAAAACAGATGAATGTATGGGAACTATAATGGTTTGGAATGACTATTGCAATCCAAAATCCGGTACACTTACTTTAAATATGAGTCCTAAGTATATTTATAAAAGTTCCAGTTTAACTCCTTCTGTAGTTGCTGACAATTTAGTCACGTGGGATTTGAATAACTTATCCTCGTCAACATCGGCACCATATGCTATTCATTTTGTAATGCAAAAACCAGCAGGTATTCCAAATTATATGCCACGGGATACAGTGAATTCAACATATATAATTTCGCCTTCTATTGATGATGTTAATTCCTCAAACAATACTGTTATTCGAATTGATACAGTAAGGTCTGGCTATGACCCCAACTATGTTGCTGTTAATCCGGAGGGTAATATTGCGGCAAGTACTTGGCTTACCTATACGATAGGTTTTGAAAATACGGGGAACGATACTGCTCATAATATATTTGTATTAGACACATTATCGCCTTATATCGATATTTCTACTTTAGAAGTTATTGCGGCTTCATCAAATTTTTATCTGTCTATTATGAAAAAATCGACAATTCCGGTTGTTAAATTTGATTTTTCAAATATTATGCTTCCCGATAGTTCGCACCATAATCTATGTCACGGTATGGTTGTTTTTAAGGTTAAAGCAAAAACATACTTGCCAATTGGTACCTTGATTTCGAATAATGCTGGAATCTATTTCGATTATAATCCGGTAGTGAATACTAATACCGTCTATGATATTATTTCTGCTCCAAGTAAGGTCGATGACCTTAATGATGAAAATGAAGTAAAAATATACCCTAACCCAACTTCTGATATATTTAATTTGGAAACAACAGAGGATCAATATGAATCTTATACCTTGACTAATTGTTTGGGTCAATTACTTTTATCAGGTAATATTAATTCTACACATACAACTATTGATGTGTCTAAATTACCGGTTGGTGTATACAGTATATTTTTAAAAGGCTCGAAAGGGAGTAGTGTCAAAAAAATAGTTAAAAAGTAGCAAATATTTATAATGATATTTTCCTAACAAGGCAGCATTGCTATTCTAAAATCAGGTGCAGGCTAATGATTATATATAGCCGGTACTTAAATATTTAAGTATAGTTTAATCGTTAAGCGTAGTCTTCGACTACACTTGTATGGGGGGCAATCTCTGATTGCCGTACATGGGTAGTCTACTCATTATCAATTTTTTGCCAAGTTGTCTGTAGTGTTTGCCATTCCTTGAAGCGTCCCGCTTCCGATACAGCATCCGCAATGGGCATCAGCGTCATTAAGAGCAAAATAGACAATGAAAAAAAGGAGAAATCGTAGCCGCAGCAAGGGGGCTGTAAGCAGTAAGTGTTTCATGAATAAAGGTTTTTATATCCGCAAAATAAATGATTATTTTCGTGGCAGGGTATTCACTTTAGTGGTAGATTTTGTGGGGTGGGGAGCAAAATTCTATGCTTTACACATTCGTCAATCAGAGATAGACTGCAGTGGTAGCGTAGTTGGAGACTAGGCTTAACGAGGGGTAACAACGCCACCACCACAAAGTGCCCCGAAAGAATCTGACAGTCATTACGGAAATTAAACTATTAAGGATGAGAGTTGTTATAGTAACACTATTATTGTTAATGCAGTATAGCTATTGTTTTAGCTGCGATTGCGTTACCACTGTTGGTTTAAAAGAAGCCAAAAGTGTTTTTGAAGGAAAGGTTATCGGTATTGAGAAAGTGGAAGCCCCCAACATTCGATATGAAATTAAGTTCAGGATCGTCAAGATTATAAAGGGCAAATTCAGGCAGCAAACAATAGTTGTTAATACGCCTTCATTGAATGCAGCGGGATGCGGGATACCGTTTTCTATAAATGATAAGTACGTAGTGTTTACTTATTTAGATGATAAGAAGTTGTATACTGATGATTGCACAGAAACGAAGAAGATAGCAGCAGACCAATAAGAAAGTTTGTCAAAGCTGGTAAGAAACAGAACAGGTAGTTACGGCTGCCTGTTGTTGTTTTAAGCGTATGCCTTACGAGCTTTGGCATCACGCAACAATTCATTAATGGTGGTCATGATGTGTCTGCGGTCAGATTCTGCCTTGGCTTGTATCTCCAATATTTTACCCAGCGTTGCAGCAGACATCGTAGCTGCAACAAGCGCTGTAAGTAATAGGTGTTTCATGTATAAAGGTTTTTATATCCGCAAAACAAATGATTATTTTTGTGGCAGGGTATTACACTTTAGTGGTAGATTTTGTGGCGTGGGAAGTATAAAGCTCTATGCATTACACATTCGTCAATCAGAGATTGACTGCCGTGGTAGCGTAGTTGGAGACTACGCTCAACGAGGGGAAATTAAGCCTGGTCAGTTAAATGTTGAACGTCTAAAATAGTAAATTATATATTTTGTGATTAAATATTTTGAAAAAAAAGCAAACGAAAACAGCCAGTTTATTATTATAGAAATAGATGGCTTTTTGTTAAAGACTATTACTGGGATAAATGGGATAAAAAAAACAGGAAGAAGCAGTCATTGTGGGTCAAATTATATTGCGCTGAAAGAAGCAAATGAACTTATTTTAGAATACAGAAGGAGACAATATCAGGAAGTTGGCTATATCAATGGTTATCATGATGATATTTTGGATAATGCGCAATGGCATTTAGGCGGAGATTTCCCTCAGTACTTAAATGAGCATCAAGCATTTGTTCACACAGGTTTTTTTATCGGCTGGCTTATAGATAATAATTTTATAAATATAGAATTTAATATTTATATGTATGATGGGATAAAAAAATACATTTCGAAAGAAGTAACTGCTCCAATGTTTTATAGACTGTATATGGATGGAAAATTTACCTTTGATACTCTTTCTGACGTAATAAAACCATTTGTATTGAGATATTACAACACTGATTTTTCTAAATCGAAATATATTTTCGACTTAGTTGGGTGTCTAGGAGAAGATTTGCCTTCGGTTTATGATATTGAAGATACATTAGAAAATTATGAGAAAATAAAAGCAGTGATTGACTATAACTATCGACTAGGTGTTTTCGAGTAAGGTAAAAGACTGAAGCGGTTGTGTAAGCTGGAAAGTCCAATAAGATCAGTAGAGCGTAGTCTTCTTCAAAGTAACACAAAAATCGTTAAGCGTAGTCTCCGACTACACTTGTATGGGTAGCAATCTCAACGAGGGCTTGGAATGATTGTTAATCGTGGAAGTGGGCATGAATTT
>CAZSAO010000068.1:0-3213 GCA_964605275.1 uncultured Legionella sp.
GGGTTCTGATATCATGGCTCATGTTAGCGATGAATTCTGTTTTGGCACGGTTGGCTATTTCTGCTTGTTCTTTAGCTTCTTTTAATTGATGTTCGCGTTTTTTTTCTTCAGTAATATCCATTGATATACCAACAAGTCCAATAACTTGGTGTTGCTGGTTAAATAAAGGCACTTTTTCTGAAATATACGTTCTTAATTCATTATTAATGACTACTTGTTCTTCTGATTTATCAGCAGTTCCAGACTCCATTACTCTAAGATTAAATGCGTCAAGCTCCGGAGCATTATCTTTCCAGATTAAATCAAAATTTGCTTTTCCAATAATGTCCTCAGTTGATTTTAATCCAATTAATTGGGATAAATTATGATTGCAACCTAAATAAATATTGTCTTTATTAAGCCAATAAACACACCCTGGAACATAAGACAGTATGTCGTTAAAATGACTTGATGTTAGCTCTCGTGCTTTTTTCTCTGTTTCAATCCATTGTTTTAATTGAGACAGTTCGTGCTCTTTTTCTAGTAATTTATCATTTAGGAGCTTGATTTCATCTAATGGGTTCATTAGGCATCTCGTTCATTGTGATGAATAATAGATTGAACAATTTTTAAGGCATTTTTTCCCATAATTATCTGTTCATGAGTACATTCCATAGAATAGCAAGAAATATTATTAAAATTAAAGGCATCCCAATGGTTTTTAGGATGATCTATTGGCATATAACTTGGAAGGATGTGTTGGGCTTTAAAAAGAAGCATGTTTTGTTGTATCTGAGATGGAATATGATGTAGCAAAAGATTAAGACGTTGTTTTGATAGCTCGATAAACGGCAGCGGTGATGAAGCGTTTGTCGCGGTAAAAGATGTTAATTCTGATTCTAAATGTACAGTCTCTGGATGTTTCGCCCAGCTGTCAATAAGGCACAGGAGGTTAATTTTTTCTCCTTGTGCTATCAATTGCTGGGCCATTTCATAAACTACAGTTCCTCCAAAAGAGTAACCGATAAGATAATAGGGTCCTTTTTTTTGTTGTTTCCTAAGAGCCTCAAGATAATGAGTTGCTATAGATTTAATATTATTTTGTAACAACGTTCCGCTTGATACACTAGGATCTTGGATGCCAAAGATTGAATAAGTATCTGGAAAATGCTGCGCTAAATCGTTAAGGCTGGTGACGACTCCACTTATAGGATGACATAAAAAAATAGTTTTTGTTGCATGAATAGATTCTTTTAATGGAATAATAATGGGTGTAACAAGGGGTTCTGTTAACTCAATTAGTGATGATAATTGAGTAATCGTCGGATATTGGTATAGGTGTTGAATGGAAAGATGCGTGCCAAAATGGGTATTAATAGCATTGAGTAGCGCAATGGCTGCTAGCGAATGCCCTCCCAAGTCGAAATAATTATCTTCAAGCGCAATACGATCAAGTCCTAAAGAGCGTTTAAATAAGGAACGAATTTTGCGTTGAACTGACGTTAACTGTTCCTCCTCATGGATTAACGCAGAACAAGAGTCATCGTCTGGTTCTGAATGATGGGATTTTTTAATGAATTCAGTCGTTTCTCCATCTGCTTCAACCCAATATTTTTGTTTTTGAAATGCATAAGTGGGGAGTGCGATGAGTTGTTTTTTTTGGTTCATCAGAGGAGAAAGATTAATAGATATGCCTTTGGTCCAAATCAATCCTAATGCTGAAAGCAACTGATAGCTATCCGTATTTTTTTGTTGGTGGTTTGGTAAGGTATAAGTAATGCAATCCAGAAGTTTCTTTTTTGCACTCACAAAATGAGTGAGCGTATGTCCAGGTCCTATTTCTAAAAAAATTGAGTATTTATCTTTATTTAATAAATCAATTCCTTTAGAGAATTGTACCGTCGTTCTAAGATGGCGATACCAATAATCGGGGCTTGTCGCTTCTTTTGCCGAAAGCCATGTTCCTGTCACATTCGATATAATAGGTATTTTGGGTGGTGATAAATGAATATTTTCAAAAATGGATTTAAAGGGTGTTTCAATAGATTCCATTAGTACACTATGAAACGCATGACTTACTTTTAATTTTTGATAAGGAGTCTGCTCTGTATTTAGAAGTTGTTCCAACTTCAGAATAGCATCAAATGTACCAGAGAATACATAGTGCTCCGCAGTATTATGTAGGGCAACCTCAATGGAGGCATCTTGTTCATAACGAACTGCATCTTCTGCACTACAGTTCAATGCAATCATTGCCCCTGTAGGCGCTTGAGACATAAGTAATCCACGCTCACATACTAAAGCAATGCCATCTTCAAAGGAAAACACCTCAGCGATGCACGCCGCAGTGTATTCACCTAAACTATGGCCAATGAGGACATTAGGGTGCACGCCACATTCCATGAGCAATTGAGCCAAGGCATATTCAATAATAAATAAGGCCGGTTGAGCGTATTGTGTTTGATGTAATATGTTTTGCTCTTTGTTATTGATTAGTTCAAGCAAATTGACATGAAGATACGCGTTAGCGAGTTCGACGCCAATGAGAACGTGTTTTTTAAATGTAGTATTTTTATTAAAGAGATCCATTGCCATATGGTGGTATTGTGCTCCTTGGCCTGGGAACATCCATACCATATTATAATCGAGTGCCTCATTGAGAGTATGAGGTTGTTTTGTATTTAATTCTGTAATTAATGATGTTTCGTCAGATGCTACAGCAAATGTTCTATGCTCGAACTCTTCACGACCTTTATATAAGGTATAGGCTGAATTAATCCATTGTTCTGAAGTAGGCATGTGGCGGTTCATGTACGTAATAAAGTGATTCTTATAGGCATTTAGTGCGGGGATTGATTTAGCTGAAAATAAAAACAATTGCTCTTGAGGTTGTTTTTTGAATTGTTCATCAAGAGAAGCGGCGTGCTCTTTTACTATTAAGTGTACATTGGTTCCACCTACGCCAAAAGAGCTCACTCCTGCATAACGTGTCTCTTTTGATTGCCATTTTTTTAATTCTTTATTGATATAAAAAGGACTTTGTTCTAAATGGAGCTCGGGGTTCGGTGCAGTAAAATGAGGGTGTGGCGGAATGAGTTGATGATGCAGACATAATGTTGTTTTGATTAAACTTAAGATTCCTGAGGCAGCATCAGTATGCCCTATATTGGCTTTCACCGAGCTTAATGCACAAGAGGGTGTATGCTCGGTTTCAATGAATACCTGTTTTAAAGC
>CAZSAO010000068.1:3223-6377 GCA_964605275.1 uncultured Legionella sp.
CGCTTCTAATAAGCCTATTTGGTGTGCATTAATATGAGCATGTGTTAATGCTTCTTGAATACAGGTTATTTGTCCTGACATGCTAGGTGCTGTAAAGCCTAGCTTATCGGAACCATCGTTATTAACGCCTCGACCTGTAATGATGCCATAAATTGTATGTCCTTCTTTTTTTGCATCGTCTAATCTTTTTAAAATTACTACTCCGCTTCCGTTCGAAAATACGGTACCGTTTGCATGAATATCAAAAGGACGACAATAACCATCTTTAGATAAAATACTTCCGGGACGATAATGATATCCTTTTTTTTGTGGTACTACGATTGAGCTCGCTCCGGCTATAGCGGTATCACTATACCCTAACATTAAATCCTGACATGCTTGTTCTACTGCCAAAAGTCCGGTAGAGCACGCAGCATTTACATTGATGCTTCGTCCTTTAAGATTGAGCTTATATGAAATTAGGGTGCTTAACATGCCAAGACTGGTAGCAATACGTTGTTGAAAAGAATCATGGTCTGAACAAAAATCACTATTTTTTAATAACTGTTCAGTAAGGTAGGTGCTATCTGTCATGCCAGCATAAACACTGATGAGCTGGTCATCATTTTTATTAGGAGCAATTCCTGCATGTTCTAAAGCCTCCCACACCAGTTCAAGAAATATTCGATGTTGTGGATCCAATATTTGTGCATCAGCGGGGCTAAAACCAAAAAAGGAAGCATCGAATAATTCTATATCAGTAAGAGTTCCTCGAACAGGAACATAATGTTCTTGCTGTATTTCTTGAAATCGAGATAAGCAATCTATACCCGCACATAAATTAGTCCAAAATGAGTTTAGATCGGGAGATTCAGGTGCGCGACAACTCATGCCAATGATGGCTATTTCTGTGTTGAGAGATATTGATTGTTCTCTCTTATTTTGGATTATATCCAAATCACCTTCTAAAAAATGACTTAATTTACTGATAGTTGGATGAGAGAGTACATCGCTTAATTCAATATTCGTGTGAAGTTGTGTATTAATAAGATGACATGCTTCCGATAAAAGTAACGAGTTTGCTCCTAAGTCGAAAAAATTTTTGTGGATGCTTATGTGTTTTGTATTTAATAAATTTTGCCAAATCGTTTTAATCGTGTGCTCTGTAAAATGAACATCGGATGCATCGATATGAACGGATAAATCTCGATGTTCCATTTGAGATAGTTTATTTTTATCCACTTTCCCCACGGCAGTTAAAGGAAATTCCTCCACTTGAACGAATTTAGCCGGGAGCATATATACAGGTAATGTATGTGCCAAATAATCTCGTAACTCATCGCCAGAAATAGTGTCTTCAGTATTAGATGATACAATATAAGCGGTAAGAATTTGATGTGTTCCTCCACCGACTTCTACCATAACGCATGCTAATGCAATGGCCTCATGTTTTAATAATGCGTGTTCTATCTCATTTAAATGAATGCGAAAGCCACCTATTTTTACTTGATCATCTAAGCGCCCTAAGCATAAGTATTCTCCTGTCGATAGTCGTTTTACTTTATCGCCTGTTTTATATAAGCGATTATAAAAAGGTTCTTGATTAAACGGATTATTGAGAAACTTCAGTTTGTTGTGTTCGATACTGCGATGATAATGTAACGCTAAATTAGCGCCACTGATGTATAATTCTCCTTCATCTACTTCCTCTAGTTGTTCATTAAATATGTACAGTGTTACATTTTTAATAGGGTTGCCAATAGAAGACAGCTGTAAATCAGTTAAGGAATGTTGTTCAGTCATTAGATGGCGGCAAGTGAATGTGGTGGCTTCGGTTGGGCCATATCCATTAATGAGTTTTAAGGGACGGTTCTGTTTTTTACGGTGCGATAGAAAATGTTTAATTAATGCGGCATTCACTTGTTCGCCACCAAAAATAAGAGTACTTATGGTATCTAACGTGTTCGGTGTCGTTTTTATTAATTGATGGAAAAATCCAGTAGGTAAAAATAGGGTATTAACTCTAGAGTGCTCAATGTATTCTTTTAGTTGACTTGGATTGGTTCGTAGTTCTTTGGGAATAATAACCAACGGCACTCCATGCAATAACGCGCTCCAAATTTCAAAAGTAGAGCCATCAAACGCTAAATTGCTGAATTGTCCGATGAGGCATTCGGAGTTGATGTCCGCATAATTGTCTATTGAAACTAAATTAAGTACAGCGCTGTGTTCAATAAGAACCCCTTTGGGTTTACCTGTCGATCCGGAGGTATACATCATATAAATTGGATGATTCGATTGAATGGAAACAGAAGGAGGATTAACACGATAACTGGTTGCTTGAATAGTTATCTTTTTCATTAAATTGATAGTAAATGGACATTTTTTTATCTGTTTAAAATAATGTTCATTCGTAATAATCATTTTAGGCTGAGCATCATCAATAATTTCATTCAGTCGAGTAGATGGAGCTTGTATATCTAAAGGAACGTAGACAGCTCCTGCCTTTACTATGGCTACTATCGCGATAATGTACTCAATTCCTGGCTCCAATAATAGTGCAATGAAGTCACCAGGATGTATGTGTTGTTCTATAAGCCAGTGAGCTATTTGATTGGTTCTTCTGTGAAATTCACCATACGTCATTTTTTGATCATGATAAATTAATGCCAGATTATGCGAATCAATAGTTGTTTCATTTAATTGATCAATTAAAGAGAGTTTCAAATGAGAATAATCGGTCATTTTAAATCCATTTAATAAAAGAAGGTTATGTATCCTATAAACTTAGTATAGCCGAGCTTTTTGTGAGAGTGTCTTTTATTATGTCAGCACATGAATTGCGTGATATTTTGTTTAAATATAACGCAATTTCTAAATCACGCTATTTCTAAGTTTTATAAGTAATTTGCACCGTTCCTGCATGTACGTGGGTATGGACTATTCCTTGACTGACTGAGTTATTAATAGGTGAGTTAGGCATGAATGCGCCATAGGTATATATTCCTTGGATGGAGCAGGTGTTTGTTAAACTAATATCTAGGCCCGATGATAGTGAACCTGCAGCCGCTAAGGGATAACCAATACTGTTTGTTGCTAGTGGCACGGGATTGGTATCGTACCCATCTTCCGCAGTAACTTTTTAAATTAAATTTCTCCAAAAAAGATTGACAGC
>CAZSAO010000069.1:0-4809 GCA_964605275.1 uncultured Legionella sp.
AATTAGGAGAAGTTATGATTGATCTTAGTAAGATAGGAATAATTCCGTTAGATGATGATTTTACCCTAGGTGTAACAGAAGCTCAGATTGTTGAACTGGAAAACCATTTTGGGCATAGTTTACCAGAAAATTACAAATTAATTCTTAAAAATTATAATGGCAGCGGACCCATGGAAAAATATTTCGATGCTATTGATGAAGAAACAGGCATTCCCTTAGAGTATAAATTTTCTGTGTTTTATTATGTTGATGAACACAAAAAATTACCGAGAAATATTTGGTGGGTGATTGAAGATTATTCGTCAATTTTAGGACCCAATACTTTACCTTTTGCTCATGATGGTATTCATCAAATTTATTACCTGAAATGGGTTAATGAGACTCCAGAAATTTGGTACTTCGTATATTTAGATCGTGATGAACCAGAAACCTTTCGTGTTATGAATTCATTCGATGAATTACTTGGAGCCTTGTACAATGCAGAGTAAGCTGGAAAAAGAAAGTACAAAAACAGCTTATAGTTGTTATTTTGAAGTACAGTTAGAGCAAATAAATTTTGGTCTAAGCCGGGAAGAACATAATAGGATTTGTAACGAACAACTTTTAAAGCAAATTAAAAATTTTGATAATGAGGACATGCAATTTTGTTCGGAAATTTCAAATGATTTGCTTATTGAAAGTATAAATAAATATAAAACTACATCACCGGGCGATGATTTGTTTACTTGGGAGCATTGTTCCAGTTCAACTGCTAATGGGCGCTTAGGGGTAATGAGGTTAGTGCCTGCTATTCAGCATAGTAAAACTAAAGATAGTCCTTTTTGGAAAACTATTCATCCAGATTATAACGATCGAGGCGGGTATCATGAATGGGCTATACCCGCTGGTGCTCCTTCATCTAATTATAAGCCAATTCCAAGAAAAATTAATATAAAAATGCTGACAGCGGAGCAGTTACCGGATTATTTTAGAATGGCTGTATGCGCTAATCGTTATGATCAATTTGATCAATTTGATCAATTTGATCAATTATTGCAGCGATCCGAAGAAGTATGTTCACATCAACAACTTCAGGAAATATTCACGCAAAATTACCCTATAGGAAAAAAAAATACGCTCACTACATTATTGCATATTGCTGTAAAAAATGGTTACCGTCCCATGATAGAAGCAATTAAACTAAATTGCGGTACCGAATTACAAAATCAATTACAAAAACAAGATCATCTTGGTAATACTCCAGCTCATATCGCAGCAGATAATAGTCGACATAAAGTGCTTAAAAAAACTTGTAGAATTAGGAGCAGATCTATCTATAAAAAATAATAGAACGGAAACAGTTAATCAGATTATAGCAGCAAGAAAACCTACTGCCATAATATACTCTATACCGAAAAGTAGCTTTACTACAAATAATAATGAGTTACATGAGCCGCTTGAAGAACATCCCGTAATTGCGGTTCATAAGCAACTACTATCTACAAAACCAGTTCACGATCCTCAGTTTGTATATGAATCCATAAGTAATAAAACGTCAATAGTTGCCAATGCATCATTGCCCGAAAAAATAACGTATCAAAGCTTACTCAAACAAAAAGCTGGCCGAGCTTTTAATATTGCTCCAAGTATCACTTCAACACAAACTCAGACATCACCTGATACAAAAATCACTTTTAAAAGTATCTTGAAAAAATTGACTGGTCGTGATCCTGATAGTTATGCAGAGACTACAATTACAGAAAGTAATGCATTACCTGTTCCAAAAATAACTTTTAGAGATTTATTAAAAAATAGAACAGTATTGCAACTTCAAGCTCAACCGTCATTGCAACAAAAAATCCAAAAATCGACGCATCCTCCAACACAGCAAAAACCGCAAGAATCGACGCAGCCTCAAGCACAGCAAAAATCTCAACTGCTAGCGCTACAACTACCGCGAAAGCTTCAACAACCAACTCAAGCCCAGCCGCAGCAACGTGCTCAGCAAAGAGCAGCGCAACAAGCAGCAGCGAGGCAAACGTATAGAAAATAAATAAGGCGCTTATCATTTTCATGTAAATAAATTCATTTTATTTGCATGAAAATTTTCAAAGAATTATAATTTTAAGATCTTCAGTTCATTAGGAAATAATATGGTATTGGATATTAAATCTATAAATCCTCAAGTAGTAAAATCACAGTCTGAACGTATTATACATAATATTGGAGGAGCACCCTTAGATTGGTTGCCTACTTTAAATCTCCCTTCGCTGCGAACACAGCAAGAAATAATAAATCGTGCATTAGTGCTTAATGCGTTGTATCAGCTTCATTTAAATGCACCTAAATACTATATAAGCGATTGGACTGATCAAAACTATTTAGCTTCGGCATTAACAGCAAATGAAATCGCTATATTAAACTCACCAAATGAATTAACAGAAAAAGAACACTATGAGCTGTATTGGTCTTTAGAGTCGTTATGGGCTATAGTTTGGGCCATTCATTTAACTCAGGAATTACCTTTTAACCAACCATTAAGCAATGAGTTGGCAAGACTTAGTCCCAATTTACAATTAAACGAAGGAGGGGATAAATACCAACGAGTGATGCATTTACGCCCTATTAAATCTATATTTGAAATGTTAGATTTATATTATCGATTACATTGGTGGCTGCAGACAGTTAAAAAAGAAAATCAATCTACTGCCAAGCTGCATTTAGAGGTTATAATTGCAAGACGCAAAGCACTTGAATGGATCTTGGATAGCACTACTCAATGGGATAATATAGATTTAAGTATTTAGCATCTCTGGGGACTAAATTCACAGTGTTTATTCGGAGTTATCTGTAGAATATAACTCATAAGCTGGTTCGTTTTTGATTTATTGTTTTTCATAAGGTTGTATTAATCAAAAGAGCTGTTGGATTGTCTTGATAACGACTCGTCCTTAGTGTTTTGTATTGCTGCACTCGAATTTTGATTATCAAAAAGACTATATCGTGATGAGCTAACAGAGGCATCACTACTACTTAGCCCACTTTCTATATCATCTGATGCATCATTTTCTGTGGTGCTTTCTTCATCATCTGATGCATCACTTTGGCTGGTGCTTGTTTTATCTTCTGACTCATCACTTTGACTACGGCTTTCGTCATCACTATCTTGTTCCCATGATGAACTGTTTAAGGAATAGGGGGGCATCGTTATTGCCGGCTGTTCAATATCTGATTCACTTGATAGAGAATAATCGTCATCACTGAGCTCTTTTCTGGGGGCTTTCGGTGGCGTAGTATTTACTGTTGTATGCGTTCTTACTGAGTTATCTTCTTTTTCTGGTGCTATTTTCGGATTACTTTTTTTAGCAAATACCAAATTATAAAAAGTATTATAGTTCCTATAAATGACTAATGCAAAAAAGGTTAAAACAGCAAAAATAGGGGCTAAAATTATGCCTAGCTTTAGTGGTGTATTTTCTTTTTTTGTATCGTTTGATGATTGATTTACTGGCTCAAAGGAAGGGTATGTAGTTTGAGTGAACGTTGGTTGAGTACTAGATGGTTTACTTGTTGGTATTTTACTTGGTAGCGGATAAGGGGGATTTGTTGGAATCTTTGTAGAGGGAGCGGCACTGGGGGCAGTTGATGGCGTTGCGGTAGTGGGGCGAAATGATGGTTGTATTGTTGGCTGCTGTGACGGTTTATGAGTCATTGTAGGGGCACTTGAACTGGGTTGACTGGTAGGGTTGGTTGGCAATGCGGAGGGTTGAGATGTTGGCATGCTTTGTGGGCTTTGTGTGGGGGAAGCATGCGGATATTGAGAAGGGCGGCTCGTAGGCCCGGTGCTAGAATATATAGAGGGGCTTGGTGTTGGGTTGGCTACAGGGGCTTTACTAGGAGTGCGGGTAATAAAGTCTTTTGGCCATAATTGAGTTATTGGAAAGGATATAGCATCTAATTGTTTATATGCCAGTATACTGCTCGTCGCTAAATTGGCAGTGAAAAGATTCGATTGGGGAACATTCGTGGCTATAAGGGTTACTGGATTTATCGATTGCTGAATAGTTTCTAGTATATTTGAATGAGTAAATTGTGGGGGTAATGTTTCTGGTTGTAAATTTTTATTTAAAGACAATATCAATACTTGGTTATTCGAACTACACACCGCACTGTAGCCATTGTCTGTTGCGGTAATGGAAAAGCATTGTACACCATTTGGCTGGGTAATTGCTTTCGCTATTAAAATAGTGTTAGTGGGGATGTCTATTTTTAAAAGCAGTGCCGATTGCTGATTGTTTGTGTCTATAAAAAATCCAGTCACAATAGCCGTATTATTTTCGATAATTACTTTATTAAAAATACTGGATTGGCCTATGGTTAATTCAAAATTATTCGTATTTAGAGTCGAGCTGTAATCAATTACAGAAAACAGCGCATTATTTTGTCCATTCTTATCTACAGTTATACCAACAACGGCCATTTTCTTTTCAGTGAGAGTATGTGTAATAAGAGCGCTACTTTTTATTATATCTCCTCGCATTACGGCCGATACTTCTGGGCGTATTAATGTGTTCACCGCAACTAAATTTCTATTGTTATTGGTTTGCATCAAAATCATTTGCGTCATACCATTTTGACTTGTCGCATAACCCGTCATCATACTTCCTTGCAGTAGAGGAAAAA
The DNA here is from genome assembly GCA_964605275.1 of uncultured Legionella sp. Taxonomy (GTDB): domain Bacteria; phylum Pseudomonadota; class Gammaproteobacteria; order Legionellales; family Legionellaceae; genus Legionella. Next base: position 4,663 of record CAZSAO010000069.1, read on the forward strand.
TGCACACATTGAAAATATAAAGTTTTTGCGATAGTAAGTAATATTGAGTCCCAATAATTGTCCCTGAGGTAGGATTAATTGCTGCGAGTACGGCATAGTTATTAATATTATAGCCCGCAACCATTAATTGTTGTGTTGTAGTGTCGT
>CAZSAO010000069.1:4819-5326 GCA_964605275.1 uncultured Legionella sp.
CAATATCTTGCCATTGAGCGATTTTAACGGTGCATTGGCTGATCCATGGAAATATCTCGGTGTTTGGATCAAATAATGAAATCGTACTGTATAAGGTGCCTGTATTACTGCGAGATAAAACCGCAATGGCGTTGTTAACGGTAATTACTTTATTTGTGATAGCTAACGGCATGACGTAACTGGATAATAATGCGCCATTAAATGAATCAAGTTCAGAGCAATAACCAGACAATGCGCCACCACAAAAAATTACATTTTTGTTACGCGTTGTTACATCATAGTTTAAAGAATAACTTGTTGAAGCAAGGAGCGCACTCCAGTTATTAGGTGTTGGCATGGTGGGTGCAAAGGAACTACTTGAGGTTGGAAGTGCGGTTGGTTGCACAGACGGTTGAATCGAAGGTTGCGCTGAGGGTTGCACCGAAGGCTGCCCTGAGGGTTGTACCGATGGTTGCCCTGAGGGTTGCACCGAAGGCTGCCCTGAGGGTTGCACCGAAGGCTGCCCTG
>CAZSAO010000070.1:0-5082 GCA_964605275.1 uncultured Legionella sp.
GAAGAATTTTAATTAATTTCAGTTACGAAACAAGGGGCGTGCGTAAGGTGAGTGAATAATATACTTGATGAGCAATATATCGATTAGTCCCTAATGAATCAGCAACAGCCAAAGAGTTCATCAAGTGCCATCCTGAAAAATTAGAGCAACCAATATAACGAACTTTTCCACTTTGAATCAGCTGCTCTAAAGTACGTAGAACCTCCTCTACTGGCGTTAATGGATCAAAACCATGCATTTGATATAAATCAATATAATCGGTCTTTAAGCGCTTTAATTATGCATCACATGCTTTTATAAGATGGGCACGAGAAGACCCTAAGTCATTAACTCCGCTTCCCAAACGAAATGTAGCTTTCGTCGAAATGATAACTTCATCACGCAGACCTGCTATCGCTTTACCCAAAATCTCTTCTGCCATTCCATCAGAATAAATATCTGCCGAGTCAAAAAGAGTAACACCCGCATCAAGACAAATATCCACAAGACGCTTAGCCTGTTTTACCCCAGTGTCCCCCCAGGCTTTAAAAAATTCATTTCCACCACCAAAAGTAGCAGTACCTAAACTCAGTACAGGAACCTTCAATCCTGATTTCCCTAATTGTCTGTATTCCATCAGCTTAATCCTTAAATCGTATTCATTTAAAAATTAAGTATAGATAAAAATAATCCCTTGTGTTTTTGCACTGCGTATAATGTACAGTAAATGCGAATTGATAGCTCTTCCTGAACGGAGGTATCCCTCGAAAATGTTTTACCTTCTCAAGCCCTAAGTATCGGGACTTATTCGCGGTATCCAACGCTACTTTAGTACTAATGCTCCATTCTATTATTAACTACTATTTCGCTGGATTACGCACAGAAGTCGCGGAAGGTACTATTGGGAGTATGGAGGTGCATTTTTGATTCTATATAGAACTAAAAAATTCATGGAAGTACATCAGTTCATGAACGCGTTATTATATTGCTTAAGTAATGCCTCTTAGAAAAAAACATTCTGAATATCTGAATTTTAGCTTTTTTGATGGTTATGCGCTTGGAGCTTAATCTGATTTGCACACATTAAAAATTATAACCATTAGTCAGCATGTTCTACTTTATTTACATCATAACTTACCGCTGTCAACCCGCTGGCACATATTAAAAACAGCGTAATAATAAATATAGCGAATATTTATTTCGGGACATGAGCAACACCAAAGTGAGCTCATATTCCTAAAAGTAATTATAAAAAAAACGGGATTCATCACCTACTTTATTGTTCCTACAGCCCTCTATCTCATTCCTAATGAACTTGCTTCTTCCTGAACTGGTGGCGCATTGCGCGGTACTCCAGCAATAGGAAAAATGCCTGCTGAGGCTCGGTAAGAGGTATTGTTCTGACGCAGCGACTTACAATAGTTAGATAACCTTTCGCGTTTTTCATTAACGTCAATATCTGCTAAGGCAATTTCTGTAATAACATGAATATTAAGATGATGATAAACCTTCTTCATTGATTTTTGTAACCGCTCCAATTCTAAGCACTCAGCTATTTTAAATACCGTTTCTAATTGAATATCATCATCTTCAGAAAATAACTCAAGTGCCTTTAAAAATGTCAGAGGCTTTTCATACTCCCACACTTTTAAAAGAGAATAATTATCATTAAGACCTACTAAATCAAGCATTTCAGATATTTGTTGTTTAATACCAATAAGTGAAGAATTTCTGAGTAAATCTAAACTTTTTTGACTAAGTATTTCATTTAACATATCCATAGAATAGGCAAAACCATTGCACTCTTCTTTGTTTAAAACGAGCATTAAGTTGTCGTTACTTATTAAGTTTCTAACTCTTAACACTTCAAAATGTTGTATAATTCGTTCAAAATTCTCAACCCGAAAACAAGCAAGAATGAGATCAAAAGAGGCACAGCTATGATCTCGTAAAAAGATAAGCAACTCCTGTAATAACTCAGTCGCACCCTCCTCTTCCTGTATAAAAGAAAAGTTATCTATTATTAATTGCTTATCTGTTATTGATTGCTTATTAATTTCAGCTAAGACACAATCCAAACCATTCTTTGATAAAAATTGATCCACAATACACTCCTTCACATCTCATGTTTTATGGCTAAAACCACGTTTGATTTAGTGATTCCTTACTCGGCTCTAGCAAGGAATTCAGAATTTTTCCTGGCGATAATTATACCAGGTGAGCATATAAAGAACAATGTCATATAAACAAGTTCCGAAAGTCTCGCTTATAATATAGGATACAAGCAACTATATATTCATAGGAAAATACGTCATGCTTTTTAAACAATGTAATATTGATAAAACTGATAGAACAAATCGGGTGGTGATTGGCGTTCTTCTATTTATTGCAGCATTAATTGGCATGAGCAAAATATTTTTTATGATAGTTGGACTGGTTTTAATTGTTGAGGGCTTGATTGGTTGGTGCTCTATCCCTTATTTAATAAAATCCTTTAGACAACATAAATAACAAATACAGCAATCACCGCCTTATGTTCCACGGTCGGTGCGATTAAACTATATACTTGTCACTAATGAGTTTTCGGCTTGTATGCTATCGCATTGTTTGCCCCTAAAGTAAAAAAATCAAATCGTCTAAAATACCACAAACTCATTAGTGACAAGTATATTGCTTATCCGAAACAATTTAACCTCAAATTCTTAGGTGGAAGTATAAAAATCAATAAATCGTCTAATTTTAGATTGAAGATATCGGCTCTGTTGATAGTACAAGTAAATTGGCTGATTTCGTTCACAAAATTCAGGGAGAATTTCGATTAAACGTTCATTGTCTAAAGCATCTGTCACGATGTAATCGTGCAATCTCACAATCCCCATTCCTTGAATTGCACATTCCCGCATTGCGTGACTATCATTTAACCACAAGGTAGGTTCAACATAAATCCTCTTATTACCTTTAAAGGTTACAATATTATCCGGTTTACGCATGCTATGAGTGATGTAAAGATGTTTATCCAAGTCGGTAGGTATGTGTGGCGTTCCATATTGTTCTAAATAACTTGGAGATGCGCAAAGAACATAGCGTGTTGAAGCCACTTGACGACGAACTAATGCTAATGGTCCTTCCATTGAAACACCAAAAATTAAATCAATATTTTCTTCTGTTAAATCTGGAAAACGCTCTGCTAATTCAACGTTAACCCGTAGCTTAGGATTAAGAGCCATAAACTCAGCTAACCGCGGAAGAATGTATTTGAGGCCAAAATATCGATTACTTATAACGTTTAATATGCCTGTAGGCTCCTCTTTACTATTAAAAATAGCAGTTTCAGCTTCCTCTAAATCTGCTAATGCCTTTTTAGAATACTGGTAATATTCTGCGCCTATTTCTGTTAAAGATATCTGTCGAGTCGTACGGTGTAATAGTTCCACTTTTAAATAGGATTCAAGACGAGCAACTTGCCGGCTAATTGCCGCGGTTGATACGCCTTCTTTTCTTGCTGCCGCTGCAAAACCATTTTGTTCGACAACAGAAATGAAAGCATTAATACGTTCAATTTTACTCATCATTCCTCTATTGTTGCAATTTAGTTAAAAATAATTGACTAAATTTACCATTGCTCACCCTATTGTCAATATTTATACTGTTATCTTTTGAATCATCTCAGAATAAAAGAACGAAGGATTACAACAACATGCCAATAAAGCTTCCATTTTTTACATTAATGTTACTAATTTCATTTGCATCAGTTAATGCGGTGCTATTTACTCCTTCGTTACCAAATATTGCCCATTTTTTTGCAATAAGTGAGGATGTAGCTCAACAAACTATCACATGGTTTTTAATCGGCTATGCATTAGGCCAGCTTGTGTATAGTCCCATTGCCAATCGATTTGGTAGAAAACCTGCACTTTATGCAGGAATTATTCTACAAATTACGAGTAGCTTATTATGTGTATTAGCAGGCATTATTCATGAATACTGGTTATTAGTCATGGCACGATTTATGTTGGCGTTAGGCTCCGGCGTCGGATTAAAAATGACATTCACTTTAGTAAACGAAAGTTACGAGCCCAAAATGGCCAGTCAAAAAATATCTTACTTGATGCTCGCCTTTGCAATCACACCAGGCTTAGGGGTGGCAGTTGGGGGAGTTTTAAATACATATTACGGTTGGGAAAGTTGTTTTTATGCTGGGGCGATTTACGGATTTATTCTACTCTTGTTTGTTACTCGTTTACCGGAAACACAAAAAAAATTAAATTTGAATGCGTTTAAAATGAAATATTTGCTACACAGCTATAGCAGCCAATTTAAAAATAGACAATTAATTTCTGGCGGATTATTAATGGGGTGCTCAACTTGTTTTGTGTATGTTTTTGCCGCAGTCGCACCATTTACTGTTATAAATATTTTTGGTTTAACGAGTTCTGAATATGGACTAGCTAATATTCTTCCGTCTATTGGGCTGATACTTGGTTCAATAGTTGGTGCGACGCTTTCAAAAAAATATGCACTTGAATCCATCGTTCGTATAGGAATACTAATAGCAAGTTTAGGATCAATACTCATGTTCGTAACGATGTTCATGCATATCCCGATATTATTTTCGTTATTTTTGCCAATGATCATCATTTATTTTGGTTTGTGCTTTATTTTGGCAAACACATCAACAATTGTCATGAGTCATGTGAGTGATAAAGCCCATGGTTCTGCTGTAATGAATTTTATCAATATGGGATTAGCAACATTAGTGGTGTTGGGCTCCAGCTTACTCCCAATGAATGCCTTATTATTGCCAATCCTCTATATAGGTTTGTGTGTAGCAAGTATGGGAATATTTAAATATGTTACTAAAAATGAATAAACACGAATGTAATTAACCACTCAGCAAGAGGCTAAGTGGTTAATTACATTTCGTGTTTGTGCGGGGAGCAGGAGGAAATGAATGTCTTGCGTAAATCTTTACGAGCTAATCATTCAAATGGCTTTTCCAGAACTCCTTTTTAAACTATATACGAGGTGTAATGGTCAAGTGATTCCGGCAGGGCAAACGCATCTAAACGAACATAATTGATTCAAATCGCCTACGTTCCACGC
>CAZSAO010000071.1:0-5037 GCA_964605275.1 uncultured Legionella sp.
CGGAATCTAGTATCGAACATCATGTGATGTTGCGTTAACTCAACTTGTATAGAATGAATATAGAACATAGAGTAGGCATTTTATGTTCAAAATTTAGATGCGTTTACCCTGGGAGTTCCCAATCCTTAGCAAGCAATTTTATCTACGGTCACTACTGATGCGATATCTCATAGCTGAGTTGTAGCTGTTCGAGAAATTGACGCTCAAGGATTATTATTTTCACACAACGTGATAGAAGGAGCGTTTTGGAAATGAACGCTAATCCGATTGTTTCAATCATTTAAAGGAAAACATAGAATATTAGCAAATAAGTAAATGCGCCATTCCATCTTATTTACTCGAAAGCCATTTTTATTGATAACGTGCGTCAATTGTACTAACATATAATTAATAGAGGTTATTTTGAGAAATATCATGGTAAATGCAAGAAAGGTTGGTACAAAAACACCTATCGCTAAAGATCCAAGAAAGGTGAGAAGTCAGCAATCAAAGACTGTGCGTGCTAAAACTTCCCGATTGGGTTTTCGTGCATCTGAATCGCAAGCGAAAGTAATCCGAATGGCCTCTGATATAAGTCATAAGTCATTGACTGAATTTATAACGGATAGTGCATATCAAGCTGCTGAAAAAATTATTTTAGATCAGAGATTATTTATGGTTTCTGGTGATATATTTAATCAATTTTCTGAAATTCTAGACCGCCCAGAGCAAGATAATGAAGGGCTGAATGATTTATTTTCTTCATTATCTCCATGGGGTCTAAATGACGTTAAAAAAACCTGAGCCTTTAAATAAAGATCATAATTTAACTGATTTTAATAGTAATTCCCCAGAATTAGATGAGTGGTTAAAAAAATATGCTGTTCAAGCAAAAATGTCTGGTTCTGCCACTACGTTCATAGTTACTGATGATAATCTTGTGGTTGGTTATTATAGTCTTACAGTAGGCCAGGTAGAAGCCAATGAGGCATCTGAACGTATAAAAAAGGGAATGGGTAAATATCCTATTCCTGTTGTCATATTAGCAAGATTAGCTGTTCTCCATACCTATCAAAGTAAGGGTATTGGGAGGGCAATGCTTCAAGATGCAATATTAAAAACCCTGCACATTGCAGAGCAAGGCGGCGTAAGAGCTTTATTGGTTCATGCTATAGATGAAAAAGTTGAAAGGTTTTATAAACGATTTGGATTTGAACCTTCTCCAATAAGAGAGAATCAATTATTACTTCTTTTAAAAGATGCTAAAAAAGTAATATCGGAACAACAGTGATTTAAATAGACCTTAATTAATAAGGCTTGATTTATCGTTAATCAGGCCCAGGGATATTTCCGTTCACCGTATTCAATGATGAACATTTATGTATATTCGAAGTATTTATGGACGTACAAAAAAATAAATTCTGACCTAGTTGAGAGATGGCCATCTTTTGAAGTTCATATTGAATTTTATTCTTAAATTAAAAACTTTTTATAACATGAGCTTATCTATTAGATAAAGAATAAGCCTCTAAAATCGGTGTACAAGCGCTCTTTTTCTTTCTATGATTAATGTAACTATAATCATACGTGAGTTTATTTATGGTACCAAAGGGTGGTAAAAGACAAGGGGCAGGGCGGCCTTTGGGGGAGCCTACTAAGATTATTCGCGCTCCTTTATCTAAACTAAATCAAATACAGTCTTTGATTAAAGGCGGTGGTTATGCGATCCCGGTTTATTCATCAAAAGTGCAAGCCGGATTTCCTTCACCTGCAGATGATTATATTGAGTATCACTTAGATTTAAACACGGAATTTATTAAGCATCCTGCGGCTACCTTTATTGTTGAAGCAACCGGGGAATCCATGATTGAGGCGGGGATTGCTCCTGGGGATAAATTAATAGTTGATAGAAGCCTTGAGGCAACGGATGGCAAAATTGTTATTGCAGCAGTAAATGGAGAGCTCACAGTAAAACGATTATCGCTTCAAAATACTGGGATGCAATTGCTTCCTGCTAATCCTCGATTTAAGCCCATTGCTATTACAGAGGAGCTTGATGTAGTGATTTGGGGCGTGGTTACTTTAGTGTTGCATGAGCCTAAATAAATGTATTGTTTGATTGATTGTAATAATTTTTATGCCAGTTGTGAGCGTCTTTTTCGTCCTGATTTACGCACAACACCTATTGTAGTGCTTTCTAATAATGATGGGTGTGTTATTGCGCGCTCCTCTGAAGCAAAAGCTTTAGGAATTAAAATGGCCATGCCTTTTTTCCAAATTAGCTCATTAATTAGAAAACATCGTATTGCAGTTTTTTCTTCTAACTATACATTATATGGCGATATTTCCAGACGTGTGATGAGTATTATTGCAGAGTCTTGGCCGCAAATGGAAATTTATTCTATTGATGAGGCTTTTTTAGATTTAAGAGCTCTTCCAACTGATCTGCATCAATCTTTTTGCAACACATTGCAAAAAAATATCTTGCGTTGTACGGGTATTCCTACCTCTATTGGTATTGGTCCTTCTAAAACGCTAGCAAAAGCGGCTAATTTTATCGCCAAAAATAAGGTAAGCGCTTCGGTTTTTTCTCTACGGCCAAAAGATTATTGGTTGAGTCAATTAGAGATTGGCGATGTGTGGGGGATTGGCGGTAAATGGGCCAGTAAATTAGTAAAGCAAGGAATACGAACTGCAGCTGATTTGGCTGAATGCTCTCCTTTCCATATTAGAACACGATATAATGTGGTTTTAATGCGAACGGTAATGGAGTTGCAAGGAACTTCGTGTGCGGGATTGGCGGAGGCACAACCTAAACAATCGATTATGTCGTCTAAAAGTTTTGGGGTGATGCAAACACACTGTGATGCATTGGCTCAAGCGATTAGTTCGCATGTGGCGCGAGCGTGTGAAAAGGCACGTGCCCAAAACTTAATGGCGCAGCGAGTATATGTGTTCTTGCGAAGTAATCGACATCGCCATGATTTGCGGCAATATAATAATAGTATGGAGTATCGTTTGATTCATCCGAGTAGTGATACATGCGTGATTAATCGTATTGCCACAGAGTGTCTTAAGCAATTATTTAAAGAGGGTATTTTTTATAAAAAAGTAGGGGTCATGTTGTTGGATTTGATTCCCAATACGCGGTGCCAACAGGATTTATTTAATCCGATACCTTCACAAGAATTAGAGTCTAGCAAGCAATTGATGGGAGTTCTTGACGCAATTAATAAACGCTTTGGACGTCATACCCTTCGTCTGGCATCGGAAGGGTATAATCAGGAGTGGCACATGCGTTGTGAGATGCGTTCTCCTTGTTATACGACGCGATGGTCTGAAGTACCTCGTGTGCACTAAGTTTGTTAGAAACAGGAGAGCGGTAGTAGTTTGTGCTTAATTATTGCATATGATCAATATTGTAGAATAAGCTTGTGCAGAAATTTAAGCTCTTACCGCCGATAAAAGCATAATCGTTTAGCGGTTTATAAAAGTTATTTCAACGTGTTGCTTTTCTAGTTGGCCCATGTACAATAAATTTACATCAGTTTGTCAGGCGTTCATGATGTCTTTTATTACGATTGAGCCAGTGGAAAAAACTATTTTAATGCAGTATATGCTTCAACCGTTGGATTATGTTGAAGAACAATATCATTGCTATTTTCCTCAAAATACCTGCCTTGAACACACTAAAATAACTCGCGGTTTAACAGATGCTGAGCATTTATCTCGATATTTTTTAGTTCCACTCAATTTAAGCGACGCAACCTTTATTTCGGTTCCTTTTTCTCACGTTGCTCAACATGACTCTTTAAAACATAGCTGTACTTTTGTGGGAAATAAATATTTTTTCCACCAAAACGAAGATGATTTACCAAAGGTTCGAAACAATAAGATAGCCTCTACCTGTGAATCGGATAATTCCAGTTCAGAAAGTGAAGATGAGCATGAATACCTCACAAAAATTGAACAAAAAGATGCATCGATAAAGCACGAGCAACGTCTTCGTTTTAAGGCGCATTTTCGTGAACTAAGAGCGACTCGTGCACTTGACAAGAATTATTTAAGAAATCAACCTGCTTCAAATTTAATTAGAAATGTTGTGAAATATGCAGTTGATGAGGAAGGATTCGATTATATTTTAAAAAGTAGCTCGTCTAGCCAAGGATATATACCCCTGCAATCATTCATTATAAATCGGCCCAATCATTTTCGATTTTATCGCAATACTGCTATTGGTTCTCACGCACAAATAAAATGTATTGATATCAAACCTTATTATGGGAATAATTTATCCGATTTTTTAGCTGGATATAATGGCCCTAAATGCATCATAAGCTCCATCATATACGAAATGCTCGCGCAATATATTCAACAAATATACAAGGAGAAGCTCGTACATACTGATATTAATCCTTCCAATATATGCATTCAACGGGTTAACTCTAAAATACAAGTACACTATATAGATGATGAGGAAGCATTTTTAATTGACTCTGACATTTCACAACGTAGTGGCAGAGGAACAGCAGGATATTATGCGCCGGAATTCTTTATAGCCAGTGAGTCTTATCAGCATCAGCTGGACCTACGAGAGCACAGTGAATGCGCTTTGGTTACAGCCTTAAAGCCTAATTTCAAAAATATATTTTCACAAGCAACAGATATTTATGCAGTAGGCCGGTGTATATTGAATTGTTTTAGATTATATGAGGGAGCACCTTTCTATGAATTAGTGCAACAAATGTGCAGCATGAATCCTAATTCGCGTCCCACCGGTGATGAAATCGAGAATACTCTTAGTCATCTTACTCTAAATACAGGCCACCAAGAACAGTGCACGAATTTGACATTTTGAAATAAATGCAAAGAAAATAAGGCTTAAATTAATACTAGAGTATTAAAATGCCAATCTAAAGCATAAAAATTAAAAATAAATAAATCTGTCCGGAATCACAGGGCAAACGCATCTAAATTGTGCACACTAAAACAGCCTACGTTATCTACGTACTGTGCTTTATGCACAGTATCCAGACGATGTTGAATCGAGATTTGAAC
>CAZSAO010000072.1:0-3783 GCA_964605275.1 uncultured Legionella sp.
GCTATGTGAGCACCATTTTGCCTGACTTTATTTCAAGAGGAGCCAAAGATGGCCGCTCTTTCAACTAGACTGAACACTTACAAGCCAACACTTCCTACGTTCCGTGCTTTATGCACGGAATCCAGTTTCGAACATAATAAGTGCTTTCCCGCATAAAGCATGGCACATAAGTATAAGTGCGGTATATTATACGCACAATTTAAATGCGTTTTCCCTGATAAAATTAGAATTCAAGATGATCAAAAAAAAATAAGCTGCTATACTTAAATTAGTAATCCGGCGACAGTGATTTTCGAACCAATATCTACACTTTGGGGAGCATCCTGCACTTGGCGTTGTGCATGCCTGCTTTAATGCAGGAAGCCTGAACCAGTGCATTCGCCCCCCACCTGAACCTCAGGGTTCAAAATCCATGTAGTCGGGTTACCTCTTTCAATATTATTCTAGCTGTTCTTAATTAATTGCTCTTTCAACGCTAAATACTCATCGCGAACTTTTGCCGCTAACTCAAACTCCATATTTTGCGCATGCAGGTGCATTTGTTTTTCTAACGCATGCATTTTTTTGGTTAAGTCCTTGAGTGATAAATGGTGATACTCTGGTGTTTTTTCCGCAACCTTCGCACGCCCTTGCGTAAATGAAGAGGCTTCCATAATGTCACTTACGCTTTTAGTAATTCCTTTAGGAATAATACCGTGCTCGGCATTAAAAGCTTTTTGTTTTTCTCGACGTCGATTGGTTTCATCTAATGCACGTTGCATGGAGTTAGTAATCTTATCCGCATATAAAATCGCGCGTCCTTTTACATTGCGTGCCGCACGACCAATAGTTTGAATCAACGAACGTTCTGAACGTAAAAAACCTTCTTTATCCGCATCAAGAATCGCCACTAAAGACACCTCCGGCATATCCAATCCTTCACGCAATAAGTTAATACCAATCAAAACATCAAAAACACCTAAACGTAAATCGCGAATAATTTCCATACGCTCCACCGTATCCACATCGGAATGCAGATAGCGTACTTTAACGCCATGTTCGGCTAAATAATCGGTTAAATCTTCTGACATACGTTTTGTTAAAGTAGTAACTAGAATGCGTCCTTTTTCTTTAACTACGATACTTATTTCGGATAACAAATCATCTACCTGCGTACGCACAGGCCGTATTTCCACCTCAGGATCAATTAAACCCGTAGGCCGTACTACTTGCTCTGCCGTATTATCGGTATGTGCTAACTCATACGCTCCGGGAGTCGCAGAAATATAAATTGTTTGCGGTGAGCGCAGCTCAAATTCTTCAAACTGCAAAGGGCGGTTATCTAAAGCAGAGGGCAGACGAAAGCCGTAATTAACTAAATTTTCTTTACGTGCCCGATCACCTCGATACATTCCGCCAATTTGCGGAATAGTTACATGTGACTCATCAAGAATCAATAACGCTTCTGCTGGTAAATAATCAAATAAGGTCGGCGGAGCTTCACCTGCATCGCGTAAGGCTAAATAACGCGAGTAATTCTCTATTCCAGAGCAATATCCTAGTTCCAACATCATTTCTAGATCAAAACAAGTCCGTTGCTCTAAACGTTGTGCTTCTACCAATTTATGTTGACTTTGAAAATCGGCCAAGCGATGTTGTAACTCATCTTTTACTAAATCAACAGTGGCTAAAATACGCTCACGTGGTGTCACATAATGAGTTTTAGGGAATATAGTGGTACGCGGTAAGCGCTGGATTATTTCTCCCGTTAACGGATCAAATAAAGCAATATTTTCAATCTCATCATCAAATAACTCAATGCGAATGGCATCTTTTTCCGAGTCAGCAGGAAAAATGTCAATAACATCACCATGCACGCGAAATTGACCACGCTCCAGTGTCAACGTACTTCTCTTGTATTGCATTTCCGCAAGACGAGTTAAAATTTTACGCTGATCGGTGTGTTCTCCACGTGAAAGATGTAATACCATACGTAAATAAGAGTCTGGGTCACCTAAACCATAAATGGCCGAGACAGTGGCAACGATAATGGCATCTTTTCGCTCAATAAGCGCTTTAGTTGCCGATAATCGCATCTGCTCTATATGTTCATTGATAGAGGAGTCTTTTTCAATAAAGGTATCAGATGCCGGAACATAGGCTTCTGGCTGATAATAGTCATAGTAAGAAACAAAATACTCAACGGCATTATCAGGGAAAAAGGTTTTAAATTCGCCATACAATTGCGCCGCAAGAGTTTTATTCGGCGCCATAATCAATGTTGGCCTTTTCATCTCTTGAATGACATGCGCAATAGTAAATGTTTTACCCGAGCCGGTTACTCCCAGCAATGTTTGCTTGGCCAGTCCAGCGCGTAAGCCTGCTAGTAAAGAAGCAATGGCGGTTGGTTGATCTCCGGCAGGAGAAAAGTCGGAATAAATTTTAAATGTATTTTTCATGTCCTATATTATAGGCCAAATCACAGGAGTTACCAGATGAATATCACTTTAGCCCAACGTATGCAACACATAAAACCATCCCCTACTCTGGCAGTAGCTGCTAAAGCCACGCAAATGCGAGCGCAAGGATTAGATATCATTAATCTTGGCACTGGCGAACCAGACTTTGATACCCCTCAACACATCAAATTAGCCGCCATTCAAGCCATAGAAAGTGGTTATACTAAATATACCGCGGTAGATGGTATTCCAGAACTAAAAGAAGCCATAAAAAATAAATTTCATCAAGACAATGGCCTGCATTATGAATTAAATCAAATTTTAGTTTCGGTAGGCGGTAAACAAAGTTGTTATAATTTATGCCAAGCATTCCTTAATGCTGGCGATGAAGTCATTATTCCTGCACCCTACTGGGTTTCATATCCCGACATGGTATTGTTAGCAGAAGCCACACCGGTAATTATTAGCACTACGGCAAGCCAGCGCTATAAAATAACTGCCCAACAATTAGAAGATGCCATTACACCGCGTACTAAAATGTTGTTTTTAAATAGTCCTTCCAACCCCTCTGGCGTGGCTTATACTTTAGAGGAACTAAAAGCATTGGGGGCTGTGCTTAAAAAACATCCTAATATCTTAATTGCCACTGATGATATGTATGAACATATTTTATGGAGCCAACCATTTTGTAATATATTAAATGCCTGCCCCGAACTATACGGCCAAACCATAGTACTCAATGGCGTATCAAAAGCATACTCCATGACAGGCTGGCGCATTGGCTACGCTGCAGGACCCGCAGCATTAATAAATGCAATGAAAACCATCCAATCACAATCCACCTCAAACCCCTGCTCTATTGCCCAACGCGCCGCAGTCGCCGCACTTAATGGCAGTAAAGACAGTGTCCATGAAATGGTAGAAGCATTTCATCAGCGTCACGACTACGTCGCCGATAGATTATTAAGCATTCCCGGTATAGAAGTTATTCCTGCGGATGGCACATTTTACATATTTCCCAATGTACAAAAATTCATTGAGCAAAGAGGCTATGCCAATGACATCGAGTTTGCCGAACATTTATTAAATGAAGTAGGACTAGCATTAGTACCTGGGTCCGCCTTTGGCAATGAAGGATGCATACGCTTATCCTTTGCTACAGGAATTGATACATTAAAAGATGCCCTGAATCGCCTGCAACGCTTTTGCACTAATTAAATAAAAATATGGCGCTCTAAATTATTAGAGCGCCTAAATTAAGAACACGCATAAAACCCAATTCATTTTTCCATATATTTTTTAAAAATTTTCTTGACTCTAAATAAAAATAACTTTAATATTCAAA
>CAZSAO010000072.1:3793-4931 GCA_964605275.1 uncultured Legionella sp.
GCAAATTATTTAAAAAATCTCTTGACCCTAAAGCGAAATGGATTTAACATTTCGCTCTATTCCCCGGTAGCTCAGTCGGTAGAGCGGATGACTGTTAATCATTAGGTCAGCGGTTCGAGCCCGTTCCGGGGAGCCACACCACATAAGAATTATGGTGAAAATCAAATTTATTACCAACTTCTCTGAATACACTTCAATAAAAAAAGAGAGCTTCCAAGTTAACGGATTTAGACATGGATGCATCAAAAAGAACTATTCACATTAAAAATATAAATAAATATTCTTTACTCATTCTTATAACATATATTTTTGCTGTAATCGCAATGTCGTATCAGACAATCAATACTTTTTTTAATGGTTTTATTCAAACACTTCCTCTAATTATTTTCTTCGTTTTTTGGAGTGAAAAATCTGCACAACTTATAAAGCAAACTGATAGTAATTTAAAAAAGGCGCAACTTTTTAATCGGGATACGTTTATATTAAGTTTTAGCTTTTTATTGGGATGCCTTATCTCGTTACTATTCGCCTATGATAATAGTGATGCCAAAGGTTGGTGGATATTAATTATTTACTTCATTAGCTTATATGGTTTGATTTTTTCTTTAATTTTCTCAGGGATTGCCCTCCTGATAAAAAATCATAAAGCATACACCTTAGTTTTTTCATTTTTAATTATAGGATTAGTATCTTTGGGAAAGTTTTCCCCCCGTTATATGTTTATTCCGTTACTAGGATACATTGATACGTTCTATGCAATAACCAGCGCATTATTAATCATTCATTGCCTATTTGCGATTAGTTACAAAATAATTCAGTCATTTCAATGGAAACAAAAAAATCCCCCGCAATAATAAGTTCAACAAAAAGATGGAGCTTTAAATGAGTAAAAAAATATTCGCCTTAGGATTGAGCATTACGTTAGTCGCTATAACTTCCGCATCACATGCCAAAAAAACTTTTCCCTCTGATCTTGTAGGTAGAAGTTTAAATTATCTTGGAATGGGATGACTGGGGCATGTTGGTGTTACTACAAGGCAGATGACGAACTCCAGCGGCATGTCAACACCAGCAGAAATACTTAATAGACCTCTTGCATAACCTATCTAAAGCTCAAAATTATAAATTCCTGCAATCA
>CAZSAO010000073.1:0-4506 GCA_964605275.1 uncultured Legionella sp.
ATATTATTGCTAACACGCCAACAGAGTTTGAACGTATAAAATCACGTCTTCCAGAAGACTTACGCTCAATAGCCCATGACGTCATAAGCGACCTTGATGTCGAGATAGATACGTTTGGACAGTATATAACCGATACCCTAGCTACCGACGACGAGTTGAACGAAAACGAACTGGCGACTATCCAACAACTGCAATCCAAACTGGATAGATTCATCGGCAAAAGCAGGCATCAGCCTATGCAACAAAAAATGGATGACATCATGACAAAAAAAATGATGTCGTTTCTGAAGGGCGGCCAACTGCACAACGCCGTGACCCTGTTTCTTAATACACCCAAACCTTCAAACAACATGGCCTGGGAATTGGCTAGCGCATTGATAGCCTCCAGTACTAATACAACCGAGGAATCCCAATTCATTCTGCACTTATTTAAAGACCATGATGAAGACGAGAACGTCCGAATGCTGCTTGAACGCTTGGTACTTAACATCCTGTCTCAGTTATCCAAAGAGCAACCCGCTTCCTTCATCGATAAACTCACCGATTATACAATTACCCGATGTCTACCCTGCTCATCCATTCTGAACATTATCAATCAAACCCAGGGGATTGATGAGGGTCTGCGAAAACAGCTTCTTAATGAAACACCATTCTTATTGCCCCATGAACTACGTCAACTACTCAACACCGACCCACTTAAAAATGCCGTTATAAACCAATATGGCTCTACCGACTTAATCACGTATGAATCCATTGTGTTACTATCCAGTAAAAAAGAGGTCGATGCTTTTTGCCAATACCAGCAGAACTCACGCGGTGAATTAATACAAAATATACTCCAACAAGCCGCCATGCGTGCTCGTACCGTGCATTCAACGCCGCACCAAGAAATACAACCAATACCCGTAGCCAGTAGCCTTGGCGAGATAGGCCTGTTTTCCGCAGATAAGCCTGCCAACCCCGAAACCACTCAAACCCCTACAAAGAGATCATCTATCTAAGAGAAACAGATTCAGCCACACGCAGCCTTTATCACGATTATGTAACCACGGTGTTGCATGATAAACAAATGTTACTAGCAATTTTTGAGACGGATCTGATGAATAATTTTAATAGAAGAAAAGCTCGGCGTGCAGACGTCCTTCCTATTATTAAATTACTGGCCAATGTGATCTTGCCCGGTAAAATCGGACACTTTGCTAAGCAACTTATTTGACCTCGAGCCCGGTGGGTTTTACCTGTGTATCGGTCATGTTTTGCTCGAATAACAAACGCTTCGTCAGCATCGATTAATTCATGTAAAAACTCATAAAAATCACTCTCCCTATCCGCAACAGTAATAATTTTTTGAGAACAGTCTCCTAAGCGCGTTCTCATCTCCGCTGAACGGTTACTATAAGCCTTGTTCGGAATATTATTGGCTAGACATAATATATAAAATGGACAATAATTACGCTGAAAATAACTGTATGCTTAACTAAAGGTAAACTTATGAGAACAAATATAGAACGGAATAATCATAATTATTGCTTTTTAATAAGTTGCCTGGCAGGAATATCGGCAGCAGCAATCGCACTTAGTATAATTAGTTCAACAATAATCCCCATAATTATTTTTGTAGGTTTATTCGCAGTAGCATCTTGTTTCAAATCTCCAACTTATAACGAGCATTCTCAGACTAATAATTTTAGAAGCAGATTATTTTACCCGTCTTATCACTGTACCGATTCATTTTCTACTTATTCTCTATTCGGATCTACCAATCATGGCCATTACAGTTATGTCCCCACCCATCATAGTCATAACAATCATGCCTCCACCCATCATAGTCATAACAATCATGCCTCCACCCATCATAGTCATAACAATCATGCCTCTACCCATCATGGTCATAACAACCATGCCCCTACCCATCATGGTCATTGGTAATAAGACACAATTAATATCGAACACCCTCAGAACAAACGTATCTAACTTTTGAATACTAAAACAATTTCATTTCCCTACGTGCTGTGCTTTATGCACAGCATCCAGACGATCTTGAATCGAGATTTGAACTAAATTCCGCGCACAAAGCGCGAGAAAAGTCCCAATGAGTATACATCCAAGAAGATGCATTTGCCCTGCGAGCATCCTGGATTAAGCATCATTGTAATCCAGTATGTGTTAGGTAAAAGATTTAATCATCATATTTATCGGGGAGCAATATTAACGTCTCCCTGCTTCGTTTAACGTCCCCATATCAATAACAAAGCGATATTTAATATCTCCTTTTACAGTACGTTCAAATGCTTTATTAACCTCTTGGATAGCAATTTGCTCAATATCACAAGCAATATTATGTACACCACAAAAATCGAGCATTTCTTGCGTTTCAGCAATGCCGCCAATTAACGACCCCGCCATCTGCCTGCGACGGAAGATAAAGGGCACACCATTCACTTGTTTTAACGGCTCAACAGAACCGACAATCACCATAGTCGCATCGCGTTTTAATAAGGCCATATATGGATCTACGTTATGACCAACAGGAATAGTATTAAGAAGAAAATCAAAACTATTTTGCGCCGCACTCATGGCTTGTACATCAGTCGACAACAAAACATCATCGGCGCCTAGTTTTTTCGCATCGCCACCCTTTTCTGGCGATGTCGTAATCATCACTACTTTCGCGCCCAACGCATGCGCAAATTTCACACCCATATGACCTAAGCCACCTAACCCGATGATACCCACTTTTAGACCCGCTCTAACATTCCAATCCTTTAAAGCTGAATAAGTTGTAATGCCCGCACATAATAAGGGCGCGGCGGCAGCAGGATCAAGATGTTCTGGAATACGAAGAACAAAGCGCTCATCAACCGTAATTTTGTTAGAATACCCACCCAAAGTGTGCGAATATTGCGTACCACCAATATTGTCTTTGCCATTATAAGTACCGGTAAAGCCATTATCACAATATTGCTCTAACCCCTCATCACATGATAGGCACTGATTACAACTATCCACTAAACAGCCTACACCAACCAAATCACCCATCTTATAACGCGTCACGTTGCAGCCAAGCTCACTAATACGCCCGACAATTTCATGTCCTGGAACACAAGGATAATTCGCCCCACCCCATTCATTACGCGCAGAATGAATATCAGAATGACAAATGCCACAATATAGAATATCAATTACTATATCGTTTGCTCTGGGATCGCGGCGTTCAAAATGAAAGAGTTCTAAATCACTGTTTTTAGAGTGAGCGGCATAACCAGAAACTTTAATTGTCATGTTTTTTCCTTAAATTTTAATGCGTCAAAATCCATTTTATTCTCGAAATCGAGCCCTAATACGAATTATGGCCTGACTTAATATTTGTGAAATGCGTGATTCACTCACACTAATTACCTCACCGATTTCTTTTAAATTTAAATCTCTTTCATAATACAAAGAAAGAACTAAACGCTCTTGAGGAGGTAGGCGTGCAATAACTTGTGTTAAATGAGCCATTAAATCCCGATGCAACACATGCGTATGCGGTTGCAATTGCATTGTTCCTTCGTTTTCAGGCAATAAATCATCCGTGACACCTAAATCATCAAACCCATATAAATGAGATCCTGATGAGTCTTGTAACATTTCATGGTATTCACTAAGACTTACCCCCAACTCCATGGCAATTTCTAAATCTTTTGCTTCTCGTCCCAAATGATGTTCAACACGTTGAACTGCCTCGGAAATTCGTTTTGAATTACGATAAACCGAACGCGGCACCCAATCATTTTTACGTACCTCATCTAACATAAACCCTTTAATGCGAATACCGGCATAAGTTTCTAATGAGGCCCCTTTAGAAGAATCATAATGACGAATTGCTTCCAATAAGCCCATCATCCCCACTTGCACTAAATCATCTAGTTGCACCGAGGGAGGTAGACGCCCTAACAGATGATACGCAATACGTCGTACTAAAAGTGTATGTTTTTTTATTAAAACATCTTGCTCTTCTATTCCGCTGTCTGCAGCTAAAGCATCCACGATACTCTCCTTACATTAACAGCCACTTCTTAAACTCACTTTGATACGCCATTGCTCATAACATCAAAGATGCCCTTATTTTTATTATAGTGAAGTATTATAAAAAAGTAAGAAACGCTACTTGCAAATAATATTTTCTAAAATAGTACAGGTAAAAAGTAATTCATAATAAAAGCACTATAATAAAAGCACTATAATAAAAAATATGCACTTCTATTTAGAGTTCAAAATGCCTAAAATCATTGTGAACAGTAAACACAACAAAAATATTGACTTAAGTAATGCTAAGTCCTCTGGTGGGCAAACCGGCAGTGTGCGCGTTGCACTGGATTCGGATTATTATCAATATAAATTCTCCATCACAGAAAGCGGTTTACTAAGACAAGCAAAAGCCTTTCTTCTAGATAGAGAAAATTTTGGTGAACTATTAGCCTCTCGCATCGCCCAAACGTATGATGCCGCAACATATAATTCATC
>CAZSAO010000074.1:0-3592 GCA_964605275.1 uncultured Legionella sp.
GAATGATAATTTCTAAATTGGGGTAGGTTGTCGAATGCATTAATCCAGAAAAACAACGCTCAAGACAGTGGATATTTTCCAGCCGTGTCGGGATGATATACCCAATGCTAATCAGTTTTCGGTTTTTACGCGCCAATGATCTGAAAGTTTTTAGTCAACAGTGTGCTTAATTTATTATTGTATTCCGCAATATTTTCAAAAAACCTCATCACCTCAGCCTTGAAATCAGCAAATTTTTCA
Source organism: uncultured Legionella sp. (assembly GCA_964605275.1). Lineage (GTDB taxonomy): Bacteria > Pseudomonadota > Gammaproteobacteria > Legionellales > Legionellaceae > Legionella. Next base: position 241 of record CAZSAO010000074.1, read on the forward strand.
TAATATTTATTGTACAAGATCGTTTTACGCATGAATTTCCACAATCGTTCGATCAAATTTAAATTAGGTGAATATGGCGGCATAAAAAGCAGTTTGATTTTTGAAGTTGCCAAATATTCATAAATTAATGCATTTTTGTAGTATCTTGCATTATCTAACGTAATAAAAATCGATTCTGCAAGAGGATGTTGCTGCTCTAACGCCTTAAACAATGCCAACGTAGATTGCGCATTAATCGTATCGTCTGTGCGGATGATAACCTCAAGGGTGTCCGCATTTAACGCGCCATTGATATTGATACGTTGCCGTCCAGAATTTGATTTCACGACTTTATCTTGGCCTTTTCTAATCCATCCATAAGCTAATTGAGTATTATGCTGAGGATGAACACCATCCAAATAATAGTGAGCATCATGCTCACCTCTAGCTTTTAAAACGTTTGCTAACATTTCCAGATAAGCCTTTTGTAATTCCGCATTTGCCTTACCCGGTATGGTTTTTGCTTTCTTATAAACAAATTTAAAACGGTGCAGCAACTGCCTCATTCCACTGATTGAGTAATGAACGTCATAAGTCTGCCTCACATATTCAACAATGGCTTCGACCGTCAAATACGTTTGAACTTCCAAGTGTGCTGTAAGTTCTTCAAGTTCAGCGCAGCTCAACATGGGTTCACTGCCAAAATAATTATTTTTTAGTAAGCCAGAAACCCCTTCTAGCTCATACCGTTTACGGTAATTGCCTATCGTGTCTACATCAAGCATCAGTACTTCTGCTATTTCTTGAGGGGGTTTTCCGCGAGATAATAAATATACCGCTTTGAGTTTATCAGCGTCTTTTTTATTTTTTGCAGCACGATGCGCTCGTCTGAGTTCGTTCGTTTGTGCTTCTGTAAGAGTGAATGCTTTCATGCTACATAGCATGATCTCATTAAATTTTTTTGCAAGTACTTTTTGACATTTACCGAAAACTCATTGGCGACACGTATACCTATTCCACCTGAAGATCTTTGAGTATACTCAGCGCAAATAATAAAAATAGAGGATAGGGACGAATGCCTCAGGGCAAGATCGTCTAAATCATGGCTGACGCCATAATTCAGACGATTTGTATATTGTAGGGATCGACAAACGACATCAGACATGATCAAATGTTCCTTTTTACAGGGGGGCATCATGCAAGCGGACTTGTTATCACACTTTAATACATTGGAAGATCCACGAATTGATAGAACTAAGCGTTATCCTTTGATAGAGATTATTTTTTTGATCATCAGTGCAACGATTTCCGGATGTGACGGTTGGAAATCTATCAGAGATTTCGGCGTACTTAAGTTAGATTGGTTACGTCAATTTCTACCTTACGAGAACGGTATTCCTGTGGATGACACAATAGCGAGACTCATGAGGAAGCTGAATAATAAGCAGTTTGCAAGTTGCTTTACTCGTTGGATTCAAGCTGTGACAGAGAAAACGAGCGGAGATGTCATTGCCATTGATGGAAAAACATTGCGGCGTAGTTTTAATACAGGCGACGCAAAGTCAGCAATCCATATGGTAAGCGCTTGGAGCAGTGCTAATGGTGTCGTGCTGGGACAAGAAAAAACAGCTGAAAAAAGCAACGAGATAACAGCCATTCCAGAGTTACTAAACAGTCTGGCTATTAAAGGCTGCATTGTTACTATTGATGCCATGGGCTGTCAGAAAGATATTGCTGAGCAAATTGTAAAACAACAAGGCGATTATTTGCTTGCACTAAAGGGTAATCAGGGAAATTTTCATGAGGAAGTTGTGTCATTTTTAACATTCGCAAAAGAAGCCAATTTTAAAAATGTTGAGCATGATTTCTATGAAGAGACTGATGCCGGACATGGGCGTGTCGAGACCCGCTGTGCCTACGCTATTGATTTTAAAAAATATAAAAAGCATATGCCAGAAGGCATGAAGTGGAAAAAACTAGCCAGTGTAATCATGGTAGAGAGCGTTCGAGAAGGCCGTGATTTTAAAACCATTGATACACGCTTCTACATCAGTTCATGTAAGGCATCAGCTCAACCCCTTCTAAATGCCTGCCGTAAGCATTGGGGAGTCGAAAACTCGTTGCATTGGACCTTGGATGTTACTTTTCGAGAGGATGAGTCCAGAATTAGAAAAGACGCTGCGCCAGAAAATTATGCTATTTTCAGACATATCGCGCTCAATATTATTCGGCGTGATACATCTATCGATGCCAGTATTAAACGTAAGAGGCATATGGCCGCACTTAATGATGATGTGCGGACAACCCTTATAAAAGGATTAATTTAAGACGCGGTTGCCCTGCATTACTCGATTTTTGTAGAAAAAGGAGCTGATGCACGATAGGATGTCAAATTTTCCACTGCAAGGACAATAAGACATGGATATGCACCAGCTAACCGCTATTTTTTGTGAAATGGATGATTTTTGCAATACCCTAGATCAATACACGGGGCATAATATGCTAACTGGGCCAATGAAAGGAAAGAGAGGGCCCTCATCTGGATTGGCGCTCAGTGAGATCATGACTATTTTAGTGATGTTTCAAAATTCTCGAATGAGAGATTTTAAAAATTTTTACACTGGATTGTTGAGCTTGTATTATAAAGGGTACTTTCCCAAACTACCTAGCTATGGACGGTTTGTGTACTTGATACAAAGGGCAATTTTCCCGCTCACCATTTTTACGCAACTGAGAGCTGGAAGGCAAACCGGTATTTACTATATTGACTCAACTTGTCTGCCAGTTTGCCATATTAAGCGTTCATCCCGCCATCAGACTTTTGACGCAGTTGCTTCCTATGGGCATACTTCAGTCGGCTGGTTTTTTGGTCTAAAGCTCCATCTTGTCATCAATGACCGAGGTGAGCTAATGGCATTCAAAATGACATCTGGCAATCGTCATGACAGTAAAGAGGCCGTGCCCTTGCTGAAAAAGCTTAAGGGTTTAGCTTTTGGTGATAAGGGTTATCTCGGCAAAAGAATCTTTGAGGAATTATTCGATGCTGGCATCAAACTCATTACCAGAAGCCGAAAAAATATGAAAAACAAGCCTCTCCACTCTCGTATTGAAAGAAACTTGTTGAATCAACGAGGAATTATCGAAACGGTTATTGGACATATCAAGCTCTCATTTCAAGTTTGGCATACTCGACATCGTTCAATTATGAACGCATTGACACATTTAGTCGCTGCATTAGCTGCCTATACTATGAAACCACTGCAACTCGGGGCTATTAAAATGTTGGCGATTTGTTCTAAATAAAACCCATTACTGGGGTTAAGTTAGATTGGTTACGTCAATTTCTACCTTACGAGAACGGTATTCCTGTGGA
>CAZSAO010000075.1:0-3527 GCA_964605275.1 uncultured Legionella sp.
GTTTGACTGAGCCTGACGCGGGCTCTGATGCAGCATCATTAAAAACACGCGCAGTCAAAGAGGGTGATTATTATGTATTAAACGGTACTAAAGCTTTTATTTCTGGTGGTAGTATTAGTGATGTCTATTTGTGCATGGTGCGCACGGGCGATGAATCTCATCGGGGCATTACCTGTTTATTAGTAGAAAAAAATACCCCCGGTCTTAGTTTTGGCAGCTTAGAGAAAAAAATGGGCTGGCGTAATCAGCCTACGTGTATGGTGTATTTTGAACAATGTAAAGTCCCTGTTTCTAACCGCGTCGGAGATGAGGGAATGGGTTTTAAAATAGCCTTAAATGCATTAAATGGTGGGCGTATTAATATAGCCTCTTGCTCGCTAGGTGGGGCATTGGCGTGTTTACGTTTAACTCAACGTTATATGCAAGAACGAAAACAATTCGGTAAAACATTAAGTGAGATGCAAGCACTGCGTTTTACCTTTGCCGATATGTTAACGGAATTTGAAGCAGCGCGTTTAATGGTGTATCGCGCGGCACACGCGTTGGATAATGACGATCCTAAAGCGCCAATGTATTGTGCCATGGCAAAAAGAGTGGCTACGGATACAGCGTTTAGCATTAGTGATAGAGCCATGCAATTACATGGTGGCTATGGTTATTTACGCGACTATTCTATCGAGCGTATCTTTCGTGATTTGCGCGTGCATCAAATATTGGAAGGGACTAATGAAATTATGCGTGAAATTATCGCCAAAAGTAGTTTGAATAGCGAGTATTTAATTGATTAAAAAATTACTCGACAGGCAAGCCGTCTCATGTTTAAAACAAGGAGCTAACACATGAATGTGATTGAACACGATTTAGATAAGCAAGGTATTTTAACGATTACTCTGAACCGACCTGAAAAACTTAATGCGCTTAATTCTGAGGTATTAGACGCGTTAGAAGAGCAGTTTTTCAGGGCTAAAAACGACAAGCAAGTAAAGGCAGTTTTGCTAACGGGTAGTGGCAAAGCGTTTTGTGCCGGTGCGGATATTAATAAATTAGCGCAATGCACAGCCCAAAGTGGTTATGAGTTTGCTTGTCGCGGACAAGAGGTTTTTCGCCTATTAGAAACCATGGGTAAACCGTCTATCGCCGCAGTTAATGGATTTGCCTTTGGTGGTGGTTGTGAGTTGGCCCTATCTGCCACATTAAGAATTGCCGCAACTAAAGCATCTTTTGGTCAGCCGGAAGTAAAATTAGGCGTAATTCCTGGTTATGGCGGCACCCAACGTTTGGCACGCTTGGTAGGCAAAGGGCGGGCATTAGATTTGTGTTTAACGGGACGATTTATTGATGCACAGACGGCTTTGAGCTGGGGCTTGGTGAGTGAGATAGTGGAGTCGGAAGCATTAGCTACACGAGCTAAAGAGCTCTTAAGTACTATTTTGAGTATGGCTCCTCTAGCTATTGCCAGTGTAATGGAAGTCATTGATCACGGCTATGATTTATCGTTAACCGATGCCTTGCATTTAGAAGCCATTCATTTTGCCAAAGTTTGTGCTTCCCAGGATAAAAGTGAAGGCGTGGCGGCTTTTCTGGAGAAGCGTGCGGCTGTGTTTAGTGGAGAATAGTGATGAGTGATGATCTATTGTTTGCAGTCCAGGGCCGATTAGGAGTGATTACTTTAAATAGGCCCGAAGCACTTAATGCTTTAACGCTACCCATGATTTTGGCATTACAACACCATTTATCTTTATGGAACAATGATAGTGCAATTAAAGCAATAGTGATTCGCGCCGTACCGGGTGTTGCTTTTTGTGCGGGTGGAGATGTACGCAGTCTTTATCAGCAAAAGCAGCAAAAAGAACAAATAGACTTTTTTTGGCATGAATATCGCCTAAATCATTTTATTCATCATTTAAGTAAGCCTTATATTGCTCTACTTGATGGAATTACCATGGGAGGGGGAGTAGGTATTTCCTTACATGGTAGTCATGCAATAGCTAGTGAGCGCTTTGTTTTTGCAATGCCAGAAACCAGCATTGGTTTTTTTCCTGATATTGGCGCAAGCCATCTTTTAACCCGCGCTCCTGATGCTATAGGTATTTATCTAGGATTAACGGGAAATCGTTTATCTGCCGAAGAAGCGCATTATGCCAAGCTAATTAATGGGAGAATGTCTTCGGCGGCAATGCCTTTATTCCTCGACGATTTAAGTAATTATTCGTGGGGGGATGATGTTTATGAAGATGTAGGGCATTGCTTGAGCCGCTATCAAAATAACGAGTCGTTTAGTTTTTCTGGGAGTGAGCGAATAGAACAATGTTTTTCATTGGCAAATGTAGAATCTATTTTTTCAGCATTAGAACAGCATGATGCGTGGGGGCGCGAACTACTGCAGACATTAAAACAAAAAGCACCTTTTAGTCTTAAATTGACTCTTGCTCAATTGCAAAAAGCCCAAGGATATTCTTTGGCGCACTGTTTGATGATGGATTATGATATCGTCCAACATTGTATGCAAGGAGTTGATTTTTATGAAGGCGTTCGTGCTTTATTAGTAGATAAAGATAAAAAACCACAATGGAGTCCAGCAACTTTAGAGCAGGTGAATGATGTGTCTATAGCGCACTATTTTCAACCTACTTCATCTCAATTAGAATTTATATAATATTGTGATTATCAGTAAAAAGCCGCCTTGTTTAGTAACAACAGGGCGGTGACATGTGGTGTTTTTTAAAGAGAGGCACAAGAAGGTGCGTGCGGCTCTTCTTCGTAGTGGCAGCTTTGTTCTTTGTTATTCACGGGAGATGAATTATTTTGTTCAAATGCAGATGCCTTAGTATCCGTACTATTTTTTGCTGTATTTTGTTGTGGTTGAAATAAAGATAAAAGAATATCTTTAAAGAAGTTTATAAAAGGGATTAAAATGAGTGCAGCAAAATGTTTGGTTAACTCCTCTTCTAAAATAGGCTGCATTTGCTTTATAGTTTCTTCCCCCATTTGTTTAAATTGTTTGGCACTTTTGTTATGTAATTTAAAAAACTCATGTTGCACTTGCTGCAATTTCTTTAATAATTTACGGCCATTGATTATGCCACTTTGACTCAAAGGGTCGGGATGTTGTGCGGCGTATTCATTTAATTTTGCTTCAGCCTCTTTTAGTAGTTCAGTGAATTGCTCATTTAATGATGCCAGGTTAGTTGGGGAGGGGGACTTAAGAAAAGAGTTTATTATTTTTAAAGGGCTGTATTCTTCAACAATTTGTTTTACAGCTTCCGTAGCTTTTGTTTCTAATAACTCAGCCCCAGCATTGATGACATCGGGCCCAAATTCATTCACAACAAATTTGCCTATTTTTTGTTTAAATGATTTTGTTGTATTGTAGACACCAGACATTAAAGTATTTTTAGCGCGTTCAAATAAACTTTTTAAATAGTCCATAAAAGCTCCAATATGACAGTTAAGTTTCTTAAGTGTTCACATGTGAACTTACACGAACAATATTAAGGTATCCTTAAGAGGCGTATTTTATTTTAAAA
>CAZSAO010000076.1:0-3240 GCA_964605275.1 uncultured Legionella sp.
ACACCCATTCAAACAAGACATGATTGGTGCATGCTTGCTGAATCAGTTGGCGGAAGTGCTGGTTTTTATTCACTGTTGCTTTTCTCCGATGCTGCTTCGTTTTAATATCACAGTATTCAATGTCCTTTTTGATTATTTCATAACCAACTGGCAAACTGAAATCATCGTAGCGAACCATGCAGGAAAGAAAATTAATGCCTTTCACAACATCTCCTTTGGCATGAGAGTAATGCCAGCAATTCACTTCATTTTCATCGGTGTATGGTTTATCTTCTATCGAATCATCAAGGATCAGTACGCCGTTTTGATTTTTGCGCGCACGAACAGCTGGCTTAACATAGTTCCACGGCATCTTAGAATCAAAATCCACCTGACGAAGGAAACGGGTTACTTTGTCGTGTGAAAATTCACCATCAACCATATCTGACAAACCCGTTGCTGTTGCATATTTGTTTTGGCAAATCAGATAATCAGTGTAAATATCGAGCATATCCATGCTATCCCTCCCTAAAATCAAGAGGCGAATTTTAATGGATTTTAGTTATGAGGCAAGGTGCAGTGCGTAAGGTGAGCTGTAATTAAAGCGGTTTTTCCTTGCAGATTAAAGTAATTCATTGATACTCCAAACAGATTCCGACTTAAAGTAACACATAGTTTAACCTATATTTTTGGGCAGATATTGGGTACTTTTCTAAAAATCTTGGGCATTTTTTGGGTTATTTTTGAGCCAACAGCAGACCATAAAAGACAACTTTAACAGGGAATTATTTGGCTAAAAGCCCTTGATTTACAAGGGTTTGTTGTGGTCTTTGGTGGTCAGGAGTGGTTTAAAAAATTGGTGGGGCGGCGGCTATTTAATATAATAATCAATATGTTGTATTTAAAGGGTTATTTTTATGCCTGGTAAAAATATACCCCCATATGTACCCCCAGACTTAGAGTCCGTCTGGTTTTTTTAAAGACTTTTTATTCTCTGAGCTCAAACGACGCTCAACTTTTTTAACGTCTTCTGCAGAAGCAAGACTTTCTGGACGAATACCACGATCTAGAAGTGTTTTACGTACCGCTTTGTTATTAGTGATGTGTTCATGAGAAATCTCATTTTCGGTATTCATCCCATGTTCTCTTGCATTAAAAATGGTAATTTCTGTAGCGAAGTCTTTGGCCTTTAAAATAATAGTGGGGGCAAAATCAGCTAGCGGACGAGTATTCGGTACTTTCCAGTGAGCCTTCATAGCCTGAGTTGACTTATCAAACAGAGCTTGATCACCTTTACTGCGGATCAATGCAAAATTTTGGTTGCCTCCAGTTTGTTCATAAATAACTTGAGAAAGCTCTTTCTCTGTTTCTGATAATTTTTTTCGAGCTAAAACGCGTTCTGCTTCAAGGAGCCGTTGTTCAATTAACTCTGCGCGCCGTGTTTGGATTGCAAAGTAAGTTTGAGCAAAAGCTATTTCTTGTTTTTGGGGATCACCATTTTGAGCAATGAGATAACATGCGTAGCGAGTAAGCATAATATCATCAATCGTTTTTTGAGCCCCCTTTGGCATTTGGATCGTTTTGCCGACGTCGGCAAAATGATCTGTTATGGCATGCCCAGAGGATTCGCAGGCTATTTTTGCTTTAGAAATAACATTTAAAAAATTATCCCATTTGCCATAACCTAATAGTTTTTGCAAATCTCGAGCCAACCAAAACTCTACGCCTTCTTCAGTTTGTTGGGCATGCATCTCAAAATTATTTGTTAAGGTATTGATGACTTCTATTTTCATAAAGATTTTTATTGGGATGAAGAATGGCTATGATTTTCAACGATAATTCTAATTGAATCAATGGGTATTCAATTAATTTTGTTTAGTGCTATTTGGCATTGTTAAAAACAACTGACACAAACAGACTTTAAATATATATTAGCTCTTTTTAGAAAGCTCCCTATAGAATTAATTATGAAACAAGTTTTACTTAATACACTAAATTATTTATCAAGCAGCCCTTTTATAATATATCCTGCTATCCTACTGTGTACCTTTTCAGCATGTAAAACAATATATTATTACTCCCCTAAGGCTATGGGTTATTACACTAAACGTCCTTGGAACATTATCATTCCTTTTTTAGGATATATAATTTATCAGTTGATGCATATTATCAGCTCTATAGAAATACAAACTCTTTTTCACATGCCCCCAACTCAACTCCCCCATACCTTAATTTTTCTAACTTTATTACTTTGTATTCCCGTATGGTTATTTCTAATTAGTATTTGGATAAAAATAATTTATTTATATTTCAGCTATCGAGACCAGAAATTTAATTTTTTCCTAAATATGGGTCTTAGCACTCTTTCAATAATCTTCATGGCGTTATCATATAAGTTTGCAATGAAATTGAGTAGCTCGCAAGAATTGATAAGGCAAATAGCCACTTATGTCGATTATGTTGACAAAAGTTTTATGCCGTCATCATTTGCTCACCAAGAGTGTGAGGGTTTCTTAATTATTGACGAGCAAACGATATCTGTTTATCGAAAGAATAATGATGTAACCCAATTTAGGATCATAAAAAGCACAGCGTAAATGTCGATAAATATTGCGTTTTTTTTAATTCTTTATGAAGAGCTGTTGCTCATTTGAGGTAATTTTTTTGACTTTAGTATTTTGGATAATTCCTGTATAGCAATTTGTTTTTCCCTAGCACGTCCTGACCGAATAGCATCGATCAGGGTTAATAGATTATAAAATAACGGATCTGGATATTTTGCCACAGATTCAGGCACTGACGAATATAATGGCTTTAGGGCAAGGCCACGCTCATTCCCTTCGCCATATGGCCATACAGGGATAGGATCACTCCCCGCAACAATTTGGTCGCTTAAGCTTGGGGCTGCATAGCTAGTTGGGATACCTCGCACTAGCTCACCTAATTTAGCAGGAAAGACATACTTTAATACGTGAAGAAAAAACTCTTCGCAGGCATCAATAATAGGTTGCGGTTTTTGGGGAGGATGGTATGGCGTAATCAGTCCGACTACAACTAATCTTTTGAATGCGCTATTGATTTGAGAAGGACTCAAACACAATTCAAATGCAATACTATTTTGAGACCAGCTTTTATCTGTTTGGTAAGCCAACAATTTGGCCAGAACTACGATATCTTGTGGTTTAATCATTGAGCATCACTCTTTATTCGTAAGCGCGTAATTAACCCCACCTACAAATAACATTAAAACCGCTAGATACT
>CAZSAO010000077.1:0-3182 GCA_964605275.1 uncultured Legionella sp.
AGCAGGGAATTGTGAGCGTATGCGAAGTATTGGTTCGCATACTAGCTAGTTGTCCGGCATTTTGGTAATGCAAAGTTTTATCATTTAGAACTTCGCGCCCGCCCTCGGAATAAAGTAGATATTTTAGTTTTATGTAAAATTCTTTATTCGTGTAGTATACATTTTGATAAACGTCAATTACTTTTTGATTCTCTGGATAAAGTATTTCCACTCTCCTCATTGACATATAATCAAAACTAATAGTTCGTCTCCATGCCTTTCTAATTTTATCTAATGACCCACACGTCTCTATTTTTGTCTTATCTTGAGACATATCTATTTCATGATCCCAATGTTCTATCTGATAATGTGGCTCTTCATCATCTACAAGTTGCTGCATTAATTTTATAAAGCCGCCATGTTTATAAGTTGCTCTAATTATTTCCCTATCTGTTATTTTCTTTACTTTTTCCATTTTGCCCCTCGCAAATTTATTTGTATTGTTAAACTAAACTGTGGCATTACCAAAACACCGCATAACAAAAGGTTAGCCACTGCGACATTTCGCAATATCGGACGCTGCTCATGTCTTGATTCGTGCTATCTATTCGCCATAGTTGCACTTTTTACTATTTTGTCAAACCAAGCAAATAATATCCCTTGTGAGGATAAGTAATATTATTTGCATCCTATACAGTCGCCCGAATAAACATCGGAATGTTTCGGCTACCCTGAACGTTAGACGGCATTTTCTGAATCCAAAGGGTTACTTCTTAGGAGTCGCGCCCCGCCCTCGGTTTTGTCAATCTCTCTGGATACAAGCGAAAATATAACGCTCGTATATTATCAATGCCATTAGACCGATTAATAACAGACCACGCATAACGACCGTCTTCTCCTAGTGACAAAGAGATAGAATTTAAAGAGCCTTTTTTTTTGATCTCTGAAATGTAGAATTGTTTGAGGCTATCGAATTTGATAGCCTCGTTAGTTGAGTCAATTATCATGCGTGGTTACAAGGCAATTCGTATAATGTCCCGTTAAACTCAAATTTGATTGAGTTCTCAAAAAGACAATCAACTATTCCGCCAATCGCGTTAATTAAAACTAAATAATTATTTGTTTCCACTCTCTGCCCTCCAGTCACATATTTGACGCGAGTCGTAGTCTTGAGATTGGTCAATGTAATATGCTTGCCATTTTTTAGCGTCAATCCAATAGCGCCTTTGTTTTGTTCGATTTTAACGATAGTGTTTAAGCCCCTTCTCTCAAGAGTGCTAATAACAAAATTAACGCCGGAAAGCTCTTTTGCATCAATGAATTTTAAAAACTTACTTTTTGCCGATTCTATGGACTCGATTGTCTCGCCAGCATCTACGAACCATCTTTTCGCGCCTGCGCTCCATTTTGCCCCAAGTGCCTTAATTTCGTCTTTTTGCTCAAACTTGCTTGTTAGTAAGATTTCCATTTTAAATTCCCTCTCTTTAATATTATCGCATTGTATTGCGATAAAGTAAAGTAAAAAATATAGTAGAAGTAAAAAAAAATATAAATGCCCGCGACTTATTTGTGCAGGTTTACAAAGTCGAAGGATTCAGAAAACACCGTCTAACAAGAGCATAAGACGCTGCGTGACTGACCACATCGGATGCTGTCAGTCTCTTGCTCCAATGCAGTTAATCTGCATTAGTTGCATATTATAGTTATTTGTCAGACTGCAAACATCGCGCCTAGTGGTGATTAGTCACGCTGTTTGCTGGTCGTTTTACACGTATCGGATACAGCTAAGAAGCCGTCAGTTACCTGAACGTTATGCGGAAATTTTTGGCTAGTAGGTTACTGTTTACTTTTGCAACCCGCCCAGCCTATTTTTCAGCATCATTATTAAAGTTTGATATTTTACATTTTCTACTTCTCGTAACGCAAAAAATAAAGCTCCCCTAAGATTGCCTCTACCTTCGTGCATTTGCAATTCAATTATATAATCTAATACAAATAATGTATGCTTATCATCTGTTTTTTCAAATTCTTCATAAGTCATAATCGTTCCCTCCCTTGGAATTTTTATTTATTGAAGTCTTAATCGCCAGTCGCCAAAAAATTCGCATAACTAAGCGTATCCGGTCATTGACCCGACTGCCTCAACGCCGGATTACGCTGAGTCGTTATGCGAAATGTGCGCTAAGATTTTTTTGTCGGTATTTTTTTTACTGCGCTCTCGATATTGCCTTTGATACAAAGCAGCTTTAGAAGGATTTTTACTTCTAGGCTTACCGCCAAATTTACCGTTATCCGCAGAGCTAGCCTTTTTAGCTTTGCTGGTTATTGATCCGAGCAAGCTTCCGACTTGCTCAGGTGTTAATTCTTTTTTGCAGTGAGGACAATTTACCATACATTCTTTCCAGTCTCTAGATTAAAAAAATCATCTCCCATGTGATGCAATAAAATAAATGATTCAAAGTCATCGTTTATTCTGTCTTGATTGTCATCGTTAAAAATAGTCTCTTTAAATATAATCTCAATTCCTAGCTCTTTTGCTGCTGCGTATCTATGATGACCATCTCTGAGCAGAGAGTAAGATTCATCATCAATTATGCCAGAGGTAACTGGCAATTCTATTTGCTCTAACCCTTTAAGCTCTTCTATTTTTTCGGCTACAATCTCTTTGTTTAAGTATCTTTGACTGGTGATTATCATAATAATTATATATTAAACCTATCGCTAGGTTTGTCAAGAATATTAATAAAAAATTTTGCTGTTTTAGAAAAAAATTAAAGGGCTTAATAGGAGTAGAATTGATTAAATCGTTCTAATCGTAATTGTCGTATCTGCCAGTATCACGGCACACATCGCATAACTAAGCGTTTGCGGAAATTTGAGATTAATCCGTATTACCCAGCATCTAGCGCATGCGCTCAAACTTCGCACACGCTAATTCGTTGGGCGCAATTAATCGGCGGCCTGGTTCGTGCTATACTCTATTAACCTCGATGCCATTCTTACAAGAGTCTCAGTTTTAAAACTCCCAATTCTGCCATGTAGCAAATCATTAATAGTTTTACGGTCAACCCCACAGATTTCGCCAAGCTTAATCTGCCCGATCCCTTTACCGTTATTGTTAAGCCTAACTAGCCCTGACTTGATATAACTAAATGTCAAGTCAGAGAGTGATTGTAGTTGTTGTATGTCGGTTAGTTGCATAT
>CAZSAO010000078.1:0-2925 GCA_964605275.1 uncultured Legionella sp.
CGGCATTTTCTGAATCCAAAGTATTACTTCTTAGTAGTCGCGCCCCGCCCTCGTTCTTTAGGAATCCTTTGAGGATAACAACGATAATATACTGCTCTAATAGTATCAATAGATTTAGCACGGTTTAAAATATTCCAAATAAATCTATTGTCTTCTCCTAACTCTAAAGAGATAGAATATGGAGTTTTCCCACGTTTTAAAATTTCGGATTTGTAAAATTCTTTAAGGCTATCAAATAAGACAGCCTCAGTTTCTTGATTAATTTTCATGCAGCCTCTTTTTCTCTTTTGCTAATTTTCTGAATTACTGTATACTCAAGTCTTTCCATTCTTTGAATTGTAGTTTGCTTGTTGCCTTTATATAAGTCATGAGATTTAACTGTAAACTTATAAAGGAAAGATTGACCTTTTTCTCCGCTTGGAGGATTAGAGCCTTTGTAGACAAATAAGTTGCCATTGCAATCAGTATAAGTTACAATGTAAGACATCCCATAAATCTCGTGACTAAAACTTACGCTGCTTATTACTGTCAAAAGTTCAATCATTCTATCTTTAGGCTGACCAACGAATTCAGACTTAGCCGCCTTTTCTGCAAACTCAGCTTTTTTTAATTCGTATGCTAATTGTCTTGCATCTTGATTAGCTTTGAATTCTAAACCACGTCTTTCGAATTCTGCTCTGTATGCCTCTGCCTTACGTTTCTTTTCGTCAAGATAAGCGACGTAAGCCGGATGAACTAGTGCGAGTTTTAATGTTGGTCTTAACTGACTTGCGACTTTTTCGGACTTAACTAAGAACTCGATATAAGCAGGATGCTCCGCAATAACTTCGCCAAGAGTCTTTCCGGTATATTTACCAACTCTAAATACTGACCAATCAATAGATTGTTTAGTTTTAGCAGTATTCAACTCTAACTCTCTGACAGTGAACTCAATATCCGATAAATTATTCTTAGCAATGTAAGCCTTGCACTTTTCTAAAGATTTCTCAAAATCCGATGTAAGAGTAAGTAAATGAGCATTTCTAACTTCGATTTCTCCGTAATAATTTTTGAAATCAAATTCGCCTCGCAAGGTGTATCTTACCGCTTTTTGCCCGTATGTCATATATAATCTGGTATACATTTTCTTACTCCATTTTTAATCTATACTTATAATCGTCTTTATTTACGATTAGTCAACTAAAAAAACGATTATAAGTAAGAAAAAAATCTAGAGTAAAACTAGAGGAAATTTAACAATCGCCCCGCGACTTATTTGTGTAGGCTCACAAAGTCGAAGGATTCAGAAAACACCGTCTAACAAGAGCATGAGACGCTGCGAGCCTGACTACATCGGACGCTGTCAGTCTCTTGCTCCAACGCGGTTAATATGTATTAGCTGTATATTATAGATATTTGTCAGACTGCAAACATCGCGCCTAGTGGTGATTAGTCACGCTGTTTGCTGGTCGTTTTACACGTATCGGATACAGCTAAGAAGCCGTCAGTTACCTGAACGTTATGCGGAAATTTTTGGCTAGTAGGTTACTGTTTACTTTTGCAACCCGCCCAGCCTATTTTTCAGCATCATTATTAAAGTTTGATATTTTACATTTTCTACTTCTCGTAACGCAAAAAATAAAGCTCCCCTAAGATTGCCTCTACCTTCGTGCATTTGCAATTCAATTATATAATCTAATACAAATAATGTATGCTTATCATCTGTTTTTTCAAATTCTTCATAAGTCATAATCGTTCCCTCCCTTGGAATTTTTATTTATTGAAGTCTTAATCGCCAGTCGCCAAAAAATTCGCATAACTAAGCGTATCCGGTCATTGACCCGACTGCCTCAACGCCGGATTACGCTGAGTCGTTATGCGAAATGTGCGCTAAGATTTTTTTGTCGGTATCTTTTTTGACTTCTTAGGTCTACCGCCAAGTTTCCCGTTTTCAGCAGAAGACTTGGATTTTTTGACAGACTTTATTTTTGCCAAAATAGATTGACTCTCTGATATTACTAGAGAGTCAATGATTACTTTGTTGCAGTGTGGACAAATCATCAATTTGTTGAAAGTTCTTGTAAAAACTGTTCGCGTGTTGTGTCTAAGCAGTTTGCACAGTTCCATTCCGCCTGATCAGTTATGTCGCTACGGTTATTATCCAAAACCCTAAACTCATTAGGGCGAGACATCGAAAAGTGCAACCAACCAGCACTTTCTGCCCTATTAAGCAGTTCGGCATCGCTGCACCATAACCAGCATAATCCTAAAGTTCTAGTGTCATTATCATCAAAATGACGAACCAATCTTACATTACCCATTTTATTTCTCCAAAATTCCTTTATTAATATTTTTGATAACCTATAATAAACCTATCGGATAGGTTTGTCAAGAATATTAATAAAAAATTTTGCTGTTTTAGAAAAAAATTAAAGGGCTTAATAGGAGTAGAATTGATTAAATCGTTCTAATCGTAATTGTCGTATCTGCCAGTATCACGGCACACATCGCATAACTAAGCGTTTGCGGAAATTTGAGATTAATCCGTATTACCCAGCATCTAGCGCATGCGCTCAAACTTCGCACACGCTAATTCGTTGGGCGCAATTAATCGGCGGCCTGGTTCGTGCTATACTCTATTAACCTCGATGCCATTCTTACAAGAGTCTCAGTTTTAAAACTCCCAATTCTGCCATGTAGCAAATCATTAATAGTTTTACGGTCAACCCCACAGATTTCGCCAAGCTTAATCTGCCCGATCCCTTTACCGTTATTGTTAAGCCTAACTAGCCCTGACTTAATATAGCTAAATGTCAAGTTAGAGAGTGATTGCAATAACTGGATTTTTTGAATCTCAGTTAGGCCATTGAGTATGTCGGCTAGTTGCATACATACATGCCATTCTCTTTTTGTATGATTAGTTTTTTTCCTTCCAAACCATTGAAA
>CAZSAO010000079.1:0-2738 GCA_964605275.1 uncultured Legionella sp.
GGCGCTATACATTTAGATATTTGCTCTAATAAAGAAAAAAAAGAATGTAACAATTGAATATCCTCTAAAAACATATAATTTAAAGATAAATCATCTTCATTTTCTATTTCAAAAAAAGCTCTATAGTCTGAATAATCGTAATATTTTTCCTCAAAAAAGCCAATTTTTTCTCTTATAAGACCTGAAAATGTCTCATTAAAATGTTGGAAACTTCTATAATATTCTTGCTTCGATTTATCAAGCTCATTGCTCCAGCATTTATTTGCAACAAACCTAGTTTCTGAATCACACCCATAAAACTTTTGCTTATAATCATTATTTATTTGATACGCTACTAATAAATCAACAAATTGATTTCGATTTTCTTCCGAAATAAGACAAGCAAAATGCAAGGCTAAAGCATTATTTCGCTCTACTCCTGATCCATTCGCATATAATAAACTTAATATTTTATAATTTTGAGTTTTAAATGCACAATAACGAGCTTTTTTATAAGCTATAGTCTCATCTACTCCATAATAAAAAGAGAGGGGATTACATGTAGGTAAAAGTTTATCGTCTTTTAATTGAGGCAAATCCTCTATAGGTACTTGAATATCTTTTACTGAGTCACATATTTTAATTAAATTAATTTCTTTACTCATAGATAGATTACACATCAATATCTGAAGACAAAAAAACACAACAAATAAATTCTTTAATTTCATTTTCATCACTTACAAATTACAAAACAGCCATTAATATGGATAAATTTAGTTTGGCGCATTTAATATTTTTCAACGAGCCAAAACTCATTCCGCCTCAAACTTTATGCGCCTAACTCGATTAATCCAGCCATCATAAAAAGATAGCTGTGAAGCATCGCTCAAAACTCGATTAGTATAATGTTCTTTTCGTTTTTGTTGAAAGGAATTAAATAAAGTTTTAGGTTCTGTATTATTAATTGCGTTTAAAGTTTCAATACCATACTTCCCATCAACTTTAACATTTCCACCCACCTCATTTATTGCCTGTTGCATTGCTCTGACTGAAGATAGGGGGGCATTAACATAAAAATCAAAAAACGTGTGTGCGATAGCATAAGAATTAATAGCATCGCCTTTAATTACATCCCAAAAATATTTTTTATACATCCCTTTTATTTGATTTTGTGTCAAGGCTTTCAATGCTGCGGGCGTTAACTTAAGCTTCTCTTTCCGCGCAATACTTTTATAGGTTTCCCATGTCAAACCCATATTAGTTAAGCCTCCTTTATCATGTTCATGGTTACTTATTCCTCCCTCACTACCAAAAACTTTAGCAACTATCCTTTCAAATCTATTTTTTAAAGTAAATTCTGATTGCCTAATATTAACTATTCCACTTTGATCAATATTTGTATCATCATAAAGTATATCCCTTGCTGTTAAATAAAGGTCAGGTTTTAGATTCGCATCAAAGGCTAACTTTCTAGATTTATAATCTATTTTCCCATTAAATGATTCTACAACCGCATTGAGTTGATTTCTCTGGGACATTATGACCTTTTTACTTATTTTCACTTCTTCTGTTAATTTTACTATTGGGGTAAAAAGTAGCTTTTTATCTCGCAGCTCTTCTTTTTTTTCTTCCTGTTCAGGAAACTCAACAGGCTCAATAAAAGACTCTAATACTTCGTCACCGTTCTCCAAACTAACTTCCCCGACCTCAGTATTAACATTAACCACCCCCTGCCCCAAAGCCCCTCCTAAATTTCCCACCAATGCATCTTTTGCATTAAAAGCAGCACCCGTCACTGCACCCAGCGCGTTGTGGGTTAGGGAGTTAAACTCAGAAGATAATAGGCCGGTGTTAAAATCTATTTGCTTTAGCTTTTCTTGTAGTGCTTTACCTGCCTTCCCACCTAAAATTCCCGCGGTAGCGGCGGAGACGGCGAATTGGTCCCATTGAAAGTGTTGTTGTTGATGGATTGCAAGGGCCATGCCTTGGCTGGTGGCGTTATATTCCATGGTTTCGGCAGCGCTTTGTAGGTTAAAATAAGTGTTGAGTTTATTTTCGCCTAATTTGTTCATTGCCGCTTTGTGTGTGGCGATTTGATCGACACCTTTTAATACTCCGGCGGTGGCGGCGGAGATTAAGCCGTTTACTAAGGCTCCTTTGATATTAATGCTGTCTTGTAGTTTTAACGCCGTGCCTATTCCTTGGCTTACTAAATTTCCGATTACGCCTGCGGCAAAGCCTGCAGCCATGGTGCCGCCGATACTGCCAATGGCGCTGCCAGCTAAAACAGCACTTCCTATAGTAAAGATGGAACTGCCGGCCACTCCGGCGAGTACGCCAGCCACTCCTGCGGTTAGTACTGTGGCTACGGTGGCAACTACCCCTACTACAATTTTGGCAAAGATGTTGTTACGCTCTTTGGGAAATGGTGGTGGCGCTGGTGGTAATGGGGTTAGTGTGGTTGCACTGGTGTTGCCGATATAATATTCGGCTGAGCGTATTTTTTTAGTTCCGTCGGTATGATGTTGTCCTGTAGCAACCGGTGGGATAGTTAATCGTTGACCGCTATGCAAGGAGCTGCTGCCTTGTGCGATTTCTGATTTACTGCAATTAAGACCGTTCGCATCAGCAATCAAATACCATAGACTGCCATCGCCATACACTTGCAAGGCAATGCTTTCTAAGCTGTCACTGCTTTGCACGGTATACGCACCTAGATTGTCTTGCGTGGATTCGGGTTCAATGCCCTCACCTCGACT
>CAZSAO010000080.1:0-2342 GCA_964605275.1 uncultured Legionella sp.
AGAAGAATTTTAATTAATTTCAGTTACGAAACAAGGGGCGTGCGTAAGGTGAGTTCTAACTCGTTTTCACCTAATATTTTTAATTGCACTATTCCCACATGATGCGTTCATCCTTAGTTAGCAATGCGATTACGAATGCAAATATCGCCTATAAAAAGAGCCATTCCCATACCTGCACACCGTATTGTGTGCACGTAAAATACTGATGATTCTATTACCAATAACCTATTTTTTATTAAGCGCACAAAAAATGTATTATGCCTGCCAATACTTTAGAAATTCTTGCATACTGTTCATTGCTCGTTACTCAACCGTTTGTCTCGGTAACTTATTGAAGTTAATCAGCACACTATTACTACATCGAATTAATATTTAAAAATAACAATTAAGACTCAAATTTCATATTCGCTGCAGCGGCAAAATATATTTGTGATAGATTTAATTATTATATAAAATTACGTTTCCTAATTGGAAAAAAATCATGTCCACAACGACAAACAACCATCACAACAATTATGTTCTTCGCTTGCTCTTTTAAGGCCAATATTATGTATCCGCCACCATTCCTTTTGCTGATTATTACGTTATTTCATTTTATATTTATAACAAATACCTTCGCTAACAATATAAATCCTTTTGCAGGAAAATGGGAACGAGATTATGGCGTGGTCAATATTTCTAACTGCCAAGGAATGCATTGTCATATCAGCATCAGTACGGCAAATGGAGCTCATACGTGTGAAGTGGAAGAAAAATTAACGGTTTTATCTCGTAATAAAGCGATTTTTTACATCCAAAGTTATCAAAATCCTAAAAAAAGATCACCTGTTAGGCTCTCTTTAGTTCATCAAATAATCACAGTAAAAATCCCCGATGAATATGCTTTTGATGCAACAAGAAGCAGCTGTGGATTATCAGGCTATTTTGAGGGCGAATATACTAACATTAATACGCCAAGAATCTATACCACTAGTTTTAATTGTTACAAAGCTAAGACAAAAATAGAATATGCGCTTTGCCGCACACCAGATCTTGCAAAAGCAGATTCAGTCCTTGCAAAACTATACGCTCAACTCAAAAACAAAAAAAACCTTCTCGCTGAACAAAGAAAATGGCTAAAAAATCGAGATATTTTATGTAACAGTGCAACGAATTTAGAGCAATGTCTAGAAACAAGCTATGTGAATAGAATTTTAGATTTGGAACAACAAGTTATTAATACGAATCCTCGTTCTCAGATATATAATTATGACTATCTGCTGTATGTTGCGAAACAACCGGCTAATAACTGCTTCGATGTATTTTTAGATCCCCCTCTTCAACATTATTTAAAAACCTACCTCCCTAAAAAAATAACTGAAGAGATAATGGATACTCATTTTCTTAATGGAAATATGGCTTATCAAAATGACTCCATAATAATAAGGGGAGGAGCACCTGGTTTATATACAATTTATGAAGCAGCTGTCGAAATAACGAATCAACATCAAACGTGGTTTGCTTATATTAATATAGATAATAATTCTCAAACACAAATTATTGTGTTCACTCCTAAAAGAGCACTAAATACAACAATGCCGCCACTATTAAAAAAATGGGTAGACCATCTTCTACCCCATATGGATTTTAAAGAAGTGCTTTATGAACCGCTATTTCCATAATGCACTACATCATGGATAAATAGCCTCAAGTAATTTTTTATTAGTGCATAGCCAGGATTTAAGTGTCGCAAGAGGAACAAGTATATTAACTTCTGAACCCGATTCATAAGGAGTAATTTGACTGGGTCTAAATACAATTACTAAACCTTTTTTATTTAAATACCACGTTTTATAATTAGTACTAATTGGCTTAGTACCTTGTTTAAGCTTATCGATTTCAACAAATTCTTGAGTTAATAACTTATCATAGCAATGATGTGAAAGCCTTGATAAATACTCACAATTTGACACAAACAATTTATCTAATTGCACTCTTTGACCATCAATAAACGTTATTGTTTTAATATATTCATAAGGATGAGCCGCTCCTTCCCCATATGTCATAATATAAAACAAAATACTAACAACGTGTGGCGTATTATATGTCACTTTAAAATTAACTTTAATATTATCTCTTGCCCACTCTTGATCCCATTGCTCTTCAGGATAATCTTCTAAAACTGCTTTCGTAATAAAAGGTTTTTCAAGCTTATCAATTAATCGATATATCTCTGAGTCAATTGAATCTCCAAAACCTTGTGGGTATCTAATATCAATAACAGATTTTGCCGTTTTCGTATGTATACTGTAAGCGCGTAATTAACCCCACCTACAAATAACATTAAAACCGCTAGATACTCC
>CAZSAO010000081.1:0-2336 GCA_964605275.1 uncultured Legionella sp.
ATGCAGGAGCTAAAAAAAATGGCTTGTTGACACGCTCCGTGCGTAAGGTGAGTTAGAATTGAATCGATCTGGAATTAAACATGAAATCAATATTTATTACACCCTCATTAATTATTGAATTATTACTTATGATAATCTTGTCTTAATGATGTAATATCATTTTGTTTAATTTACTTGGAGATTGTGATGGCAAATACTTTTTTTTCCAATTGGATCAGGTTTAGGTAGCTCTGTAGGTTTTGGAGGAGGAATTTACGCTGCGGTTGTATATTTGCAACCAGCTCTAGATAATCTTCCTGGAATATCTACTTTAGGTTCTAAATGGCTTACAGCCGCTATTTGTCTTTTGGGTGGATTAGAAGTCACTACATTAGCAGGACATAGAGTAGGTAGTCTGCTCGGTAATATTTTAGATTGCGCAACTTGTTCGAATGTGGCACTAGATGAGCCGAGGGCTCCAAGCCAAGATTTTGTATTACCTCGACCTCATGCTAGGACTAGCTATGTAATGACTCATAGTATCGAACAGCAATCTTCAGCAGAAAATAATAGACACAATGTGTGCATGACCGTTTAACTACTTTATTGCTCATTTTGATTTTCACTTTGCACAACATTCTTATCCGTATTAATGATATAGTTCATATCTATCAATTAATTTAGCTCTCTTATGTGCCCGGTATTCTTGATGTCGGGTTTTTGGATAAATGGTGTCAAATGCGCCTCAAAATTGATGTATTGGCTCATCCATCCGTTACACTAATAAGCATTAATCTATTTTTAAATATTTTTTTTCAGCCTGCGTACGCTTTTTGTACTTCCTACAATACTGTGTACGAGTATGTGCTTTACTTTCTTGACCATATCTACTTAAAGAGGTCTAGTAATGTGGCTTTCAAGGCTCTAAGTAAATAAATTATTGACGTTACCAATTTGGTAACATATAATTGATTTATGAGAATAATAGCAAAAAGTCGGCTTAAAACGTACTGGGAATTGCCTGGCAATGAGCATATGCAATCTTATTTAAATGAGTGGTACCATTTTTGTTCTAAGCAGAGTTGGAAAACCCCTCAAGAGGTTAAGGATACTCTAAGAAATGCATCCATCATTGCTAATAACAGAATAGTTTTTAATATAAAAGGTAATTCCTATCGTATTATTTGTGCTATCGATTACCCGAGACTCGTCATGTTTATTAAATTTGTTGGTACTCACAAAGAGTATGATCGCGTGAATGCTTCGGAGGTTGAAAATGATTAGACCAATTCATAATGAAAGCGATTATAAAATTGCTTTAGAGCGAGTTGATACTCTTTGGGGAGCCGAGCAAGATACTCCAGAGGGAGATGAGCTTGATGTACTTCTTGTGCTTGTGGAAGGGTATGAAAATAAGCATCATCAAATGCCTCAATCAGATCCTGTCGATGCAATTCTTTTTCTAATGGATCAATTGAATTTAACAAGAAAAGATTTGGAAGCCTTTTTGGGTCCTAAAAGTCGAGTTAGTGATGTTCTAAACAGAAAGCGTAACTTAACTTTGCCTCAAATTGTTAAGTTACATAAGGAATTACATATTCCTTATGAAAGTTTAATTGAAGAACGTCATTATCTTTGAAATATTTTGAAGAGTGAGTTTAGGGGGGATGGACAGAGAATCATTAATCAAGAAAGGTGTGCTGCTAGGATTGATAGATAAGACGTATCAGGTGGAAGCAATCAAGATCTACCAATAAAAAAACTTAAGCGGAAAAAGAAATTTATACGTTACAGTCGTTGGATTACTGGTGATCGTATCCAAATGAACACGTGCAAAATAGCCCTAGAATATTATCAATATACTGCTGCTGGCGTGTACTAGAGATATATAAACGCCGCACAGCGGCTAATACACTTCATTTTTTAGACTTAGGTTTTGAACAATTTCCTTTGCCAATACCGCGTATTCAAACGGATAGAGGATTAGAATTTTTTGTTGAAAGAATTCAGTTAAAAATGATGACGTTGGGGATTAAATTTGCTGAACGGTTACTTAAATTTAGACCCAATCAACCAGCATCTTTTTAATCAATCAGCAAAAGATGGTGTCCCTCAAGTAGGTGTTGCAAAAAGGAAAAAATATAGCAAATGCTAACAAAGCTTGCGAACCCAAATCAACTCGATTTTATTGACAGGTCTGGGGCAATGTGCTCTAGATCTGTCAATTAAACACTCACATAAAAATGATAAAACTACTCAGTATTCTCTTTTATTTTAATAATAATCCTCAATTTTCGTGAATAAACCTACATTGCCAGACCTCCGGTCTGACTTTTTTGAATTAAGCCATACATCCT
>CAZSAO010000082.1:0-2230 GCA_964605275.1 uncultured Legionella sp.
AACCGCCGACCTCTTGCATGCCATGCAAGCGCTCTCCCAGCTGAGCTATAGCCCCAAGAAGCTTTGCATTCTAGGGAACTATCGAAAAACTGTCAAGCTTTTTTTAATTTTTCCCAAATAATTTTATTAATAAAAC
Source organism: uncultured Legionella sp. (assembly GCA_964605275.1). Lineage (GTDB taxonomy): Bacteria > Pseudomonadota > Gammaproteobacteria > Legionellales > Legionellaceae > Legionella. Next base: position 137 of record CAZSAO010000082.1, read on the forward strand.
AAATTGGAACAATGATCACTATCCCATACTCTTAATGTAACCGCTCTATTTAATAATGCGTAATAGGATCGCTGGCAGGAAAAGTATCTTTTAACGACTCATCTAACTCTTCGTCTTCTTTAATCTCTTTCTTGGTATGAGAAAACTGAGTAACCACCGCTTTAGACACTACGGTTGTTTTTTTTATTAATTCGCATATTTCTTTATTTCCTTCCGCCTCTGGAGACATAGCACAAATATGAATAAATTCGGCAACCTCCGGATGTTCTGAGTTTTTAATCGTGCTCATGATAACCTCCTGTGCTTTGGCATATTATACCTAACAAGCAAAATGCGAGTACTAAATGCCCTTTCTTAAGTATAGAGTATTAAAAAAAATCAATTCAATGCTCAAAATACAAGCATTTGATTTTTAAATTAATTTTTATTTATTGACTCCTCTTGTACCTTTTTTTCATTAAAAATAAGTAGCGCTCAACTTGCATCCTCTCCATAAATTTGTTTTAATCCCGCTGCTTTTTACATTCAAGCATATGGAAAAAACAATCAGTCACTTTATTTTGAATGATTAGTGCAAGTAAAAAATTAATGGAATTAATGAATGATGTCTTCTGATATGGCGCTTTATTTAAGCAAGCAATTACTATGGAATGCGCTGCTTATTTCATCTCCGGTGATCTGCACCGCCCTGCTTGTTGGTCTCATTATTTCCATTGTACAAGTCGTCACACAAATTCAAGACTCTACCTTAACATTCGTACCTAAAATTCTAGCAGTAGTATTAATGCTTATTATCTGCAGCAATTGGATGATGCATTCGCTTATTGAGTTTTCGCACAATATTTTTGCAGCAATCCCCAAGGTCATTAAATCATGACCATTTCATTTCCTTGGCTAATAAGTGCGCTGTTTATCGCTATTCGTTTAAGCATGGTGGTTTTATTCACCCCCATCCACGCGCTACGGCAAGTCCCCATTCATGTACGACTATTATTCATTATTTGCCTAAGCATTATTTTAGTAAGTAATTTAGCCACTATCGCCTCAGATGATTCCCGGCTATTACTGCGTTGCTTGGCCGAGTTCACCAATGGTTTATTACTCTCTTTATGCCTTTTTGCCTTATTTTCTATTTATCACATTGCCGGCCAGCTCATTGATAATCAAATAGGCTTTAATTCAATTGTTTTATTTAATCCACATGAACACAGCCAAGAATCATTAAGCGCGCGCCTGCTCACTATGTTGGCCGTGTTATTCTTTTTTACCAGCAACAGCCATGTGTGGCTCTTTAAGGGGTTATCCTATTCGTTTCAAATCATTCCACCAGGTGGACTAAATGTATTTCAAGGCCTAACCCCTATTATTAAATTATTTGGCCTGATGTTTAGCCTATCTTTAGTACTGGCAAGTCCTTTAATTATTACCCTGCTTAGCGTTGATTTTTGCAGCGCCCTGCTCACTCGCACCATGCCACAAATTAACGCCTACTTTTTTTCATTACCCGCCAAAATTATTTTTGGTTTGATACTTTTAATAGTGCTCCTACCTTATTTCTCCACGCTGACGCAATCATTCACCGATTATTGGCTACACAGTTGGCAAGAGGTAGTGCAATGAGTGAAAAAACCGAAAAAGCAACGCCACATAAACTAAAACAAGCGCAGGAAAAAGGGCAGGTCAGTAAAAGTAATGAGCTGAGCATTTATACCGCCTTTTTAATTTTTTTAAGTACTTTGTATTTTTTATGGCCTCACATACTCAGCCAAGTTACCGTGCTGTGCAAACTACTTTTGCGCAATATAAACAATCATCCATTCAGCAGCCATTTAATTCAGCACTGCGGCATGCACATAATAACTATTTGGCTGCCTGTTGCAGGCTTATTTCTTTTGACTTTTATTTTAATGACGCTGATGCAAACAGGACTAACTTGGGCGCCTAAGGCTTTAGTTCCTGATTTTAAACGTCTTAATCCTGCGCTTAATCTAAAAAAGTGGTTTACAATTGTTCGTTTATTTGATGCGATAAAAAGCTTTAGCCTACATTGCCAGACCTCCGGTCTGACTTTTTTGAATTAAATTAAAAGATGAG
>CAZSAO010000083.1:0-2111 GCA_964605275.1 uncultured Legionella sp.
ATTTGATGCAATAGCTGCTAATCTTTTATTTTCAGATAACTCTAATGAACAAGCACAGAGGTTATTGACCGCAGAGCGGCGTTTTCAAGATTTAATGAATGATCAAATTTCAAATACTATCTCACGTGAAGATTTACAACAACGTTCTACTGATAATACTGCAACATCGCAACCTCATAGATTTTTTTCTGCCACGACTTCAGGAGATCGCGTTGCAGGAATTGAAAGCTTAAATCCAGACGATTCTATCGCTGCAGGCCAAGGAAGGTCGAAGACCGAGGCCTGTAGTCCCTGGTAGCCTTAGAGCCGGATGTTTTGCCGAAGGCAAAATATAAGGCATACGACAAGGCGTCATGTATGGACTCCGCCGGTTTTGCAAGAGGTAACGTTAAAATTTTTTAGCAATATAGGTCGAGATGCAGTCATGTATTCGGTCTCTTAAGTGAGTGATATACGTTCACTCGGACCCTGATAGTATCTGCGTTCTTCCTCCTTATCAGTCATACGGTCTTAGCTGCGACCCTTGACGCCTATAGGTTTTGAAAGAACCGGTCTTACCTGTGTTGCTATCAATCTTAGTTTACCTTAAGCAATCTCCAGAGCGTGTTGCCGTTCTTAACTCATTTTAAATCGTTTCATTTTGTTGCCTGTGTTTTTTACAGGTAACAAAATGAAACGAAACAATGTACTTTAATTACCATTCTCGATTTGCTCATGCCACTTGTGCCTTTATTGGTACTGCTTTTCGATAACATTCACCTGTTGCTAAGAGCGCCCAGATAACGCGTGCGTTCTTGTTGGCAAGAGCCACTGCAGCTTTGTTATAACCACAACGCAGCTTTTTATCGGCCACCCATTGATTTTTTCTATCGGTTTTATTATCACAGTTCTTCACAACAGTGCGAGCCCCATGAACCAGTAATTTTCTTACATAACGATCGCCTCGCTTGGTAATACTCCCTAAAACCACTTTATTCCCGCTCGAGTGCTGTTTTGGTACTAAGCCCAGCCAAGCTGAGGCTTCCCGTCCATTTTTAAAAGCATTAGCATCGCCAATTGTAGCCACTATAGCTGATGCTGTTATTGGTCCAACACCTTCTACTTCTTGGACGGCTACACAACGTGGATCAGTAGCCGCATGGCTGTGAATTTTGTTCTCATAGTACTTCACTTGCTCGGCGTAGGTTTTTAATTGTTCATAGAGCTGAAGGAATATCTCTTTTGAAGTTAGGCTTAATTTCTGTTCTTCATTCTCTAAAATCTCTGGTAATTCATTAAGATGAGATAAGCCCTTTGCGACAACAATGCCATATTCTGCTAATAAGCCGCGTATCTGATTGCTATGAGCTGTTCGTTGTTTCATTGCTAACTCCCTGGCTCTATGAAGCAACAATACGTCCTGTTGTTGCATTGTTTTTTTAGGAACAAATCGCATATTAGGTCGGGTTACTGCCTCAGCAATAGCCTCTGCATCTCGAGCATCATTTTTATTCGATTTTACATAGGGTTTTACAAATTGAGGTGACATCATTTTTACGTTATGTCCGTAGGCCTCAAATACTCGTGCCCAATAATGTGCTCCACCACATGCCTCTATACCCACCAAACAGGGTGTAACATTAGCCATATACTCAATAAGTTTCACCCGACTTAAACGCTTCGTTAATACACGATTTCCTTTTGCATCAGTACCATGTAATTGAAAAACATCTTTTGCCAAATCAATCCCTAATACTTTAATATTATTCATTATGGATCCTCCACTTTGGTTGAATGAACTTAATCTATTCATTCTGGCTCATTACGAAGCCTTCTTAAAGGTGGCGGGGTCCATACTATTAGTCATTTGGGGAGCGCAGATTATGAGTCCCGTAGGGGACTCATAATCAAGGGGGACCAGGACGGCCAGGGCCGCCGGAGGCATACTTGTCGCGTTGGCGAGTGAATTCTGGGGACTTGGATGTCCCAGAATTTATAACGAGGTAGCGACACTATCGTCCACAAAACTTTCCATTCAGTATCGGTGAGTAACTCATCACAAGCGATATTATTCTCCGGCGTGTTTAAAGCAATTGGGCATTCAAAATATTCTTTTAATTGGAGCAATCGAA
>CAZSAO010000084.1:0-1861 GCA_964605275.1 uncultured Legionella sp.
ATGAGCAATTAGCTTTAGAACAAATTTCAGATAAAAATTTACTTTTGACACTACTTGAATCGTATTGCTCCGACGAAATACAAAAAGACATCTTGCAGATGAAACTCGAGCACCAGCAACAGCATTGGGACAAAGTAGAGGAACTTGCTCACAAAATTAAGGGCGGCGTAGCATATATTGGCACACAAAAAATGCGTTTTGCATGTCAATATTTGGAACGATATTATAAAGCTGGTCATCGAAGCGTTCTTGAGCCATTGTATCAACAACTTATAAAAGTTAATGAAGAAACAATACTAAAACTTACTCAATGGATTAAAGAGGCGACGTCTACCCTATGATGCACATTAATTAAACTGATGTGCAACTAAAATTCAAATTATTTGACGTTCACTACGTGCTTAAGATATTGTTTCTTTTTCAACATCGAAATTTATCCCATGCTAAAAACATATAAAGAACTCATTGATTCAGTCTATACTTATCAAGACAGTATGGTAGAAATGCTACATCAGTTTTGTACCATTAATTCCGGCACATCTAATCTTGAAGGATTAGTGTTAATGAGACACACATTAGAGCAAGCCTATAGTCCGTTAGCAGATACTATACAAATAGAAAAAATGCCGTCGTTGGCACAAGTTAATTTGCAAGGCTCGGTAACTACTCAAGATTATGGTGATGCCACCTTAAGTTTATGTTCTACACTGAGAGAGAAATATGCTAAATACTTAAATCTATATTATCCCATTGAGTAGTGCTATCCAAGATCCATTCAAGTGCTTTGCGTCTTGCAATTATAACCTCTAAATGCAGCTTGGCAGTAGATTGATTTTCTTTTTTAACTGTCTGCAGCCACCAATGTAATCGATAATATAAATCTAACATTTCAAATATAGATTTAATAGGGCGTAAATGCATCACTCGTTGGTATTTATCCCCTCCTTCGTTTAATTGTAAATTGGGACTAAGTCTTGCCAACTCATTGCTTAATGGTTGGTTAAAAGGTAATTCCTGAGTTAAATGAATGGCCCAAACTATAGCCCATAACGACTCTAAAGACCAATACAGCTCATAGTGTTCTTTTTCTGTTAATTCATTTGGTGAGTTTAATATAGCGATTTCATTTGCTGTTAATGCCGAAGCTAAATAGTTTTGATCAGTCCAATCGCTTATATAGTATTTAGGTGCATTTAAATGAAGCTTGAAACAAGGCATTAAGCACTAATTTCTTGCTGTGTTCGCGGCGAAGAGAGATTTAAAGTAGGCAACCAATCTAAGGTTGCTCCTCCAATATTATGTATAATACACTAAGGGCTGGTTTTATGGCTTTAAACTTCATTTAATTACTAATAGCCAAGGAGATCTGTGTGCTTGTCGACTTACCCCAGGAAACAGTGATGATAGAAAACCCGTAGAACAGATGACCTCTGATATGCTAGGGAAACTCTTTGGTGATAAGGGCTATATTGATCAGGAGCTGAATCAAACGCTATTGAAGCGAGGTCTTCATCTGATTACAGGAATCAGAAAACGAATGAAAAATAAGTTTATGCTGCTTCTCGATAAAATACTACTTCGTAAACGCAGCCTTACAGAATTCGCGTGATAAAATAATGGGGGTTTATTTACAAAATCATGACGAGAATGTTTTATTTAGTATGCAACTTCCACAAACACAATATGATGTAATTTATAATAATAATGGATGCGCATACCACAATTGACTCAATGCGATATCCATACGCCCGAAGGTCATTAAAATAGCGTTGCACCGCTTCAATGTTTTTAGAACCACCACCATTTCCAGCTATTTTCACAATCTGCTCAGCTGTAAAACCAAGTCCGTGCAGCGCATCAA
>CAZSAO010000085.1:0-1785 GCA_964605275.1 uncultured Legionella sp.
ATCCCAGTTTGCACGAATCAGTTCAATGTCTATTGTGCCGCTGAATACCTCATCCAAATCACCATAACTCATCATCTTATCGATTTTATAAATATTTTGTTCGGCTAAATCTTTGAGCCTTGGATGGAATGGAAAACCAAGTAAATAAAGCATCGCAAAGAGATGCTCAGTAAAGGCTCTTTTCAATTTTGTGTTGGTAACTAAACGAACAGTTCATATCCGTTAAGATCCAAAAATAATCGTTGAAAAAAGGACTCAGTTTTAAGGAGTCCATAACAGCGCTTTTTGGCCACTTTAATTTTATTATTAAGCCCTTCAACAAAACCACTACTTTTTCTATCTTTAAAATAATTCAGTATATAGGTTTGATATTTTTTAAGCGTATTAATAAAGGAAGCAAAGCAAGTCACCTCGCTTTGTTCAACGCTTGTTATCCATCTGTTTAATTTATCCAATGCCAGCTTTCTCTTGCACTGTGTATTAAAAATATGAGTTAGCTTTAATGCGTAGTGATGAGCCTGCTTTAGCTTCGGAGCATGATGGTAGAGTAGTGTTAACTTTGACTTATCTGCTTCAGTTAAACACTCATATTGCTTTCTAATAATCCACATCATACCTTCTAGTTTTTGGTATTCTTCAGCGGGTAATTCGTTCTTTAGCCGTTGCATCTCACTAATGCGTAATTTATCTAATGGCTTACGGTATAACTTGGCCACATGGAATCTATCCACTACTACTTTGCGAGCCCCAAATACCTCTACAGCCGCATTAACAAAGCCGTCATACATATCAGTACATACGCTATGAACTGTCTTCTTAAGCGGCTCAGGTATGGATTCTAAAAATAGTTTTATGTCCTCTTTTCTACGCCCATCAAGGACCGCAATAATACTATTTTCACCCTTTTTATTTCGCGCACTAACAATCGCTAAATAGTCCTGATGACCCTTTCTATTACTGATTTCATCGATGCCTATGGTGTATAACTCTTTATATTTTGACCAGTCCACTTTAGTCCCAATACGGTGTGTCATTGCACTGTAAATAGTGCTGTAACTTAACCCGGTTTTGCGTGATACATCTTGTATCGTTGAATGGATCAGCTGACGCATGATGTAGTCTTCCAAGGCTTGCGTTATCTTCCCTCCTTTCGCTACCCAATCATATTTTTCTGTTGTAGTTGTACCGTCATCGCAATGCTCACAATAATAACGAACTGGTTTGATTCTTAGAAATACACGACGATCTAAAATAGAGGTGTGCTCAAAGGTCATTACATAGGAGTGGCCGTAGCGCTTCGTAGCTAATTGTCCGCACTTATGGCAGGTCATTCCCCTGCATGAACTCTCGACGTCAAAGGTTATATTTCCATTGTAATCAACATGTTGACCAATTATTTTTAACGATTTTATGTCTAAAGGAAGTGTGAAGTGGGCCATAAGTCTGCGGATAATTTAAAAACATAAGTTATTGTAACCCTTGCTGCGCCTCGTTTCTATACCAACACAAAATTGAAAAGAGCCATTATTGATCTGCTGTTTAACCGCTGCTTTTTTTGATTCTGGTCGATTAACAGTCGCAGCTATTTCAGTTATTTTTTGATCGGCCGTTAATGCTGAGTCAGCAATGATGATTTTAATCGTCGCTATTGTGCCTAAAAAACCTTTTTGCAAGCCATCAACCAGATGATTAACAGATTGCTCTCTGGCCTCCCTTTCGTCATAATAAAGCCCTTGGTGCTCCTTCGTCGTGGCATTGATGGTAGCTTGTACTGCGAGTAACATC
>CAZSAO010000086.1:0-1665 GCA_964605275.1 uncultured Legionella sp.
TTTAATGTGTTATAAACCGTTACCGAGGATATTTGATCGACAACATTCAATCGAACGCTCTTAGACCTGGGCCATCAGAACTGCAATCCGCTTGTAGCATGATATTTGCATGCATAATTACTTTGGCTTGATGTTTGCCGTTACGGATTACTTCAATTAATTCTTTTCGTTGCTTCTCTGTTAACTTTACTTTATACGCCATCGTCCTTGACCCCAGATAAAAATCTAAAGTCTAATCAATCTGGAATCAAAAGACAAAATTAATTTAATGGAGTAGGACAGAGGGCATTAAGAAAAAATCGTATTGTAAATTGTAATGTTCGATTAGAAACGTTAGATCTTCCTGCAGAAGAACTTTCGGTTCATTTACGTGGTTATGGTTGGGTTTTTGTATTCAATTTGGTGGTAAAAAACAGCTGCATTGATTACGTGACAACAAATATGGAAAACCCAACACGTGAGCAGGTAAAACATGTCACGGACGCACATTGGTCAGTCGAAGTCTATCAGCGAGAGGCAAACAAACATGTGGGATAGAGCGCTGTCAGGCACGCACAGGTCTTGTACAGAGAAATCATATTGCGGCTTGGTTTGAGCAACACAAACTGTGTATCACGCAAAAAATTACAAGATATCAACAAAATTGGTGTGTGATTAAAAACGCAATTCGGGAGCAGATCAAAATCTAAATGCTTCAAGCCATATGAGCTAAGTGCGAAACTCGTGTCAATAAAAAGATCAGTGCTTGCGGTATGAGTAAACGCCATTCAAAAGCGGCTAAAGAGCCATGGCTTCTTGTCATATCCTTGATTCAATCACAACAGAATTCTAATCACATAGTAAATATTTATCGCCAAAGAATGAGGATAGAAGAAAATTTTAGAGATGCCAAATGCCTTCACCATGGCCTAGGACTTAAAGATAGTGTATCTCGAACACCTGAACGCGAGGCTATTTTGTTACTTATTGCTGCCACTGCTACTTGTGCTGCCTGGCTGACTGGGATTGGTGCTATGAATCAAATTAAAGTCACTGATGTTCAAGTTCATCCCGCTCAATCTACTAATTCCCTATCTGTCGTTTGTTTGGGGAGAGAGCTTACAAAAAAACAACGTCATCTACCTGATTCTGAATTAATTCTTACTGCAAAGTTATTGCTCCAAATAGTCATAAACACTCAATTGGAGCAAGGAATAGATGAATAAATTGGTGTGGATCGCTCAGGGACAAGCCGCGGCGCCTAGGTGGTGAGGCAGTGGTCAACACGCCGTAATATAAAATAGAGCACTTTGCAAAATAATCCTCGCTATACTTGGAATAATGTCCTATTTTTAATGAGACAGGTAGGAGTTTCTATCATCTACAGATTGACATTGTTCAGAATCAAAACGGGGGTCGTGCGGTTGTTGGTCGAGTTGTAATTCATATTCGTCGTCTTTTGGAATAGCACGCCCTTCGCAAATAATGACCATGGAAGATGTGTTGGAGGACATATAAATTTAACAATACATTTAGTGTCATTTCACACTATTTGTTGTAACGAAAGTGAATGCGATAATTCACTTTATTTATTTTTATTTCTGATAATATTCTTCTTCTTCTTTTCGTTTTGCATTATTTGCTTGTTTTTGTTTTTGTTTTTTTTATTTTTTTATATTTTTAATG